>CAYIYR010000001.1:0-72303 GCA_964367815.1 uncultured Eubacteriales bacterium
ATTATAAAGTTATCGGCCTTTAATGTCAAATAAAATAAATATATATTTATTTAACGTAGTATGTTAGAAAAAAGCATAAAAACGGTGGATAACCAATAAAAAATTAGGCAATTTCAGGACTTTTCTTTGTGGATAAAAAATAGTTTTCCACAATGATTATTCACATTTTCACACTTTTACTTTTTCCACCGAATTATCAACAAGTTATCCACAATAAAAAGATGTGGAAAACATATTTTGAGCCTATATTCCCTAAGAAATTATGTGTGAATTAGGTGTGGATAACACAAATTGATGATTTTTCCCCCTTTAATTTTTCCTAAATTATGGTAAAATCTTAGCGAGAGAAATAGAGAGAGGTAGTCGTATGGTTTTAAGCAATTCAAGATATGAAGATATCTGGAAGAGCGTTTTATCTAATCTTCAAACGAGGATAAATGATAACGCCGCCTTCAGCAGTTTTTTTTATGACACAAAAATAGTTGAAATTGAGGGAGACAATATTACCGTATCTGCTCCAAATAGTTTTGCGGCGGAAATACTTGTTCGCCGCTATCTTGAATTAATCCAAGAGCTTTTAAACGATGTCACTCAATCTAATTTTAAATGTACAATTGTTGATGCCGCCTCGCTAGTTGAAGCCAAGAAAACTATAACGACTCAACAGCCGACCTTTATTAGTAATTTAAATCCAAAATTTACTTTCGAAAATTTCGTTGTAGGACCAAGCAATAGAGAAAGCTATGTTGCTTCTCTTGCGACCGCAATGGATCCAGGAAATTTTTATAACCCACTCTTTCTATATGGCAAGTCCGGCTTGGGAAAAACTCACCTTTTGCATGCTATTGGAAATTATGTTCGAGTTAAAAATCCCTCAGCAAATGTCTTCTACCGTTCGGTGGACGATTTTGTTGAAGACGTCGTAAAGGCCTTTAAAGATTCGGGGATCGAAACATTAAAAGATAAGTATCGTCAGGTTGATGTAATGCTACTTGATGATGTGCAGTTTTTATCATCTAAAGAAAAGAGTAAGGAAGTGCTTTTCAGTATCTTTAATTTGTTGATCAATGCCGGTAAACAAATTGTATTAACTAGCGATCGTTCGCCACACGAATTAAAGAACATTGAAGACAGACTTGTAGGAAGATTTTCATCCGGATTGTCGGTAGAAATTCGCGCTTTAGAATACGAAACAGCTTATATGATTTTGAAGAAAAAAATTGAAGTTTTAGATATCAATGGTGGGAAGATTGATGAAGATGTTTTGAAGTATATCGCAAGCAATTATTCTTCTGATGTCCGCAAATTGGAAGGTGCTTTAAATAAGCTTTTATTCTACGCAATCACCTTCAATCCTGGCGATCACATTGATATGCAAGTGGCACTTGAAACCTTTAAATCTTTTTCTAAAATTCAAGAGAAGAATGCTGTTACGATTGACAAGATAAAAATGGCTGTATCTGAGTATTATAGTATATCCCCTTCTCAATTGGAGAGTCGGCAAAGAACTAGCAACATCACAGTAGCAAGACACATTGCGATGTACCTTTGCAGGTCGATGCTTAATGTCTCTTTGGCGAAGATTGGCGATGAATTTGGGGGAAAAGATCACACAACTGTGATTAGTGCATGCGAAAAAGTGGAAAAAATGTTGAAAGAAAACCCCGATTATATTCAAGCGATTGAAGATTTGAAAAAACTAATAAAAACACAATAAAAATTAGTTCATAATTTATCGTTTATATGTTATAATTTAGGATGGAAAAGTTCTACTTATCCACATAGTCAACAGGGCTTATTATTAATGTTTTTAAAGAAGAATATATAAAAATAGAATAAGAGAGGTAAACAGAAAATGAAATTTGCAATTTCCAAGAATCAATTATCCGAGGCTTTAGGCATTGTCTCTAGAGCAGTATCGCAAAAGAATCCCAGAGCTATTTTAACTGGTATCAAATTTGAATTAAATCAACATGGACTATTCTTAACCGGAAGTGACAGCGATATTTCTATTGTTACTAAAATTCCATTACAAGAAAATGACAATACTTATATTACTGTTTTTGATCCAGGAGTTATTGTTGTAAGCGCTAAATTCATTACAGATATTACTAGAAAGCTAGAAGGAGACACTATTAACTTTGAAACAGTAGAAGAAAACATTGTAAAAATCAAGGATCATGTGTCTGATTTCTCGCTAAACTGTATGGAAAGTAAAGATTATCCAGTCTTGGATTTGAATTTTTCTGGTAATACATTAAATATTCCAACTGCAACCCTAGCTCAAATAATCACTCAAACAAGTTACGCGGCTAGTGATAAAGAAACAAGACCTATTTTGACTGGTGTTAATTTCAAATGCTCAGGAAAACTACTAGAGTGCGTCGCAACCGATAGTTATCGCCTATCAAAAAAAGTTGTTAAGATTGATGATGAAAACGTTTTCAATGTAACAATGCCGGCGAGAACACTAAATGAAGTTGTTAAAATTGCCGAGGGTGAAACTAACGTTGAAATCTGCATTACTGACAAGAAAGTTAATTTCAGATTCCAAAACACCTTAGTTAGTACAAGAGTTATCAATGGCGTGTATCCAGATACAAGCAAATTAATTCCACCATCATTCGAATATAAACTCGCGACAGCAGCCCAAGGGTTAATAGCTAGCATAGACAGAGCCTCACTTCTATCGGTTGATAGAAACAACATCGTCAAACTTTCAATGAATTATGACAACGTAGAGATTTCTTCTAGAAGTCAAGAAATTGGATCTGCAGTCGAGAAAGTTCCGAACTTTCACTACGAAGGCAACAGATTAGATATTTCCTTTACCTCGAAATATGTTATTGATGCTATCAAGGCTTTAGGCAGTGAGGAAATTGTGCTCAGTTTCAATGGCGACGCAAAGCCTTTTGTCATCAGCAATAGCAAAGACGACACCTGCATCCAATTAGTCTTGCCCGTCAGAACTTATTAAACGCCTTTTTCTAGCTCGTAGGGCGAAAGAAAGCCGATAGGCAATTAAATATATCATAAAAACACAAATAAAGCGAAATTCGGCTAAAAAACGTTAATTCGCTTTATTTTTTTAGCTCTTTATGATAGAATATAAATGTATTTATATTCTGCATGAAAGAGGAAAAGAAATGGAAAAAGTTGCAATAAAAACACCTTACATTAAACTTGGACAGTTTCTAAAATACGTCAACGTAATCTCTACAGGCGGCGAAGAAAAAGTATTCTTATTAACCGCGGATGTAAAAGTTAATGACGTTAATGAGAACCGGCGTGGCCGCAAATTAATTAGCGGAGATACCATCACGGTTAACGGAACTACGTATCAAATTGAATGATTATTAAGAAATTACTTCTCAGAAATTTCCGCAACGTAAATGAATTGGAATTAGAATTTGATTCTCAAACAAATGTTTTTTATGGGGATAACGCTCAAGGAAAAACCAATATCGTGGAAGCGATAGGCTTTCTATCGATGCTTAAATCCTTCCGCAATGACGAGAATCAGGCCTTAATTGCTCAAGGTAAGGAAAATGCAGTCTTAGAGGCACAAGCAGAGAAGAATGGTTTTAATCAGAACCTGCGGATTGTAATTGGAAAGACCGGCTGCAAAACATTTCTAAATAAGCAAGAAGTAAAGAAAGCGAGTGACTTTATCGGACTAGTTAATGTTGTAACGTTCTCGCCCGCGGATGTTGGCTTATTCAAAGCAAGTCCTAGAGACAGAAGAGAGTTTATTGACGATGAGTTATCAAAGCTTTCCCCTTCCTACTACATGGCAACTATTCGATTCCATAAAATTTTGAAAGAAAGAAACGAAAATCTTAAAGCGGCGAATATAGATAAGAACTTAATTGAAGTTTTGACAATGCAATACGCAAAAGCCAATTATGAAATGCTTATCAAAAGACGTGAGATGGTAGCCCAGCTAACCGAACTCATTAACGCTAGATATCAAAGATTAAGCGGTCAAGAAGACAAATTGAGCATTGTGTATTTAACCCAATTAGAAAAATGCAATACAACCAATGAAATTTATGAAATGGTGTTAGCAAACTATAACGATGATTGTTATCGTCAATCAACACAAATTGGCGTCAACAGAGATGACATTCTACTGCAGATCAACGGAAAGCCGATTGCTAACTATGGTTCGCAAGGACAAAATAGACTAGCGGCGGTAGCACTAAAGTTATCTTCTACCGATGTGGTTAAGAAATTAACCGGAGAAGAAGCGATTATTGTCTTAGATGATGTCTTATCCGAATTGGATAAGGTCAAACAAAGAAGATTACTGCAAGATCTAGAAAATGACAATCAGCTGTTTATAACAACGGCGCAAGATGGCCAAATACTAGAGGAAATTGCAGATAGTCATATAAAAAGTTTTTTAGTAAAAAGCGGTACGATTGGAGGAAATGAAAATGGACGATCTATTAAAACCAGTTGAGAAAGAATACACAGAGGACCAGATACAAGTCTTAGAAGGACTTGAAGCTGTTAGAAAACGGCCGGGTATGTATATCGGTTCAACATCTTCTAGAGGGTTACACCACCTTGTCTGGGAAATTGTTGACAACTCAATTGATGAAGCCTTAGCGGGCATCTGTACAAAAATTATTATAACCATCACTAAAAACAACGAAATTGTTGTTGAAGATAATGGTAGAGGAATTCCGGTTGGAATCCATAAAAAAACAGGGGTTTCAACAGTTCAAACTGTTTATACCATTCTTCATGCTGGCGGCAAATTTGGCGCAGGCGGTGGATATAAGGTATCAGGAGGTCTTCATGGTGTTGGTGGCAGCGTAGTTAATGCTTTGTCAGAATCTTTTGAAGTTTGGGTTGGCCACGAAGGCAATCTTTACTATATGCGTTTCCATAACGGCGGCAAAGTTGACAAGCCACTAGCAATTATTGGTCAAACAACCTATCGGGGAACTAAAGTTAAATTTAAGCCCGATGCCACCATCTTTACTGAAACAACTGAATTTAGTTATGAACTAATGCGCGATAGAATTCGTCAGTTGGCATTTTTAAACAAAGGATTAACAATTGAAGTTAATGATGAGAGAAATGACACTCACGAGTCGTTCTTGTATGAAGGCGGATTAAGAGAGTATGTTAAGTTCTTAAACCAAAACAAAGTCCCGCTACACGAAGAAGTCATCTATATCGAAGGATCATCACAAAATCCAGATATGGAAGTTGAGATAGCGGCCCAATATAACGACACTTATCAACCAAGCATCTATTCTTTCTGTAATAATATCTACACTCAAGAAGGTGGAACTCACGAGGAAGGCTTTAGACTAGCGCTAAGCAAAGTCATAAACAACTATGCAAGAAGTGCGAAAATTCTAAAAGATGCTGATGATTCCTTAACCAACGATGATGTTCGTGAAGGATTGACAGCAGTTATATCGGTCAAGCACCCAGATCCACAGTACGAAGGACAAACAAAAACAAAATTAGGCAACTCAGAAATCAGAGGAGTTGTTAATAAAATATTCTCTGAACAATTAGAAAGATTCTTAATGGAGAATCCTGATGCTGCTAGAATCATCGTTGATAAATGTATGCTAGCCGCAAGAGCTAGAGTTGCTGCTAAGAAAGCAAGAGAGGCAACAAGAAAATCAGCCTTAACCGGCCTATCGACATTACCAGGCAAGCTTGCCGACTGTTCAAATAGAGATCCATCACTTTGCGAAATCTTTATCGTTGAGGGTAATTCCGCAGGTGGTAGTGCCAAAGGTGGTCGTAATAGAGAATTCCAAGCTATTCTGCCACTAAGAGGTAAAATTATTAACGTTGAGAAAGCTCGTCAAGAGAAGGTCTTAGACAACCAAGAGATTGGCACAATGATTACCGCTTTTGGTACCAGCTTTGGACCGGAATTTGATATTGCCAAATTAAGATACCATAAAATTATTATTATGACCGATGCTGATGTTGATGGTGCTCACATTAGAACACTACTATTAACCTTCTTCTATCGGTATATGAAACCATTAGTTGAATTGGGACATGTTTATATTGCTCAACCGCCACTATTTAAAGTGACGCAAGGAAAGAGCATTGAGTACGCCTATAACGATCAACAAATGGATGATATTAGGACAAGAATGACGCCAGGAACCAAAGCCAGTATCCAGCGTTATAAAGGTCTTGGTGAAATGGATGCCGAACAGCTTTGGGAAACGACCATGGATCCAAACACAAGAGTATTATTGAAAGTCAACCTCGAGGATGCAATGGAAGCTGATATGGTCTTCGATATGTTGATGGGCGAAAAAGTCGAACCGCGTAGAGATTTTATTCTTACGAACGCCAAGTTTGTTAAGAATCTAGATATTTAGGAAGGAGTTGAGAAAAATGCCAGAAAACAAAGAGCTTGATCACAGAAATGAAAAATTCGATTCTGATGTTGATGTAGATAGAACAAAAGACGTTAACCTCAGTAACGAGATGAGAACTTCTTTCTTGGATTACTCAATGTCCGTTATTGTTTCTCGTGCTTTACCTGATATCAGAGATGGTTTTAAGCCGGTTCATAGAAGAATTGTTTATGCAATGAATAACCTAGGGATGACCAGTGGTTATCCTCACAAGAAATCAGCCCGTATCGTTGGTGAAGTTATTGGTAAATATCACCCTCATGGTGATACCGCAGTCTATGATGCGATGGTTAGATTAGCTCAAGACTTCTCCTGCCGTTATCCTTTGGTTGACGGTCATGGTAACTTTGGATCTGTTGATGGCGACCAAGCGGCCGCTATGAGATATACCGAAGCAAGATTATCAAAAATTGCTAACGAACTCGTTAGAGACATAAATAAAGATACTGTTGATTTTATTCCCAACTATGATGGCGAAGAAGAAGAGCCAGTAGTTCTACCGTGTCGAATTCCTAACCTCCTAATTAATGGGTCTACAGGTATTGCGGTTGGTATGGCAACAAACATTCCACCCCATAACCTCTCAGAAGTTATTGATGCAACCTTAGCGGTTGCGGAGAACCCAGATATTTCAGTAACAGATTTAATGAACAACTATTTGCCAGGACCAGATTTTCCTACTGCGGGTATTATTCTTGGCAAGTCCGGTATTAGAAAAGCTTATGAGACCGGAAGCGGCATCATAGTTTTACGCTCCCGCACTTCAATTGAAGACGATCCTCATCATGCGGGCAGAAAGATCATTGTTGTCACTGAAATTCCTTATCAAGTTAATAAGAGTGTCATGATTGAAAGAATCGCTGATCTTGTTAAGAACAAAATCATCGAAGGCATTCACGACATCCGCGATGAATCTAACAGAGAAGGTATTAGAGTAATTATTGAATTAAAGAAAGAAGCAATTCCTGAAGTAATTCTCAATCAACTCTTCAAATTCTCCTCTCTGCAAGTAGGATATAGTATTAATTTATTAGCAATCTATGATGGGCAGCCAAAGATTTTCCCTGTTAAGGAAATCTTAACCCATTACATGGATCATCAAATTAATGTTGTTAGAAGAAAGACAAAATTTGATTTAGATAGAGCTATCGAAAGAGAACACATTCTAGAGGGTTTAAAGATTGCGGGTCAACACATTGATGAAGTCATTGAATTAATCAAAAAGAGCAAGTCTCCCGAAGAAGCTCAAGCTAGTTTGATTTCCACTTTCAATTTAAGTGACAAACAAGCGAAAGCAATCTTGGATATGAAACTCCAGAGATTGACCGGAATTGAACAAGATAAGATTGAAGCTGAAATTACCGATCTCAACGCTAAGATAACTGATTACAAAGATATTCTTGCTAATCAGCACCGGGTCATTGAAGTTATTAAAGAAGACATGAATGACATAAAAGCCAGATATGGTGATTCTAGAAGAACAGAGATTTCTAATGAATCAGCATCCTTAGAAGATGAGGATTTAATTCCAGAAGAAGATGTCATCTTTACACTTACCTCCAATGGTTATGTTAAGAGAGTTACTGTTGATACCTATCGTTCGCAAAAACGTGGCGGTCGTGGTGTCAAGGGTATTACTACCCATGATGATGATGTAGTAGACAAGCTTCTATTCGCCTCTACTCACACCGACATTCTCTTCTTTACAAATTATGGAAAGGTTTATCGGATTAGGGGATATCAGATTCCGGAATTCTCTCGCCAAGGTAAAGGCATACCAGTAGTCAATTTATTACAACTTGCCAAAGATGAAAAGGTAAAAACTATTATTGATGTTGATGCCTATGATGAAGAACATAGTTTAGTGTTTGTCACCAAAGAAGGCGTAATAAAGAGAGTTGCTCTCAGCCAATTTGAAAACATCAATCGCAATGGAAAGATTGCGGTCGGATTAAAAGAGGGCGACGAGCTATTCGATGTTAAAAAGACAACTGGTGATGAAAACATTTACATCGCTTCCAGTGGCGGCAAAGTCTGTCGCTTCCACGAAGATGGTGTTAGAAGAATGGGACGTACAGCTGCTGGTGTTAGAGGTATTACCTTAAACGAAAGCAAAAAAGTTGTTGGCGTAACCACTTCAAATGAAGGCAAATTGATTTTAGTTATTACGAGTAAAGGCTATGGTAAAATGTCAGATCGTGAAGAATACCGCTTAACCAGTCGTGGCGGCAAAGGAGTCTACACTCTAAATGCCACCGAAAAGAATGGTGAGCTAGTAGCTATGCGCGCCGTAGAGGGCGATGAAGATTTATTAATCACAACCTCTAAAGGCGTTATCATTAGAACTCCGCTTGCAAGCGTTAAGATTGCCGGTAGACATACTCAAGGCGTAAAAGTTATTAAAGTTGAAGATGGGCAAGAAGTTGCCTCAATCGCCATTGCTCCTCACCAAGATGAGGAAGAAATAGCAGAAGAGGTTTCAGCAGAAACACCTTCTAATGAAGTAAATACAACCGAAGAATAGGGCGGCATTAGCCGCCTTTCTTCTTCTATTGATTTTGTCTAATTTGGGTGGTAAGATATGATTAAATCGTTGATTGAGAGTAGTAATCTTCTTTCTCTTTCTAGAGATCTGCTGGCTGGTGCAAAGCAGAAAAGAGAAGTCGATGAATCCACTCAAGAGAGAAATAGTATACTATTTCCGGTAGAAACCGTTATCACAAAAGAGACAATGTTTCACGTGAAACATTGTAAGAAGGGTGGCACCGCGGGAAACCGTCCCTTTGCGGAGGCACTTTTTTTATTGTTTAGGAGGAAAAAAGCATGATAGACATTAAACTTTTGAGAGACAATCCAGACGTCGTAAAGGAAAACATTAAGAAAAAATTCCAAGATAGTAAATTACCACTAGTTGATGAGGTGATTGAACTAGATAAAAAACTACGGCAAATCAAGGTAGAAATAGATGATTTGCGTAGCGAACGTAACCGCGTCAGCAAATCAATCGGGGCGTTAATGGGCCAAAAAAAGAGTGAAGAAGCTAACGCCAGCAAACAAAGAGTTGTTGACATTAACAACGCTTTAATCAAGCTTGAAGAGGACGCTGAAAGAATTGAGAATAGGGTAAGAGAGATCATGCTAGTTATTCCTAATATCATTGATCCAACCGTTCCTGTGGGAAAAGACGATTCAGAGAACGTGGAAATCGAAAGGTTCCTTGAACCTAAAGTTCCTGACTACGCTATCCCCTATCACCTTGATATCATCGAAAGAGTTGGCGGCATAGATTTAGATAGCGCAAGAAGAGTTGCTGGTAATGGCTTTTATTATTTAATGGGTGATATCGCTAGACTTCACTCTGCGGTTTTAAGTTATGCTAGAGATTTCATGATTGATAAAGGTTTTACTTATGTTATCCCACCATACATGATTAGAAGCGATGTTGTAACCGGAGTTATGAGTTTTGCGGAAATGGATGCGATGATGTATAAAATTGAAGGCGAAGATCTTTATTTAATCGGCACTAGCGAACACTCCATGATTGGCAAGTTTATCGGTCAACTATTGAACAAAGAAGATTTACCTTACACCTATACCAGTTATTCTCCTTGTTTTAGAAAAGAAAAAGGCGCTCACGGAATAGAAGAAAGAGGAGTATATCGGATTCATCAATTTGAAAAGCAAGAAATGATAATTGTGTGTGAACCAGAAGATTCAAAAGCTTGGTTTGAAAAACTATATCACTTCACTGTTGAATTATTTACTAGCATGAAGATTCCAGTAAGAACTTTAGAATGTTGCAGTGGTGATCTAGCAGATTTGAAAGTTAAAAGCATTGATGTCGAAGCCTGGAGTCCACGGCAGCAGAAGTATTTTGAGGTTGGCAGTTGCTCCAATCTCGGCGATGCTCAAGCCAGAAGACTCGGAATTAGAATCAAAGATGAGAACAAAAACTATTTTGCCCACACCTTGAATAATACCGTTGTTGCGCCACCAAGAATGTTGATTGCAATCTTAGAAAATCATCTTAACGCCGATGGATCAATTAATATCCCAGAAGTTCTCCAGCCATACATGGGTGGAAAGAAAAAAATCGACGTTGTAACCAAGAAATAATTATTAGGAAATGAATCCTCGTTAACGCGGGGATTTTCTTTTTGTCTTCTTATGACGTTTCTTATCGTAAACAAAAGAATAATCGTTTTTTTGATGGCTAGTTTGTGAAAGAAAATGTATAGAACTAAATACGATGGACATAGACTAGTTTTGAAGGAGCGATAAATCAATGTTTAGAGAAATACTCACAAAAGCCGTAGTAGGAAAAGGAAGAAAGAGCAGCATAACCATTCACGAGATTCTTCCCGAGAAAGCTGCAAGTCGAACTTTGGGATGTTGGATAATTAATAGTCATGCAACTCCTTATGTAAAATCAGATGAGACAATTGAAGTGGAAGGCACTTACGATATTCATATTTGGTATGGGTGTGGCGAAGACCAAGACACAGAAATTATTAAACGCACCATCGATTATAAAGAACTCATCCCATTCAAAATAAAGCCGGGCGAAAGATTAGGAATGAATAATGATCTAAAAGCGTTCTTTGTGAAATATCCAGTTTGCACAGGACTCAAACTACTAGAAAACGGGAAAATCGAAGTAGTAGTCGAAAAAGAATTGGTTGTAGATGCGGTAGGCGAAACAAAGCTTAAAGTTCAAGTGACTCAAGGCGAAGAAGAATGGATTTTAGATGGGGAGATTGAAGCGAGTATTGATCCTGATTATGTGATAAAGGACAGCCACCAACCAACGATATTATAAGAATAGTCAACTTTCATAGAAAGTTGATTTTTTATATAAATATAGATTTTATGCGCGCGATTTGTTATAATCATCATAACAGGATGTGATTTTTTATGACAAAAGCTAAATATTCACCAATGATTACCCAATATCTCAAGATAAAAGAGACTTATCCCGACACGCTAATTCTTTTTAGACTCGGTGATTTCTATGAACTGTTTTTTGAGGATGCGAAAATAGCATCAAAAGAGTTGGAATTGGTTCTTACTGGAAAAGATGCAGGAGCTGAGGAACGGGTACCCATGTGTGGTGTACCTCATCACGCGGTAACCAACTACATTGACCGTCTTATCAAGAGAGGATATAAAGTTGGAATTGTTGAGCAGCTTGAAGATCCTAAACTCGCCAAAGGGTTAGTAAAAAGAGATGTTGTTCAAATTATCACACCAGGAACATTAATTGATGTTGGGCTAGAAGAGAACAAAAACAACTATATTTTGAGTGTTGATTATCAGGGCCCGTTTTATATAATCGCCTATTGTGACATTTCAACCGGAGAGGTTGGCGTGCTGAATATTGAAGCAGATTCTGAATTGTTGATGAACGAAATAGATACTTTTGAAGCAAAAGAAATAATAGTATCAGACAAATTTGATGCTTCTGTTTTTAAAAACAATCAAGGTAAATACACAATTTCCATCCATCACGATGTTGAGCCAACCTTAGAATATGAAAATGTTGTTATGGATATTAAAGATTTGCGCCAAATTAGATGTTTGGTGCGTTTGATTGATTATTTGGTTTCTACACAAAAAAGAGATATTGATTATTTGCAAAAGGCCAAAGTTTTAAAAACAAATCAGCACCTGAGAATGGACATCTATACCAGAAATAATCTCGAATTAACTAGAACCATCCGCAGCGAAGATCGTTACGGTTCCTTACTTTGGGTTATTGACAAAACAAAGACCGCCATGGGTGCTAGAAAGTTAAAAGCGTATCTATCAAGACCCCTAGCTGAGCAAAAGCAAATTGAAGAAAGATTAGATATAGTGGAAGCCTTTGTAAATGACTTCTTAGTGCGAAAAGATCTTTCGACCCTTTTAGATGAGGTTTATGATTTACCAAGATTAATTGGTCGAATCGGTTATGGAAACGCAAACGCCAGAGATTTAATTCAATTAGCTAAATCTTTGAAAGTAATCCCATTAATGAAAGAAATGCTAGTAAATAGCGGCGATCAATCACTAGTCAAGTTATCCAACACAATTGATTCGTTAGATGATATCGTCAGATTAATTGAAGCGAGTATCGTTGAAAACCCACCCTTTACAATTAAAGAGGGCGGAATGATTAAGATGGAATATAACGAAGAACTAAGCGAATTATATAAGTTGAGTAAAGGCGGTAAGCAATGGATTTCCGCTTTGGAAGCAAGTGAAAAAGAAAGAACCGGAATTAAGGGCTTGAAAATAGGCTATAACAAAGTTTTTGGCTTTTACATTGAAATCTCCAAATCTTTTGTTGGTCAAGTTAAGGACGAATTCGGCTATGTAAGAAAACAAACATTAACCACCGGAGAGAGATATATAACCCAAGAGTTAAAAGAGAAAGAAGATTTAATTCTCAACGCCGAAGATAAAATAATTAAACTTGAATATGAAATCTTTCAGGCCATAAGAGATGAAATCAAAAAGTATACTGAGAAGATTCAATCTCTTTCTGAAACCGTTTCAACCATAGATGTGTTACGCTCATTTGCCGAAGTTGCGGTCAACAACAATTATGTTAGACCATTATTTACTGACACCGGAAACATTGAGATTATTGATGGTCGGCATCCAGTTTTAGAAAAGGTCTCGCAAGATGCCTATGTTCCAAATAATCTTGTGATGAATAACAATAACTTTTTGCATTTAATCACTGGACCAAACATGGGTGGCAAAAGCACCTATATGCGACAGGTTGCTTTAGCAATTATTATGGCTCAAGTTGGTAGCTTTGTGGCCGCCAAATCTATGAAGACACCGGTTTTTGATCAGATATTCACAAGAATCGGGGCTAGTGATGATTTGGTTTCTGGGCAGTCCACTTTTATGGTCGAAATGCTCGAAGCTAATCACGCTATAAGAAACGCTACTCCGCAATCTCTAATTATTTTTGATGAAATCGGTCGTGGGACATCGACCTTTGATGGCATGGCTTTGGCACAAGCAATTATTGAATATATTTGCACAAATGTTAAGGCATTAACACTCTTCTCAACCCACTATCATGAATTAACAGATTTAGAGGGGCGCTTACAAGGGGCGGAAAACTATCACGTCAAGGTATTTGAAGAAGATGACAAAGTAACATTCTTATATAAAGTCATAAAAGGTTGCGCAAATAAATCATATGGTATCAATGTTGCAAGGCTTGCAAAATTACCTGATGATTTGTTGACTCGGGCCAAGGATATACTCTCTTATTTGGAACAGAAGAAAGTCTCCGTTACACCAGGAGAATATATTGTGAAGGAAGTAGTTAAGAAAAGCGAAGTAGAAGATATAATCAAAGCAACAGATCCTCTATCTATCTCACCAATGGATGCTCTGAATCTTTTGTATGAACTAAAGAAAAAGCTTAAATAGGAGGAAAGATTATGGGAAAAATTCAAGTACTTGATGCTAGCTTGGCTAATATGATAGCGGCTGGCGAAGTGGTAGAAAGACCAAGCAGTGTTGTTAAAGAACTATTAGAAAATTCTATTGATGCCGAGGCAAGGGAAATAGAAATTCGGGTTTTTGGGGCCGGAAGAGACAAAATCATTGTTAAAGATGATGGATATGGAATGATCAAAGAGGATGTTTTGCTTGCATTTACAAGACATGCCACCTCAAAAATCAAAACAAAAAAAGATTTATTCAACATCGGAACTCTCGGTTTCCGTGGAGAAGCTCTCCCCTCAATTGCGGCGGTCAGCAAAGTCACCCTGCAATCGTGTACGAAAGACAACACAGGCTGGAAAGTACGAGCGGAAAATGCCATAGTTGTGACCGTTGAACCAAGTGATGGCCGTGTTGGAACCACTGTTACAGCCGAAGAACTGTTTTATAATACTCCGGCGAGGCTAAAACATTTACGCAACGACAATACCGAAATTGCGAATATTGTTGATGTGGTTACAAAAATTGCGTTGGGTTATCCCAATGTCAAACTTAAATTGTTTATTGATAACAAAGAGGTTTTTCAAAGTAGTGGCCGAAACAATGTGTTAGAAATTATTGCTGATGTTTTTGGAATTGAAACCGCCAGAAATATGTTGAAAGTCGATTTCAAAGATAATGATTTTCATGTCAGCGGTTATATTAGTAAATTCAACATTCATAAAGCCAGCAGACGCTATATGACTTTTTTGCTAAACAACCGAAATGTAAAAATACCGCTTATTCAATCAATGATAAAGGAAGCGTATCTTAATTATATTCCGGTGGATCGTTATCCTGTTACCCTTCTTAATATAGAAGTTGATCCACGCTTGGTCGATGTTAATGTTCATCCGGCGAAGCACGAAGTGAGATTATCAAAAGATGAGTCGTTGGCTAAACTTGTCAAAGAGAATATTAAAATAGCTTTAGATGAAGCGACAATGATTCCCAAAGTTGAAGTTGCGAAAAAGGAAGTATTTCGCCCGACGTTAGACCTAGATTCTTATATTTCAGAAGAGCCCTTATTAACTTCTCCGATTAATCAATCCACTGATGAATCAAGAATGATTAAGAATGAAGAGCCTGTATTTCATTTCGAAGAACCCAAAGTTGAAGTAAAGGAAAGAAAAATCAACAAAATGAGACCCATTGGACAGATTCATGGGACGTATATTGTCGCTGAAAGCGTTGATGGTTTTTATCTAATTGATCAACATGCCGCCATGGAAAGAATTAACTTTGAAAAGCTTTCAGTCATTATGCAAAACCAAATTATTATGAATGATTTGCTACTCCCAAAAGTTATTGAATTGAGTTTTCGTGAAGTGCAGATACTTAAAGATCGTCTCGATATGTTAGAGGGCGTCGGCATTAAATGTGAGATATTTGGCAATAATGCTATCCGTGTTATTTCGATACCAGTATGGATGAATAACCTTGATGTGGATTATTATATTAGCGAAATGACAAATCAGATTATTAGTAACTCCAATATCAATGTCTTTTCTTTACGATCCCATGCTATTTCGACAATGGCTTGTAAGATGTCTTTGAAAGCCAATCATTCTATTACAATAGATGAGCAGCAGGAATTAATTGATAATTTAATGAAATGTAGCAACCCACATAGTTGCCCACACGGACGGCCAACCATGATTTTTTATTCAGAATATGAACTAGAAAAACTGTTCAAGAGAGCTGGATAAAATGGATAAGGTATTAGTTATTTGTGGTCCTACTTGTGTGGGTAAAACAAGTCTTTCAATTAATCTTGCCAAAGCCCTTAACGGAGAAATAATTAATGGTGATTCAATGCAAGTTTATAAAGAAATGAATGTTGGAACAGCCAAAATAAGTGAGAAAGAGAAAGAAGGCATCGCTCATCACCTGTTTGATATTAAAAATATACAACAGAGTTTTAGTGTTGCAGAATTTCAGAAACTAATCCGCCAAACTATTTCAGAAACCACTGAGAAGCATAAACTTCCAATTATTGTTGGGGGAACAGGTCTTTATTTAAAGGCCGGACTATATGACTACTTGTTTCAAGAGAATCAACCCACCGATTACAAATTAGATGTTAAAACCACCGAAGAGTTATATCTTCAATTGCAAGAACTTGATGAAAAGACCGCCCTCACCATTCATCCCAATAACCGTAAGAGAATAATTCGTGCCATTGAATTGTTCTATGAGACAGGAGTGGGCAAAGAAGGGCTTAATAAATTACAAGAACATAAGCCATTATACGATGTTATCTATATCGGATTAACTAGACCACGCTCAGAACTGTACACGCTTATTGATGAAAGAGTAGACAAAATGATGAGTCAAGGCTTGGAACAAGAAGCCAGATATGTATTGACTAATGCTTCTGCAAATTCAACCGCATTGCAAGCGATTGGATATAAAGAATTCAGATCTTATCTAGAGGGAAATTCTACCTTAGAAGAAGTGGCGGCAGCCATCAAAAGTAACACGCATAAATTTGCTAAACGTCAATATACCTGGTTCAATCATCAGATGGATGTTAAATGGATAGATGTGCAGAACAAAACCATTGAGCAAATTGAAAAAGAAGCTTTGACTATTATTGAAAGCGGGTGGAATAATGGATGATAGATTTCTAAGAAATAAAATGTTTCTAGGAGAAGAAACAACAGATTTAATTTTCTCCAAGACCGTCTTAATTGTCGGATTAGGTGGAGTCGGAGGATATGCTGCTGAAGCTGTGGCTAGACTTGGCTTCGGTACTATTATTTTAGTCGACTATGATGTAGTAGATATAACAAATATAAATCGGCAAATAATTGCTTTAGAAGATAACATTGGCAAGAAAAAAACCGCGCTTTTTAAAGAAAGAATTGGCCTCATCAATCCGGCGGTGACCGTCATAGTATACGATTGTTTCCTCGATGAAGAGCACCTAACAATGTTTGATGATTTTAAGATTGATTATGTGGTTGATGCCATAGATACGATTACATCTAAAATTTTATTGATGAAAAAATGTGAAGAAAAGAACATTTTTATTGCTAGTTCAATGGGGATGGCAAACCGCCTTGATCCCACTTTAATTAAGTGTACGAAACTTCATAAAACAGAAGGCGATCCTGTTGCAAAAAAAGTCAGAGAATTGGGTAGAAAATGCAATTTAGATTTAAAAAAAATAAATGTAGTTTGTTCTACTGAAATACCCGTTAATGCAGCTACTAAACCTTTGCCGAGTTTAATGCTTGTTCCAGCCGCAGCCGGTTTAGCTTGTGCCTATACTATAATAAAAGCGATAACACAGCAGTAAAGTTCATGCTATAATAAAAAGAGTTTTTTGGAGTGTGTTTACTATGAAAGAAAAGGTAAAGAACTATATCAAAGGTCAAGATGGTCAGATAACCTTGTTTCTGCTGGCAATCGGTCTATTTCTTATTGTTGCTGCGTTCTGCTTATCCAGTCCATCAGATATATTCAGTGGAATCTGGTTAATCTTTAAATCTCCAGATATCTTAACAACCGATTATGTTGAATTAGCAAGCATTGGGGCCGCCCTCTTTAACTCGGGGTTAATGACCTTGATAATGGTTGGTCTGATCAAAATTTCTAAATCACCAATGTCTGGCATTTCAATTGCAGCCGTTCTAATTACTACCGGGTTCTCGCTATTCGGTAAGAATCTCCCTAATAGTATTCCTATAATTCTAGGCGTAGTGTTATATACGATATTCAAAAAAGAAAAATTCAGTAAGAATGTTAATACAGCAATTTTTGGCGCAACTATGGGACCATTGGTTTCTGAACTGTTCTCACATACCGAATGGCCACTAGGATGGGCGATTGCAATCGGTGCTATTGTTGGTATAGTGATAGGTTTTATTCTACCAGCAGTTGCCTCTTTTACAATGAACATTCACCAAGGCTATGTTTTATATAATGTTGGCGTAGCCGCGGGTACGATAGTTGTTGCAGCGGTTTCCATAATGCGGGTAGCCGGATTTCAATTCTCTGAACAATTCTATTGGAATAAATCTTATACAACTCTACTGACATGGATGTTCATAATTGTCTTTATTGTCTTTTGCGTTGTGGGATTTCTTCTTGATCGAAAAGGGATTTACAAAGCCCTTAAGATGACTCGTTATTCTGGTCGTGCGGTCACTGACTACATTGTTCGTGAGGGAGTTGGACCAACACTTATTAATATGGGTTTATTAGGAATAATGAGTATTGTATTTACAAGAATAGTTGGGGCACCTATAAACGGACCGACATTAGGAGCAATTATTACTATTGTTGGCTTTGGAGCATTTGGAAACAACTTACGCAATGTTATCTATATCTTTCTTGGCGGTTTGATTGGCCATCTATGTGGATTGTGGGATTTTGCGACTGATTCTGGTGCGATATTAGCAATTCTCTTTGCAACTGGGATTGCGCCAATTGGAGGCCAAAATGGTTGGTTTTGGGGAATCGTCTCAGGATTCTTGCATGTTTTCATTGTAAAGAATGTTGAAAGAATTCACGCCGGACTGACTTTGTATAGCAATGGCTTTGCGGGAATGTTTGATGCGATTATCTTGTTGCCAATCATCGAAATATTTAAAGATCCTTGGAGAAAATTTAAGAATAGAATAAGCGGAAAAAAAGGAGGAGAAGTTGATGAAGACTAGTGACAAGAAATTATTAAAGATTATCGATGTGTTTTATACTTATTGTTTTTATGTAGGTGGTAAAAATATCGATGTAAAAACAAAATTAGAAAACAATATTTTTTCAGCAACGATTAAGAGTGATTTTGATTTAAAATATCTTGATTTAATTCAAAGCTTGGAAGAAAAGCTGAACAAGCCAAGAAATCCATCGATGGAAGCTATGTATTGGAATGTCGTGGGTAACACAGAATTCCAAGATGATAACGACATTTACGTTGTTGGTAGTATGATAGATACCGCCGATATTATTATTCAAGAAAATCATTTTGAAATAAGACTTACAAGAGCGAAATAAAGATTAATAAATTAACAAAAAAGAAGCTATTGCATTAGCTTCTTTTTGGTATGGTGATATCTTTTCCTGTCTTCTGTTTCAATAAGCGAAGAATTCGATTGACTTGAGAAGGAAAGAGAACAGAAATATATAAACGACGCGTTACTTCATCTTTCCCAACACAAACTAGAAATCTTTTCATTCCTTTTCGTCCCAAAGAACGACCGAGAGAATTTCCAAAGGTTTCTTCAATCGTATAACTCACGATATTGTCAAACTCGATGGTTGTCTCGTATTGAATGCGCTCGTTTCTAATTAAAACAAAATCCTTATTCATCCAAATTGATTTCTCATCATAGAAAATTGGATAACTGAAGAAATTTCTAATAAGCCAATATAAGCAATAAGCTGCTATAAAAATAGCTAATCCATAGAAAATGGATCCTTGCTCAACAATATACTTCATGACAAAAAGAGCAACACTGCCAGCAAAAATAAGTAAATATAACCAAATAAGGAATCCTAAAGGATAAATTTTCTTCAAAATAGACACGCTCCTTGCTATTAATAAATAATAACATGAAGTGCGTGTCTTTTCAAAAACTATCGGACTTTTTCACTGTATTCGGTTGTAACTAAGGTTTCATATTTTGGGCGGGACTTCAATTGACCAGCCAATTCAGCTATGTCCATCAGTTTTTCGTAGTTTTCTTTTTTCAAGGACAAATCAGTAGGCCATGCTTCAATAGATTTATATCTTTCAACAACGGTAGTTATTTCGGCACTTGTATTTGATGAGAAATATGGCTGTAATAGTTTAGCAATTTCTGAACTATCGGCTTTATTTACCCACTCTAAAGCCTTATAGATGGCACGAGTAAACTTTTCAATTGTCCCGCCATTATCTTTCATGTAACTCTTAAGAGTACTATAACAGGTATAGGGAATTGGCCCGGCTTCTTTTCCTAATGAAAGAACCATATGACCTTTACCATTATTAATAACCTGTGTAGCTGTTGGCTCAAACAGAGCAACATAATCGCCTTGACCAGAGCTAAAAGCACCAGCAAGGACATCAAAAGCCACATCAGTTCTGACACAGACATCTTTAGTAGTGTCATCGACATCAACACTTAATTTATTCTGCTTAAGCACATATTCTAATACCATTTCCGGCATCCCGCCTAATCGACCACCAATAATGGTCTTTCCTTTTAACTGGGACCACTCAAAATTTTGAACTGGATCTTTTGACAGTAAGAAACTCCCATCTCTTTGCGTTAATTGAGCAAAGTTAATCGCATAGTCTTCTTGACCGTTCAAATAAACATACATCGAAGCTTCTGGTCCCATTAAACCAATATGAGCCTCTTTAGATAATAGAGCGGCCATCGTTTTATCGGCGCCAGGTGTAGTAATAATATCAACTTCTAATCCTTCTTCAGCGAAGAAACCTTTTTCTATCGCAACATACTGAGGAGCATAGAAAATGGAATGCGTAACTTCCGCAATCGTTATTTTGTTTTTGTTGCTGCAAGCAGCTAGAGGAATTAGAAACAGCAAAACAAGTAAATACTTTAACTTTTTCATCTTTTTCCTTTCTATCGTTTAGAGCGATAATAATTTTCAATTAAATTGACAACTGCATACATCAAGAAGGCTAATATTGCCAAAGAAATAACGCCCATCATAACTAGATCCATCTGGAATACTTGACTACCATATACTACTAGGTAACCAATGCCAAAACGAGAAACCATAAATTCTCCTACGATTACACCAACCCAAGCCATTCCAATATTAATTTTGATAATGTTTATCATATTTGCAAAGTTAGCAGGCAAAACAAGTTTAAAAAGAATCTGAAATTTGTTCGCACCAAATGTTCTTAACATCTTAATCTTTTCTTCTTCAATACCAACAAAGTAACTATAGGCGGAAAGAATGGTGAGAACTAGCGAGATTGAGATTGCAACAACAACGATTCCTTTTATTCCTGTTCCAGCCCAGATAATCATAATAGGAGCGAGAGCCGTTTTGGGCAAGGCGTTTAGAACCACGAGAAATGGATCAAGGATTCTACTTAAAGTTGGACTCCACCAGAGAATGATAGCAATCACAATTCCGGTAAATGAGCCAATAACAAGGCCAATAAGCGTTTCTAATAAGGAAATAGAAAGATGCTTGAATAATTCGCCACTTTCTAAATAACGAGCAAACAACGCAAAAATTTCGCTTGGTTTGCTAATTAGAAAGACATTGATAAGATTTAATGAAGCGCTTAATTCCCAAAGCCCAAGCAGAGAAATGAAAATGGCCAGCTGGATAATAAGTATTCTTCTCTTATTTCTCTTTTTCTTTTTCAAGTATTCTTCCATGGAGTTCGCTTTAATCATTGTCATTCAACTCCTTCCAAATAGCATCAAAGTAAGTCTTAAAATCACTACTGGTTCTTACGCGCAATGGAGTGCGCTCTTCATTTGGAAAAAAGTCGATTTTGTGGATACTTTTTATTCTTGCTGGTCTTTTGGTTAAGACAACAACATAATCGGCCATTGCAATTGCTTCGGTAATGTCATGAGTAACAAGGATTGTTGCTTTGTTCTCCTGCCGTATAATGTGATATACGTCTTCTTGAACAGTCAATTTGGTTTGGTAATCCAAGGCAGAGAAAGGTTCATCTAGTAAAAGGATGTCTGGATTTAAAGTTAGTGTTCTAATTAAGGCCACTCTTTGTCTCATGCCACCAGACAGTTCTTTTGGATGATAATCGCGAAACTCTTTCAGACCGTATTTTTCAATAAGCGCATCGATGTGGCAATAGTCTTCTCGGTTCTTTTGCCGGCTTATCTCCAGGCCCAAAGTAATGTTCTTATAAACGTTTCGCCAATCTAATAGATTGTCTTTTTGAAACATATATCCTAGTTTTCCTAGCTTAACAATTTTGCCTTCAGTAGGCTGTTCCAATCCACTGATTAAATTTAAGACTGTAGATTTTCCGCAGCCAGAGGGACCAACCAACGCAATGATTTTTCCGGCAGGCAAACTAAAAGAGATATCTTTCAGCACTTCGATAGTTCCTTTGTCAGTAAAAAAACTCTTAGATATATGGGTCAACTCTAAAATATCTGCCATTCTATTCCACCTTGCAAACCTAATAACATAATATTAAGTTGACAGTATTCGGTGATTACCTACCTAGCCCAAATGTAATCTTCTTTAGAAGAGGAATGCCCTATTATTGTGACTTAAGTTATGAGATTTATTTTTTTCACGCATATTATATGAATGGGTGAAAATGTGTTTCAAACAAAAAGATGTCTAGTTAGACGATTTCGCTATTCTGATTTACAAGATGTTTTCTTTTATTCTTCTAACCCCAAGATCGGTCCAATGGCAGGATGGAGACCACATTCTTCAATTGAAGAAACTTATCAGACCTTAAGAACTTTTATCAGCAGTGATGAATTGTGGGCGATTGTCGATAAGTCTACTAATTGTGTTATAGGCTCAATTGGTGTTCATCGTGAGCCTTCACAAGAAGATTCACAGGTGCGAATGATTGGATATGTATTATCGGAGCCTTATTGGGGCAAAGGAATAATGGTAGAAGTGGTTAGTGCAATGATATGTTATGTTTTCACCAAGACCAATATCGAGTTATTGACCATTCGTCATTATTCTTTCAATTATCAATCAAAACGCGTAATTGAAAAGTGCGGTTTTCATTTTGATGGTATAGTTACAAAAGGCAGCCGCTTAATTAATGGTGAAATGTGTGATGATTATCGTTATTCATTAAGGAAAGAAGATTATTTGCGAAATTTAAGAAAAATTTAATATTCTTTGATATAATATTTATGCTATAGTTAGATAGCACAAAGGAGATATAAAATGGAAGAAGAAAAAAAAGAATTTAACGAAACACCTGAAAACGAAGAAAAAGAAAAGGTGGAAGTTGAAATAGTTGAAGAAACAAAACCAGTCGAGACAAGTGGTACCGAATCAGTTGATCAGCCAGAAGTAGAAGAAGTCATTGAACCGGGATTGACTAGAGATCTCACCATTTCTCAGACAACCTATACAGAGTTTTTTAACCGCAATATGGTAAAAAGGCAAATACTAACAACGGTGTATACTGTTGTTATCATGATAGTTATACTATATCTATTTAGAAAAGATCAGACCATTGCAGAATTTCTTGCTCAAGCAGGGATTTTCACTGGAGTTATTATTGTTGTATCTTTCCTCTTTGGACTACTTTCATCTAAAATGCTAGTAAAGAAGAATTACATTCGTTCTGGATTAGACAGAATAACAATAAATGTTACTTTTAACTCTAAAGGAATATACCAGCAAGTGGAAAATCAAAAAGCTGCCACTCATTGGGAAGAGATTGCAAATGTTGAAGAGACAGAAAATTCATTGTTCTTCATTTCTGGAAACAGACGGGCAATAATTCTATCGACGGATAAGCTCATGCCCGGCGATAGAGAATATATTCGCAGTTTAGCAACTGGCAAAGTCGGTGAAGAGCATTATAAGATTGCAAAAAGTAAAAAAGAAAAAGGAGATAGCGAGATTCGTTAATCTCCTTTTTTCTCCTCTTTTATAGAGTATTTACATCCGCAATAGTTCTGACGATAAAGATTATACTTAGTAGTTAAGGCGAGTCCAATTTCTTGACCGCCTTTTTTCTTGAAATTATGAACTAGAAATTTTGTGTTCGGGAAGAAACCGCTTAAAACAAGGCCAATCTTATTTATTACTTGTTCATCTTTTTGCCGACTAATTGTCATTACGGTTGAAAAGTAATCAAAATGATTGTCGCTAGCGTATTGATAGGTTTCCTTCATTCTTGTAACAAAGCAGAGATGACAACGCGGTCCTCGTTCGGGATCTTTACGGCGAATTCCGATATAGTCCATATAATTGATATCATAAGGTGTTTTTATAAGTTTAATCGCCGAATTATGCTCAGAATTAAATAATGAAAGATAATTTTCTAATTCTTCTAAACGACGATCATGTTCTTCAATGGGATAAATATTTGAATTATTGAAATAAACTGTAATTTCAAAATAATCGTTCAATAATTGCAGAGGATAAGTCGAACAAGGCGCGCAACAGGCATGCAAAAGCAGGGTTGGACGCAGGCCACTTCTTGCAATTCCATCTAAGGTTTTCTTGCCAATTTGGTAACTGTTTATCATATTATAAGCATGCCATCACCAAAGGAGAAGAAACGGTATTCTTTTTGAATGGCTTCACTGTAAGCTTTCATTATTAACTCTTTAGTTGCGAAAGCAGAAACAAGCATAACTAAAGTAGATTTTGGTAAGTGGAAATTAGTAATAATGGTATCAACGGCTTTGAATTTATATCCAGGATAAATAAAAATATTAGTTTTCTCAGTAGTTGGCTGGAAAGTATTATATTTTGAATAGTTTGCTTCCAAAGTTCTCACAGAAGTAGTGCCAATAGCGATAATCCGGCGATATTCACGCTTCGCTAAATTTAATCTTTCAGCGGCTTCTTTACTAACCATATAATATTCTTCATGCATAATGTGATTTTCGATTGATGCTACTTCAACTGGTCTAAAAGTACCCAAACCAACATGAAGGGTAATATCAATTACTTCCACACCTTTTTCACGAATTTGATCAAATAATTCTTCTGTAAAATGGAAACCCGCTGTTGGGGCGGCGGCACTGCCATTTATTTTAGCGTATACAGTTTGATAACGATCCTTATCTTCTAATTTTTCTTTGATATATGGTGGCAAAGGCATTTGGCCCAATTCATCCAAAAGTTCATAGAAAATACCAGTATAATGCATCTTAAAAATACGCAAGCCCTCATCTTTGACTTCTAGACATTCAGCCTTTAATTTACCTTCACCAAAATCGATGAAAGTTCCTTCTTTGACCGTTCTTGCATTGCCAACAAGACATTCCCAAGTGTCATTTTCTAATTGTCTTAACAAGAGTAATTCAACATGAGCTCCTGTTTGCTCTTTTATTCCTAGCAATCTTGCGGGGATGACACGCGTGTTGTTGCGAACTAAGACATCTCCAGGATTAAGGTATTCGACAATGTCCTTAAAATGACGATGTTCAATTGATTGAGTCGCACGATTTAAAACAAGCATTCTTGAATCCGCCCGATTTAAGAGCGGAGTTTGAGCAATTAAGCGCTTTGGTAAATCAAAATCAAAATCATTTGTATTCATATTAAAAGCCTCTTGGATTTTCAACGTTCAATCCATGTTTTTCAAAAAATTCCTTCTTAAAATCGCCAAAGCGATCTTCTTTGATGGCTTCGCGAATTTGTTTAGTTAAATTGATAAGAAAATTGATGTTGTGGATTGATAACAAGCGTTTTCCAAAGCCCTCTTCACACTTATAAAGGTGGCGAAGATAAGCTTTTGTGTAGTTTTTGCAGGTATAGCAATCACATTCATCATCTAGAGGAGTAAAATCGTACTCATACTTCTTATCACGGATATTGACACGACCTTTTGAGGTCATTAACGCGCCATGACGAGCGATTCTGGTTGGTAAAACACAGTCAAACATGTCAACGCCACGAAGAACACCCTCGATTATGGCATCATAACTGCCGACGCCCATTAAGTAGCGGGGTTTATCTTCGGGCAAGTACTTGATCGAATAGTCAATCATTTTATAGAGAGTTTCTTTGGTTTCACCAACGCTAGTTCCGCCAATAGAATAACCGGGAAAGTCCATCTCTGCTAGAGTTTGGGCGCTTAATTTTCTTAAATCCTCGTATTCTCCACCCTGGACAATACCAAATAAGGCCTGATCAGGATTTGCGTGGGCTTCTTTTCCTCTTTTTGCCCATCTTAAGGTTCGCTCAACACTTTTTTGCATATATTCATGGATGCAAGGATATGGTGGGCACTCATCAAAACTCATAATAATGTCAGCACCTAATTTATTCTGTATCTCAATCGATTTCTCGGGAGATAAGAATAGAGGAGAACCATCCAAGTGGTTCTTAAACGCTACGCCTTCTTCACTTATTTTGCGTTTTTCTGATAAGGAGAATACTTGAAAACCGCCCGAATCTGTCAGCATTGGGCGTTGATAGTTCATGAATTTATGGAGACCACCAGCTTGTTGAACAACATCTGGTCCGGGACGCAGCCATAAATGATAAGTATTCGCAAGAATGACTCCCGAGTCCATTGCGTATAATTCTTCTGGCGAAAGATACTTAACAGTCGCCAAGGTTCCAACCGGCATGAACATTGGGGTTTCCACATCTCCATGCGGAGTGTGAAGAATTCCATAGCGTGCGCCAGTCTGTTTACAAATGTGTTTAATTTCAAAATAAAAGGTCATAATATCACCAGTCATAATCATAGCATATTTTTGTAAATTAGAGTAAAAAAGCATTGGAATAATTACTAAACTATGGTAATATTTACTAGCAAATGGGGGCGAGTATTTACAATGGAAAGAAAATCAATGGTTCAGACTGCCTATGAATTAATGAAAAAGAAGAAAAAGCCCATCGCTTTTGATAAACTTTGGAATGAAACAACCCAGATATTGAATATATCTGAAGAACAAGCAGATGACTTAATTGCCGAATTTTATACAGAATTAACCCTGGATGGTAGAATTGTCACCTTGGGCGAGAATGTATGGGATTTAAGAGAACGTAACACCTTTGATAAAGTGCACATCGACATGAATGATGTCTATGCTGAAGATGAAGAAGAAGCAGAGGAAGAGGAAGACGGCGAAGAAAAAGAAGAAGCTGACGAAGCCGAAGACGAAGAAGAATCAGAAGAAGAACAAGAATATTAAACCGCTCAGCGGTTTTTTTCTTTTTATATAGATATTGTGATAAGATAATAAGGTGGAGGAAATAACAATGATCAAATTTAACGATTATAAGTATGAAGAATTAAATATTGAAGAAATAGAACAGCAGTTCAAACAATTAACTGTCGAATTTAAAGCAGCAAAAACAGCAAAAAAACAAATTGAAATAATTGCAAGATTAAACGAGCTAAATATTAGAATTGATACGGCTTTATCTTTGGTTAATATTCGCTTCTTACAGGATGTTAGCAACGAATATTATTCAAAGCAGCAAGATTTTTGTGATGAAAGTCGTCCTAGATTACAATTGGCGGCCAATGAGTTTGCAAAAGCACTTATTGAAAGTCCCTTTAAGAAAGCAATTAATAAGGTCTATGGACCAAGAATGTGGATCAATGCTGAAGTCACAATCAAGACTGTAAGTCCCGAAGTTATCGCTGATATGATTGAAGATAATAAACTACGCAGTAAGTATAGTAAACTATGTGCGGGAGCAAAGATTCGCTTCAAGGGTAAAATCTATAATTTCCCAGGGATTAATAAATTTACAGCGGATCCGGATAGAACCATTAGAGCAGCGGCCAGCAAGGCTTATTTCAAATGGTATAGTGATCATTTAGAAGAATACGATGATATTTATGATCAGATGGTTAAGGTTAGAGATAGAATAGCTAAAAAATTAGGCTATGAAAACTATGTGGCCTTAGCGTATTTAAAAATGGGTAGAACCGATTATAATCCTGAGGATGTAAAAGGCTATCGTGATCAGGTCTATAAGTATCTAGTTCCCTTAACAAAACAGTTATTTAGAAGACAAGCCAAGCGCTTAGGAATTAAGGGAATGAAATGGTATGATTACAATTTGCAATTCTTAAGTGGAAACGCCACTCCTAAGGGCACGCCGAAAGAATTGGTTGAGGTTGCTAGCAAAATGTATAGCGAAATGTCGCCTGAAACCAAGGAATATTTCCAATTTATGAGAGATTCTGATTTGCTGGATTTAGAATCAAGACCCAATAAATCTGCCGGTGGTTTCTCAATTACTATTCCCGCTTATAAAGCACCATTCATTTATGCGAACTTTAACGGAACCAGTGCTGATGTTGATGTATTAACTCACGAAGCTGGTCATGCTTTTATGGCTTACTGCTGTAAAGATGCCATTGTTGAAGATAATGTTTGGCCAACAATGGAGGCTTGTGAAATTCACTCAATGAGCATGGAATTCTTTGCCTATCCTTGGCTAGAAGGCTTCTTCAAAGAAGAAACAAATAAATATAAGTTTGCCCATCTAAGTGGATGCCTAACCTTTATTCCTTATGGTGTTGCGGTTGATGAGTTCCAGGCTTTCGTTTATGAAAATCCAACAGTTACCCCAGCAGCGAGAAGAGCAAAATGGAGAGAGATTGAGAAAAAGTATTTACCTCATCTCAAATATGGCAATAATGAATTTCTCAACAATGGTGGTCGCTGGATGAGACAGGCTCACATCTATGAGGATCCATTCTATTATATTGATTATACAATCGCTCAAGTCTGTGCTTTCCAATTCTTCAATGCCATGAATGTGGATTATAAAGAAGCTTGGAACCGTTACTTGAATCTGTGTAAATTAGGTGGAAGCAACACATTCTTGAATCTATTAAAAGATAAGGGAGTGAAATTAGTTTCTCCATTCAAAGCTGGATGCATTAAAAAAGTAGTCAAACCACTTAAAGAATATTTAAATCAATTTGATGATAGTAAGATGTAAAAAGAAAAGCAGCAAATTTTGCTGCTTTTTTCTTTTTTATTTACATTTGTTCGGGAGCTGTAACGCCAATGATGTTTAAGGCATTTTCAAGAACCGTTTTTGTGGCGATTAACAAGCCAACTCTTTCATTTGTTAATGCCGGGTTACTGGCATCCACAACTTTGCAAGCACCATAGAAGGCATGGAACATCTGTGCAAGTTTCTGGATATAGTTGCATATTTTGTTTGGACTTCTTGTTTTCGCAGCCGTAGACACATCGTTAGTAAACTCACTAATATGTTTAAGCAAATCTACTTCTTTTTCGTGATTCAATAATTCATAACAATCTTGCTTGGTGAACTCGGGCGCACTTCTAAGAATGGAACAAATCCGCGCATGGGCATATTGAGCATAGAAGACAGGATTGTCACTTGTTTGCGATTTTGCTAATGTTAAATCAAAATCTAGATGGGTATCAGCGGCTCTTGAACAGAAGAAATAACGCAAAGCATCAACGCCAATATCATCAATTAATTCTCTCAAAGTAACAGCTTTGCCTGTTCTCTTTGACATTTTAACTTCCTCGCCATTTTCAATTAAGCGAACCATTTGAAGTATATCAATATCCAAGCAGTTTGCTGGATAGCCAAAGCACATTAAGGCTGCTTTCATCCGTGAAATGTAGCCATGATGGTCGGCACCCAAGATATCAACTAAGTGAGTATAACCTCTTTCTAACTTTGTTAAATGATATGCAATATCCGGCATCAAGTAAGTATAAGCACCATTTTGCTTTTTAATTACACGGTCTTTATCATCACCAAATTCGGTGGTTTTTAGCCAGACCGCACCATCAGTCTCGTAAGCATAGCCTTTTTCAAGTAAGGCATCAAAAGTTTCTTCAACTTTATGGGAGTCTCTAATTGTTTGCTCGCTAGACCAAACATCAAAAGTGACACCAAATTCATGGAGAATAGCTTTGATTTTATCTAATTCCATTCTAATTCCAGTCTTACGGAAGTATTCATGACGAGCATCCGACTTAGCGCTTAGCCACTTATCGCCATCTTCTTCTTTTACCTTTTTGGCCAAGTCAATGATATCCACGGCGTGATAGCCGTCTTCCGGAAATTCTACAGTTAATCCAAAGGCTTCACAATAACGAGCGTAGATAGAAGCGGCAAGATTATCAATTTGATTGCCGGCATCGTTAATATAATACTCTCTGATACAATCATAACCACTCATTTTTAGTAATCTAGTTAATGAATCGCCCCAAGCTGCAGCTTTGGCATGACCAACGTGTAGATCACCAGTTGGGTTTGCTGATACATACTCAACTAATATTTTTTCACTTTGTCCGCTTTGATTATAACCGTATTTCGCACCTTCACTAATTATGTGATTTATGCAATCCGCAAGTGCGCTTTCTCTAACAAAAAGATTGATGAAGCCAGGACCAGCAATTTCTACTTTCTTAAGTGGAAGAGAAGAATTATCTAAACCAATTTTTATTGCTTCAGCAATAATTCTGGGATTCTGCTTTAATTCTTTTGCTAAACGCATAGCAACACTGGTAGAGTAATCTCCTAAAGAACAAGACTTAGGAATCTCAATAACTAAAAGAGGATTATCGGCAGTTATGTCATAATTAAATTTTACTTTTAGAATTTCTACTATTTCACTTTTTATCAATTGCTCGATCTTGTTCATCGTCAACACCCTCTTCTTTTGTGTCTTTAATTATATCTATATTTTCCGCTTTTGCAATATTACCGGCTGAATTTGTTGCATTTTCGCGTTCGATTTTCCTCTTTCGAATTTCATTAAAGTCAATTTGAGCAAAAACGATAGCAATTATCATAATAATTCCGCCAATGGCGTTCTTCCAATGGAAAGGTTCGCCCATGAAAGAAATTGCGATAATTGTGGCAAACAATCCTTCTTGAGACATTATTAAACTGGCTTTGCTCGGTTCAAGGTGTCGCTGGCTCCAAATCTGGCCAACAAAACCGACAACTCCCGATAATAAAGCAAAGTAAGCAATTCCCCACCAACCAACGGGTCCACCAAATACTGGGCTTTTGGTAACTAAAACGCCAATTCCCGAGTAAACTCCCATAATAATAAATTGGATAGCCGCAATTGCAAAAGCAGAAAAATCCTTGGTGTGTCTATCAATATAGAGTATATGAACAGCATAGGCCGCCGCGCCAGCTAAGACTAGGAGATCTCCAATTTGTGGCTTAAATGAATCATCTAAGCTGAGAACTGCTGCACCAATAAAAGCGATTAAGCAGGCGATGAAAGCGATGCTTGAAGGTTTTTTGCGAAAGAAAATCCAGGAAAATAAAGGCACCAGAATAATACCAGCGGATGTTAAAAAGGCGGTATTAGAAATGGTGGTTATTTTTTGTCCTTCTAACTGTAAAACATATCCAGCAAAAAATAAAGTTCCAGAGATGATGCCAATTTTAAGCATATTTTTATTTTTCCAAAACTTCGTTTTCCACGCTAGAACAAGGCAAACGGCTCCACCAATAATACTTCTAGCAAAAAGGATAGAGAAAGTAGACCAACCAGAATTAATGGCAATTTGGGAAGCACTATAACCGCCGCCCCAAATGATAGCGACAATAATCATCACAATAACAGCCAAACGTTTTTTTCCCATACTTTCCTCCTTCCATCTAAGCAAATAAAAATGCCCAACAGCGGCTTGGACATATAATCAGAAATTGCCGAGAAACAACAAAGTAAGAGCATATTTCATCTTCGGGTGAGAATAAATCTCACATGTAACCTCATTATACCATATTATTCTTATCTTAGTAAGGGGTGCACCAAGAAAAAGCACAGAGGACTTAGTCTCCTTCTGTGCCATCTTCTTCTTTCTTCTTTTTCTTATTAAAAACAATTTCGATTGTAACCGTTGCACCAATAAACAGGAACGCACAAATTCCGCTCAACGCCAATCCTTTATTAATTCCTGGTGAAGTATATTGAAGGTGATATGTATTTTTTCCTTCATTCGCAATTAAGCCAATGAAGCCGCCATCCACTTTATAATACTTTGTATTAACGCCATTTACAGTTAATTTCCAGCCACTATCATAGGGTACTGATAAAACAACAAAGCGCTTATCACTATAATTGGTTGTGAAATCAATCGTATTGTTGGTATGACTAATGTTTTCTAATGGAGATTGCTCAAGTTTTTGAAGGCGTGATAAGTAGGCGTTGTAGGGTTCTGAGAAAAAGCTCAATCCATATTTTGTAAGCAAGGATGGTTCAATATCATTTAATGCTTCAATCTCAATACGATCAACACTCTTACGAATATAAAATCCACGAGCAAATTTATGATCACCATTATGATCATAATAATTTACGCCATGATCATCCGAAGTTACCAATTCATCGCCGTGATAAAAACTAATCTTCAAGTTTGGTCCATAGTTGATTCCGCAGATTACATGGTAGCCACCACAAGTCTCGGCATCAGGACCGATGACATTACTTGCTGACAAGCGAACAATAACCTTGTCACCAGAATCACTAGCTAAATCTGAATTCTCCGGCCAAGGCCCATAGAGCTTATAGCCATATTCTTTTCTAAAGTTTGCTTGTCCCTCGTTATAATTTACATCTTCTTGATTTTCAAATATATCACGAATATAGTCAGAACCTAATGTTCGAATTGAAGTAGAACCTATAGGGTATTCAACCGCTCTTTCTCTTGGCTGATAGAATAGATTATTGTTTTGAATATAAGTTCGATTGTAGGTAGTATAGTAACTATCAAGGAAGTTTAGATTCGAACCCATAAGACTTGTTATTTCTTCTTTATCGGTGGCTTGAACAATCGCACAATCAGTTAGTGCTGATTCATACATAAAATGATCAGACATATTATTTGAAACATCAAACGAAGTAGAATGGCCGCTGTTGCTTTGCGTGTAACAAAATGCTTGATCAAAAGCATAACCTAGTTCAACAAAGTGATCGTTCTTATACACTTTATAATGTTCTGTTTCTTTATATAAACTATAACCCAAAGGAATGTTGGTATCTTCTTTTTCTAAAAGATAATACTTTACATTTAAGAATGCATCGAGATTATAACGCTTCTCATCGATTCCCATTGACCAGTTTCCACTAGTATAGGAAGAACGTGTCCAGTTTTGAATAAAGACATCCAATTCCGTATTGTATAGGGAGTGAAATGTTCCTAATCCTTTATAGCCCAACGATAAAGAAAGATTGTTGGTGTTGCGATCAGCCATACTATCAAAAATGCGGTAAAATGAAGGGTCTTCTTTTTGCAATTCATTGACAATTTTTCTTTGCTCTCTAAATAAATTCTGCCCGCCATATAATTCCCAATAGTTTTGGATTCCTTGGCCTAATAATGCGATGTTTCCACAGACAATTAAGTCAATGGCAACCATAATTAAAACAATGCGTTTTGTCGGTACTTTTTTACGTAGGATTCCAATTTCGTCGTGCGGCATTATGCGATACATAATTGTGAATATTACAATTTGGAAAACCATCAAAATGCAGATGCCGGCAATGTGATACCAATCTAGACTCAATCTTTCATAATGAAGAGCGGCTCCCACGGATATTCCAATTAGTGTCAAACAAATGATAAAACTCTTTATAAGGTCAGTTCGATCCATCTCTTTTAGTTTATCAATTGTTGGTGCGGTAGCAATAATCATGATCAAGACAACAAAGATTAGCCATCTTCCATACAGGACAGTACTGAAGCCACCGAATAGATAAAAATAGAATGGTATAAAAGGCATAAATATCATCCAAATTGTGCCAAAAAATTTCCAAAACTTTTTTGAACGGAAATTAAGTTTTATAGTTGGCCATAATAACAATAACATAGGAGTAGAGATATAAAGATTTGAAACATAATTATCATAGCCCGAATTGCTGAACAAGGCATTTTCCCAACTGCTTGTTGCGGGAAATACCGTTTCTAAGATAATGTAAATAAACTTTTGCTCGCGATCAGATGCGCTGCCAGGATAGACAAACACATAGCGAAGCAAGTTTTTAAAATTGTCATTGCTGAAGAATGCTTTGAAGGATTTTAAAGCCCCAAAGTTAAAGCCATCTGCGGTCTTTTCAGGTGAAACAAAGAAAAACTTTAAGAAATCCATTAGTAGCGATGAGCCACTAACTCTTGATACGGTTGTTACGATATGAATGGCGGGGAAGATTACAAATGCGCACATACCAACGCCAACGCAAGAATAAAATAAGCCTTGTAATATTATTGATAAATTATGTCCTTTATTCTTTTTGAAGCATTGGAAATAGCGAAACAAAGCATACATCATTGTTGTAAATACAAAGGTAAAAAGAAAATAGTAATTAACCAAGCCACAGACTAACAAGGCAATGGCTAATGGCCAGCCTTTTCTCTTTTGAACACAGTATTCTACACCAAGTAAGGTCAGAGGTAGAACCGCTAATACATCATAGAAGTGATTAAACCAGACATAATATAGTCCCCAACCACATAAACCATAGGCAATCGCACCCGTTAATGAGGCGGTGTCCGATAAGTGGAAGAATTTATTTAGTAGAATATAGACAAACAAACCACCACACGCTATCTTGATAGTCATCATTATGAAGATTCCTTGGGGGACTAAAGAAACGGGTAATAAATAGATGGGTAAGGAGAAAGGACTAGTTAAGTAGTAAAAGGTATTACCAGCAAAATAGTTATAGCCTAAATACCCTTCATAACTCCACATTTGGAATTCTCCAGTCTTGAAGAAATTCCAGAATGCATCATGTCCTTCAACATAGAAATGTAACTGTTGGAGACAATAATCGCCCGATACAGGGAGAGTTAAGCCGTTTGGTATGGCTTGAAAGGCAAAAAGAAAGAAAGTAATTGCCCAAATTATGCTAAAAACACGTAAGTATTTATGCTTTTTGTAGAAAGCACCAATTTTACTTAAAATTGTTCTTATTTTTTGCATAGCCAACCTTCTTTCACGTAAACATTATAAAGGTAGAAAAAAAAGATAGCAAGATAATGAACTTCAATGTGGAAAATATCGCTGAGTTTGTTATAATTAAGAAGAACAAGAGGTGTTGACGATGATGTATCAACAATATAAAGAAGGCTGGATAGAAGTAATTACCGGCTGTATGTTTGCAGGAAAAACCGAAGAGTTAATTAGACGGATTCGGGTTCTCCAATTTGCTAAAAAGAAAATTCTAGTAATTAAGCCAAAAATAGACAATCGATATAGTGAGGATGAAATCGCTTCACATTCTGGATATAGAGTAAAAAGCATTAATGCTGACAAAGCTAGAGACATACTGAAGTATGTGACTGACGATGTGGAAGTAGTCGCCATTGATGAAGCTCAATTTTTTGATAAAGATTTGATTCTTGTTTGTGAATCATTAGCAGATGCTGGCAAAAGAGTAATGGTTGCTGGTCTCGATCGGGATTTCCGTGGAGAGCCGTTTGGCGTTATGCCAGAACTATTAGTAAGAGCTGAATTTGTTACTAAACTAAGCGCCGTTTGTGCTGTCTGTGGCACACCTGCTACAAGAACACAAAGAATCGTTAACGGAGAACCGGCGGATTATTATGATCCAATTGTTTTAGTGGGAGCTAGCGAGAGTTATGAACCTAGATGTCGCCACTGTCACGAGGTCAAAAATGCACCAACCATTAAGATTGGTAGCAAATAAATCCCAAGAACAGTATTCTAAATAAAGAAGGTGTTGCTATGCTATTATCTACTTATCAGAAAAGACTGGCTTTTCGTGTTCTGATTTTTCTTTTTGCTGTTTATCTTTATTTCTTTTATCCACAGTTAACAAATGATTTAGTAAATTTCAGAATAGATAACCTTACCTATTTAACAATTATATGGACAGTATTAATACTTGAAATGATTATTGTCTTTGCTCCACGACCCAAAGTTAGTATGGGCAGCTTAAAATTGTTCAAACATAATTATGTTGAAAGAGGAGTCGAAATTAATAAAGAAGCTTTCAAGCGCGAGAAAAGACGCCTTAATTTAGGTGCTTTGAAAGTAGCAATTGCATGGCTTGTGTTGAATGGCATTGTTGCGGCTTTGTATTTTACAAAACTCATTCGTGAAAAAGAATTGTTTTTAATTTCCATGGGCTATTATGTTAGTGATTTATTCTGTATACTCTATTTTTGCCCCTTCCAAAAATTTTTTATGAAAAATCGTTGCTGTGTAACTTGTCGCATTTTTAACTGGGATCAAATTATGATGGTAACGCCACTGTTTTTTATCGTGGGAGTGTATAGTTGGACCTTATGTGCAGTTGCAGTTTTCACTTTTATTCAATGGGAAGTGAATTTTCATAGACATCCAGAAAGATTTATTGAAATGACAAACGCTAGATTGAGTTGTCTAACTTGCAAAGATAAAACTTGTAAGATTAAGAAGCCTCTTCGATAGGGGCTTTTTCTTTGCTCTTCTTAGCGAAGGCCACATTAACGGCTTTTATTCCTCTGGGGAAGAAGATAGCTACACCGACTAATTCAGCAATGGTATAACAGAAGAAAACACCTTCAAAGCCAAAGAGTTTAGATAGTAGCAAAGCACTAGGTAACAATATAATAATTTGGCGACAAAGAGATAGCAGTAAGGAACTGGTTCCTTTACCAATTGATTGGAAGGTGGTTGCAGTAATAATTCCTAGCGCGGAGAAAACAAAGCTAATGCTGAGAATTCTTAGGGCATAGATTCCCGCTGTGTAGGCTTCAGCTGGTAAATTAAATAATTGAAGAATAAGTTTTGGTAAGGTAAAGAAAAGCACGGTTCCCACACACATAATGATGACACAAGAAATCAATGAGATCTTTCGGGCCTGATTAAAGCGACCTTTATTATTCGCCCCATAATTATAACTAAGAATTGGCATTAACCCTTGGGTGAGCCCAAAGACTGGCATAAAGATGAATGAACGCAGCTTAAAATAGATTCCTTGAATTGTAATGGCATAAGGATAGACCTTAATAATCAAATTCATTAAGGTAGTTGTGAAGGCCGCGATAGCATTCATGACAAATGTTGGAATACCTACTCTTGCAATTGACAGCACATTATCAGAGGTGAGCTTGAAGTCTTTCAAATTCATATCGATATCTAATTTTTTAACTATATAGATGATAATAACAAAAATCATCGATAAAACCTGACCAATAATAGTGGCGATAGCAGCGCCTAAAACACCCATTGAAGGAACAAACCAAAAGCCAAAAATAAATACAGGATCAAGAATGATGTTAGTTACCGCTCCAATAATCTGCGAAATCATTGGAATTTTCATGTTTCCTGTGGCTTGTAGCACTCGGCACAAGCAAACCTCAATAAAAACGCCAAAACCAAAGCAGAGAATAACTCTTAAATAGGTGACACCCATTTGAATGGTTGTAGCATCTTCAGTAAACCAACTCATGAAAAGAGAAGGAAAAAGCAATCCGATAATACAGACCACAATCGCGCCGCATAGTGCTATAAACAAACCGGTTCTAGCAATTTGACTGGCATCATCTTTTCGCTTTTCACCAAGTCGACGCGCAACCATTACATTGGTTCCGACCCCAATGGCGACCGCCAAGGCGATAACAATTGTCTGCAGGGGGAAAGCTATAGATAAAGCATCGAGTCCAGCGGTGCTATATCGTGATACATAGATTGAATCAACAATATTATAAAGCGCTTTAACAATCATTGAGAGCATTGCCGGTAAAGACATGGTCAAAATAAGTTTGCCTATCGGCATGTCGCGCATTTTATCTGAATGTAGTGCTTGCATATAATCTCCGCCTTTGTACTTTATGATTATACGCGAGACAAAACGAAGTAGCAAACAACAAATACAAAATAATACATTTAATGCAGTTTTATTTGTTATAATAGGAAAGCATAGAAAAGAGTGAGCAGATTTATGAACAACATAACTCTAAAGCGGACAAAAGGCGACATTATCGTTATTATTGCTGCCGTTAGTTTAATAATTGCAATGTTGATTGCTCTTTTCAGCGTGCGAGGTAATAAAGAGAATAATGTTGTTACAGTCAAATATGACAATCAAGTTATTCACACAATGCATTTAAACATTGATGAAACTTTCACAATGAAGCAAGCAGATTATGATAAGCTTCTAGGCGATTTAGTCATAGTTGTCGAAGATGGTGCGGTGCGTGTTGATGAACAAACTTCCCACTACAATTATTGTGAATATATGGGCCCAGTATCTCAAAAAGGGACTTCAATTATCTGCGCACCAAATAGTGTTGTCATAACTATTGATGGTTATGAAGATACTGGTGTCGATTGGCAAGGTGGTGGTAAATAATGACAGTTAAAAAAATTGTGCGTTATGCCTTTCTTCTTGCAATTGCAATTTTGGTCAACTACATTGAATCTTTAGTTGTCCTCCCCTTTGTTTTCCCGGGAGTAAGACTTGGACTAGCCAATGCTGTTGGCCTATTGGTTCTCTATTATTTGGGTGATAAGTACTATGCAGGATTTGGAATATTACGAGTAGTCTTAACAACTTTGTTGTTACGTGGCTCATTAACTGGTTTCTTGATTGCTTTGAGTGGTAATGTACTTGCAACTATTATTACATTGATTATCAAGCGGTTGAAAGTGTGCTCAATCTATGGGTTATCAGTTGTTGGTGCTATTTTTCATGGTATTGGTCAAGTAATTATGGTGGCCATTCTTTATCAAACAGTATATATGTTCACTTATGTTATTGTTTTGACTATATCGGGTATTATAACGGGAATATTGGTTGCTTATGTCTCTTCACTAATTGTCAAAAGAATGCCAAAACTCATATAAAAAAATCGGTTCTTAATAAACCGATTTCTTTTTTTATTTACCTAATTTTTCAAATGGTTGACCGCTTATTTCTTCTAGATGTTTCTTAACTGATTCATCGGTAGTATTACGGTTTGTAATCTCATTTCTTATCATTGGATAAGTTAGATTATTAATAGGATAAAGGGTTGCGACCGTTAGTGATGCGATCAAGAGAATAAATGGTGCGAAAACCGCGAAGTAACGAATGCCATTTTTGATTGAAGCATCCATTCCTGCATAAATACAACTATTATTATTGCCGCCACAGCTTTCAGCTAATTCTTCAATGCTATAATCAAGTGTATCTAGATATATACCAACGATAAATAACGCAATGGCTTGAGATAGTTGTCTAATAAAGGTTAAGAATCCAGAATAAATTCCGTCTTTCTTTTTTCCGGAGATTAATTCTTCAACATCCATAACTTCAGGTAGCATAGCCCACGGTAGATAGGCAACACCGCCAGCACCAAGAGCCATGATGAAGGTAGGAATATAAACCATAATTGGATTGGCAGTTGCAGAGGCCATTATGAGCATGAGAATCAAACCTATTGCCCAAATGGAAGCTCCAGTGACAAAGGCAAAGCGTTTGCCGATGACGTTCGCGAGTTTAATATAAATGAAAATTGATAGAATTTGAGTAATTAAGAATATGCCCAAGAGAATGGTATAGGAACCGGGCATATTTAGGAACCATTTAACATAATACATCAAAATAGCCATAAATATATCCATTCCAGTATAGGCCAGCAAATAGAGACCAAGCATTATTCTAAAGGAACGGTTTCTAAGAACCATTTTTGCGTTACTGAAGAAATCTTTAAAAATATGAACTTTTTCTTTGGGTTGGGCTTCACCAGGATGGTCAATTTCTTTAGTAGAAAGAAAGACAAAAATCCAAGGAATAGCATAGAAAACGCCAAAACAAAGAGCCATGACTAAGTAAGCGTAAGAATGTTCCTTTCCAACAAGATTAACTAGCATCATTGGAACAGTTCCAGCAATTAAGGTCGAGCAGTTTGAGAAAATCGCTCTAATTCCAACGGTTCTATTTCTCTTTTTAATGTTGGTTGTTAATTCTGGCAACATCGCATGGTATGGAACCATTGTTAACGAGAAAGAAGTAGCAAACAACATATAAGCAAAGGTGTAGTAAATGATCTTAAACCAAAGCGGTAAAGTTTCCAAAGGAAGCCACAAAAGGGCAAATGCTGGAGCAATATGGAATATACCAGCCAAGAAAAAGATTCTTCTTCTGCCAACTTTTGAGCGGACTCTCTCACTTAATGAACCAATAAATGGATCGATGAAAGCATCCCAAATCTTTCCAACCAACATCATCGTGCCAACGGCAGCGGCACCGATATAAATGTTGTCGGTTAAGAAATTCATAAATAATAGACCGACTAATGTAAAAGCTCCTCCACCAAAAATGTCACCGGCACAATAACCGAACATCCGTTTAGTAGTGAGTTTATCTTGTGTGTTCATAGTTAACCTCCATGTATAAAACGATTATACATTATTTATAATAATATAACTACCAAAATGAAGTTAAATCATTTACAATGATAATATAAAGAAGGTGTGCAAATGAAAGACCCAAAACTAAGTGAGTTCATTGAACAATTAAGTAGTGATAGTCCTACTCCAGGCGGTGGCGCAGCAGCGGCATATGCAACGGCGATGGCACTTTCTTTAGCGTTGATGAGCATCAATGTCTCGAAAAAGCGCAAGAAATTTCTTGCTTTACCACAGCAGGAACAGGATCGAGTTTCTAAAGTGATTTGTTGGTTAAATGACCTTCAAAAAGAATGTTTCAAGATACAAGAAAGTGATGAAAAAGCCTTTGAAGGCTATATGAAGATATATAAGAGTGATAAAAAAGAAGAAATTGAGAAGGCCGCATTTCTTTGCTATAACATTCCCTTTAAATTATTGGAATTGAATTTTAAAGCGATAGAGATGATTTTGTTTCTAAAACAATACATTGTGTCTAGTATTATTAGCGATTATAAAATGGCATTGGAGATGTGCTGTTCAAACATCAGATGCTGCATTATAAATATGACAATTAATATTAAGAATATAACTGACAAAGACATTATCGATGAGTATAACAATTCAAAGCTGATTGCAGAAAATGCCATTAAACGAATTGTTAATTTGCAAGGAGAGATCGAATGAAAACTGATATAGAGATTGCTCAAGAGCATAGAAAATTACCGATAATTGAAATCGCGAATAATCTTAGTATACCAGAAGATTATTTGGAGTTTTATGGTAAATATAAAGCAAAAATTAACCTTGATTATATGGAAAAGCTTTTAACGCACAAGGATGCAAAGCTTGTTTTGGTTACCGCCATTACACCAACCAAAGCCGGCGAAGGTAAAACAACAACAACCATTGGTATTGGCGATGCTCTAAAAAAGATTGGTGCCAAACCGGTTATCTGTTTAAGAGAACCATCAATGGGGCCAGTATTTGGCATTAAAGGCGGAGCCGCAGGCGGTGGTTATTCACAGGTGGTGCCTATGGAAGATATCAATTTACATTTTACTGGCGATATGCATGCCATAACTAGTGCAAACAACTTAATTTCGGCTTGTCTTGATAATTCAATCTTTCAAGGCAATGAGCTAAACATTAATCCCGGACGTGTTGTTTGGAAGCGTTGTTTAGATATGAACGATAGAGCTTTGCGACAAGTAGAAGTTGGTATGGGTAAGAACAATGGCATAGAAAGAAAAGATGGATTTGTTATTACGGTTGCCACCGAAGTGATGGCTATTATGTGTTTAGCTAAAGATCTTGAAGACTTTAAAGATAAAATTGGTCGTTGTATTGTTGCCTACACCTATGATGAACAAGCGGTTACTGTTAAGGACTTAGGTGTAGTGGGATCTGTTGCCTTATTAATGAAAGATGCCTTAAAGCCAAATCTTGTTCAAACATTAGGAGGAACGCCAGTTCTTATGCATGGTGGACCATTTGCAAACATTGCCCATGGATGTAATTCATTAATTGCAACTAAAATGGGATTGAAACTTGGAGATATAGTTGTTACCGAAGCTGGATTCGGTGCTGATTTGGGCGCCGAGAAGTTTTTTGATATTAAGTGTAGAACCGGTTTTCTAAAACCAAATTGTGTTGTAATAGTCGCTACAATTCGTGCTTTAAAGATGCATGGTGGTGAAGACAAAAACAACTTAAGTGAAGAGAATGTTGATGCATTAATAGCGGGTTTTCCAAATCTTAAAAAACACATCGAGAATGTTCAACAATTTGGTCTGCCCTATGTTGTAGCAATCAACAAATTTCCGAGCGACACCGACAAAGAAGTGGAAACTTTATTGAATTTGTGTAAGCAGGGTAACCATCCGGTTTGTTTAAACGATGTTTATGCAAAGGGTGGAGATGGAGCAATAGAGATTGCTAAAAAGATTGTTGATTTGGTTGATAATAATAATTCGCTTAAGTATATCTACGAGTTAAATGAACCAATTAAAGATAAGATTAGTAAGATATGCACTAAGATATATGGTGCTAAAGATGTTGTCTATTTAGATTCTGCTGAGGAAACGCTGCATGTAATTGAAAAGAATGGATATCAGAACGGTTTTATTTGCATGGCCAAAACACCCAATTCATTGTCAGATAACGATAAGCTGATTGGTAGACCAAAAGATTTTACTATTACTGTAAAAGAAATAAGATTGTCCGCTGGCGCTAATTTTATTGTAGTGCTAACTGGAGCTGTTATGACAATGCCTGGTTTATCAAAGACACCGGCAGCCACCAAGATTGATATCTTGAAAAATGGCGAGATTGTGGGGTTGTTCTAATGATTTTAGATGGTAAAAAAGTAGTTGAAGCTAGAAAGACTGAGCTAATAAAACAAGTAGAGGAATTTAAGAGCCAGGGTTTGATGCCAAGACTCGCTATTCTTCAACCAAATTCAGACCAAGCTTCTCTTTCCTATTTGAGAAGTCGGATTAAACTTGGCAAAGAACTAGGTATTGAAGTGTCTTCACTTGATTTCGAACAAAGCATTAGTAAAGAAACATTATTAAAAATGATAGAGCCATTGAATATCAATGATGGGTTTTGGGGAATAATGGTTGATAAACCGTTACCTACATATATGAACGCTGATGAGATTGATAATTCAATCGATCCATCAAAGGACATTGACGGGTGCACTTTTCTCAATGCGGGTAAACTAAGTCAAGGCAAACAGTGTTTGGTCCCGTCAACCGCCCAAGCTGTGGTTGACTTATTGAAATTCTATGATATTTCTTTGGTTGGTAAAAAGGTAACAGTAGTGGGAAGAAGCAAAACAGTAGGAGCTCCTGTTGCACAGTTATTGATTCAAGAAAATGCAACGGTTACTGTCTGTCATTCTAAGACTCTCAATTTAAAAGACGAGTGTAAGAATGCGGATATATTGATAGTTGCCATGGGAAAGAAAAAGTTTATTACAAGCGAATATGTATCGGAAAAATCGGTGATTATTGATGTTGGAATACATGAGGACAATGGAAAAATCTGTGGGGATGTCGATGTCAGCGCATTACAGAAATGTGCGAGTTATTCGCCGGTTCCTGGCGGAGTTGGTCCTTTGACAACCCTCGAGTTATTTGTTAATCTTCTTAAGACTAGGATGGTGAGATAAAATGTGGCAAGAAATAGTTGATTGGTATAATGCAATTGAATGGCCTAATGTCTTGGATATAGTTATTAGAGTAATAATCTTAACAGTAATTGTATTTTTGGCTTACAAAATACTGCTAATAGTCATTAAAAAAGCACTGGCCTTTAATATCAAATGGAAGAAGAAAGATACTAATGGTCAAAAACGAATTGAGACAACCTATTCGCTCATTCGTTCAATTATGCGCTATTTTGCTATACCGGTTTATATAATCTTTTTACTACCAATTTTTGGTGTTAATCCATCAACGGTTTTTGCAAGTGCTGGTTTAGTTGGTATTGTTATCAGTTTTGCCTTTCAAGATTTACTTAAAGATATAACATCGGGCCTATTTATCATTTTTGAAAAAGTTTATGAGGTTGATGATTACATTGAAGTTAATGGTTTTTCGGGAAAGGTCAAGAAAATAGGCGTAAAAAACACGGTGCTAGAATCTTGGACTGGTGAAATATGCACGATGAATAATCGTGATGTTGGGAATGTAAAAAATTATACTAAAGCCGAAAAAGCGATATGTGTGAATTACTTTACGGTTTCCTATGATACAGATATTAAAGAAGTTCAAAGAGTTTTTGCAAAAGAGATAAAAGCAATTTCAAAGAATTATCCCGAAATATTGGTACTGCCCGAGATAAAAGGGGCCAACTCATTGGCCGGCAATGGAATCGAATTTCAAGTTAATACGGTCGTAAAACCCGAAACACATTGGCAATTCAGAAGATCATTTAATTTGGAACTATCGGATATGTGTAAACGAAATGGTTTTAAATCACCGCGTGTCATGGTGGTTACCGAAGAAACAGAAGTCACAAAAAAGAAAACACAGGTAAGAAAAAATGGAAAGACCTAAGTATGATTTGGGCGATATTGTTGAACTAAAAAAAGAGCATCCATGTGCTACTAGAAGTAAAAAATGGCAAATTATTAGACTTGGAGCCGATATTAAAATAAAGTGTCTTGGATGCGGAGCTATTGTGATGTTGACAAGATATGATTTTGAGAAAAGAATTGCAAAGGTAATTGGAAAGTCGATATAAAGATATAGGATTGTCTCCTATATTTTTTTGTGTTCTCTCAAACAAATAAGAAAATGGTTGAAAAAAAACTCTCTTTATTTATAATAAAGTTGAAGTATAAAGAGTTTATAGCAATGATAAGATAAAGATTTAAGAGTAATGATTGAGAAAAGATTAGCAAGTTTTATGGTATTTCTGTTTTTTTGTAGTTTATTCTATGCCGCCGAATTAATAGACTAATAGGGGGAATCAAAAATGAAAAAGAGAATAATTATTTTAGTTTGTTTTCTAGCTGTAATTCTTGTGCTAGGCTCTATTGATGGAATCCAAAGAATTGTTTCGGAATTTAATGATCCAGTTGAAGTCACAGAAAATGATAGGTATTCCAGCTATACTAATAGCAATCGTACCTTAGTGGAAGTTGCGAATAATGCCAATTATTATGATGTTGTTGTTCTACAAAAAGATGAAAGTGATTTTTATATTCATCGGCCAATAGAAGGTGGTTTTGATAGCAAGATAATTATTGGAGAAACTTTCTCAAAGCTCAATTTATTGGGAATTTCTTATGTTAACAACTTAAGGGACGCCTCAATTGTTGGTACAAATAAAACATACTTAGTATATGGGGTGGGAGAAAAAGCAAACGGATCAGTATTTACAATCTGTCTTTGGTATTCTTCTGCTGGGGAATTAATATCAACATCTTATATTCCGGATGTCTACGCATCATCAGTAATATTTGCAAGTAATGTCAATAGTGAAAGAACAATTCTACTATGTGGTCAGAAGAATAAATTACCTTATGCAGCGTTCTATAATTCTAATTTTGTCTTTCAAAAAGATTGGACAGCAGGGGCATCGTTTGATGGCATGAGTTGTATCAATGCGTATTTTTTAGATGCCGCTAGTTATTCGGGACAACAAGAAACTAGGTTTGTTGCAAAAATGGGTATAATAACGGATTTGTTGAGTAAATCCAAGTATGAAACTTATAAGTTATGCATGTTTTATCGCTTTGATGCCGCTGAAGTAAGCACTTGTGATTTCCACGAAATCTCAAACAATAATCACATAACTTACCATGTATCTAAATATGCTCAGCAATTATTTTTGCGAATAGATGGAGATAAAGCATACATGCATATTGAAGCAAAGCAATTTGTCAACGATAATCGTCCGGCAACCAGCATGAGCTTTTCCGATAACAAAGAATATGTTTTCAATATTGTAACGAAATCTAATCGCGAGCCGTATCAAATATCAGTGAATTTTTTAAAAAAGAATGAAAGCAAAGAGAATAAACTATATTTACCAAAGAGTTCAGCAAAATATGAAATTTTGTCTAGTGTTGGAGCCTATAAATATATTTTAGGATCATATGATGAAAAACAAGGGTATGCCGTGTTCCAATGGGTTGCCTTATCATCATCATTTGGAGAAACACCAGATTTTGGATATAGAACATATATTAAAATGAGCCTAGATGAATATACGGATAAGATCATACCAATCTATCCGGGATTAGTAATAACCTCCAAGAAAATATACTCTTTCTAATAAAAGATAAATAGGAAATCGGTTTTGGCCGATTTTCTTTTTTTGACATATTTAGGTAAATAATTGGTAATTAGTACAAAAAAGGCTTATTTTATAAGGCTTTCATCTTGCAATAATACAAACGATTATTTATAATAATGTGGTTGGTGAAAACCATTTTTTATCAAAGGAGGGGTTTTGATGCCCATGATTATGGCAGGATTCTTTATGGAATTTACTGCAATTATTCTCGTCACAATAGTTGGCGTATTAGGTGTTCTTTACACATTCTATTTGAAGAGTAAAATCAACAAAGAAAAAGTTGAAGATCCTAAGATGGCTGAAATTCAGTCATACATTAAAGAGGGAGCGATGGCATTCCTAAAACGCGAATATAAAACACTAGCAATTTTTGCTGCTGTTCTATTTATCGCCATTGGTTTTGGAATTTCATGGTGGACCGCAATCTGTTTCCTCTGTGGAGCAGGTCTATCTGGACTAGCAGGATTCTTAGGCATGAGAGCTGCGACAAGCGCTAATGCTAAAACAGCTGCTGCTGCCCAAAAATACGGCATGAGCAAGGCACTACAAGTTGCTTTCTCAGGCGGTTCTATTATGGGCCTATGCGTTGTTGGCTTAGGCTTAGGTGGATTAAGTTTAGTCTTTGTTATTTTTGAATCAGCTATTGGAAATGTTTCCCAAGTCGCTGATATTATTACTGGTTTCGGCTTAGGCGCTTCTTCAATCGCTTTATTCAGCCGTGTCGGTGGTGGTATTTATACTAAGGCCGCTGATGTTGGTGCTGACTTAGTTGGTAAAGTAGAAGCCGGAATTCCTGAAGATGACCCACGTAACCCAGCCGTTATCGCTGATAACGTTGGTGATAACGTTGGCGATGTCGCTGGTATGGGAGCCGATTTATTTGAGTCTTATGTTGGTGCAATTATTTCTGCAGTTTCATTGGGAGCCTTTATGACTGGTCTCCAAACTCAAAGTGTAATTTATCCAATGTTCTTATCTGGAATTGGTATTATTGCTGCGATTCTTGGCGGTCTATTTGTCAAGGGTGACAAAAATCCTGCCAAAGCTTTAAAGAAAGGAACCTATGCTGCTTCTGCTATTGTTGTTGTTGCAGCGTTAGTCCTAAGTATTCTTTATTTCAATAACGATTGGTATAAAACCTTCTTCTCAGTTGTTATCGGCCTAGTAGTTGGAGTTATTATCGGTAGCATTACAGAGATCTTTACATCAGGCGATTATAAATTTGTTAAGAAGATTGCTGGACAGTCCGAAACTGGACCAGCCACAAACATTATCTCTGGTTTATCAACTGGTATGATGTCAACTTGTATTCCTGTCATTTTAATTAGCGTTGCTATTTTGGTGGCTTATTATGTTAGTGGTGGTAGTACCAATCCAACCTCAGGCGTTTATGGTATTGCTTTAGCTGCTGTTGGTATGCTATCAACAACCGGTATTACTGTTGCTGTTGATGCTTATGGCCCAGTTGCTGACAATGCTGGCGGTATTGCTGAAATGGCTGGATTAGATGAGAGTGTTAGAGATATTACTGACCAATTAGATGCAGTTGGAAATACAACTGCTGCTATGGGCAAGGGCTTTGCAATTGGTAGTGCTGCTTTAACTGCTTTAGCTTTATTTGTTACATTTATCTTTAGTTTTAACGCCAAAACTGCTGTTGATATTACTACCCAATTAAATTTGGCATCACCTTCTGTAGTTGTTGGCTTATTAATTGGTGGTATGTTACCATTCCTCTTCTCAGCCTTGACAATGGCAAGTGTTGGAAAAGCCGCTTTTGAAATGATTGAAGAAGTCAGATCACAATTTAAGAATGATGCTGGTATTATGGCTGGAACAAGCAAACCAAATTATTCTAGATGTGTTGATATCTCAACCAAAGCCGCTCTAAAAGAAATGATTGTTCCTGGTGTCCTAGCTATTGTTGCTCCAATCGTTATTGGTGTCTTACTTGGATATCAAGGCTTAGCTGGTCTATTAGCTGGATCTTTAGTCACTGGTGTTTTGATGGCAATCTTTATGTCCAACGCCGGTGGTGCTTGGGATAATGCTAAGAAACTAATCGAATCAACTGGAAGAAAAGGAACTGAAGTTCATAAAGCTGCCGTTGTTGGTGATACTGTTGGTGATCCATTCAAGGATACCTCCGGTCCATCTATCAACATTCTAATTAAGCTAATGACTATTGTTGCTGTTGTCTTCATTCCATTATTCTGTGCCATCTGTGGTGGTATGGGATTAATCGGATTTATTCAGTAAAATAAACCGGGGTTAAATCCCCGGTTTTATTTATTTTTTTATAAGTGCTTAGGCACTTTTTTTACTTTTCATAACTGTTCTATTTTTTATTTTGTCTAAGCATTGATAGAATATTTCTTTTTCTTCGGTTGTTAAGTCTTGTGTTGCTTCTTCCGCCCACTTGTCAAAGACATTTATGACATCATGCATCATTTTCATTCCATCTTCGGTTAAGGACAAAAGATTCTCTCGCCGGTTATTTGTATTCACAGTTCTTACTAATAAGCCTTGCTTTTCTAATTTACTAATCATTTTAGCAACAGTGGCTTTATCAATCGAATAAGCCCTGGAAATCTTATCTTGATTTGTGTTTTCGTGTAGATAAATAAAGGCGCAGACATTATGCTCAATTGAAGTTAAACCTAAATCTTTAAGCTCAACATAGGCATTGTTTTGACAAAATTTTGCGATTGCAACGAGATCTTGGATAAGCATAGTATCACTCCGTTTCTTCTAAATAATTTACCATAAATGTAGATTATAGTAAATGTTTTATATAATAAAAAGCCAAATAATCGTGATAATTAAGAAGTATATGGCATATATAGTAATAAAAAGTTGATAAAATCAACAGTTGGTTATTGACAACTATTTTTCTAAAGAGTATATTGAAATTGTCAACAGTTGAGAAAATCAACAATAATGAGGTAAAATATGCTAATACAAGATTTGATTGTTATCGCCAAAAGTGCGCAACGAGCAGCAAATGAGAAGGTAAAGAGCCTTGGTTTTACTACGCGCGAAAATACAATATGTAATTATTTATATTTACACCAAGAAGCGAGCCAAGATAAAATTGCTAAAACATTGCTAATTGATAAAGCCACTGTCGCAAAGATTTTAAAGAAATTAGAAGATCAAAAGATAATTGAACGAAAAGTCAATCCAAACAATCGTAGACAAAATATCATTACTCTTTCCGATGGCGGTTCGGCCGTAATTAAAGAAATGATTGGATTTTATGATGCTTGGACTGATTTTGTTATGGATGAATTAAGTGAAGAAGAAAAAGCGCAGTTCTACTCCTATTTGAAAAAAATTAAGCATAAAGCGATGTCATAGGCATCCATTAAAAATAATAGAAAGGGTGATGGTATGGAGAGTTTAATCGTCTTTAGCGAAGTAAATGTCAGTTGGGGAATGGCATTGGTAGATTTTATCCCTGTAGTTTTTTTCTCGGCAGGTATGGGTTATTTATTAAAAATGACTTATCGCAAGCTAAATCCATTTTGGTATTCACTGCTTAGTGGTGGGGCATTCCTAGGGTTTTTCGCGGGCTTATCAAAGTGTACGTGGAAATTGTTGTATGCAGCGGGTTTTGATTTTGCACCATTTAATGTTTCATTTGCTGTCTATCAAACCGTTGGCTTCCTATTAATTGCTATTGCCTTAATTGCGGTTGTCGTATTCGATAAGAAAACGACCGCTATGCCGAAAGTAAAGAGCATTGAATTGCCAGTATCGATTCTTGCTTTATTACCGCTAGTGTTAGCAACAGTAAGATCAGTTACTAAACCAGGATTCCTTTGGTATATTTGCATGGGAATTTTCACAAGTGTTTATCTCGTTTGTATGGCAATCTTGACCATCAGAAGAAAGATGGTTAAAGAGACAATATCTTTAGTAATTTCGTTTGTTTGCATGTGGACCATGGCTGGATTGAAATCTCAATTTGAATCTGGCGGGACCTTTGAGAGAATGAATTGGATTGCTCAGATTGTCAATAGTATTACTCAACTTGCAATGGCGTATCCTGCTTTTATGCTTTGTAAAAAAGAAATACTAGTCAATAAAGCAGTAGAACAATAATAACCACAAAGAGGAGGAGATAAAATGAGTGGAATTGTCGCATATGGTGTCAAGATTCCTTTTAGAAGAATAGAATCAGCGACCATATTAGAAGTTTGGCGTAATGTTTCCGAAGAAATATTAACCAAATTAAACCTTAAGGAACGGGCTGTTACGGGTCCAGATGAAGACCCTATTACCTTAGGTGCCAACGCAGCCAATAGTTGTTTAAAACAAAGCAACTTAAAATTAGATCAAGTAGATGGATTAATCTTTGCTAGTCAAACCAATCCTTATGCAACCAAATCAAGCGCTACGGTTTTACAAGATATCTTGGGTTTAAAGCACGATATCTTTACCACCGATGTTCAACAGGCTTCACGCAGTGGATTCGATGCGATTTTCATCGCTAAAAATCTAGTCGATAGTGGTAGATGCAAGAATGTTTTAGTTATCGCCAGTGATTGTCTGAATCAATTCATTTCACCGGGTCATGTTTATGAATATGCCGGTAGTGCCGGTGCCGTAGCCTTAATCATCAGCAGAGAAAATGTTATCGCTGAAATTAACGATATGCAATTTGCATCAGAAGATCGCGCCAACTGGTATCGTTTAAATACCGAAAGATATATTCAACTGGGCTGTGGCTTTGTTGGCTATATCAGTAGCTGGGGATTAATGGAATCTGTTAAAGATAGTTGGACTAAATATAAAGAAGTTAATGGCGTAACTGCCGATGATTTCATGCACTTTGCCTTACCACAAGGTAATGTTGTTCAATCATTTATGACGACCGGAGTATTGAACTGCGATGTCTACCAAGCATTACCATACGTTATCAGTGAATCAGTTGGTGATTTAGGCTGTGGATTAGTGCTTGCATCAATGTGTAACATTTTTGATCTCATTGATGAGGGTGGACAAACCATCTGTGCTGTTGGCTATGGTTGGGGTGATGGGTCCTGTATTATGGGCCTAACAACTACTGATTTAATCGGACAAGTTGCTGATAAACCAGTAGTTATGACACAGATAGAGAAGAAAGAATACATCAGTTACGGCAAAGCCGTGAAATATGAAAAGAAATTAGACCGCAATATGAAGGGTCTATCCAGTTATTATTAGGAGGCAAAGAAAATGGATAAAAAAATTAGAAAAGTCGTTGTTTATTCCTTTGCAATCACTGATAGAGGATATCCTTACGCGACTCCCTGGAGAAAAATCGTTGTTGATGCTTTTACAAAAGCTTTAGATCAAACAACATTAAAAGTTGAAGATATTCAATGTGGATCTGTTGGATATAACGAAAGAGGCGTTAGTGAAGCGGCCCTTGGTACGCAAGTTGCTGATGCTCTAGGTCTACCATTGTCTTGTAGTATGACTCCAGTCTCCCATGCTTGTGCAGGTGGTGGTATGGCGTTATACAATGTTTGGAATTATATTGCTTCTGGCATGTATGATGTTGGGCTAGTAATGAGTTTCCAAGTCGGTGATAGCTTCGACAACATGGAAGCTATGAACCCCATCGGTAATCACTCTGATTATGACTATACTTTCGGATTTTCACATGTAGAATACAGTTTCTTAAGAGATAAATGGTATCGTGAAAAATATGGCTATGATGTAATTCCCGCGGCTACTTGGGCGCAAGTCTGTCATGAATATGCTAGAAAAGTTCCTGGTAGTGTTGAATATGGAAAAGATATGCCAGTTTGGGAAGATCTAGCTGCTGAAACCGCCGAAGGCGAAAGAGCAAGAAGTGCTGCTGCTAGAGGTGCTACAGCCACAGCAACCATTCTTGTTTCTGAAGAGAAAGCAAAAGAATTGGGTATCAAAGATCCAGTTACTTGCTATGTTGCTTATGCTTTCAGACCTCCATATATTGGAAATCATATGTTCTATGAAGGCTGTCCTGGTTACGAGAATTATGACTTAGCAAATCAACCGGGTATGATTAATGCCGCGCAACAAGTTTATAAGATTGCTGGCATTACCCCAAAGGATATTGATGTTGCTGAAGTTCATGATCTCAGCGGTTGGGAAGGCATCTACTCCCTAGAGGGATTAGGAATCTGTGAAATCGGTGAAGGTGGAAAATTTGTTGCCGAAGGAAATACAAGAGTCGGTGGAAAATGTCCAACTTGTACCCATGGTGGTGGAATTGCTTATGGACATACTTCTGTCGGTAGTGATTTCCAGATTAACTTCTTTGAAGCCTGCCTCCAATTACAAGGCAAAGCTGAAGGAAGACAAGTTGAAGGAGCAAAGATTGGTGTTGCCCAAGCTTATGGAACCCATCACTCCTATGATGTCGTATCAGTATTGAAGAAGGGAGAGATTTAGTTATGGCTGACAATTTATTTGGCTCAATCGCAAGAGTAGAAACTCATAATACCGTAAGAGCGTATAAAGAAAAAGATGGACGTTTCCGGATTATTGGTTCTAAGTGTCCAGATTGTGGATCAATTTGGTATCCAAGAAGATTTATTTGTCCAAAATGTCACGGTCGTAATCTTCAACCATATGAGTGTGCACAAGAAGGCGAAGTAGTAACTTCTTGGGTCGATATGATTGGTTTCCCAGTAATTGGCTTTGAAGATATTGATGATCGCTGTGTTGCAATGATCAAATTGGATGATGGCATCCATGTCATGGGCGAGATTATCGATGTTAGAAAAGAAGTTCCAAATGGGACAAGAGTAAAAGCTGTTATTAGACAATTAAAAAGAGACGATACTGGTAACCTAATGTATGGTTATAAATTCGAAGTCGTTGAGTAGAACTCGAATTTACAATATAGAAATAATTAAAGGAGGACATTATTATGTCAAAAATTAGTGAAGTTATTTACAATCTACCAAATTTATTCGTTAAAGAAAAAGCCAAGGGATGGGACAGATGCTTAGTATTCGAGTTAACTGGAGAAGAAGCCAGCAAATACACTGCAATTATTAAAGGTCAAGTTCTAACAATTCATGATGGCGAACCAACAGAAGAAGAAAACGCAATGAAGAAATTAGTTGTCTTTGGTGACAGCCAATATGTTGTTCAAATGTTCACCGGTGAAGTTCCACCAATGAAATTAGTCAACGCCAAATTAATCCAAATGAAGGGTGGACTAATCGATTCTATGTCCTTCAGCCGTATTTGGAATATTCCCAAGAAATAAGGTACATTTTACGTTTATTACTAACTAAAAGGAGGTTAGCAAATGTTAAAATATCGTGAGGAACAAAATCATCGTTGGGCCCATAATCTAAAAGCAGCCCGTGAATATTTTAATTCCGATTTAGAAAAATTCTATAACGGAGATATTCCTGCAGAGTTCCCCTATCCAGGCATCAAAATCTTGGGTGCCTTCTGGGTAGCCGAAAACATGGAGATGCAAGAAAGACTAGCTATTCACAAAGATGTTCTTGATTTAAAAGAACACTATAAAGAATATGAAGTGTTTTCAGAAGAGTTCTATCGTTGGTTTGTGGAAGACTTTGTTGAAATGTCTAATCGTTTTGACATTTATTCTAAAGAGGACTTAGACCAATTAGTCAGAATATCTCAACAAGAAGTCAAGATTCCTGAAGATTGGCAAGAACAAATTGAAAGTTTAGAAGCCAGATCAGAAGAAATGCTTTCCAGTAAGCAAAAAGATGATGAACTACTAAGAGATTGGTTCTTCTATTGTGGAAGATTTATTCTCTCATATGCTCAGAACTTGATCAGACAAGGAGTTATTACTGCCTTGTTTGTAAAATACTTCGGCGTTGATGCTTTGAAGAAAGCAATTGAACCGACCATTGATTACTTTGGTTGGAACATTAATAGAGTTTTCTTTAATGTTGCGATGCCAGCCACTGGTTTCCAAGACCTAGGTGACATTGTTGCCTTAGGGGCTTATGGAATGTTGGCCGACCAAGCAGTTAGTCCAAGTAGTGAAGAAGTCAAAGATGGAGTCACCTACAAACGTAGTTATTTAGATACTTGCCAATTATATGGCTTTATCGACTCGGTAGCTGATTTCCTAAATCAACCTAAGGGTTGTACTTCTGATGCTTATTGTCGCTTCTGCGTTGGCCATGGTGAGAAAACAATGCACTTTGTTATTCCACCAGATAGAACAGTCGATTATTCATTAGAGACTGGTCTCGGCTACGGTGGTAAAAGATGTACATTCTTATTAAAGACCGTTGAGGGTGAAGATGATGAGAGATGTGCAAATGCTGAAGCCAAAATATTTGGCGATGAAGAATTAACTTATAAATAAAGGAGAACACAATTATGAGATTTCAAGATAGAGTTGTAATTGTTACTGGTAGCGCCTATGGAATTGGCAGAGCCACCGCTTTAGCGTTTGCTAAAGAAGGTGCAAAACTAGTTATCACTGATTACAATGCCGAAAAGTTAGAGCAGACAGGTAAATTATTAGAAGAATTAGGCACTGAGTATATTTCAAGAGCCTTTGATATTCGTGATGGCGAGAAAATTGATGAAATGATGAGTGCTGCCATGGAAAAATGGGGACACATCGATGTTATGGTTAACAACGCTGGTGTTGGTCAATTCAATCCTTTCCCAACCACCTCAATTGATGAATGGGATACAATTATGGGAATCAACGCTAAAGCCGTTTATATGTGCTGCCGTGCAGTAGTTCCTTACATGATGGATGCTGGAAAGGGTGCTATTGTTAACATCACCAGTATCATGGGTGAATTTGCTGCCATTGCTCAATCTATTTATAACACCTCCAAGGGTGCTGCCAAGATGCTAACACAAGCTATAGCCAAAGATTTAGGTGAAACAGGTATTAGATGTAATGCTGTTGCTCCAGGAATGGTTCAAACAGGTTTAACTGAAAACATGTTTGCTGATGATGGTCAGAGACAATGGTTTGAGGAAAGAATTCCATTAGGAAGAGTCGCCCAACCAGATGAACTAGCCAAAGCAGTATTATTCCTCGCTAGCGATGATGCCAGTTATATTACCGGTGCAACTTTAAGAGTTGATGGTGGTATGACCTGCGCTATGAACTAACATGAAGAAAGAAAAGAAATCAAAAAAAGTTTTAACACCTGAAGAAAAAGCTGCTAAAAAAGCAAAAATGAAGGAAACCGCTTGGCTCGGATTTAAAGATGGTATTATTCCATTCTTTATTCAGATGGGAATCCTGGTAGTTGTCATTCTAGAATTCGTTTTTGTCATTGCTAACAAGAACATCCCCAATGTTTCTAATGTTGCGGATCGAATTGTTGGTGGCGAAGTAATTAATGATCCTAACATACTACGCCTAATTTATATGATTCTATGTGTGCCAGCTGTTATCGGATTGCTATGGTGGTCTTCCAAAGTTGAAAGTAAAACCAAACAATTCTGGATTTCACTTGTTGCAGGAATTGTTGCTTGGCAGTGTATAGGTGAATGTAGTTTCCATTTTGGACTCTATGTCAATGGCACTTTTGAGTTCTTCCCCCAAATTGAAGGACCACAAGGCCTATTCCTACTTGTCTTTATTAGTCCAGTTCTGTTCTATGCCAATAAGAAGAAAGCATTCCCTTGGTTTGTTCAAATCTTCTTACTGTCATTTATGTGTAACTGGTTAGGACACTTTGTTATTGAAGGTATTGCCCCAATGTGGCCAACCACATTGCGTTATCATAATCCAGCAAAATGGCCAAAAATTGTAGGTATCCTAGCTGGTCTCCATGGTAGCTTAATGCTTTTATACAAAATTATCTTCAAAGCCAAAACCAAAGAAGAAAGACTCGTTTTATCACTATTACTTTATACGTTTGTTGGAGTATTAGTAGAGGGTGTCTTTGGCGTTGGCGGGTCGTTAGGATAAACTAAACCCCCACTCAGGGGGTTTTATACTTATGAAAAAACACACAAAACTTAAAATAACTCTAATAGTTATCTTAACGGTAGTTCTAGCAATTGTAGTTGGCGGAACCATTTATGTCAAAGATTATTATCATAGTGATGAGAGCGTTGCAGCAATACTAAATAATGAGAATGTCCAAATCGAAAAAAATTATATTACTTTTGGTGATGAGAAAGCAGAGACAGGTATCATATTTTATCCTGGTGGTAAAGTAGAACATACTGCTTATGCACCACTGATGAATCAATTGGCAGACAAGGGATGTTTTGTTGTTCTAGTAAAGATGCCTTTTAACCTTGCCGTATTTGATATAGATGCCGCCGATGAAATTAGAGAGACCTTTGGCCAAAAGCAATGGTATATAGGTGGGCATTCGTTAGGCGGTGCAATGGCAAATAGCAACCTAGGAAAGCAACCCAAAAGTTATCAGGGACTAATATTACTTGGTGCTTATCTAACTGATGATTTAAGCGCATATGACGGAATTGTTGTTTCCATTTATGGAAGTGAAGATCAAGTTTTAAACAAAGAAAAATATGATGAAGGACTTGAATATAAACCTTCAAAGTATTATGAATTAGTTCTTAGTGGCGGCAATCATTGTCAATTTGGAAACTATGGTTTTCAAAAAGGTGATGGAATAGCTTCTATCAGCGCATCTAATCAACAACAACAAACGAGTGATTTTATTTGGAGCAAAATAAGTACCTAAAAAAGCATAGAATTTACATTTTGATATTGGATGATGTTCTAAGATTATTAAAGTGCGCATATCAATCTATTAGTTAAGGAAGGTTGATGAGAATGCGTACTTTTTTTGATAAGACAAGAACAAAGATTGCTTTGCTGTGTGCTATTGTAATACTAGTTTCGGGAGTAATGGTTGGTTTAACTCAATTTTACACCAATATTAGCGCAACATCATGGGGGCTTAGTTATCCAAATAATGGAAGTGAGCCTTATATTGATATCGAAGAAAACTATCTAGCAAAATACAAAACATATTATCGAGGAGACAAGACAAAGCCAAATATCTATTTAACATTTGATGCCGGTTATGACAACGGAAATACGGGAAAAATTTTGGATATACTAAAGCATTATAATGTAAAGGCGTGTTTTTTCTTGGCCGGTTATTTCTTTGAATCACAGCCCGAGCTTGTTAAGAGAATGGTTCAAGAAGGACACACGGTAGGTAATCACACTAATAACCATAAGAATATGTCAAAAATGGACAAGGCAACATTTATCAAAGAAATAGAAGCAGTTGAAAAAATGTATTTCAAGTTGATAGGCAAAGAAATTCCTAAATATTATCGTCCACCAGAGGGAAGATATAATGAAGAAAACTTGAAATGGATTAGCGAAAGAGGATATAAAACCATCTTTTGGAGTCTAACACATAAAGACTGGGATCCAAAGAATCAACCAAATGCCCAACAATCCATTCAATTGTTAACAAAAAGGATGCATAATGGGGCGATAGTTCTTATGCATAGCGTTTCCGATACAGATGTAAAGATACTGGGAGAACTTATCGAGAGTTATACCAATTCTGGATACAAGATTAGACCGATTACAAGCTTATAGTTGTTCGTATATTGAGTTGAAAATACTGACGATTATATGGTAAAATATTAGGGAACAGACGGAGAAGCAACAATGTGGAGTAGATATCAAAAAACTCCACTTGTCATTCTCTGTTTGAGAAGATATTTGCAAATTAAAAGATTGGATTTATACTCCAATCTTTTTTGTTATTTATTAGTTACTTTGCTTTCAATGGCAGCTTTGCTAACGGCTTGGGCTACCAATTCATGGATAACCTTATTAAATGGTAAAGGAATAACATAATCGGGATGCAGTTCTTCTTTGTTGATTGAGTTAGCGATTGCATAAGCGGCCGCTAACATCATTTCAGAATTGATTTGACTTGCTCTAACATCTAATGCTCCTCTAAAAATGCCCGGAAAAGCTAAAACGTTATTGATTTGATTTGGAACAGCACTACTACCGGTTCCAACTATGTAGGCTCCAGCTTCCAATGCATCTTCTCTTGTGATTTCGGGCACCGGGTTAGCTAAAGCTAGAACAATTGCCTTTTTATTCATGGATTTAACCATGTCTTTGCTGACAATTTTACTGACGGAGACACCGATAAAAATATCACTATTTTTCATTGCATCTGCTAATTTTCCTGTTAGGTGTTCACGATTGGTTACTTTAGCCATCTTTTGCTTTACAGGATTTAAGTTTGGATCTCCTTCACAAATGATGCCTTTACTATCAACCATCGTGATATGTTTTGCTCCAAGGCTCAATAGGAAGTAAGCGATAGATACACCAGCGGCACCAGCACCATTTATAACAATTTTAACATCTTCTATTTTTTTGTTAACTAGTTTGAGGGAGTTGATAATAGCGGCACCAGCAACGATTGCTGTTCCATGTTGATCATCGTGGAATACGGGAATGGTGCATATTTTTTTAAGTTCTTCTTCAATTTCAAAACAGCGAGGAGCAGAAATATCTTCCAAGTTAATGCCACCAAAATTTCCTTGTAATAAAGCGACAGTTCTAATTAATTCTTGTGGATCTTTACTTTTAATGCATAATGGGATGGCATCAACCCCACCAAATGTCTTTAATAGGGCACATTTTCCTTCCATTACGGGCATACCAGCTTCCGGACCAATATCGCCTAAGCCTAGGACGGCAGTACCATCAGTAATAACGGCAACTAAATTGCCTCTTCCTGTTAGTTCAAAACTCTTTTGTGGCTCTTTTTGGATAACTAAACAAGCTTCCGCTACACCAGGAGTGTAGGCGATTGACAATTCTTCTTTACTGGTTATTGGCATTTTTGGAACAATGTCTAATTTTCCGTGCCATTCATAATGCTTTTTTAATGATTCTTCTTTAATATTCATAATCTGCCTCCGAATAATATAGTAATTATACCATTATTTCTGATTAGTAAAAACCCTTCTTTTTTAGTCAAATGCACTATTTATGAAAATAAACCTTTACCATTTCTTTACTAGTGTATCTAGTAAGAATTATATTTTATATGTTAAAATATGAAATAGTTAGAAGGAGTGAAACTATGGCTAATAATCAAATGACTAAAGCGCGTGCCAAAAGATATTTAAAATCAATCAGAAGTTGGAAGAAGAAAAGAATGTCTATTACCGATTTATCCTTAGATGTTGGTATCTTTGAAGATGTTGTTCGTGATAACCTTGCAGCCTTTGATCCCATGATTAGAATGTTGCCCGATGTCAATGTTTTGGAATATGAAATTTTATTAGATAAATTTATCTCTGAAATAAAAGTTATCAAACCAAAACAGAAGCCAAAGAAAGTTGGCAATTACAAAGGAATTGGTGATTTTGTCTATAAGAACATGACAATTCCCGGTGGTATAGTTGATGCTTCTATTGAACTTAGCTTTGAACAAATTCAAGTTCTGAAAAAATTAGTGAATGAAGAATATAAAGCGAAAAAACCGTTGAAATAAAGGAGAGGCATAATGCAGAAAATCAGAAAAATAGTTATTCCGGTTGCGGGCTTGGGTACAAGATTCTTTCCGATTACTAAATCGATTCCAAAAGAAATGTTTCCCATTATTGATGTACCTACCATTCAATTAATCATTGAAGAGGCAATAGCAGCTGGGATTAATGAAGTAATCATTGTTAATAGCCGGAGTAAGCCTAGCCTAGAACATTATTTTCATAAAGATGAGTTATTGAACGCAGAATTGATGGAAAAAAACAAACAGGATCTTGTTGAAATGTTGAAAGGCATTGAGGAAAAGGTAAAAATTACTTTTACCTACCAAGACAATCCCCGTGGATTAGGACACGCAGTATTGTGTGCTAAAGAGGCGGTTGGCAACGAACCTTTTGCTATAGCATTGGGTGATGATGTTGTTTTGGGAGATAGACCAGCAATTGGGCAATTGATAGATTGCTATTATAAAACAGGCTGTTCTGTTGTTGGCGTTCAAACCGTTTCTTTAGAGAATGTAGTAAAGTATGGGATTGTGAAACCAGAAAATATGAGTGGTCGTGCTTGCAAACTTATGGATATGATTGAAAAGCCAAAGGTTAATGAAGCACCAAGTCAACTGGCTGTTCTAGGAAGATATGTAATGACGCCGAAGATATTTGATTTATTAGAAACACAAACGGTGGGCAAAGGCAATGAGATTCAATTGACTGATGCCATTAGAAGATTAATTCCTTTGGAAGGTGTTTATGCTTATGATTTTGAAGGAAAACGCTATGATGTTGGCGATAAATTAGGTTATGTCATGTTAACGCTTGATTATGCTCTAACAAATAAAGCATATCATGATGACTTGATTAAATATTTGAAAGAGATACTCACAAAGGAGGAATATTAGATGAGTAAAAAGATATATAAAACAATGGACGGTAATGAAGCGGCTGCTTATGGTGCATATGCATTCACCGAAGTGGCAGGAATTTATCCAATCACTCCATCATCACCAATGGCCGAGCATACAGATGTCTGGGCATCAAAGGGACAACTAAACGTTTTTGGTAGTCCAGTCAAGATTATTGAGATGCAATCAGAAGGTGGCGCTGCTGGTACCGTTCACGGAGCTTTACAAGCCGGATCATTAGCGACTACTTATACTGCTTCGCAGGGATTATTATTAATGATTCCAAACTTGTATAAGATAGTTGGTGAATTATTACCAGGTGTCTTCCACGTTTCTGCTCGTTCATTAGCAACAAGAGCATTATCAATTTTTGGTGATCACCAAGATATTTATGCTTGCCGTCAAACAGGCATTCCAATGATTTGCTCACATTCTGTTCAAGAAGTGGCCGATTTAGCTCCTCTTGCACACTTAATTGCGATTAAAGCTAGTGTTCCAATCATCCATTTCTTTGATGGATTTAGAACATCCCATGAAATTCAAAAGGTCGAATTACAAGATTATAAGAATTTAGCAAAACTACTTGATATGGATGCGGTTAAAGCCTTTAGAGAAAGAGCATTAAATCCCCACACCAATCCAGTAACTAGAGGTGGAGCCGAGAATGATGACATTTACTTCCAAGGAAGAGAAGCACAGAATCTCCACTATGACAATGTTGTCAAAGTAGCAGATGGTTACTTTAAGAAAATTTCTAAGTTAACCGGTCGTGAATATGCACCATTTGTCTATTCTGGCCATCCAAATGCCACAAAAGTAATTGTCGCAATGGGTTCTGTAACTGAAACTATTAAAGAAACAATCGATGTTATGAATGCTAATGGTGAGAAAGTTGGCTTAGTTAAAGTCCACTTATATCGTCCATTCTCTGCCAAGCACTTACTATCTGTTTTGCCACAATCAGTTAAAAAGATTGCGGTTCTAGATAGAACAAAAGAAATTGGCGCCAGTGGTGAGCCATTATATTTGGATGTTGTTAGCGTTATTAGCAGAAGCAATAGAAACATTATGGTTATCGGTGGTCGTTATGGCTTATCAAGTAAGGATACACAACCATGCAGCATTAAAGCAGTTTATGATCATTTAAGTAAAAAGAATCCTTTCCATGGATTTACAATTGGAATTAATGATGATGTAACTCATCTTTCATTACCAGAAGATACATCTTTTGAAGTAACAAATGACTATACTTCCTGCTTGTTTTATGGCTTAGGCTCTGATGGAACCGTGTCAGCCAATAAAAATTCCATTAAAATTATTGGTGACCACACCGATTTATATTCCCAAGCTTACTTTGCTTACGATTCCAAAAAAGCTGGTGGCGCAACTAGAAGCAACCTTCGTTTTGGAAAGAGCCCAATCAGATCAACCTATTATATTAAAAATGCCGACTTTATCTCTTGTTCCTTAGATTCTTATTTATTCAAGTATGATATGTTAAGAAACTTAAAAAATGGTGGATCTTTCCTATTAAATACCACCTTTGGGGAAGAAGAAATCTTAAAATATTTGCCAAATAGAGTTAAAAAAGAGTTAGCAACGAAAAATGCGAAATTCTACATCATTGATGCAACTCATATCGCAGAAAAGATTGGTATGGGTCGGAAAACCAACACCATTCTTCAATCAGCTTTCTTTAAATTGGCACCATCATTACTAAAATTTGAAGATGCTGTCAGATATATGAAAGAAGCTGTTAAGAAGGCTTATAGTAAAAAGGGACAAGAAATTGTTGAATTAAATTACAAAGCCATTGATATGGGTGCCGATGCCATTAAGGAAGTTAAAGTGTTACCAGAATGGAAGAGTTTAGAAGTTGTAAATAATCATGCTCAAGTTGAAGATGAATACTTTGATTATTATGTTGATTCCATTGAAACCTTAAATGGTTATGATCTTCCTGTCTCGGTCTTCACCAAGAACGGATTACTTGATGGAACAATGAAGAATGATATTACCTATAAAGAAAAACGTAATATTGCCCAAGAAGTTCCAATGTGGAAAAAAGAGAGCTGCATTCAATGTGGTAAATGCGTATTTGTCTGTCCACACGCAACGATTCGGGCGTTCATGTTAGATGATAAAGAAGTCGCTAATGCACCTGAGATAGTAAAATCTGATTTAGCGGATGCCATGGGCGGACCAAATGTCAAAGGTCTAAAGTATCGTATCCAAGTTTCACCAGAAAATTGTGTTGGCTGTGGATTATGCGTTGTTGAATGCCCGGGTAAGGGTGGAGAGAAAGCTCTTGAAATGGTTGATGTTAAGAAACAAGCGGTTCAGGAAGCTGGTTCAGATTACCTTTATAAACACATTAAGTATAAGGAAGGTTTATTCCCAGCGACAACTGTTAAGGGTGTTTCCCTATTGAGACCATACTTTGAAGTATCTGGTTCTTGTGCTGGCTGTGGTGAGACTCCATATTATCGTTTGGTTTCTCAATTGTTTGGTAAAGATATGCTAGTCGCTAATGCCACTGGTTGCTCTTCCATCTATTGTGGTTCTACTCCTGCTACTCCATTTGCAACCGATGATAAAGGACAAGGTCCTGCCTGGGCAAACTCCTTGTTTGAAGATAATGCCGAGTTTGGCTTTGGTATGAGAGTTGCAACAAATTATAAATTAAATTGCATTCGCCTAATTATGGAAAACAGCTTGAACAAGGTTGAACCAAAATTAAAAGAATTAATTGAAAAGTATCTTGCCAATCAAACCGATCGTGTTTTAGCAACATCATTAAAAGATGAAATGGTTTCTTTAATTAAATCCAGTAAATGTGTGGGAATTAAAGAAGTTCTAAATTATGAAGATGATATCGTTGATAAGTCAGTTTGGATTATTGGTGGAGATGGTTGGTCATATGATATTGGTTACGGCGGTTTAGATCACGTTATTGCTAATAGAGAAAATGTTAACATTTTAATTCTCGATACCGAAGTCTATTCTAACACCGGTGGCCAATCATCAAAGTCTAGCCAAACTGGTTCAATTGCCAAGTTTGCTGCTAGTGGAAAGAAAACAGCAAAGAAAGATATCGCCGCAATTGCTATGGCCTATCAACATGTTTATGTTGCCCAAGTCGCAATGGGGGCAAATCCAATGCAATTAATTAAGGCTTTGCAAGAAGCTGAGAGTTATGATGGTCCATCATTAGTCATCGCTTATTCTCCATGTATTGAACATGGTATTAAAGCCGGCATGAGTAATCATCAAATCACTCAACGGAAAGCGGTTGAATGTGGTTACTTCCCAATCTATCGTTATGATCCAAGAAAGGAAAAACCATTGCAAGTTGACTGTAAAGAACCAGACTATGATAAATTCAGAGAATTTGTTATGTCAGAAACTAGATTCAGTCAATTACCAACTGTTAATCCAGAGCATGCTAATGAGTTGTTAGAGCATTCAAAAGAATATGCAAAAGCTCGTTATGAACGCTTGAAAAAGATGTCTGAACAACAATAATAAAGAAAAACAAGTCCAACGGGACTTGTTTTTATATTGATTTTAGAAATTCTTCGACAGCGGATAGAGGTGTTGCCCAGGAACATACTAAGCGAACAAAGCTTGATTTATCATCAACCGCTCCCATAGTAATAAAATTGAAGTTATTATTTAATCTTTCGATTAATTCATTAGTGAAAATCGGAAAAATTTGATTTGTTGGCGAATTATACATAAACTTAATTCCTTTTGAAGATAGACCAGTTCTTAATGCTTGAGCCATCTCATTGGCATGATTTCCTAACTCTAGATAGAGATTATTTTTCAATAATACTTCAAATTGAATCCCAGTGATAAATCCTTTAGCGGTTAGTCCACCACGTTGCTTAATCATGAAGCGGAAATTATCATTTAGTTTTGGATTTGCTATTACTAAAGCCTCTCCAAACAAGGCACCATTCTTGGTTCCGCCAAGATAGAAAGCATCACATAATTCAGCGATATCTTGTAAAGTAATATCGTTTCCCTCGGCAACTAGAGCATTGGGAAGTCTAGCACCATCTAGATAAAGATATAGATCATATTTATCACAAATGTTTCTTAATTCCTGTAAATCTTTTTTACAATAGATTGTGCCATATTCCGTCGAATCAGAAATAAATACTAATTTAGGTTTGACCATATGTTCATCGGTATGGGTTAGGCATACCATCTCAACATCTTTAGCAGTTAACTTTCCTTCGTGGGTTGGGCAAGTGCAAATCTTGTGACCAGTTGCTTCAATCGCTCCGGTTTCATGAACATTTATGTGGCCATTGATTGGAGCTATAACTGCTTCAAAAGGTCTTAACGCTGAGGAAATGAAGGTTAAATTGGTCTGCGTTCCACCAGGTAATAAATAAACATGAGATTTCGGTGCCTTTATCATCCTTTTTAATTGCTTTTCAACATTTAAACAATGTTTATCTAAACCGTATCCCGTATTTTGCTCGGTCGAATACTTCTGTAAAGCTTTCAACACTTTGGGATGAGCAATCTCGCTATAATCATTTTCAAAACTATACATTACTAATCATCTCCTGGTTAGAATATTATACTATATGATAAGTAAAAGAAAACAATAATTAGACTAATTTTTTTATTCTACTTTTGCTAACCAAGAAAGCCGCACTAGAGACAAATATAGTTATTGATAATATGCTTAAGGGAATAATGTAGTCGATGGCTAGTATTCCGCCATCAATCATTAACATTTCATCAATGAGTGAATTAATTATTGTGCAGCAAGCAAAGCAGATTAGAATGGCTAATGCACTGGTTACGATGCTTCTTAATAAAGAGATAAAAAACCAAACCTTATTGATATCTTTATTGGTCCAACCCAAATGCTTAAGCATTATTATCTGTTTTTCATAGTCACTTATTTCTAGATAACTAAGCATAATAATTGAAAAGAAGGAAATAGTAAGCATTATTAGTATAAGTACTGCAAATCCGATGTTGATTTTTCCAAGTAAAGAATTTAATGTTTCCATTACTTCATTTACAGAGGAATATATTTCATAATTTGGATAGGTCAAAGCGAGTGATTCAACAGTGGAAGTAGCGGAATTTGGGGGAACTAGCACTAAATATCCGAGCGGTTTCACTAGATATGGTGTCAAATTAAAATAATTTTCGTAGTATTTTAATGGCCAAGAAGGTTGCTGATATATCGCGTAATCATCTTCAATATCACTGATTCCAACAACAGTTAATTCTCTACTAGAACCACGGTATTCTATCTCTATGTTCTGTTGGTTAATAAGATTGCCGAAAACTGCTAGCATTATTGATTTTGAAACCACAATTTCATTGATATTTTCTGGATAACGACCAGCGATGAGTGAGGGCTTATCAATCTCAAAATAGATTATGGCATCACCGATTTTTTGATTAATTTTTAGTTCATTGTAATAGAATAAGCCATTATAATATTTTAGCCAAAAAGCATCGTTATTATCACTGAAAGGTAGACAATATTGATATTCACTAGAAATGTCATCAATCGAAATTGTTTGATATTTTGATTTGTATATTTCTAATTCATCATTTTTAATAAAAACATAATCTCTTGTTTTAGACATCCAGACAATTTCATCTTCAGACAAACTTTTATTGCAAAGGATTGTTTTGTAATCACTACTAGTTTGATCAAAAAAAGAATCGTTTAAGCGAACATTGGAATGAAAGATAGTAAAGTTTGGATATTCTGTATCAATAAACACATCGATGATTTGGAGCGCTGTTTCAGTGCTTTCTATTTGAAAGACCATATTAATATTCTCATCTAAAATATATTCTTCAAGGCTGTCAATTGATAAGGCTTCTTCAATCAAATGAACCATTTCTGTATCAAGTGAAATAATCACGTCGGTATCCTTTAATTGTTCACTAATAACAATTGGATGATGACCAAGAACAGAAGCATTAGTTACAAAAGGTTCGTTGTTTATATAGATTTCAATTTCACCAGCGAGAGAGTAATTATTTGCAAATTGAAGGGAAGGAATCTGCTGATTAATACTGATAATATCCTTTTTTGTAACATTATTCAGCTTGTTGTTGTTTGTAATGGATATGCTAGTTAATTCAGAGCTTGATCTGGTTTGGTCTTTGAAGAAGCCGACAAATCCTTTGCTGAGAGATATGGCGAATCCCAAGCATAATAATGCGGTAATGAATGATGAAATAAAGATCGATGTCTTCGCTTTTTGAGCTCGCATTAGTTTAAAGGCAAAGCGCAGAGCAGACAAAACTTTTATAGATCTTGTTGAACTAGTTATAGAGGGCGAGGTAATTTTATTCATCTTGCGAAAGTTCTTTTTAGTCTTGCCATCATTAATTATTATTATTTCATCGGCATATTTTCTGGCTAAATCTTCATCGTGAGTAACAAATATAAGAATTCGATTTCTTGCAAACTCTTTTAACATTTTCATAATAATTTCGGCATTACTTTTATCAAGTGATCCCGTTGGTTCATCGGCGATAATAAGATTTGCGGATGTTGAGAAGCAGCGAGCAATAGCAACTCTTTGCTTCTCGCCTCCAGAAAGTTTCATAAGATTGGTTTTCGGAGAGCAACCCAAATTTAGATTTTTCAGGTTGTAAATGTAAGATTCATTTGATATTAAGTGTGGTAAAGAGATATTATCCTTAACTGAAAGATGTTCAAAGTTAATAGGCCTCTGATAGATATATGCTACTTCATGGTTTAGATAGTTCTGCCTCTCTTCCTCTGAGAAATCTTTTAGGTTGAAATCATTATAGTAAACATCGCCAATGTAATCAGTATCAATTCCCGCAATAATATTTAAAAGAGTGGTTTTACCGCCGCCCGATGGACCAAGAATAGCATACGTTTTTCCCTCTTCAAATTGCAAAGAAACACCTTTTAAAATAGGGATGGTATTGTTATCAACAATATAAGATTTTTTAATCTGCTTTAATCGTAGCTTATACATCATTTAACACATCCTTAATAGATTCGCGTTTGATGTTGTGCATAGCAATCGATGTTGATAGAATAGCCGCCACTACCAAAGCAAAGACCACACTGATAATTCCACTACCATCAAGCGACAGGAGATGAAATCGCCAATTCTGATTAAGCAATTTAGGACTTATTTCATAGATGACTTCGCTAGCAACAAAGGTAATTACACCACCAAGCAATAGACCCGGGAGCATAAGGATTAATGATTCCGTAAATGAAATAGTAATTAAATCATTATTACTGGCGCCAAAACTTTTTAGTATTGCAATCTCTTGGCAACGTTCCTTAAGAATATAAGTTAATACGAGACTGAGCAATCCCAGGGTAGATATAAAAATCATTGCTGTTGCAGAAATTAAAATAAGTTTGAAAGAATCAATTAGTGAGGAAAGTGAATTGCGAAGTATTGCTGTTGAAGTATCATATAAAAAGTAATGCTCTTTAACCGCTTTCAGTGGATCGAGTTTATAAAAAATATTTTCTTTGCTTGAGATTAGTTCATAGAAACAATTAAAATCTGAAGAAATCATTAACCTAGTTGGAATAATTATCTCTGATTGAGAGAAGAAAAACATCTGAATAAATTCATCGCTAAACAGTGACTTTATATAATTATAATCTAAATAGATTTTAGGCGTATTATATAGACCACCATCATCTATTACACCCGCAATTGGAAAGACCCAATTAGCATCAATAAGATAGTTCATTATATAGGTGCTTTCATCAACGACTATATCATTTTGATTATTAGTTTTATCGTAAAACTGCTTGTTAATTATGGCGTTAGTGTTATCTAGTTCTGGGGACAATATGGACTTAGTATTGGAGGTTAAAAGAGTAAAGTCAATTATTGATATGTCAAAATAAAAGTCTAAATAATCTTTTTGAGTGAAGCTTGAACTAAAGTAGTTATCCATAAGAAAATCCAAGTTAATAGTTTTAAAATAATTGATATTATTATTGCTTAGATAAACATAAAAATCTTCCGGAATATTGGTACAAATTTCTTTTTCGTAGTATTCTATGTCTACGTAATGACTATCTAATCTTGCTTGCAACATATAAGCTAGATATGTGTTTGCACCATTAGTTATGCCAAAGGTTAGAAGGATAGCAAAAAAAGATAATGCTGCAATTATTAATATTCCTAGCGGGCCTTTGGAACGCTTTTTGTAAGAGGTTATTGTATGGCGTATTGATTCTGTAATATTGAGCCCGTGATAATTAATAGATGGTTCAGCATAGCCAATTGAATTAACGGCTTGAAGTGAAGTATCTTCTATTATAGAGCCATCCTCTATTCTAATGATTCTCGTGGCATATTGAAGTGCAATTTCTTCGTTATGAGTAACCATAATGATCAGCCTATTAGAACTATTGGTCTTTAATAGATTCATTACTTGCAAAGCATTCTTGCTATCTAAGGCACCGGTTGGTTCATCTGCTAAAATTATTTTTGGACTAGTTATAAGCGCTCTAGCAATGGCAACTCTTTGCTGCTCTCCTCCTGATAATTCAGCTGGGTATGATTTTTCTTTTCCCACTAGATTAAGCGTAGTTAATAAATTAGTAAAAGCCTCTTTATCTATTTTTTTAAACAGACACGAACTATGGATGTTTTGAAATGAATTATAGTAAGGAATGAGATGATAATTTTGGTAAATAAAGCCGAAATAGTCATATCTATACTTAGATGATTTTCTGCTTTTAACGCAGATATCATTAATGTATATTCTCCCACTTGTTGGCTTGTCAATTAATCCAATAATATTCAATAAAGTACTTTTACCGCAGCCGGATGGACCGAGAATGGCAACAAATTCTCCTAGATTAAAAGAAAGATTAATCTCTTTTAATACCTTTGCACTTTGATAGCATTTTGTGATGCCTTCGATTCTTAAAAAAGTCATCTTTCCACCTCAAAGAGATTATATCAATTTAATCTATTTATAAATCTCATGTTTGTTCCACTAAAAAAGAGGAATCAATTAAGTAACAAATCACTATATGATCCTCTTATTTTTTATCGCCAATCAATTTGCTTAAAATCTCTTTTAGTTCTTCTGGAGAATTATATTGAATCTTTATGGCATTTTTGGATACAACGACTTTTGTATTTAATTTCTCTTCGAGACGCTTTTCTTTTTTTACTTTCTTACTACGAGTTTTCTTCTTCGAAGACTTCATAGATTGAACTAATTCTTCCGCTTCTCTAACATTCATGTTTTCGCTCTTAATCCTATCAATATAGGTTAGGGCATCTTTCTCACTTAGACCAACCAAGGTTCTAACATGGCCAACGCTAAGATGATGTTTTTCTAATTCGCTTTGAACCGAATTTGGTAATTGTCTTAGGCGAAGAATGTTTGCGATATAAGAACGGGATTTACCAACTTTTTGTGCTAACTGTTGTTGGGTTAGGCCATAGTTACGTTGCATATCGGCATAAGCTTTTGCTTCTTCTAAAGCACTTAAGTTTTCTCTTTGAATGTTTTCAATCAACGCAATTTCGCTCATTTGTTGATCATCAAAATGTTCAATAATTGCCGGGATATCTTTCATTCCCGCTAGTTTGGAAGCTCTATAACGGCGCTCACCAGCGACTATTTCGTATTTTCCTTGGATATAACGAACAAGAATTGGAGTGAATACACCATGTTCTTTAATCGAGTCAGCTAATTCGGCCAATCTTTGCGGATCAAAGGTTTGTCGTGGCTGAAAGGGGTTAGGGACAATTTCACTTAGTGGGATACGAGTCTGCGCAGCCGATTTGTCTTTTTGGAGTAATTCGACCTGCTGATACAAAGACTGATCGTTCAGGAGTTCACCAAGATTACGTCCTAGTTTCTTATTTTCTGGCATTCTTAATCACCTCCCTAGCAACTTCTATGTAGGCGATAGCGCCAGTGGCACTTATATCATATTCAATGATGCTCTTGCCTCTAGAGGAGGCTTCGACCAACTTGATGTTTCTTGGAATACCAATCGGGAAGACTTTATCTTGGAAAGTTTGCCGAACATCCTGTTGAACTTCGTTAGCAAACTTAGTGCGGAAATCGCACATAGTCAATAGAATTCCTTCTATTTCAATGTGAGGATTATCGCTTTGCTGTAATCGACGCACGGTATTCAGCAGCATAACGATTCCTTCCATGGAATAGTATTCGCACTGCATGGGAATCAAAACACTATCAGCGGCCACTAAAGCATTCAGACTTAAAACACCAAGAGATGGTGGACAGTCAATAAAGATAAAGTCATACTTATGTCTAATCTGCTCTAATTTATTCTTCAACAATTCATAACGATTAATTGCTGAGGAGAATTCAATCTCAACAGCAGCTAAATCTACCGAACCGGGGATGAGGCTTAGTTTAGGAATGGCTGTCTTAATAATAGATGATTCAATACTTATTTGATTAGTAAGAACTTTATAGAGATTAGAACTAAATTGCGTTGCATCAAAACCAACCCCCCGAGTAGAGTTACTCTGAGGATCAATGTCCAGCAGAAGCACTTTCTTACCCAGATAGGCAATAGAGGCTGATAAGTTAATGGCGGTTGTGGTTTTTCCAACTCCGCCTTTTTGATTGGCAATAGCAATAATTCTACCCATGTTATTCTCTCCCTATAGTGGATTCTTCTTTATTTTAGCATAATTTCGCGGATATTTTAACTGATGGCTTTTTTCCTTCTTCAAGAAAATATTACAGTGAAGACTTTTCTCCTCTGGTAAATGATACTCTTGGCAGTGGTCTAAACGATAGCCAAGCAGTTCCATCGCATTGGAACACTTGTCTATTTCTATCTTGTATTGAGAGCCTTTCATTGCCACTAAGCATCCATTGGTTTTGACAAGATTGCAGCATAATTCAACTAATACATCCAAAGATGCGACACTTCTAGCCACCACATAATCGAATTTCCCTTCGTATTCTTCCGCTCTAGCACAAACGGTCTTTATTGTTAAGCCCAAATGGTCAGCTAGTTGTTGAATAAAACTAATTTTTTTGTTGGTAGCATCTAATACTGTTAAATCTAATTCGGGATAAACAATTTTTAATGGAACCGAGGGGAATCCACCACCAGAACCGACATCAACCACGCTTCCATCAAACTTCTTATCAAAGATAAGACTTAAGGAATCGTAGAAATGTTTTTCATAAACTTCCGCTTCTTCGGTAATGCTAGTGAGATTATATTTGGCGTTTTCTTGAACAAGAAAATGGTAATAAGAGTCAAATAATTCTAATTGCTTATCACTTAAATCTATATTCTTAGCGTGGAGAATTTGTTTAAATGCCTGTTTATCCATTTTTCTTCTCCTTCATTTTTAAATGTATCAATAGAATCGAAATATCGCTAGGATTAACACCGGATATTCTTGAGGCTTGACCGATGTTTTCGGGTCTTATTTTATTTAGTTTCTGTCTGGCTTCTAATGCTAGGTTTTGAACCAAATTATAGTCCTCATTCGGATCTAATAAAACGTTTTCAAGCTTCAGCATTTCTTCTGCTTCTTCCTCTTGCTTAGCTATATAGCCTTCATATTTGACTTGAACTTCAACTTGATTGATTACCTCTTTACTATAAGTTTTTGGAAGCGATAAAAAGGGAAGAATCATTGTCAATTCGACAAAAGGACGCTTAATTAAATCATATGCATTGCAACTTTCATTAATGGTTGGCAGTTGATTGGCTTCTAACAAATCATTAATTGGATGTTTAAAACTAAACATTGTATTTTTTAAGATTAATTTCAAATCATTAATATCTTGGATTTTACTGATTAAATCGGTATGTTGTTGATCACTGATTAATCCAACATCATAACCATATTGTCTTAAGCGTAGATCGGCATTGTCATGTCTTAGTAATAAACGATATTCCGAGCGGGAAGTTAATAAACGATAGGGTTCATTGGTTCCTTTGGTGGTTAAATCATCAATCATCAAGCCGATATATGACTCATTTCTTTTTAAAACCAACGGTTTAACGTTTCTTATTTTCAAAGCCGCATTTATTCCAGCCATTAGACCTTGACCAGCAGCTTCTTCGTATCCACTTGTGCCATTAATCTGACCAGCGCAGAAAAGGTTGCTTATTTTTAAGGTCTCTAAACTTTGTTTTAATTCCAAGGGATTAATGCAATCATATTCAATCGCATAAGCATATTTTA
>CAYIYR010000001.1:72313-130517 GCA_964367815.1 uncultured Eubacteriales bacterium
GCTCAAATCCCGGAAGGGAATGAACCATTAATTCCTGAATGTTTTCTGGCATCGATGTCGAGAATCCTTGAATGTAAATGGTGTCTAAGTGAAGGGATTCGGGTTCAACAAACAATTGATGTTTCTCTTTGTCCGCAAACTTAACAATCTTATCTTCAATTGAAGGGCAATATCGTGGTCCGATACCTTCGACCATGCCACCATACATCGCCGATTCCTTTAAATGATCTTTGATGATTTGATGGGTTGAAGGTGCGGTATGGATTAAATGACATTTGATTTGTTTTTCAAAGGGAACAAATTCTTTCGTTGCAAAGGAAAATGCTAATTGATCATCAGTTCCTGGTTCAATCTGCATTTGGGAAAAATCAACTGATGAGGCTCTTACTCTTGGCGGGGTACCGGTTTTGAAGCGTCTGACTTCCAAACCATTCTTTCTTAGTGATTCGGAAAGACCATAAGCATATTTTTGACCATCAGGTCCAGCTTGAAAACTGGTATGACCACGTAGAATCTTTCCGTTTAGATAGGTTCCGGTGGTAAGAATTGTACATTGGGAAAGTACTTCTTTACCATTACTAAGAACTACACCCAAGCATTTATTGTCTCTGACAATAAGTTCAACGGCCATTTCTTCAATTAGTTCGACATTAGCTTCCTTCTTCAAAGCATTGATCATATAAGTTGAATACTCTATTTTATCGGATTGAGCTCTTAGACAGCGAACACCCGGGCCTTTTTTGGTATTCAACATTTTCATTTGAAGATAAGTAGCATCAGTTGCAATCCCCATTTCACCACCCAAAGCATCAATCTCTCTAACAACGACCCCTTTAGCGGGACCACCGATTGAAGGATTGCAAGGCATGCTGCCAATATGATTAATATCGAGGGTTATAAGGGCGACCTTAAAACCAAGTCTAGCTGCCGCTAAACTTGCTTCAATGCCTGCGTGTCCTCCACCAACGACAATAATATCTTTCATTTTATTTCATCTTCTCCGCAATATATTCGGTTTCTTTTTTACTATCGAGTCTTGGGAATAAGGCTTCACCTTTAGTTACAACCTTGCCACAAACGGTTTTGTAATCAAGAATATGTTCATAACTAGGATCATCTACACCCAAAGCAGCGAAAACTTTTGGTGTGGAATCGATAAGAGTTGGTTGCAACATAATGGTTGCGGCTTTAATTAACAAAGCCAAGTGAACAAGAACAGAATCTAGTTCGGCTTTTTTTGCTTCATCCTTTGCGAGAGCCCAAGGTTGAGTATCATCAATATACTTATTACCTTTGGATAACATTTCAAAGATTTCTTTCTCAGCATTAGAGACAAAGAATTGATCCATATTTGTTTCATAACTGGATAGATGTAGTTTGCAGGCATCTTCTAAGGCTTGATCAAAAGGTGTAACAGGACCAACATATTGAGGAATTATTCCCTCACAGTATTTTTGAATCATCGCCACAGTTCTACTAACTAAGTTTCCATAATTATTAACTAAGTCATTATTGAAATTATCAATAAATAGTTCAGGGGTAAATAAACCATCACTACCAAAGACAATACAGTTACTAGAGAAATATCTTAATGAATCTAGACCATAACGATCAATTAGGACTTCAGGGTAAACAACATTACCCTTAGATTTGGACATCTTGCCATCTTTCATTAGAATCCAACCATGACCATAAATCTTTGATGGTAAGGGAAGCTTCAAAGCCAACAACATTATTGGCCAATAGATACAGTGGAATCTTGTAATTTCTTTACCAACAACATGGAGAACTTCATGATTCTCATCACTATGCCAATATTTATTGAATAATGATGGGTCATCAGAGTTATATCCTAATGCGGAAATGTAATTTGATAAGGCATCAATCCAGACATAAACAACATGCTTGAGATCTTCACTGACAGGAATTCCCCAGTCAAAACTAGTTCTGGAAACGCATAGATCTTCCAGTCCGGGTTTAATAAAGTTATTAACTATCTCATTTTTTCTAGCAACCGGTTCAATGAAATCGGGATGCTTGTCATAATATTCTAATAATTGATCAACATATTTGGACATTTTAAAGAAGTACGACTCTTCTTTCTCAAGGTGGACTGGTCTTCCACAGTCGGGACATAAGTGATTTTCACCAACTTGTGTCTCTGTCCAGAAAGCTTCACAAGGTGTACAATACCAGCCTTCATAAGAACCTTTGTAGACATCGCCTTGCTTGATAAATTGTGAAAAAATCTTCTTAACGTTGTTCACGTGATATTCATCGGTTGTCCGAATAAATTTATCATAATCAATCTTTAATATTTTCCAGAGGTCTTGACAGTTTTTTGCTAATCCATCGGTGTATTCCTTGGGCGTAATGTTCAGCTTGGCAGCATTTTCTTGAACTTTTTGACCATGCTCATCGGTGCCGGTAAGGAAGAAAACATCATAGCCACGCATCTTTTTATAGCGAGCGATGACATCACAGATAATTGTGGTGTAGGAATGACCAATCGTCAATTTACCTGAAGTGTAATAGATTGGGGTAGAAATAAAAAATGTTTTTTGCATAAAATCAACTCCTAAATAATCATTTTAGCATTATAATGCTATTTTTACTATATATCATAGACAAAAAAGCAAAAAAAATAGCCCCTGAGGGCTATTATTTAGAAAGCGAAATTGCCTTCCTTGAAGATTTGAACCTTAGTTCCATCTTTTTTAGTACCAACGATGTTGAGATCAGCAGTTCCAACCATGAAATCAACATGGGTGAAAGAAGAGTTAACACCAGCAGCACTTAATTGCTCTTTCGACATTTTGGTTCCGCCTTTAATATTCATTGGATAGGCACGGCCTAATGCTAAGTGGCAGGATGCATTCTCGTCAAATAAAGTGTTGAAGAAGAGAATACCCGATTTGGAGATAGGTGAATCGTATTGAACAAGTGCCACTTCACCAAGATGTGAACTGCCTTCATCCAATTCAACTAGCATTTTTAAATACTCTTTGCCTTGCTTGGCATCATAATCAACAACTTTGCCATCTTTGAATTTTAACCAGAAACCATCAATGACATTTCCAGAATATACTAATGGTTTTGAGGCATAGACAATTCCATCAACGCCATCTTTGTGTGGCAAGGAAAATACTTCTTCGGTTGGCATGTTAGGATTGAAAACGGTTTTTTTACCATTAGAGGTTTTCTCACAACCGCCTTCCCAAAGATGATTTTCGGGTAATTTGATGACTAAATCAGTTCCCATTCCATTGGTGTAGTGGAGTTCTTTCAAATCTAGTTGATTCATAATGCGACTATGTTTTCTAATCTCATTATTATGCTTCTTCCAAGCCTTAATTGGATCATTGCGTTTGGTGATTCTAACTGTCTTTAAGATAGCATCGCCTAATTTCTTCATAGCGACTTTATCGGTATCATTTGGGAATACTTTCTTTGCCCAGGATAAACATGGATAGGCAACAACACACCATTGCCCAACATTAGACATTGAATAATTCATAATTTTCTCGCCTTTTTGAGCGAAAGCAAGTTGGAAAGTTTTAACTTTTTCTGGATCAATGCCAACCATCGCATCGGGATCCATTGAGAGAATGTTTACCATACAGCAACCTTTATTGATGTAATAGAATTCTCTATCAATTACCCAATCGGGAATTTCTGCTAGTGTTTCTTTTGTTTGATATTGGTAATTCATTTTACCAATTTGTGAATCATTAATATCAACTCTAACATGGTTGGACCCAGCTTCATATGCGGCTTTGACAACCTCTCTTGCTAAAGGAAGACCATCAGGAGCGGTCTTAACAATAACGGGTTGATCCTTTTGAACATTCATTCCCACCTTAACAATAAGTTGGGCATATTTCTCTAGTATTACTTTATCGTACATACAAATACCTCTTTTCATTAGTTGTATTATTATACATCAGGCCAATTTTAGCAAGCAGCAAATACATTGGAAGTATTATAGCAAGCAAAAAAACAGCAGAAAATTTAGATAGAAAATCAAAAAAAGGAATCGTTTGATTCCTTTTACTTAGTAGCTTCTTCTAACATCTGTTTAAGCTTAGCGGGTATTTTTATTCCTTGTGGACACTTTGTCTCACAAGCATGACATTCTTTACATTTCTTTAAATCTTCAATTGGGTAGGGCTCCTTATCGAAGAAAGATGCCATGTCATTATAAGTGGCAATATAATTCCAAATCCAGAAACTTCTAGGAATGCGAACGCCGAAGGGACAAGGCATGCAATAACCACAACCAGTGCAGCCAACCTTTTGTCTAGCTTCGAGATTAGCTTTTACTTTCGAAATAGCATCATACTCTTCTTTACTTAAGCGTTTATCTTCTGAGAATGTTTTGATATTGTCTTTAATTTGGTCAAAACTACTTGATCCTGATAGAACCACTCTTACGGCATCATGATCCATAACCCAACGATAGCCGAAGGATGCGAAAGAATCATTTGAAAAATCTCTCAATGGTTTTCCAATTTCGGAAGTTAGATTTGCAATGATTCCGCCCTTAACTGGTTCCATTACTACGACAGGTATTCCTCTTTTTCTTAATTCCTCATAACCTTTTAATCCGGGGTCGGTTTCTTCATCTAAATAGTTAAGTTGTACTTGACCGAATTCAAAGGGATATAAATCCAATAAATCCAATAACACAGCATAGGGGGCATGAATCGAAAAACCTAGATGCTTGATGATGCCTCTTTGTTTTAACTCTAGGCATTTATCAATAATCTTTTTTTCTTTAATGATTTTAACCCGATCAGCATTAATTGCATGAAGAAGGAAGAAATCAACATAGTTTGTGTGTAATCTATTTAAGCAATCGTTGAGGATAGTTTCCACATCTTCAACTTCCTTAATCTCCCAAATGGGGCACTTAGTTGCTAGATAATAACTTTCCCGTGGATATCTACTTATGGCGTTACCCAAGGCGGTTTCGCTTTTTCCATCACCGTAAACCGGGGCGGTGTCATAGTAATTGATTCCACTGGCATAAGCATAATCAATCATTTTGTTTACTTGTTGCTGATCAATAACGCCATTCTCATCTTGGGGGAAACGCATGCAGCCTAAACCTAGTAAAGATACTTCTAGTCCGGTTTTTCCCATCATTTGTTTTCTAATCATTTTTCGCACCTCTTTTTACTTTGCTTGTAATCGATTCATTAGTCGATAAATCTTTAATATCAATTATACCATTTTCTATAATAATGTAAGAATTATTTGAATTTGCTCGTGGCATTGAGATTGAACCGGGCGAAGCGATTATGATTCCATACTTCTCAAATATCCAGGGAATATGGAAGTGTCCATGAATTAAACAATCGCCATTTTGTAAAGGCGGAAGATTTATTTCATTATAAATATCACCATGGGTGAAGAAAAACTTTCTATTGCCATTGGTCATAATTAATTCTGATAACAGCGGGAATTGAAAGAGTTCATCATTGCGAATTCGATCACAGTTACCTCTAATTGCGATAATTTTATCTTTGATTCTGTTCAATAAGTTTGGAACCGAATCTGCATTAGAATTATTAGCGAGCGGCCAATCGCTTAAGAAATCTCCTAAGATAATTAATTGATTAGCATTTTCTTTTCTAAAAGTTTCTAAAGCTTTTATCAAACATTTGGTTGAGCCATGAATGTCTGAGATTACCATTAATCTCATTACTATTCTCCGATGAAAGTAAATCTTGTAACTTTATTTCCGTTATGCTCAACTATTTCATTCCACATTTTTGCAGGCCTAACCCATAATCCTCTCTCGCCATATAAGGCTTGATAGATTACCATTTCTTCTAGAGTTTCCGATTGCTTAGCTAAACCAATAACTAAATACTCATTTCCTTTGAAGTGTTTATAGCGTCCAAGTTTGATTTCTTCCATTTTAATCACCGCGTAAAATTATAGCACAAAAAAAGTGGTCTCAGAAGACCACTATTCTTTAGTTTAAATAAATTACCAATTGATAATTCTAACTTCGAAGTAAGCTTGTGGGTGAGCACAGGTTGGGCATTTCAAAGGAGCGGTTGGTCCTTCGTGAATGTGACCACAGTTTGTGCAAATCCAAACTACTTTTTCATGTTTCTTGAAGACTGATTCATCAGCAATGTTTTGTTTTAACTTCCGATATCTTTCCTCGTGGCTCTTTTCAATTTTGCCAACTGAATCAAATAGTCTGGCAATCTCATTGAAACCTTCCTCTTTAGCTACTTTAGCAAATTCAGCATACATTTCGGTCCATTCATAGTTTTCACCATTTGCGGCATCTTCTAGATTCTCTAGAGTGCTTGGAACTTCGCCACCATGTAAGGCTTTGAACCATAATTTAGCATGCTCTTTCTCGTTGTTTGCTGTCTCTTCAAAAATGTTACCAATTTGGACATAACCATCTTTTTTTGCTTTTGAAGAATAATAAGTATATTTATTGCGAGCTTGTGATTCGCCAGCAAAAGCGACTAACAAATTTTTCTCTGTTTTACTACCTTTTAAATCCATTTTAATTTCCTCCTAGATTTATACTTAATATTATAGCAATCTAAGACAATGAAAATCAAATTATTTGCTTAATACTCTTCTTTTTCTTTTCTTTTATGAGAATTCTCTTCTCGTGTAGATAGAAGAAAATCACTCGAACGAGACTGCAGAGAAGACAAATAGATAGAATTCCACAGACAATGAACAAGAAGACTTGATTAGCAAGGTGAGGTTTTGCGAAAACCTCAAACAAATTTAATATGAACGCTACAAGTATTAACAAGGATGATACAACTAACACTAACCACAGGGCAATTCCCTGTTTGTCCAGTACAGAGCGCACTTTATTAGAATGGATAAGATTATATTTACAGGTGATTATGTCTTCAACTGCCACATCAAAGAGATCAGAGAGTTTAATCATTATTTCTAATTTGGGATTTGATTCATTCATTTCCCATTTTGAAATAGCTTTGTCACTGACTTCTAACATATCGGCCAGTTGTTTCTGCGAGAGATTATGTTCTTCTCTTAGGCCACAGATGAAATCACCTATTCTCTTTTCTTTCATTTAGTTGACCTCCTTTCCTATTTTGCCGGTGGGGCAGTCACTCAGCTAACTGCCTCCACAAAAAACATCTAAGTTAGTATCGACTGCGATATATTCAAGCTTCCCCCTTTGTAAAGTCATTTTGGGATAAAGTGAGTATTCATTCAATAGAATTAACTCTACGAAACTGGGAAAATGCTGACATTAAGCGTATTTTTCTAATTATTCGTCTAATGTTTTGCTTATTTTGTTTAAGAACAATCTCCAACGATACAAGATTAATCCAATTATCGAAACAATGAATGTAAGTCCCAAAGCGATGTACATATAATAATCTATTAGATATGTAATTAATCGTTTATTGTACGTAATCGTAATAGCACCATAGGTCACTATATCCTTACTATAAAAGATGACAAATAATCCTAATCCTATAAGAACAAAAACAATTGATGCTGAGATAATATAGAATAATCTGCTTCCTCTTAAACTTGTAGTTTGTGTTAATCGACCACGCAAGAATTCATCTAATGATAAATCAAAGTGTTTACAGAGACGATTAAGAGCTTCCACATCAATTCTTGGATTGTTGTCATTTTCCCATCTACTTAAGGTGTTCGAAGAGATACCCATAATACTTGCCATCTCTTGTTGATTCATTTTCACGCGTTTCCGTAGGGTATAGATAGCAGTGCGGAACGCAAAGTAATTTTTCTTAAGCATAGGTGTCACCTATGTACTTTGTAATATCTTGGGCATTTAGTGAACCATTGTTACGATAGTCGTTATAAAGTGTGTAGTATCGATAACATAAATGGGACTCTCTAATTTGTGTAGCTTCAATAGAAGATGAATAGAAGTAATCGGAATTACTATCACCTTCCCAAAAGAAGAAAGTACCAGAAACATTGGAATAAACTATAATGAAAGTAGTAGATTCTTCATTGTTATTACTGTTTTGAATGCAACCAATGACACAAGGAGAATATTCGTATTGTTGCCAGTATTGTTTAAAATTAAAAGTGGCAGAAGAGAAATAGCATTCATAAGACTGATATGTTATATGATAAATTGGATCTTTTGATAAATCTATATCCATAGTTACATTCTCCACATCAATTGAACACAATGACTGACTATTCAGCACAATCTGACTATCTGTCATTTCTATCGCTTTAGCGTGCTCAAAAGCAGGGTCAGTATTTTTGCTAGAACACCCTATTGCAGCTATTGATAGACTTACAACAAAAATTGTTGAAATTACCCTTATTTTTAGCATTATAACCCCTCTAACTTATTAAAATCTTATGCAAATTGAACGTTCCTGTCAAGGTACAAGGGAAAAAGAGCCCTCGTATGATATATGTTTGATTGGCTGTTAAAGCATGATATATTGAGGCATTTAGATCTAGTTCTTCTTCTCCTATATCGGTATCATCACCAGTATCAAGCAGAATCCCATTTGCACCAAATAATTCTAGATAGGTATCGTTTGTCCCCTCGGTATAAAAATAATAATTTCCACTAACTGTAGGAGTAAATTGGAAATAAACCCTAGCTCCACCGCGAGTGACATTTCCAGTGATGCTATCTCCAGTAAATAATGTTGGATAAGAGCAGAAAGCACCGTAAGCGTAGCAACTGTCTCCATTATCTTCTAAAACTATGTCACCATTAATGCCACCTTCTTCGCTAATCCAGGTAGTGTCCCGATAAAAGAACATCTGTGAAGCGTGCCAAATAACACTTTCATTTTTATCGGATGGTGTTGATGCGACACGATAGCGAAATTCAGCATAATAATAGTAATTACCTGTGTGTGAAATTGATACGATTGGTTGTGCAAAAGAATATGACATTGGTAGAGCATACACACTATTTACTGGATATCCGTATTCGGCATATTGCTCAGCTCTACTGCCTAGATTATAGGTATTGTATTCTCCATCCCACTCAACATTCTCATTATCCCATAATGGATAGGATGAGTGAGGTCCGTAATTGCGATAACTATCTCTAACACCCATATAATGCATCATTATATTATTATCTAGATGGTCATCTTCTCCGCCCATATAGTAACGAACTCTTTGAAAAAACCAGTCATTATTACTGGCAGCAGAACCGTGTCCATTGATATTATAACTGACTTGAGTGAAGTAATCATTATGACTATTTGCGCCCTCGTATAAGGCGTGTCCATAGTTGCGGTAGTTTGTGCTCATAAGTGTTGTTTTAAATCTAATTGATTCGACAGCAAGTGGCCAACCACCGGCTGCAGCAAGGGCATCAGCATAAACAATACTATTCAATGAAGTTAAAAAAGGATAGCCAAAAGAATATTTTTGTTGAAAAGTTGGCTCGGCGCCCCTAAATGTTAATTGATACAAAGGATGCATTCTTATATATCCTTCCTTGGTTGTATTATTATCGAAACCGGGGAATTCGTGAATAATATCAAATAAGAGGATGTCGGTATAATGTGTTGAGTATGGATCAGAAGTATTTGGTACTCGAGCAGAGGTTTTCGCAAAGAATCCATATTCTCTTCCGATATAAGTATAGGTCCCATTATTTAAGAATACTGATTTTGGTATCAAGGTAACAATCATATCATCTTGAATATTACCAATTTCTGCATCCCAATTCTTCAAAAAATAATCATCTTTGTAGGATAATAAAATTCGATCACTATTGGTATAGGCATCCCAAACTCCCGCAACCACCGTCTCTTGATCATTAACAAAGACATCATATTCGGTTGGTGTGGCGTTGGTGTATAATCCCTGATAATTGTAATAGTAATTATCTCTGGTTTCTTCTGGCAGCATTGTTTGATAGAATTCTTGAGCGTAATTAAGAGAAACTCTTAAGCGATTAGAAATCGCATCATAGCAGAAATCATGATCTGTTGCGTTTGATTTGATTACGCGCATAACTTCATCACTAGTTGAACCTTCTAGTGTATATAGACAGTTACGTGAGGCATGATAGAATTCAAATTCAAATTCATTATCGGCACGATTGTAACAATCATCATTATAGAAAGCTATTTTGACAATGTGGTTGCCGCTAGAGATACACTCTTCGGCGACATCGCCAATCAAGTATAATGGTTTATCAGTATACTGATTATAGATTTGGTAGTAACTAAATTCTGTTAAGTTAATACTATAGGTATCAGCTCTTACGGCTGAATTATTATCAAGCGTGAACTGTAACTGAATAGCACTGGTATCAGCATCCACTGCAAAACTGTAATTAGTTATGGTACCCAATGTCGGATCGGGTCCCAACGCGAAAACAGTTAAGACGGGTTTGCAGATAAACAAACCAACAAAGAATAGTATTATACAGACGAAAAATTGACTAATCTTTTTCATTTAATTCACCCCCTGTTTTATTGCTAATAGAAAAAGACAAACGTAATAAAAGCATCATAAAGCATTTGGCTTTAGAGATTAATGATTAGGTAAACAATAGCGAAAAATGTTGCTTAAATTGTCGAATAATGTCATTCTTTCGACAAAAAAGGGTATTGCTAGACTCTTTTTGGCGTGTTAACATATAAAAAGCGATATGTTCAAGTAGTAAGAAAATGTCAGAAAGTAGTGAAATTAGCAGATTGGCTAAAGCTGTTCGCAATCTTCGCAAGGATCGAGGAATGTCACAGTATGAGTTAAGTGCGCGCTGTTGTGAGCGCTCTTTGCTTAGCCATTTTGAGAATGGTGATTTTAAGGCACCATCGTTATTGATTGTCCGCGAGATTGCGCAGAGGCTAGGCTATACAGTAGATGAATTATTAACCATCGCTGATATGGGTTCGGCCTATTGTAATGGTGAGGTTAGAAGAAGAGTAATTGTAGCACTTTTCAACCAAGAATATGAAAGAGTAAAGAATATTCTTGATAATAATGCCAAGTGGCGCTATCAAGTATCCGATGACCAATTTTTTCGTTATGCCTATGCGCGTTATTATTACCATCAAGGTCAAGTTGAGCTGGCAAAAGATATGTTTTTGGAGGCGATACGTTATACTAATCCGGGCGTATCGTTAGCCAAGCCAACACCAAAAGAATATCTATCTTATATTTGGTATCTTATTTGTGAAGTAGACACCGATTATTCTGTAAGTAAGTTTCCAATTACTTTTGATACGCAATTAAATAAGATAACGGACACCATCTGTGATAGTTATACTATTTGTTATAATTATCAATACATTGAGATATGTTATTATCTCGCAATTTTATTTGAAAAAATGAAACAATATGATAAGGCTTTATTTTATGGTGAGGTTGCAATCAAATATGTTCAGAGTGGACATGATTATGCCTATATGGGCTGCCTGTATTTTGTCGTTGGTCGCTGCTTAAATGAACTTGGAAGAAACGCTGCTGGCAAAGACATGCTTAGACAGGCCTTACAATTCTATACATTAACTAACGATAATGTGCACAGCAAAGACCTGAAAACTTATCTTAATGAACTTGAAGCTGTTAAGATTTAATAATATTGATGGTTACTAATCTTTCCAGATTATCTTGAGCATGTTATAATATTCAAGCACGAGAAAGGTTAGAACTTATGCATAAAATTGGTAATTCTATCGATATTCATCCCTTAATCAAAGGCGCACCATTAATGATAGGCGGAGTTTTAGTCCCTTCGGAAAAAGGCTCCTTGTCCCATTCTGATGGTGATGCTTTGTCACATTCAATCGCCGAAGCTATTATCGGGGCTTTGGGAAAGAAGGACTTAGGAGATAATTTCAGTGATCAGGATGATAGATATAAAGGTCTATCTTCACTATATTTTCTGAGAGAATGTCGCAAGATGTTAGATAAAGAGGGTTATCGACTGATAAATATAGATTCAATGATTGTTTTAGAGGAACCCAAACTTGGTGTATATAAAGATCTTGCAAGAGCAAGTATATCTAAGGCCTTAGGTATTGAAGAAAAGTATGTTAATATCAAAGCCGGAACAAATGAAAAGATTGGCTCAATTGGTAGCAAAGAAGCTTACTTAACTTGGACCGTTGTCTTAATTGAGAAGATTGGGGAGTGAAACAATGAAATTTGAACTATTACCAGAAGTAGAGGCGTATCGCGACCCGATACATGGATATGTCTATGTTGAATATAAGATAATTAATGATTTAATTCGGACAAAAGAAGTCCAAAGATTAAAAAGAATTCATCAATTAGGTGGTACTTTGCAGGTTTTTCCTACCGCTGAGCATTCACGTTTCTCCCATTCCTTGGGGACTTATGAAATTGTGCGTACCATCTTAAATAATTCTAAAACCATCAAAGATTCACTAAATGAAGAAGAACAAGTAACACTATTATGTGCCGCTTTGCTCCATGATATCGGCCATGGACCATTCTCTCACGCTTTTGAGATGATTCATCCTGTTCATCATGAATTATATTCAGCGGCGATTATTCGTGGCGATAGTGAAATCAATGGGGTTTTGTCTGCGATTGATCCCAAATTGGCTGATAAAGTAGCTCTTGTAATTGAAAAGAAACACCCCAATCCTATCTTAACACAACTGATTTCCAGTCAGTTGGATGCGGATCGGATGGATTATATGCTCAGAGATGCCTATTTTACTGGCACCACTTATGGTTATATTGATATTGGGCGACTCTTTAGGGGTCTACTAATTGATAAAGGGCGAATAGTGTATAAAGAAAGCAACGTTTCTAACATTGAGAATATTGTAATGGGACGATATCATATGTATACGCAAGTTTATTATCATCCCGCTTCTTATTGTTACGAAATAATCATCATGAATCTATTGAAACGATATTTTGAACTAGCGAAAGCCGGTTATCATTTAAAAAACAACTATAAATACTTATGGCCTTTTGCAGAAGGTAAACCCGTTACAGTTTCTGAGTATACTAATCTAGATGATACGGTCATATATTTCTATATTCGCTGTTTCTGCGAAGAAGATGATCCTATCTTAAAAGATCTAGGTGATAGAGCTTTAAATCGGCACCTCTTCAAATATAAATATGTTAAATGTGAAAGCGAACTGGAAGAAATTAAAAATAAAGTCATTGCCGCAGGCTATGATCCTGCTTACTATTTCTACTATGGGCGATTAACTCAGCATGTTTATAAGAAATATGGCAAGAATGATACCTCCTCTATTCTTATCAAGTTAAGAGATGGTGAAGTTAAGGAGCTAACTCAAGTTTCATCGATTGTCAAAGCCGTCACTAAAGAATCAGTCGCTGAAAATGGCGACATAATCGCAGTTTATTTAGTATAAATAGCAAGGAAGCATTATTTTGCAAGATAATAAATGCTTCCTTTTTTGTCTTCTAAACCCGTCATGGGATTGATTTGTTTGACATATAAGCGATTTGAAGGAGAATACCAGCGTTGATCCATTCCTTTGGTCAATGAATTAGCAACGCTTCTGAATAGATATTTTGATAATATCCCTTGATTAAAATCACTACCATCCTCGCTGCCGACCCAAAGACCGATCGTATAATTTGGATTATAGGCCATTACCCAAGACGTATTATTTACTGTGCCAGTCTTCGCTGCAAATACTTGGTCAGTTTGATAGTTTTGAAGGGAAGGACGCGAATAACCAACAATGTTCTTATCAAAAGGGGCACGTAACAACTGATTAAGAATTAAGGTTGTATCATAAGATAATAGATTTAAAGGGCGCTTTTTATTCTCGTAGAGAATACGACCAAATGAATTGGTCACCTTTTTTACATAAGAAGGCTTATAATAATCGCCTTCAGAAGCGAAAGTATTATAGATTCCCGTTAATTCTTCCAAACTTAGTTCACAGGTTCCCAAAAACAGTGAAGGGCGAGCATCTACTTCCACCGAGAATTCAGAGAAAAACTTTTGGAGGTTTTTAGATCCAATTAATAATCCGGTTTTGGTAGCGTAAATATTATCTGATACTGCCACCGCTTCTATCATATTGATGTCAGAATTCGGATATTTGTCATTAAAATTACTTGGTGCATATTCACCAAAGCCTCTGATATAAAAAGTTGTTTTCTCACTGCGCATTTTTGTGATTGGTGTTAAGCCATTTAATAATCCTAAATAATAGATTAATGGTTTAATAGTGGATCCTATTTGTCTTTTTGAAGAGATAACGCGATTATACACCGATTCATCATAGTTCTTTCCTCCAACAGAAGCGACCACCTTGTTGCTATAAGGAAGCATTACTTGAATCGCTAAATTAGTATTCGCATCAGTAATTCTTAATGATGCAATACTATTTTCAATCAGCGTATTGATATAGGAGTCATAATAGGTCTCAACTATTAAACCATTATTCACATTGTCAGTAGATAATAAATCAAGGTTCTCTAGTTCTTTATTCACACAATCCAGATAATAACTTTTAGTAGATGATTGCAGTGGAGACTGAAAGGTAAAAACAAGTTCTTGATTAAGGGCTTGTTGATAAGTATAACGATTGATTTGGGCGCTTTGTAATAGATAATCAAGTACTTGTACTTGCTTTTGTTTAGCCACCTTTATATCATCGGTTGGAGAGTAGATACTGGGCGCATTGATAATCCCAACTAGCATGGTACTTTCCGCAACGGTAAGTTCTAAGGCTTTCTTGCCAAAATAATATTGGGCGGCATTCTCAATGCCGTAGACACCATGGCCAAAATAAAGGGAATTGATGTAACCGGTCAGAATCTTTTCCTTGCTATAAGCGCTTTCAACCTTGAGAGCGGTGACTATCTCCCTTATTTTTCGACGATAGGTTTTCTCGTTTGATAGGAAGGTGTTTTTAACAAATTGCTGGGTGATGGTAGAGCCGCCCTGAGATATTTCGCCCGCGCTTATGTTTGCAAATAATGCTTTTGCGATTCGCAGTAGATCAATACCGGAATGTTTATAGAAACGTTTATCTTCGCAAGCCAGCAACACATTAATAAATTGTGAACTAACTTCATCTAATTCAATATAAGTTCCGCTTTTACTCCATAGGGTTTCACTAATAGTTTGGCCATTATTATCGATATAGGTCAGCGATTTTGGCTTATTGAATTGGGGCGCTTTGACAAAGCAAAAAATACTGATATTCACGCAGATAGCAGCATACATTAGAATCAGGATACTCACTTTTACTAGATAAAAGATTTTCTGTTTCATTATAGACCCCCACATATATTTTGTGCGGTAATTCGTGGCTTAATAATTATTTTGGATATTTTAAAATCAACTGAAACTTCAGGTAGATTTATTGTTTATTATCAGTAATCTTTTCAGTCGCATATATTGGATTGCTAATCATATGATTAGATATGGAGGAGAGAATATGAACAAAAAAATTGAAATCATTGGCGGGAAGAGATTGGCGGGAGATGTCTATATAAGTGGTTCCAAGAATGCAGCGTTAGGGGTATTAGCGGCGGCCATTCTTTGTCGTGACCAAGTCACAATCTCCAATTTGCCAAAAATCCAAGACATTGATGATTTCTTTACCATTTTAAAAGGTGTGGGAGTAGAGATAATTAATCAGAATGACTCGACTATTATTGATGCTAGAAAAATATCATATTGTCAATTAACTAATCCGGAAGTTAAAAGGATTCGCGCTTCTTACTACTTTATGGGATCATTCTTGGGTCTGTTTAATAAGGTAGAGATATTGGCTCCGGGGGGTTGTAACATTGGTGAAAGACCAATTGATCAACATCTCTTTGGCTTCGAAAAAGTAGGCGCTAATTATATCTATGATGATGGCAAATACATTATTGATATTAAGCCTAAGGGCGCCACCATAAGTTTCAACAAGGTATCGGTTGGAGCAACTATCAATCTAGTTCTATTAGCTAGTATGATAGATGACATAACTATTATTGATAATGTTGCTACTGAGCCGGAAGTAGTGGAGGTTTGTCGCTTAATTAATCAAATGGGCGGCTATATTAAAAAGGTTGGAAATTCAACGCTGATAATTTATGGCGGTCGTAAACTACATGGCATAACCTTCAACTTGATACCAGATCGAATAGAGGCGGGAACTTATGCGGTAATTGCTGCTAAACTTGCCGATGAGGTCACGATTCATAATATTATCCCTCAGCATCTAGAGAAGGTATTGGATATATTGAAGGATTGTGGTGTGAAGATTGAAATGGGAATGGATTATATCCGAGTGAAGGCAGCAGATAGATTAAGTCCTCAGCAGATAACAACCGGACCATATCCTTGTTTCCCCACCGATTTGCAGCAGTTATTTACCACATTATTAACACAAGCTGATGGTATCAGCACTATAACGGAAAAAATCTATGCCGATCGATTATCACATGTAGCGGAGCTTAGAAAGATGGGTTCCAAGATTGAAACTCATCAAAACCAATTGACCATCTATGGACCCACCAAATTAGTGGGAGCAGAGGTTAATGGCAAGGATTTGCGGGGTGGAGCTTCTCTTGTCTTTGCGGCCTTACTCGCCGAAGGCAAGAGTCATATTTCGGGTCTTAAGTATATTAATCGGGGATATCACCAAATAGTTGAAAATTTGCAGAGCTTAGGTGCAGATATCCAAACAATTGAGGTGAACGATGATGAAGAAAGCTTATAATATCTTAATTACGATTTTTGGAATTACGGTCTGTGTTCTTATTTCTTTATTGATTGTTAAACAAACTAATATGCGTTACTTTGTCGTTATGGGTGATGATCAAAGTTTTGGAACCTACTATAATAATACCTATTTGAGCTATGGAGATTTGGTTTATGAGGAATTGCAAGAGGAGAGAGTAGTCTCTAATTATAATGATACTTTCGCGACCCAAGGAATGCGCAGCGGTGATCTTCTCAAACTTGTGTCCTTAGATGTTTGTGATTTGAACACCAATATAAAATTAAGCGAATATGTAAAAATGAGTAAGTATTTATGTCTTACGGTTGGGTTGAATGATGTGTTAGAGCGAATCACCTACAATAAATCAACTAACACCTTGGAATATGATTTAGATTCAGTAGAAATGCAGATTGAAATTGTCGGCCATAATCTATATGACATTTTAACTTGTTTAAAAAGCTGGAATGAAGAGTTAGAAATATACACAATCGGATATGGAGTCTATCCTATTGAGGGCGAGAAAATAATTTCCAAACTCAATAGCTGCCTAAAGGAAACTTGTTTTTCAGCTCAGACAAACTATGTAGAATATTGTTTTGATGGTTTAGAATGTTTTGAAAGAAATACCGTCTTTTATCCAAGCATCCGTGGTCATCAGATGATTGCAAACTATGTCAAAGAAGATATCATATCTCAATAATAGATGCCCATTTCAAGAGTAATATCGCCTGTGCGCGTGTATTCGCATGTATACGCGATTATTAAGGTATACATATTGTTTAGAAAAAGTTTTTTGGGATAAAAATATAGTAATGTAAAAAGTTGAAAGCGTTTTCATTGGTATATCCCACGGTTTTACCACCTATACTGCTTGACATTGCAAATCAAATAGAATAAATTGTTAATAAGTTTTTACCGCTTTTTTCATTGTCGGTATAACTAAAATAAAAGGAGGAAATTAAATGAAAGCACAAAAATTGCTAGGATTAGTGTTAGCAACAGTTATGGTAGCGGGTATCGCGAGCTGTAAGAAAAACTCTTCAGAAGGCGAAAAGACTCTCCCTGTCTATAAGTTAACTTACAATTCAGATATGTATACCATGGACTATCTAAACACTTATCACGCATCCGACTCAGAAATCCTTGTCAACCTAGTTGATGGATTAATCGAACACGATGAGTATGGAATTCTACAACCAGCTTTGGCAACAAAGTGGGAGAAGACAGTTGTTGATGGTAACGACGTTTGGACATTCACTTTAAGAGAAGGTGTCAAATGGGTTACAAATGAAGGCGAAGAATATGCAGAAGTTACTGCAGAAGACTTCGTTACTGGTATGCACCACGTTTTGGATACCGGTGCTGATGCCTTAGGTTATATTGTTTGGGGTGTTGTAAAGAATGCTTACGAATATTATGAAGGTACAGTTACTGATTTCGCGCAAGTTGGTGTTTCTGCCAAATCAAAATACGAAGTAGTTTATACTCTTGAAGGTCAAGTTCCTTATTTCGAGAGAATGATTGAATACAATCCATTCATGCCAATGAATAAGAAATTCTTTGAAGCTCAAGATGGTCAATTTGGCGTAAAAGCATGGCACGATGGCGCTGCTGATTGTTCTTATGGTAGAGTTGGTATTCCTTCATCTATCCTATACAATGGCGCATTCTTATTCTCAAAATATGCTTCTAAGTCAGTCATGGAATTGTCAAAGAATGAGAAATATTGGGATGCTGCTAAAACAACATTATCAAAGATTCAATATGTCTATGATGATGGATCTAACCCACAAGCCACATTCGCTTCATTTGAAAAAGGCGATGTCACTGCCATGGGTATCAGTGCTTCTATCTTAGATTCAGCTAAAGCCAAATATGCTGATAACTTATATGTTACTGAAGGAAGTTCAACCACCTATTATGGTGCCTTCAACTTCAACAGACAAACATACAGCACAGGTTCCGTTGTTTCAACAAAGACCGAAGCTCAAAAAGTCGACACCCAAAAAGCTATCTGGAATAAAAATTTCAGAAGAGCTATCCAAGCTGGATTTGATGTTTCTTCTTACCATTCAGTTGTTGTTGGTGAAGAACTAAAGAACAACAGAATTCGTAATACATTAACTGCTCCAGAATTCGTTACACTAGAATCCGCTGCTGGTGGTTATGCCGCTGGTAAGACCTATGGTGAAGTTGTCGAAGCCGAATACAAGAAACTAAATACTACCTTCACAGGCAGCTTAGCTGATAGCCAATCTGCTTACTACAATACTACTGCTGCCACTGCCTTTAAAGCCGCTGCTAAGACCGAATTAGGTTCCTCAGTTACATGGCCAATTCACTTAGACATCGTCTATTACAGCCCAAACACAAACCAAACAAAACAAGCTCAAGCCTTCAAGGCTTCAATCGAGAGATCATTAGGAACCGACTTCGTTGTTGTTGAACTAATGAGCACCGCAGTTGTTTCTGATTACTATGCTTGTGGTTACAGAGCATATTATGGAGAAAAAGCCAACTATGACTTCTTCTACGGCTCAGGTTGGGGACCAGACTATGGCGATCCATTAACCTATTTGAACATTTTCGGATATGGAAATGATATGATGTCAGTTATCGGTATCGGTAATGAAGATGGTACTTACGAAGCTGATGATGAAGCTGCCTTTGTTAAGGCCTTCGGCGCTGCTTCAAGTGCAGATTACACCAGCAAATATGATGAAATGTTAGCTAGTGCTAAATCAAAGACCGGTTCAGAACGTTATGTTGAATTCGCAAAGTTAGAAGCTTACTTCTTAGACACCGCTGCTGTCATTCCAATGCAAACAGAAGGTGGAAACTATGCTTTAACTAGAGTTCAACCAAGAACTGTTCCTAACACACTATATGGTACAGATAATGAGAAACTAAAACACCTCATCATCCACGATCATATCTTAACTGCCAAGGAAGTTGCTGATTTCAGAACTGCTTGGAAAGCCGAAAAACAAAAACGTATCGACGCTGCTAAATAGTTAATTATTTTAAGTAGTATTTAATTCGTTTTGTAGTGTAAGGGATTAGATTATGTCTAATCCCTTTGCACTCTTTTTTGAAAGGAGGAAATATTATGTTTTGGTATTTTCTAAAGCGTTTACTTAAATCACTTATATCTGTGGTTGCTGTAATTGTAATAGTTTACATTCTAATCTATTCATTAATACCAAAGGAAAAGATTTTAGAGAAAGACAATGTTAACCTGCAGGGTAAAACTGGCGATAATAGAACGACTTTTATTTATCAACAGTATGAGAATTATGGTTACATTGATTTCTATGAGTACAGCGAGTATTGTGCTATGAAATTTGAAATAGGCACCCCTGAATACCTGGCAGCTGTTTCGGCTGAACTAGGTACAGCGAATGATGAAAGCGATAACTATGTGAATTATTGCGAATCAAAGGGATATACTATCCAATATTACAACATCTCAAAGAAACCTTATGCCTTCAAGGACAATAGTCCTTTAAAAATGCTAGGTAAATTCTTCTCGCGTCTAGTGTATTTTGATAACAAAAATTATGCATTAAACACCTACAGAAATGATACTGTAGAAAGAAAAGTTTATATTGGCAAAGACTGGAGCGGTGTTCCTGCCGTTATGTGTTCAGGTTGTAAATATAAGTATCAGTTATATTTTGATGGTAAATTCCCATTTATTCATCAGAATTGGTTGAACTTTAATTTAGGCAACTCTTATCCAACATATTCTGGATCACCAATTCTTGATGTCATTGGTTTAGATAATCAAGGTGAAGATATTCGTGTCCCAGTTACTTATCCAACCGGGTACGAAGGTGAAAGCGCCATTTTGGAGCACACCTGCCAATTTAAAGATAAAGTCGATGGACTAGATTCTTTGAAGTTTACAGATAACTATTCTAATTGTAATAAATCAACAACTGGTTATTCAATGGTTGGAACATCATTCATTATTGGTGTGTTCTCATTCATAATCGCTTATATGATTGGTATTCCAGTTGGAATTATCATGGCTAGAAAGAAAGGCAAATGGTTTGATAAACTGGGCATTGCTTATATTATCTTTATCATTGCTGTTCCATCCCTAGTTTATATCTTTATTTTCCAAAGAATTGGTGGTGCAATTGGACTACCAATGAAATTCCCAATGTGGGGTGAAAGTGCAATTGGCTCTTATATCCTACCTACTATTTCTCTAGCTCTGCCTAGCGCAGCTGGCTTGATGATGTGGATGCGTCGTTATATGATTGACCAATCTTCAGCTGATTATGTCAAGTTTGCTCGTTCGAAAGGCTTGTCCGAGGGTGAAATCTTCTCTCGTCACATTATGAGAAATGCAATTGTTCCAATTACCCATGGTATTCCAGCAGGAATTCTTGGCGCATTGGTTGGTGCAATTATTACAGAAAGAGTTTATGCGGTTCCTGGAATGGGCAAAATGTTAACCGATGCTATTGATAACAACAATAACGCAATGATTATTGGTTTAACCTTAATCTATACGTTGTTGTCAGTCTTATCAGTTATTCTTGGTGATATTTTAATGGCCATGGTTGATCCACGTATTTCTTATCAGAGTGGAGGTCGGAAATAATGAATAATCAAGAAAAAGATAAACTTTTTGTTCTTGCTAATCGCGATGACAATAAGTCTGAAGTTATTACGGCTCCAAACTACTCCTACTGGCGTTCAGTATTACGTTCATTTTTCTCAAAGAAATCGAACTATGTAATGCTGGGAATAATGGTTTTAATTCTATTACTAGCCTTTATTCAACCAATATTTTCTGGCTTTGAAGAAGCTTTGAAAAATCATACTAATGGTTCAATTCTTGACTCATCTCAATGGTTCTTACGTCCATCTTTCCAACATCTCTTTGGTACTGATAGTATCGGTAATGATTTGTTTGATTATGTTTGGGCTGGTACCAAAACCTCATTATTAATTGCTTTGATTTGTTCAGCTATTAATATTGTTGTTGGTATCGCGGTTGGAGCTGCTTGGGGTTATTCAAAAGCAGTCGATAGAATTATGACCGAAGTTTATAACATTATCTCAAACGTTCCATTTATTCTATTTATTAGCGTTTTCATGTATGTAGTCGGTCCTGGCTTCTGGTCATTAATTGCCGCTATGACAATTACTGGTTGGGTTGGTATTGCTTACTTTATTAGAAACCAAGTCATTATCATTCGTGATAGAGAATATAACTTAGCGTCCCGTTGCTTGGGTACTCCAATGAGCCGGATGTTAACTAAGAATATTCTTCCATATATGACTTCTGTTATCGTTACATTGACCGCTAATGAAATTCCATCCTATATTTCTTATGAAGTCTTCTTATCCTACATTGGCATTGGTATTGATTCCTCTAAAGCCTCTTTAGGAAGAATGATTCAAGAGAATACGCTGTACCTTGCAGTTGCCGGTAAAGCTCACGTTTTCTGGATTCCCGTTGTGGTTGCAGCCCTAGTTACGATTAGTTTGTACGTGGTTGGTCAGAATTTAGCTGACTCTTCCGATCCACGTACCCATATGTAGAAGGCAGGTGTGAATTATGGAAAATGAAAAAAGAAAAATCATATCTGTTAAAGATTTAGATGTTAAGTTCAATGTTCGTTCAAGAATATTGACGGCTATTAGACATATTTCTTTGGATATCTACAGTGGCGAAGTTATCGCAATTGTTGGTGAATCCGGTTCCGGAAAATCAGTATTCACCAAGACTTTCTCCGGTATGTTGGACTCAAATGGTTTTATCAGCAATGGTTCTATCATCTATAACGATGATGAATTAGCAAAAACCGATGTCAAATTAACCGCTATCAAGGTCAAAGTCTATAACAAAATCTTAGATGAATTAAAGAAATATTCAAAAATGGAATTTGGTGCTGAGATTTATCATCAGCAATTAGAATTAAAGAAGAATTATCAAGCGACATTTGGCTTACCTAAAGAAGTAACTGCTGAATACGATACCAAGATTAAGGCTTTAGAATTTGACATTGTTGAAGCGTATAACAGATTGCAGAACTTGCACGAGAAGGAGCACCAAGCTGAAAAGGAATCCGTGTCAGCTAAGAGAAATGATCTTCTCAAGCAAAAGAAAGCTCTTATCGCTGAAATGAAAGAGAAAGCTAAGGCTTGTAAGGTTGCTGCTAAAGCTAATTCTGCAGCTCAAGCTGAATATCAACAAAAGATGGCTGAACTCGAAGAACAACGCAAAAAGATTATGGATCAAAGAGTTCCTGGTAATATTAAGGATAGAAATGCTCGGATTGCTAAAGAAATTTATCTTTCCATCAACAGATATCCACTATGGGTCAGACTCCGTTATTTATACATCATTATGAAGGGTCTAAAGAAAGCCATGATTAATGGTGTAAATCTTAATGATGTTAACAATTTAAATGCGATTTTTGATAAGGCGACATTTAGAGTTGACTTCCGTTATGCGGAGGGCGAAATCTATGCCGAATTATCTGCTGAACAAACAGCACAAGCGGTTGAAGAAACCAAGAAGATCTTAGCGGAAGCTAAGTTAGAAAATTTGTTTGACTTTATTGAAAAACAAGCTAAGAACTTAAAAGTTAATGCCATTTATATGGTTAAGTTAGCTACTCGTTATGCCTCAACAGTTAAGGAAAAAGAATTGACTGAAAAGCGTATTAACAATATCTCTAATCGGACATTCCGTGAAGAAACAATCAAAGCTGGAACGGTCTTACATGGCTATACCATCATTGATTTGACCAAGATTAAGTATGCTAAGGACTGGCAGAAGATTCGTGGTGCACGTATTTCCACTGTCTTCCAAGATCCAATGACTTCACTAAACCCAATTAGACCAATTGGTAAACAAATTACTGAAGTTATTGTTAAGCATAATCATGCTTCAGCCTCAGCAGCTAAAGCCGAAGCCATCAGTTTGATGGAAAAAGTCGGTATTACCGATGCTGCTGCTCGTTTCAATGATTATCCATTCCAATATTCTGGTGGTATGCGTCAGAGAATAGTTATTGCTATTGCATTGGCTTCTAAACCTGAAGTTCTAATCTGTGATGAGCCAACTACCGCATTGGATGTTACTATTCAAGCGCAGATTATTGACTTAATTAAGAATCTTCAAAAAGAATTGGGTTTCACTACCATTTACATCACCCACGATTTAGGTGTTGTCGCTAGTGTTGCGGAAAGAGTCGTTGTTCTGTATGCAGGACAAATTATCGAATATGGTAAAGTAGATGAGATTTTCTACAATCCAAAGCACCCATACACTTGGGCTTTGTTGTCATCCTTACCACAACTATCCACTAAGGGTAGCAATTTATTTACCATCAAGGGAACACCACCATCATTGTACAATGTTATTGTTGGTGATGCCTTTGCTGAACGGAATCCCTATGCGTTAGAGATTGACTTCGTTGAAGAGCCACCAATGTTTAAGGTTTCGGATACTCACTTTGCTAAAACTTGGCTGCTTGATCCAAGAGCACCAAAGATTGAGCCACCTGAGATAATTCGTGATATTCATACTAAGATGGCTAACAGATAGGGGGTGGAATTATGTCACAAGATAAAGAAGTATTGTTATCAATCAAGAATATAGATATAGTTTTCCACCAAGGTCGGAAAGCCTTTAAAGCTGTTAGTAATGTAAGTTTTGATATTTATAAGGGTGAGACCTTTGCCCTAGTTGGTGAATCCGGTTCCGGTAAAACAACTATTGGTAGAGCGATTGTTCGTATAAATCCAATCGAAAATGGCGAGATTATATATAAAGGAAAACGCATTTCCGGACGTATCTCCCATCAAGAAGACCGTGATGTTATTAAAAACATCCAGATGATTTTCCAGGATCCTGCTGCTTCCTTAAATGAGAGAGCAACAGTCGATTATATTGTTTCTGAGGGCTTATACAACTTCCATTTGTTCAAAGATGAAATGGAACGCCATGAAAAAGTTGTTAATGCTATGAAGAGTGTTGGTTTGTTAGAGGAACACATCACTCGTTATCCTCATGAATTCTCTGGTGGTCAGAGACAAAGAATTGGAATTGCCAGATCAATTGTTATGGAACCAGAAATGATTGTTGCTGATGAACCAATCTCTGCTCTAGATGTTTCTATCAGAGCTCAAGTTTTGAACTTATTAAAAGAGTTCCAAAACAAGAGAGGGTTAACATATCTTTTTATCGCTCACGATTTATCTGTTGTTAGATTTATCGCCGATAGAATCGCTGTTATTCACTTGGGTCAAATTGTTGAACTGTGTGAATCAGAAGAATTGTTTAAACACCCATTACATCCGTATACTAAGTCATTGTTATCAGCGGTTCCAATTCCCGATCCAATCTTAGAAAATCAAAAGAAGTTAATCGTTTATAACCGTGAGGATGCCCACGATTATTCTACCGATAAACCAGAATTTGTGGAGATTATTCCTGGTCACTTTATTCTAGCGAATAAAGCAGAACAAGCTAAATACCACGAAGAAATCGACAAAGTCGATGCCTTAAGACAAAGAAAAGAAGCTAAGCTTAAAGAACAAGTTGAAAGCAAATAAAATCATTTTAGATGGGAGTGTATGGGATGATTAATCTTGTATATTCCCATTCTTTTGGAGAAGAACATGGAAAAAAGCACTGAGAAAGTAAAATTTTGGACTGATAGAAAGAAAACCATTACGAGAGTAGTACTTGCCCTCATTTTTTTGGGCGTGGCTATTTTCTTTATCTTACGTGGTTGCACGGGCTTTTTAAATAAGGGTACTGGCTATCAAACCATTAACGTTAATGCGATTGAAACCGACCAGAATGAAGATGGAGTTTATCCGTTTTTCAACGAGATAAGTTTCTCTTATTATTTTACGGTTACCGGTCCCAATCAGAACACTCAGAAGCAGGAATTGGAGCAAGATTACAATGCCGCAGTTTCGACAATTTTCCGTTATCTTGATTCAGAAAGAACATATTTGAATGGTACCATATCGGTCAAGAATATTGCCTATATCAATGCCCATCCCAATGAAGAAATTGTAATCGATGAGACATTATATAATATTCTTAAGAGTGCTTATCAGCATATGAATGATTCCAATGGTGAATACAACATTTATGCTGGTCAGTTAGAAACATTTTGGCGCGATCTGATTGAAAAGCAAGAATTAGGGGCGGAGATGAGCGTTTTAGATCCCTTCTCCAGCACTACTTATGCGAGTAAACTTGATAATATTGTTCAAAATATCAATGATTATCGAAATGATACTACGCAAGGATTAGTTTTCAATGATTCCAATAAAAGTGTTAAATTTATTGTTCAAAGTGGTTTTACTAATAAGGTTGTTATCGATTTGCAGACTTTAGAACACGCCTATGCTTTAGAGTATATTTATTCGGCAATGAAAGATAAATGGGATGGCGGCTACTTAACTAGTAAATTTGGTTATGCTATCTCATTAGGAAAATGCCAAGAAAGTTCTGAGGGATTATGGCAACAAGTTTATAGCACACCTACTAATCGCAAGATTACCTTTAATGGTGGGACGCAGGTTAGAACCGCTTATGTTTCTGATTATAGTTACTATTATTACACCCTTATTGATGAATATGGTGTTAGTCACCCAAGACATCTCTTCTATTCGGCCTTAACTGGTTATCAGAAGAATACTGTTAGAGGAGTCGCTATTTATAACTTAACTAATACTTCATTAGATGAAGTAGCGCTTAACGCAATGTTGGAGTTTAGCAATAGTTTGAATGACATTAAGACGGCGATAAAGAACAACGATTTAACGAAGAATTACTATTTCGCACTCTATGAAACTAGTGATGATATTTATTCTATTTATGTTCAAAAAGGAGTTAATGGTCTTGCGATTGAAGAACCAACTCGACTAGAAGAACTCGAATAGGAAATAGACTTATAAAAAGTGTTGATTATTTCTAATGATTATGCTATTATTTACAAGCAACTTACTTTGAAATACAGATTTCAAGGCGGAAGGAGGTTATTTCCATGAAAGACAAAATTCATCCGAAATACACAAAGGTTAAAGTCATTTGCACATCCTGTGGAGCAGAATTCGAAACCGGTTCAACATTAGGTAAAGATATCCGTGTTGATACATGTTCTAATTGCCATCCATTCTATACAGGTAAACAACGTTTTGGCGCAGTCCAAGGCCGTGCAGAAACCTTCATGAAGAAATACGGTTTAAAAGAAAAGAAGTAATAATTAATAGCCCCCGCAATTGCATGGGCTATTTTTTTAGTCTATAATACTAATAGTGAAGAGAGTGATCATATGAGGGATAAGATTTTATTAGCAATAGTTGTTCCTTGCTATAATGAAGAGGAAGTTCTACCAGAATCAAACTATCGATTAACAAATCTATTAATGGAAATGATGGAGGAACAATCCATCTTACCAGAAAGCTATATTTTGTATGTGGATGATGGTAGCAAAGATAAAACCTGGGATTTAATCAAGGGTTTTTATGGTGAGAGTGAATTAGTCCATGGTGTGAAATTATCAAGAAATAAGGGCCATCAAAACGCCACTTTAGCTGGTTTGACAACCGCTACAGATGCTTGTGATGCCTGTATTTCCATTGATGCTGATTTACAAGATGATATCCAAGCGATCAAGGAAATGGTTGAAAGATATCGCCAAGGTGATGAGATTGTTTTGGGTGTACGCAACAATCGTGACACTGATACCGCCTTCAAACGCTTAACTGCCGAAGCTTTTTATAAATTAATGAATGGTTTAGGTACCAAGACCATTAGAGATCATGCTGATTTTCGCTTGATTAGCAATAGAGCTTTAAAAGAATTGCGCAAATATCAAGAAGTTAACTTATTCCTAAGAGGAATAGTATTAGAACTTGGTTTTCCAACTAGTTGTGTCTATTATAAAAGAGGTGCAAGAACAGCTGGGGTTTCTAAGTATCCATTATCAAAGATGTTAGGCCTAGCTTTTGCGGGTATTACTTCTTTCAGCATCAAACCCATTAGATTGGTATTAACAATAGGTATTATCTTTAGCTGTCTAGCCTTTGGTGCTGGTTTAGCTCTAGTAATTGCGGCCTTATGTGGCGTTGTCATTTCTTGGTATTCAATCATTTATGTGACTATGTGGTTTATCTGCGGATTAGTCCTAACTGCGATTGGATTAGTAGGTGAATATACAGGGCGAACCTACATGGAAAGCAAACACCGTCCGCGCTTTATTATCGAAGAAAAACTCATTCATTAAGATGAGTTTTTTTATTAATTAGCACCTTATTTCAGTGATGACAATGAATAAAAGGAGTGCTATAATATACTAGCAAACGGGACGTAGCACAGCTTGGTAGCGCACTACCTTGGGGTGGTAGGGGTCGCGGGTTCAAATCCCGCCGTTCCGACCATAAAAATGAAAGTCTAAGGTAATCCCTAGACTTTTTTAATAAAAAAGCATTGAATGAATGCAAGAATTGCTGACTTGTAGTATTATTACTATATTAGATATTGGAGGACAATTTATGGAAAAGTATCAAGATATTAACTCGAGAGTTATTGATAGCTGGGTTGATGATGGTTGGGTTTGGGGGCAATGTATTGACCACGAGACTTATATCAAAGCAACCAAAGGTGATTGGGATGTAGTATTAACACCGACAAAACCCATGCCTCATGATTGGTTTCCGATGTCACTTAAAGGCCAAAAAATCTTGGGTTTAGCATCTGGCGGTGGTCAACAAATGCCTATCTTCGCAGCATTAGGAGCAGACTGTACTGTTCTAGATTATTCCTCAAAGCAATTAGAGAGTGAATTGAGAGTATCGCAAAGGGAAGGTTATGAGATAAAGATGATTTGTTTTGATATGACTAAGCCATTACCATTTGCGGACAACTCTTTTGATATAATTTTTCATCCTGTGTCAAATGATTATGTTGAGACCGTCGATAACATTTTCAAAGAATGTTATCGCATTCTAAAAAAAGGAGGAATACTAATCTGTGGATTAAGTAACGGTATTAATTTTATTAGTAATGATGAAATAACAATAGAAAATGTTTTCCCTTTTAATCCTTTGAAGAATCCCGATCAAATGAAATACTGCATGGATAATAATGACGGAGTAGAGTTCTCTCATACATTGGAAGAGCAAATTGGAGGTCAATTAAAAGCCGGTTTCATTCTAACTGATTTATATGAAGATACCAATGGTGAAGGTCATCTACACGATTTGAATATTCCCACCTTTATGGCAACTAGGGCGATTAAATAAAATGAATAAGACCGAACTATATCAGTATCTTCTGAGCGAAGAAAAGAAAGGTCTTATCGGCTGGGATTTCTCCTATCTTGATGGACGATGGGAAAATGATGAATTACCTTGGTCATATAAGAATATAATATTATCTTATCTCGAGAAAGATATGAAACTATTAGATATTGGCACTGGAGGAGGAGAGTTTTTACTGACTCTAAATCATCCCTACCTAAATACCGCTGTGTTAGAATCTTATCCGCCTAATATTAAGTTGTGTCAAGATAAGTTGGCACCCTTAGGTATTAGTGTTTATCCAGTTGAAGACACCATGATTGCCTCCTCTATTAAAGATAATACTTTTGGTATCATAATTGACAGGCATGAATACTTTAATGTGGGCGAAGTAAAGAGACTGTTGCAAGACAACGGTATCTTTATTACGCAACAAGTTGGTTCAGAGAATAACAAAGACCTTGCAACTTATTTTGATCCAAATCACCAAGACCAGTTTCCTGATGCAACTTTGGAAAAAGTAAAAGAACAATTATTAGCAAGTGGATTTGAAATTCTTTTTATGAATGAATATCAGCCTAAGCTTCGCTTCTTTGATTTGGGAGCGCTTGTATATTTTGCAAAAATAATAAACTGGGAATTTCTGAATTTTTCGGTAGAAAATTCGTTTGATAAGTTACTGGAGCTGCAGAAAACAATTGATAAAAATGGTTATGTTGAAAGTACGGAGCAGCGATTTATTATTGTCGCCAGAAATCATAAAGGAGGTTAAATTAATGGAGTTGAAAGACATTGTCTTAAAAAGAAGAAGTATTAGGACATATAATAAAAAGGAAGTCGCCGATGAAGATATTCAGACCTTGCTTGAGAGTGCGATGGCGGCACCTAGTGCCTGCAATAAGAGACCTTGGGAATTCTATGTAATTCGTAATAAAGAAATCCAAGAGAGCTTACGAAAAGTCTCAAGATACACAAACTATGAGTCTCCTCTAATCATTGTTGTAGCCGCTGATGATAAACGTTCGCTCGGACATAGAATAAATGATTTTTGGATTCAAGACTGTGCAGCAGCAATCGAGAATATGTTATTAACGGCGACTTCTCTAGGCTTATCAACTTGTTGGTGCGGGTTATTTCCAATGGTGACGCCAGTAAAAAGAACACGCAAAGTATTGAATCTCCCCGAGAATATTATACCGATGGCTTTAATTCACATTGGTTACAGTGATGAAGTAGCGGAACCTCGTACACAGTACAATCAAAAGAGGGTGCATATAATTGAATAATCAGCCTAAGCAAATAATTGTAGATGCCGAAATATGTTTGGTTAAATATTATCCGTATTATTCTCGGACACTATTGTGGTATCAAGATTTAGATCTATGTAAACAAGTTGATAATATTGACTATCCTTATGATTTAGATAGGCTAAAGAGAATGTACAAGTTTTTATCGCAAAAAGGCGAGTGCTATTATATAAAGTATCATAATCGCTTAGTGGGAGATATTTCCTTAACTGACAATGTAATTGGGATGGCAATTGATAAACCATTTCAAAATATGCACATTGGCAGAAGAAGTTTTATGGCCATACTCTTACGTGCAAAAGAGCTGGGCATTAAAGAAATTTTTTTAGAAGTATATGTTTTCAATAAACAATGCCAGAAAATGATAGAATCTTTTGGCTTTCAGAAAATTGATTCCGAACACTATAAAAAAAGTATTGATTAATATGCTAGTCACCTTACATATGTTTAAGAGCATCGGTTCTAAAAAGAAGCGAAAATTGGGAACATAATTTGATTCTCTACTTTATTAGAATCAAGAATACAACAAAGGTTTCATTTCGCTTTTAAGCATATTGGCTTGATTAAGAAAAGTATTTATTGATAGAGACTTATGTTGTAATCTATTATAAAGAACGTTTATGAGGAGAAGAAAAAATGATATTTAAAGAGAAAAAAATTTATACAAAAGATGGCGAAGAGATTATTTTCAGATCACCAAAGATTGAGGATGCTGAGGCTTTACTAGAATATCTTCGCAAGACCAGCGCTGAGACAAATTTCATTCTCCGTTACCCAGAGGAATGTGTTGTCGATATAGTTCAAGAAGAATTGTTCATTGATAATGTCATTAATTCTCCGACAACCATAATGATAATTGCTGAGGCTAATCATGAAATTGCGGGAACCGGGCAAATGAGTTTTAATCGACGCATTAAGACCCAACATCGTTCCAATATTGGAATCGCCTTAATCCAGAAGTATTGGAACCGTGGAATAGGGACGGCAATATTTGAAGAGTTTACAACGCAAGCTAAAGTGCTAGGACTTACGCAGATGGAACTTCAGTTTATTGAGGGAAATAAGCGGGGCCAATCATTATATGAAAAAATGGGCTTTAAGATAGTGTCAGAACTGCCAAACGCTATAAAGCTAAAAGATGGGACACTATTAAAAGAATATACAATGATTAAAGAATTATAAATGCAACGAGAGGTTGCGTGACAATTATTACTTCCGAACATAAAATGAAAGCATAAGGAGGGGAAACAATGATAGATTTTGTCCGAGTTGGTATGCAAATTACATCATATCGAAAAAAGAACAAACTAACGCAAGATGCCTTGGCAGAGCAGTTGTTTGTTACTAGACAAGCTCTTTCAAAGTGGGAGAACGGAACTGGTGTTCCCTCGACTGATACCTTGTTGGACTTATGCCGAATCTTCTCTGTCAGCATTGAAGAACTATTATGTCTTAATGAAAATAAGAATTTAGAAGTTGATCCCGAAAACATTTTCTATGGTCACGAAAGAACATACATTATTGATAAACTTATCAATCAAGAATTAAACGTATGTATACCAGATATTTTCTATCAGCTTTCACCTTCCGAACGAATGAGAGTTCTTAAAGCAATAAGAGATGGAAGATTAAGAGAGGATACTCATGAGCTTTATGTTAAACTTACAGTTTCTGAGCAAAAATACTTAAGGGGGTAATTAAAATGAAAAGATATTTAAAGAAAGCCATATTAGATGGCAAGGAATGTTATGTAGAGTTAACAGAAAAAGAAGCACAAGAAGCTATTTTTAAAGGCGAAACGGTTTTAGTCATTGATGAAAATGGCAAATCTATCGTAATTTCTGGTAAACCAGGCGAAGATAAAGAAGAAACTGAAGTTGAACTAGTTGATGAGGATGAAGACGAGGATGACGATGATGAGGATGATGATGACGATGATGAAGATGAGGATGAGGATGATGACGATGATGATGACGAAGATGAGGATGAGGATGAGGATGAGGACGAGGACGATGACAGCGAAGACATTGAAGAGCTGATTGGAAAATGGAGTAAAGGGAAAAAGGTTGAAGATAAAATCCGTAAAGCGTTGAATAAAAAGAAAATAAAGAAAATGGTTGGTAGTAGCACAATGTTTGTCAGTGATATGCTCGGAACCATGGGTGATTCTTTAGCGTCAGCCTTTGGTCGGGATGATAGTGCTAAGGAGAAATCTATGACTCATAAATTATTGAGAGTCCTACCATTTATGGATGAAGAAGATATCCATGAATTGATTCAAAAAATAATTGATGGTGATGAATCTTTGAAAGACATCAAGCTCGGTGCCATTATGCCATTCTTATCAACCGAAGATTGTGATGCCTTATTCTTAAAAGCAATTAATGATGGAAATTGTCACTATAATCCTTCCTCAATCGCACCATTTGTTAGTTCAAAATGTTTGAGTGCCATTGTCGATCAATATATTGAAGGTAAATGTCCAAATCTAAAAATCGATTCGCTTTATCCCTTCTTATCTAGCAAAGATATTAAACGTGTTTTCCAATATATCCTAAATCAAAAGTAATCTATGTGGTATGAGGCTCTATCTCATACCACTTTTATGTTATAATTTAATTGATATGAGGTGATTTTATGAATATGAGTAAATGTATCAAGGAATCATTTGTTGTTATAGGCAAAGAAGGCTCCACTGATGATGGACCGGGTTTTTTCCAAAAGTTATGGCAAGAAGCAAGCCGAAACATCAAAGAGGTTATGCCATTAGCCAAAGTCGATGAAAACGGTCGTCCATTAGGCTATTGGGGAGCGATGTCTGATATGTCACACTCTTTTAAACCATGGGAAAACGGTTTTTCTAAGGGACTATATCTTGCGGGAATCGAAGCCAAAGATGATGCTGAAGCACCAATTGGATGGAAGAAGTGGAAGATCCCAGGTTATGAATATATTTATGTTTTAGTGGATGCTCACGATATTTTTGTTCAAGTTATTAATTATATGAAAGAAAACAACATCGACTTGGTCGGTGCTGTTCATGATTATACCTGTCCAGAAGATGGACAAAATTATATGTTTTTTCCTATAAGAAAATTATAAGGAAATTTTTTTAGCTAAACTCTTGAGACTATCATTGTCCAGGAGTTTTTTTACATCCTCATAAGAATCAATTTGAAAATCATTTAAAAGAAAGAACAGTTTATTGATAATAGAGTCTAAACTATTATTTGCTTTTTGATAATCTTTTGCTGTTTTGCCATCTTCTTGTTCTTCAATAAGGGTGATGATACAGCGGCGCAGCATGATTAATAAGGAATCTTCAATCCAATAAGCGTATTTGGTTCCTTCTTTCTCGGTTTGTAGCATTTTTAGGTAGAGGGGTAATCCATCTTCTTCATCATGCCAAAGATCGGTGAAAACATAATCATAGTGTTCGGTAGTGGTTGCAGAATAACTAATCGCATCATCTTTGATGATGGATACTTTTTCGGGATGACTAAATTGTGGCAGAATGGCAGTCTTGAATATATCAATTGCACTTGGATCTTTTTCGATGATGGTGATACTTTTCACTTCATCTTTTAGTGAGCACATGTAAGCATAATAACCCAAGCCTAAACCATTGATTAGCACTTGACCATAGGCTTCTTGGATGCTACTTTTCATGGTGTTGATTTCATGAGGAGTTATGCTCATCCAGACTTTATTATTCTGAATTAAAACCAGATAAGGGAATTTTTTTGAAAAGAAAGCCAGTCGGGTACGTTCAATAAATGCCTCTTCTTTATCAACATCAATGTCTTGATAGATGAATCCTTCATAGGGGAGATAATCATTATATTCCAATGACCAACTACGGTTTTTAATTTTTACAGGTTTAATGTTTTTATAATAAGGATTGGCTAAATAATCATTAATATCTAATTCAGCAATGCTATTTAGTTCATATTTTTTTGCGAGCCGCTGAAAAGCATCATCAATTTCTATTTGACAAGCGATAAGAAAGGCCAAGAAGAAAGCTTGGGTGTTAGATAATTTTTCCTTTTCCATTATCTGCTTAATTTGCTGCTCATCGATATTCCCATAATAATTGTTGAGGAAATCAAGATACAGGTCAGCAATATCCATGTTGGTATACTTTGTTTCTATCAGTTTTTCTAATTCCTTTTTATTGCAATTCAACTTCATTTTTAGTCCTCACTTCTGTCTTCTATATTATAGGATAGTTTATTTCTAATGGGGAGAGAAATTATTTTTTAGTTGTTTATATGTAAAAATTGTGTTAAGTTAGGTTAAGTTAGAAGAAGGAAGGCCGGTTTATGGATTTATTTGCAAAATGTTCAAAATTAGAGATGCTTAAGAAGTCGAGGGAGAAGGGTATTTATCCTTACTTCCACACTTTAAGTTCTAAGCAGGACACTCAAGTCTGCATGGAAGGTAAGAAAACTATAATGATTGGTTCAAACAATTATTTGGGACTTACATCTGATGAAAGAGTAATTAAAGAGGGAGTTGCGGCTTTGGAAAAATATGGATCGGGATGTTCGGGAAGTCGCTTCTTAAACGGCACACTCGATATTCACGTGGAATTGGAACGGGCCCTCGCCAAGTTCTTACACAAAGAAGATGTGGTTACCTTTTCAACTGGATTTCAATCTAATCTAGGCATAATCAGTGCGATTGTTGGCTTAAATGATTATATTCTTTGTGATAAAGAGAATCATGCCAGCATCTATGATGCTTGTAAACTAAGCTATGGACGTTTGGTCAGATTTGAGCATGCTGATATGGAAGATTTGGAAGATAAGATTTCTCGTTTAGATTTATCTAAAGTCGGTGCCTTAATTGTTACCGATGGTGTCTTTAGTATGGGCGGAGATATTTGTAAATTACCAGAAATCGTTAGAATAGCTAAAAAATATGGTGCCAGAGTCATGGTTGATGATGCCCATGGTCTCGGCGTATTAGGGGTACATGGTCGTGGTACCGCTGAGTATTATGGATTAGAAGATGATGTTGATATTTATATGGGCACATTTTCGAAATCACTTGCTAGTTTAGGCGGTTACATGGCTTCTACGAAAGAGGTTTGTGAGTATGTTAGACATACTTCAAGACCATTCATTTTCAGTGCCAGTATAACTCCAGCTAGTGTTGCTTGCGCAAGAGAATCGTTAAGAATCATTGAAGCGGAACCCGAAAGAGTTAAAAGACTGCATACTGTTAGTCAATATATGCGCGATGGTTTAAAAAAAGCTGGTGTCCAAATCATTGACAGTGAAACACCAATTATCCCAATCTATGTTTATGATGATGAGAAAGCTTTCTTGGCCTGTAAATATCTATTGGAAAGAGGAGTTTATGTGAACCCGGTTGTTACTCCTGCCACCCCTCCAGGAATGGCACTATTAAGAACTAGCTATACTGCGACTCATACTTTTGATCAACTAGATTATGCGATAAAACAAATTAAAGAAGTTCTTGTTGAACTAGGAGTAATAAGTGAATAAAATTGTCGTCATTACTGGTGCTACTTCTGGCATCGGTGAGTCGACAGCCAAATATTTGCAAAGTAAAGGATGTATTGTTTATTCATTAGCAAGAAGAGTTAAAAATCTTGAGGGAATAAACTATCTTTCCTGTGATGTAACTGATAAAATGGCCATTGATTTAGCGTTTAAACAGATATATGAGCAAGAAAAGAGAATTGATGCGGTTATTAATAATGCGGGAATGGGTATCAGTGGAGCTTTTGAATACACTGCCGAGGAAGATGCCAAGAAAATACTCAACGTAAACTTGGATGGCGTTTTGAATATTGATCAAGCCGCTATTCCTTATTTAAAGAAATCCCAAGGTAATTTAATTCATATCGGTAGTATCGCTGGTGAAGTCGCAATTCCTTTTCAAACCTATTATTCATTAACAAAAGCGGCCATTCATATGTTGAATGACAGCTTAAGTTTGGAATTAAAACCCTTTGGTGTTAAATTGACTTGTGTGATGCCGGGGGATACTAAAACGGGATTTACGGGTAATCGAATTAAGGGTGAAAAGAATGATGACTATGGACAAAGAATAAAGCACTCCGTTAATAAGATGGAAAAGGATGAACAAAAAGGTGCAGACCCGATTAAAGTCGGTAAGGTCATCTATAAATGCTTGAATAAAAAACATCCACCACTTAAAGTGGCAGTTGGCTTTGGTTATAAGGCTATTATTTTATTGAATAAAATACTTCCGGCCAAAATTGTCAATTCAATTCTTTATTCTATGTACGGGAAATAATGTAAAAAAAGTGTTAATAATTTGGCGAATTTAGTGCATGAGCACACCAAAATGAATGGATTATTGGTATTTTTATAGGCGACAGCACAAAAAGTCGGAAAAACTGAATATCGTTCAGTTTTTTTCGCTTTTCAGAGCCTATATAATTAGTTATAATTATACTGTTGCCTTAAGAAAAGGAGGTACGAGTGATGAAGATTTGTGAGAAAAGTCAGGCCCGTATCATGGAAATTATTGACGAATATCGGAATGAAAATACGCCTCTAATGATTATTTTGGAGGAAATTCAAAAAGAGTTTGGCTATGTGCCACTTGAAGTACAAGAAATAGTATCAAAGGAATTGAATATTCCTGTAGCAACGATTTATGGTGTAGTTACATTCTATTCTTATTTTTCATTGAATCCCAAGGGGAAGTATGTATTAGGAATCTGTTTGGGAACGGCTTGTTATGTCAAGGGAGCTAGACAAAATCTAGACAAGTTAATCGAACTATTAGGAATTCAAGCTGGTCAAACCACAGAAGATGGTTTGTTCACTTTATCGGCCTTACGTTGTTTGGGAGCTTGCAGTTTAGCGCCAGCTATCAGTATTAATGGTAAGGTTTATTCCAAAGTAACAGTATCAAAGATACCAGAGATTATTGAGAAGTATCGGATTCTTGGAGGTGAAGAAACCCATGATTAAAACCCAACAAGAGCTTGCTAATAAGTTTGCCCAGTGCAGTTCTTGCTTGCAAGCTAAATATAGTGGCGAAAATGGTAAAAGAGCCATTCTACTATGCGGAGGAACAGGCTGTCTTTCTTGTAACTCCGAGAAGATTAAAGAAAGATTTGAAACCGTATTAAAAGAAAAAGGACTGGCGGATCAGTTTACGGTCAATATAGTTGGCTGCTTTGGTTTCTGTTCTCAGGGACCATTTGTAAAGATTTATCCAGAAGATACTTTATACCGGATGGTGAAAGAAGAGAATGTCGAAGAGATTGTTGAGAAAGATTTAATTGGACACACGGTAGTTGAAAAATTACTATATATTGATCCAGTAAGCCAAGAAAAGATTGCTAAACAACACGATATTAACTTTTATGCCAAACAAAAGAAGATAGTTTTGGAAAAAGTTGGTCAATTCAACCCCGAAAATTTTGATGAAGCGATTGGATCAGGGGCTTTCCAAGGCTTAGCGAAAGCCTTAACAATGTCTCGTGAAGATGTTATTAAAGAAATTAGTAATTCAGGCTTACGTGGACGGGGCGGCGCTGGTTTCCCTACGGGAACTAAGTGGAAATTCGCCTATGACCAAGTTAACGATGATAAATATGTTATCTGTAATGGTGACGAGGGCGATCCTGGTGCCTTTATGGATAGTGCAACTCTAGAGGGTAATCCTTTTGCGGTATTGGAAGGCATGATGATTGCCGGCTATGCCATTGGTGCTAAAAACGGTTATTTCTATGTTAGAGCCGAATATCCTGTTGCGGTTAAGAGATTAACTCTAGCCTTGAAGCTGGTTGAAGAAGCTGGTTTGCTTGGTGATAACATCTTGGGAAGCGGTTTTAGTTTCCGTGCTCACTTACGCTTAGGCGCTGGCGCTTTCGTTTGTGGTGAGGAAACGGCTCTAATTGCATCTATTGAAGGTAAAAGAGGAATGCCAAGAACGAGACCTCCATTCCCAGCAGTTAAAGGTTTATGGGATCATCCATCTATTATTAACAATGTTGAAACACTAGCAACTGTTCCTTATATTATTCGCAATGGTGCCGATAATTTTAATAAAATCGGAACCGAAAAATCTAAAGGTACGAAAGTTTTTGCCTTGGGTGGCAAAATTAACAATACCGGACTAGTCGAAGTTCCAATGGGAACAACACTTAGGGAATTAATTTATGATATTGGCGGTGGCATCCCCAATGGTAAGAAGTTCAAAGCAATTCAAACTGGTGGTCCCAGTGGCGGTTGCTTAACAGAGGAAGCTTTAGATACCCCAATTGATTATGATTCATTAACTGCCATGGGCTCAATGATGGGTTCTGGTGGTGCGATTGTTATCGATGAAGATAACTGCATGGTCGATGTTGCGAAATTCTATATGGATTTTATTTGTGATGAGTCTTGTGGTAAATGTTCACCCTGCCGTATCGGAACGCAAAGAATGTATGAAACATTAATTAGAATTACCGAAGGTAAGGGAACGATGGGAGATTTGGATGAACTGCCAAAGTTAGCGGCTTATATTAAAGATAGTGCTCTCTGTGCTTTGGGTCAGACTTCACCAAACCCAATCCTTTCAACTCTAAGTCATTTCCGAGATGAATATGAAGCACACATTAAAGATAAAAAATGTCCTGCGCATGTCTGTAAAGAACTCATTGAATACTATATTGATCCTGTTAAATGTAAGAAGTGTGGTCTCTGTGCGCGTAACTGCCCAGCCCAATGTATTACGGGACAGATTGGTAAAGTACCATATGTTATTGATTCAGCTTCTTGTGCCAAATGTGGCATGTGTTATAGCAGTTGTGTCTTCAAAGCGATAAGCAAGAGATAGGAGGAGTGGAGTGTGGCAAAAATAAACATTAAGATTGATGGTCGTCCTTATCAAATTGATAGTGGCTTAACCATTCTAGAAGCAGCCAAACAAGTTGGCTACGATATTCCAACTCTCTGTTACTATAAGGATTTAGTCCAGAGTGCCTCCTGCCGTGTTTGCTTAGTTGAAGTGAAGAACGCTAGATCATTGTTAGCAGCTTGTAACGCTTATATTAGTGAGGGAATGGAAATTACTTTGACTTCTCCAAGAGTATTAGAAGCTAGAAAGCATTCGGTTGAATTGTTATTATCGAATCATCACCGCGAGTGTACAAATTGTGTCGCCAATAATGAATGTGAGTTGCAAGCAGTCGCAAAACGTTTAGGAATTAGCGAGAACAAATATGATGGTGTTATGACCGATAGAACTATCGATGAGATATCGCCAGCATTAATTAGAGATACTGGCAAGTGTATTCTTTGTGGACGTTGCATTGAAGCCTGCAAAAAATACCAAGGTATTGGCATTTTGGATTTCCAAAATAGAGGATTTAAAACTATTGTTGGCCCAGCCGCCAATCGTTCATTTGCAACGGTTCCTTGTATGTATTGTGGTCAATGTACCAAAGTGTGTCCTACCGGAGCATTAACGGTTAAACCAGAGTATCAGCAAATAATTGAAGCGATGAAAGATGGCAAAAAAGTGGTTGTTCAAACAGCTCCCGCTGTTAGAGCAGCGCTTGGCGAAGAATTCGGTTATCCAATTGGTACTGCTGTTACCGGTAAAATGGTTGCTTCTTTACATAGACTAGGTTTCTATCGTGTTTTTGACACTAACTTTGCTGCTGATTTAACTATCATGGAAGAGACACAAGAATTAATCGATAGAATTACCAATAAAGGTGTATTACCAATGATTACTTCCTGTTCACCAGGCTGGGTTAGATACTGTGAATTCTATTTCCCAGAAGTAATCCCCCATATTTCCAGTTGTAAATCACCACAAGGAATGATGGGAGCAACAATTAAATCTTATTTTGCGCAAGCTCATAAGATTGATCCAAAAGAGATTGTTGTAGTATCCGTTATGCCATGTAGTGCGAAGAAATTTGAAAAGGAACGCTATATCACTGATGGCATGCATGATGTTGACATTTGTATTACAACTCATGAATTAGCAAGCCTTATTAAAGCAGCCGGTATCGACTTTAACAATTTACCTGATGAAGAATTTGATAATGATTTGTTAGGAGAATACAGTGGCGCTGGTGTCATCTTTGGTGCTAGTGGCGGTGTTATGGAAGCGGCTTTAAGAAATGCTTATTATCAATTGACAGGTAAGGATTATCCCGCAATTGAATTCACCGATGTTAGAGCCCACCACGGGGTGAAAGAAGCTTCTTTGGATATTAATGGTTTAAAGGTGAATGTAGCTGTTGTTTCCTCAATGGCTTATGCCAAACCTTTGCTTGAACAGATCAAAGAGGGAAATTCTTTATATCAATTTATTGAAATTATGGGTTGCCCATCGGGCTGTGTAAACGGCGCTGGTCAACCAAAAGTCAGTTGGAAAGAGCCAGACTATATTGAGAAGAGAAGACAGGTTCTTTATAGCGAAGATAAGAACAATTCAGTTCGCTTATCATACAAAAACGAAGATATTATCAAGCTATATAAGGATTATGTTGGGAAACCAGGAAGTCATGTTGCGCATAAGTTGTATCATACAACCTATGAAGCTCGGGAAAAGTTCAAAAAATAAAGATAAAGCCACAGAAATGTGGCTTTTTTCTTATCTATCTTAGAAAAAATAAGATTATATGTAGACAAATTGTTTAAAATAACCTAAAATATCCCTTATAAAAGCGATACAATTCTGATTTTGTTGTCGCAGAATGGAGTGTGAGCTGAATATGAAGTTAATGATTGTTGGTGGAACTGGCTTTTTAGGCTATTATTCCGCTAAAGTAGCACTTGAAAAAGGCTACCAAGTCGCATCCTTATCTTTGGATGATGTCAAACTTGAAGGTTGGTATCCAAAAGAGATTGATGTCCATTATGGCGATGTATTCGAGATGACTGAGGAACAACTAGTAGAACAGTTTAAAGGTTTCGATGAAATGATTTATTCTGTTGGACCCGACGATAGAGTTACGCCTCCAGCACCTTCCTATGAATTTTTCCACAAGAGATTAGTAGACCACGTTGTCAAAGTATTCAAGGCTGCCAAAAAGGCGGGCATTAAGAGAGCAGTAGTGTTCAATTCTTACTTTGCAACTTTTGATAGATTATATCCTGAGAAGAAACTTGCCGTTTACCATCCCTACATTCGTTCCCGGGTTGAGCAAGCCAAGGCCTTAATTGAACTAGGCGAAGAAGGCAAATTTGATGTTATGGTTCTAGAACTACCTTATATTTTCGGAAGTATGCCTGAAAGAATGCCAATTTGGAAAGAGGTCTTTATTGATCGCTTCTTTAAAGGCAAAACCGTTTTCTTCCCTAAGGGCGGAACTACTATGATTCACGTTAAGCACATCGGCGAAGCCGCCATTGGTGCACTTGAACATGGTAAAAATGGTGGTAGATACCCAATAGGTGATTTAAATGTTTCTTATAACTTCATGTTAGAAGCGATGATGGAAGGCTTACAATGCAAGAAGAAAATTGTTAACGTTAACAAGAAACTTTGTGCCTTTGGGGCCAACATGATTGCGAAGAAAGATGCTAAAGAAGGAAAACAAGCTGGTCTTAATATGAAACATTTGATGTTAGATATTATGGGTGATAACTTATATATTCCTGAGGAAGAAATTGTTAAAACTTCCACTGAATTTGGCTATGGGCGTGGAGAGGTCAAAGAAGGAATCATCGAAGCTATGCATAGATGCTATCCTAACGGTTACGATAAATAGTAATGTAGCAGCATGAAAGCTATATTATATGTTTTCTCGGGGACTGGACACACTTTAATTGCTACTAAGCAAGTTGCTGCCGGCTTAATTGCTCGTGGTTTTGAAGTAGATGTCTACCGGATTAGGAGAGAGAATAGTGATGTACCTAATCCAAATGATTATGACATAGTAGGTATTGGTTATCCAATTCATGCTTTTAATGCGCCACAAATAGTCTGTCGCTTTGTAAAAAAGCTTCCTAAGGTGGAGAAAAAGAACTTGTTCTTCTATAAAACTTCAGGTGAGCCCTTTGCTTTAAATAGTTCTTCAAGTGTTTATTGCTGGAGAAGGTTAAAACGCAAAGGATATAAACTGGTCATGGATGTCCATATGTTAATGCCTTATAACATTATGTTTAGATATAAGGATGAACTAGCTAAACAAATGTATTTATATACCTGTGCCATGAGTGAAATGATTGCTGAGAAAATCAGCAAGCAAGATTATGATAAGGTCAAATATAAGTTTGGTTATACAATAGTAACTTCTTTATTGCGCCTACAATGGTTTGGTGCTTGGGTTAATGGACCTTTGATCTTCGCAAAAAAGAAAATATGTAATAAATGCGGACTGTGTGTTAAGCAATGTCCTGCCGGAAATATTACAATGACCGAAAAGGGTGTTAAGTTTCATGGTAAGTGCACAATGTGTATGTGTTGTGCCTTCCATTGTCCAAAGGATGCCATTAGACCAGGATTTCTCAATCCTTGGCGAGTCAACGGAGCATATCCTTTTGAAAAACTAGTTAACAACAAAGAAATCGCCTCTGATTATGTTAGAGACGATACCAAAGGCTATTTTAAATTGTTCCGGAAATACTTTCATAAAGTTGACGACCAACTAGCTAAGTACGGAATTGAAATTAAAAAGTAATTATTTTAAAGAAGAGAAGATTTCATCAGCAGAAATGCCGACCCAATCACAACTTTGATTAAAGAGTCGAGTAGAGGCTTCTAAATTGGAAGCATTCTTACCTGGCTCTTTTTCTTTGCACTTATAGAAGTACTTACCGGAAATGTTTTTAACATCCGGATTGGTAGCCAAAAAGATGCTTGTTCTAGCACCCTTATTAGGATGAATCATCACAAAATTACAGAGAAAAGCAATAATGGTACCAATATGAGTCTTTCGATTAACTACAATATTCGTGGCGACGATTCCTGGGTGAAGTGCATTTATTGTAACCTTAGAATTGAGGTTCTTAAGGTGTTCTGTTAGCTTCTGAGCAAACAACAAGTTGCAGAGTTTTGATTGACCATAGGCGGTTGTCCAGGTGTAGTGATGTTTTAAATTAATGTTATCAAAGTGAACATAAGTCCAAGCGTGGGCACAAGAAGATAGCATGATAATTCGCCCTTGTTCTGCCTTATCTAAAGAATCTAAAAGAAGCATGGTTAATAGGAAATGTCCCAGGTAATTTATCTGGAGGTGCCGTTCAAATTTCTCTGGAGTTTCTCCATAGAATAATTGTAAAACACCAGCATTATTTATTAAGACATCTAAGTGGTCATATTTTTGTTTAAACTCCTCAACAAAATGACGAATACTTGCAAACTCCATTAAGTCAATTATCATAAGTTCTGCGCTAGTGTTAGGAATCTTTAAAATCGAATCAAGAGCTTTTTGGCCTTTGACTAGATTTCGACATCCTAAAATTACATGATAACCTTGTTGGGCTAAACGGGTGGCGGTTTCTTTGCCAATCCCCGAATTGGCGCCCGTCACAATTACTATTTTTTTATTCATATGCATCACCTAGAAAAGATTATAGCATTCCTCTATAAATATTTGTACTCAAATATTTGCTTGTCAAACAATTGAAGGTGAATGCTAAATGAAGTATAATAACAGCATGAGTAAAGTTAAATATATCGTCAGTGCCTGTTTAAGCGGTGAAAAGTGTCGCTATGATGGGAAATGCAATTATAACGAAAGAGTTGCCGAATTGGTCAGAGAAGGTTGGGCAACTTTAATTTGCCCCGAAGTTATGGGAGGTTTAACAACGCCGCGTTTTCCTTGTGAAATAGTTGGCGATAGAGTGATTAATAACAAGGGTAAAGACAAGACTAGTGAGTTCAAATATGGAGCTGAACAAGCCCTCGCTTTAGCGCAAAGACTGGGGATTAAGAAAGCTATATTAAAAAGTAAGAGTCCATCTTGTGGTATAGATGAAATCTATGATGGTTCTTTTAGCGATAAGGTTGTTGCGGGGCAAGGTGTGACCGCCAAATTATTAGAGGAGAGCAATCTAAAGCTTTATTCTGATAAACAATCTATAGTATATGATGCCGTTATTGTGGCGGCGGGAAGTGGAACTAGGACGGGACTTAGTTACAATAAAATGTTTCATTTTAGTGGCAAAACAACAGTAATTGAAAAAGCAGTTGAGCCCTTTGTTGGCGATTTTCTTTGTGGGAAAGTTATTGTGGTTTGTAAAAAAGTTGAGCAACCAATGTTTGAAGCTTTATTGCCATATGGAAAAATCGAATATGCTGAAGGTGGATCATGTCGGGAAGAGAGCGTCTATAATGGTATGTTGAAAACCAGCGCTAAATATGTGTTAGTTCACGATGGTGCCCGAGCCAATGTATCAACTCATCAAATTGATGAAGTAGTCAAGCATTTACAAACGGGAAATGATTGTGTCATCCCCTATATCGAACCAAAGCAGGAGCAAAACAATGACTTTGTCATGGGCGGGAAAGCAATGCAGACGCCTCAAGGCATAAAACGGAGTCTACTTATCAAGGTAATGGAAGATGTTGATAATCTAGAAGATTATCGCGATGAAAGTAGTATGATAGTAGCCTGTTCCAAAACAGAAGCTTATTACATTCCTGGAGATGAGAGAAACTTTAAAATAACCACCCAGGAAGATTTAATTGAATGGTGTAGAATACATAGAAATGAGGAATAAAAGTGAAAATAGTAATTAGTTCAGAAGTGATGAATGCGATAGCAAAGAATGAACCGGTAGTGGCTTTAGAGTCAACAATTATTTCTCATGGAATGCCCTATCCAGAGAATGTTTCAACAGCTTTGCTTGTTGAACAAACAATTAGAAATAATGGTGCTACTCCAGCGACAATTGCCTTTATGCATGGTCTATGCTATGTCGGATTAACCAAAGAGCAACTAGAAGAATTTGCCCAAATAAAAGATTCCGTAAAGATTAGTAGAAGAGACATACCAGTCGCTATTGCTAAGAAGTTGAGTGGTGGTACTACGGTAGCGGCCACGATGATTATTGCAGAACATGTTGGTATTCGTGTTTTTGTGACTGGGGGTATTGGTGGTGTGCACCGCAATGCTCAACAAACCTTTGATATTTCCGCTGATTTAGATGAATTGGCGCGAACAAATGTCGCAGTAATTTGTGCGGGAGCAAAAGCAATTTTAGATTTGCCACTAACATTGGAATACTTGGAAACGAAAGGCGTTCCTGTCTTGGGTTATAAAACCGACTCATTACCAGCCTTTTATACCAAATCAAGTCCATATAGAGTTGATTACCGAGTTGATTCTGCCGAAGAATTTGCGCAAATTATGCGGGCAAAGTGGGGATTACACATTGATGGTGGCATCTTAATTACCAATCCAGTACCCGATGAATATTCAATGGATTACGATATCATGCAAAAGTATATCGACCAAGCACTAGTCGAGATGAATAAAGCCGGTATTCATGGTAAGGAATCAACCCCTTATCTATTAGATAAGATTAAGAATTTGAGTTCGGGAGAAAGTCTAAACACCAATATAGCGTTGGTTATTAATAATGCGAAATTAGGCGCTGCCATCGCCGTTAGCTATTACAAAAAAGTGGGGGCGAAATAAAATGATTGAAGCTTTATCAAGTATTCATTATCTGGATTATTGTGATTACGTATTTACTACTTTGTCCAAAAAGAAAATTTTTCTGGTTTTTATCCTAGTTAGTTTGGCCTGCATTATTTTATTAACTGTCTATTTAATCATCAACATTACAAAGGGTGTTACAATTACCTTTATGACTTGTCTACCTCTTATTGGTGTTGTTTGTTTCGTACTTTTCTATTTCGCCTTATATGGTGGAATGACTTATAAGCAATATAAGAATGGTAAGAAGTACTTTAACGAAGAAACGAGTTATTTGTTTTTTAATAATAAACTTGTCATTGCGAAAGCAGGAACGACAACTGGTCTAAATGTTTTTTATGAACACATTATTGAAATCAAAGAAAAGCGCAAAAGAATTTATTTTTTCATTGAACAAGATAAGTCCTATGTCATGCGCAAAGATCGTTTTGTTAAAGGAAATATCAAGGAATTACGGGAATTATTAAAAGAGCATTGCAAAAAATGCAAAATTAAATTAGGAACAAATTAAAAAAAGCGAGAAATCGCTTTTTTGTTTATAGAGTTATTTAATAGATTGTTAATCTTTAGGAATAATTTGAATTATTGTTTTAATCAATGATTTTTGTTTTGCTTCGGCGACTCTACTATTAAGAATAATCTCACGATGTGATAAAGGACGCTTAGAATAACCAGAGGCCCGATTTGTTATTAGGGATAGAGCAATAACATTGATGCCCGCTTGATGGCAGACTGTAGCTTCGGGAACTGTTGACATGCCAGTCATATCGGCACCCAATAATTTTAAGGCTTTAATATCAGTTGGCGTTTCATAGTTTGGTCCCGCATAAAAAGCATAGATACCAGATTTTATTTTAGGCGCATCGGGTTTGAGATTGACTGCTTGTAATACTTTGGAGCGCAATTCAGCATTATAGACATTGCTCATATCCACTAAGCGAGGACCAAAACGATCATAATTCTTGCCAATTAATAATGATGGTGCGAATAAAGAAATATGATCGGCGACCATAATTAAATCGCCAATTTCATAACTCTCATTAATAGCGCCCGCAACATTTGTGAAAACGATATTTTTGATACCGAGGTTAGCAAAGACACGATATGGAAGAGCAAGATCTTCAGAAGATAGTCCTTCATAATAGTGAACTTTTCCTTGCATCATCAAAACGTATTTTCCCTCTAAAATGCCGTATATTAAACGACTCTCATGACCTTCAGCGGTTGAGGGGATAAAACCCGGTATATTTTTAAAATCCATTTCGACAGGAACTTGTAATTCGTTTTTTAAGGAAATTAAACCCGAGTTTAGCACGATTACACAGGCGGGGGTAATACGTACAAATTGACGAAGATACTCGGTCGCTTGATCAATTTTCTTGTACATAATTATTTCTCCTTTTTAATTGGATTGGGTTTTGGCTCTGCTCTAACAACTTTTAAGCTTTTGCAGTGCTTCTTTAACTCTTTAATGAAAGCATCAGCATCAGTTGGAGATACATAGGCATGAGCCCAAGGGTTTGATTTGTTTGCGACATCTTTGTGAGTGATCTCTAATCTTTTTGTGGACATTGAGAATAAAGCGAAAAAGCGGCGGCTATCTTTAATAACAAAGATATTACTATACTTAATTTTTGTGGCAAATATGCCCGATTTCAATTGTAAACAATCTTCTTCAAAAGTATAAGCAGTTGTTAACATTGCGTAGATAAGTGCGAGAGGAACAATAATGCCTAGGACTGTAAAGAACCCAGCAGAAATATATTCTTGCCATCCATCCGCCGTATTAAATTGTTGCATTCCAACCATAAATACAGCTGCACCAATAAGAATTATTAGTAAATACTGAAAAACTGTTGGAATATCCTTCATTGACTTCATTTTAACCATTTTATTCAACATCCCTTCACATAGGTGAGTTTATTATATCGCATTTTCTTAACTAGGTGAATAAAAATCGTTTTTCAGCAGAAAAAAGTGTCTCAATATTGATAGAATATTGGGTAAAGTGGTAAAATGAATAAGTTAAGGAGTGATGCGTGTGTCGATTACCATCAAAGAATTGAATGAATTAGCAAGAAATCTGTACTTTGAAATGTCAGAGGAGCAGTATAAGACCTTGCAGGCCGAATTTGATGTCATTTTAAAACAAATGAAATTAATCGGAGAAATAGAAAATGTTGATAATGTAGAGCCTCTAGTTTTTCCTGTGGAAGGTTTGACTTTAGGCATGAGAGAAGATGAACCAACACCAAGCCTAAGCGTTCAAGAAGTTTTAAAGAATGCCCATGGTGAGATGATGGATATGGTGAAAGTGCAGAAGGTGGTGGGATAATGAACTATCTAGATTTATCTATTGAAGATATGCACCAAGCTTTGAAAGAGGGAAAAGTAACTCCCGAAGAGTTAACTAAGCTTTCTCTAGCAAGAGCCCATGAATTGCAAGCATCATTTAACCCCTTCGTTACAATTGACGATAATGCTATCAATATTGCAGCCAACTTAAATGGTCAGCAGATAAGCAATCCCTTGTTTGGCATTCCTTGTGCAATCAAGGATAATTACTCAACCAAAGGCATATTATCAACCGGATCTTCCAATACTTTGAAAGATTATGTCCCTGTTTATGATGCTACTGTGGTTACAAAGCTTAAAAATGCTGGGTCAATTTCCATTGGTAAAACTGTTCTAGATGAACTAGCAATGGGTGGAACTGGACTTAATGGACATACGGGTATTGTTTACAATCCTTGGTGTCCAACAAAAGAACGGATTGCTGGTGGCAGCAGTGCGGGAAGCGCCGTTGCTGTTTGTGCGGGAATTGTTCCTTTTGCGTTAGGTAGTGATACCGGAGATTCTGTTAGAAAGCCAGCCGCTTATTGTGGCTGTGTTGGTTTCAAACCAACTTGGGGAAGAATTTCTCGATATGGTTTATTCCCCTTTGCACCATCCCTCGACCATGTAGCATTTTTCACCAGAACAGTAAAGGATTCAGCTTATGTTTTAGAAACATTAGCGGGCGAAGATGCTTGTGATATGACTTGCTCAACTAAAAAAGTTGAGAATTATTCGCAGAATTTAAATGGTGAATTGAAGGGCAAAAAAATTGCTATTATCAATGGCATCAACAATTCTTTAAATGACAAACGTGTTACAGAAAACTTTTTTGAAACAGTTAATAAGATGAAACAAGCAGGCGCAATTATTATCGAGGAAAATATCGATGTCCGTCTGTTAAAAGCTATTCTGCCGGTATATATGGTTATTTCTTGTTCGGAAGCAACCTCCAATGATGCAAATCTTGATGGAATCAAGTTTGGTCCTCGCGTTGATGGTGAGAACTTTATTGATACGATTATCAAAACTAGAACCGAAGGTTTTAGTGAATTAATTAAAAGAAGATTTATTCTTGGCAGCTATTGTTTAGCTAAAGAGAATCAGCAAGAATTATTTTTAAGAGCACAAAAGATTAGAAGAGTTATCACCAATGAATTGAATCGTATTCTTTCAACTTGTGATGCCATTCTCTTCCCATCGGCCGGTAGTATCGCACCTCTAATTAAAGGATCAAAAAATGAGCAATTATCGGAAGAATACCTTATTGGTGAGAATCATTTGGCTTTGGGAAATTTCGCTGGTTTGCCGAGCTTAACCTTGCCATCGGGATTTGTTGAAGCGATGCCGGTTGGTGTTAATGTTACCGGTAAAGCTTTTGATGAACAAGGTGTTTTGGATATCGGTTATGGTATTGAAAAACTCTTTGACTTTAAAAATCAACTAGCAAAGGTAGGTGGAAAATAATGAATTACGAAACTGTAATTGGAATTGAAATCCACTGTGAATTGAATACTAAAACCAAGATGTTTTCTTCCGCACCAAATGCTTTTGGAGCGGCACCTAATACTTTAGTTTCTCCTGTTGATATGGCTTTCCCGGGGATTATGCCCGTTGTGAATAAGAAAGCGGTAGAATCAGCGATTATCGCTTGTACTGCCTTAGGCTTAACCGTTGATGATACTCTCGTTTTTGATCGTAAGAATTATTTTTATCCCGATTTACCAAAGGGTTTTCAGATTACTCAGAACTTAAGACCGATTGGTAAAAATGGTAAACTTGAGATTGAAGTCGATGGTAAGAAAAAATCTATTGGTATTGAACGTCTTCATATGGAAGAAGATACCGCCAAGCAACTACACTTTACTGACTATACTTTGATTAACTATAACCGTTGTGGTGTACCATTAATCGAAATTGTTAGTAATCCTGATATCGCCAGTGGTAAAGAAGCTGCTGCCTATGTTGATAAGCTTCGCTCAATCCTGCTATATACTGGAGTTAGTAATGTCAGAATGGAAGAAGGATCAATGCGTTGTGATGTTAATGTTTCCATTCGTCCAGAGGGACAGAAAGAATATGGAGTTAAAACCGAGATTAAAAACTTAAACTCCATCAATAACATCATGAAAGCCGTTGACTATGAAGTTGAAAGACAAAAGCAGCTTATTCTAAGTGGCGGACAAGTTGAACCAGAAACTCGGCGTTTTGATGAGGCAACCAAACAAACAATTTTAATGCGGAAGAAGACTAGTGCTGTCGATTATAAATACTTTACTGAACCAAATGTTATGCCAATTCATCTTGATCATGAATGGATAAGAAAGATTCAAGCGAGTGTACCAGAATTGCCAAACGAACGTAAAGAAAGATATATGAATACATTGCAACTGGCTGAATATGATGCTTCGGTCTTAGTGGCAGACAAGAATTTATCGGATTTCTTTGAACAGGTTGTCGCTATATGTGGTCAGCCAAAGATGGCTGCCAACTGGATGATTGGAACGGTAATGGCCCTGCTTAATAAGAATAACATCGAAATAAGCAAGGTTAGTTTTAGTTCCCAACAACTAGGAGACCTAATTAAAATGATTGGAGACAATACTATCTCCACTAAACAAGCTAGAGAAATCTTTGATGAGATGGTAACAAGCGGGAAGAATCCACAAGTTATTGCTAAAGAAAAAAATATGATGCAAATTAGCGATGAATCCGCCATTCTTGGCTGGGTTAGTGAAGTATTAGATGCTAATCCTCAAGCCATTGAAACCTATAAGGGTGGACGGCAAAACATTCTTGGCTTCTTGGTTGGACAGGTCTTAAAAAAGTCTCAAGGTAAAGCTAATCCGGCACTTGTTAACAAAATGATGCGGGAAGAAATCGAAAAGAAGTAATTAAATAAAGGAAATCACTCAAACTAATATTGGGTGATTTTTTTTGAAAAAAATATTAAAGATATTGGTCAGTCTTGGCCAGATAATTATTTTCTATAGTGTAGCTTTTGGTATCTCACTTGTTTTGGTGGCACTTCGAAGCAAAAGTGAAGAAGCAATTTACCCCTGCAATATCATTATTGATGAATCACCGCTTCAGTCTTGGCTTGATAACGATTTGTTTGTTCAAAAGAACTACCATGTCAACTGTTCTACTATTTATGTTGAACTTGAAGTATCCGATGAGACAACTCTTAATGAAATGATGGCTATTGGTGTGAATCTTTCTCTTACCAAGCCGACAAAAGAGAAAGTCGAAGTCTTAATATATAATGCTAATCAGACTTGCTTTATCACACTTGAAGGAGAAGGAAAGATTACTATAACAAATAATTCATAGAATAATTGTCAGCCTTGCTCAGTATTGATATAATTAAGAGCGATGGAAGGCGAATATATGCTTAAGAAATATGTAATTCTATTTTTAAAAGGTTTTATTATTGGGTTCTGCATGTTGGTCCCTGGTGTTAGTGGTGGGACAATAGCAGTTCTTTTCAATATATATCGTGACTTGGTGGCGACAGTAAGCGGCTTTTTCAAGGACTTTAAGAAGAACTTTTTGTTCTTAGCGGTGTTTTGTGTTGGTGCCTTACCGGGTTTCTATTTATCATCAAAATTGTTGGGACCACTTCTAAGCAAGTTCCCCACAATTATTCCTTTCCTATTCTGTGGAATAATTCTTGCGGGAATTCCTTTCTTATGGAAGAAAACCGGAGTTAAAGCTCCGAGTTGGAAAAATCTTTTAGCGTTATTAGGCGGAATATTAGTAATAGTATTAATAGAATTATTACCAGAAGCAAACACATCATTAATTGGTTCAGATATAAAATTCATGGATATAATAGTTTTACTTTGCGTTGGCATCTGCATTGTGGTATCAATGGTCTTGCCAGGCTTAAGTACTTCCCATATTTTATTGGTCTTTGGAATGTATTCTCAAACTCTCGAAGCGATTAAGAACTTTGATTGGAAGTTTATTCTACCACTAGGCATCAGCGTTTTAATTGGTATTTTCTTAATCGCAAAACTAATCGATTATTTATTTAAGAAATATCCTACTACAATGTACTTTATTATCATTGGGTTTGTGCTTGCTTCGATCTATGCGATTATTAGTGTTTGGCCAACCGGCTGGGACTGGGTCTATAGTATTGTTCTCTTCGCTATTGGTTTATTTGGCGTTGGTTTTATACTGAATAAATTTGGGAGCACCAAGGAATAATGAATATTAGCATTGTGGATTGGAGCGAAGAAAAGTACCAAGAATATTGCGACTTTTTGCGTTCAATCGGTGATAATAATTATAAGATGTTTCAACAGAGATTGATTTCAACTAAGTATGAAATTATCGGTATTCGTGTTCCTAAAATGAAAGAGATTGCTAAGGAAATCATTAGAGGTGACTGGCGGGGTTTTCTGAAATATTGTAAAGGTGATTTATACGAAGAAGTCTTTATAGAAGCCATGGTCAGAGGACTGGCAAAGTCTTCTATTGAAGAGAAAGAAAGACTTATTTTAGACTTCATTGAAAAGATTGACAATTGGGCGATTAATGATTCTTTTTTGTCCACTTTGAAAATGATGAAAAAGGACAATAAACGTTGCTTTGAGTTTGCAAAGAGTTTGCTTCCAAGCAATGTTTGGTCAATAAGACTTGGACTGTTAATGATGATGGATTATTGTATCTGTCCAGAGTATATTGATGAAATAATGACTATTTGTTCCAAAATTGATAACTCTTATTATTATGTAAGTATGGCTAATGCATGGCTACTAGCCACCTGTTACATTAATTATCCAGAAAAAGTGGTTGAAGTGATTCGTATGGCAGGTTTTGACCAGCAAACGAAGAAGCGAACCATTCAAAAGATTTGTGACTCCTATCGAGTTAGCGAAGAAAATAAAAAATTAGCGAAATCATATCGCTAATTTTCTTTTGTGATAATATGATCTATCAAGCCGTAGGAGCAAGCGGCTTCAGCCGTCATAAAGTTATCTCTTTCCGTATCTTTAATAATAGTATCTAGTGGCTGATTTGTTTGCTCAGCTAGAATTCGATTTAATCTTTCTTTAACAAGAACCAAGCGCTTAGTCATGATTTCGAGATCACTGACTTTTCCTTGACCACCACCCCAAGGTTGATGAATCATGATTTCACTATTTGGTAAAGCATAACGTTTTCCTTTGCACCCTGAGCTTAATAAAAAAGCCCCCATGCTAGCACATAATCCAATTCCAATAGTAGAGACATCAGGTTTAACGTAGGACATCGTGTCATAAATGGCCATCCCAGCGGTAATACTACCTCCTGGTGAATTGATATACATTTGGATATCCTTGCTACCATCTTTATTGGCAAGATAAATTAATTGAGCTACAACGATTGATGCTAGAGAATCATCAATCTCGCCACTAACCATGATGATTCGTTCATTTAGTAATTTTGAAAATAAGTCAAAGTGCTTTTCACCTTCATAACTTTGTTCCACAATCGTGGGAATTATTCTCATGTTTTCTCTCCTTTATATTACAATGTAGGCGTTTTTTGTGAAAATATACTAAAAAAAGTGTTTTTAAATGTGTTTCTTTTCATATTCGTTTGTTGATTTTTCTATATTATTTACTTATAATATTTTTATAATATTATCTAATTGGAGGAAAAATAGAATGAGTATTAAAGTAGCCATCAATGGATTTGGCCGTATTGGTCGTCTAGCTTTTAGAAGAATGGTGGAAGTCGGAAATTTCGAAATTGTTGCTATAAATGATTTGTCAAGTGCGGAGAACCTAGCATATTTACTAAAATATGATACAACTCACCGGACATTGAAAGATCACAAAGTTTCATCAGAAGGAAACAATATTCTTTTTGATGGAAAGAAAATCCCAATCATTGGTCAAAAGGACCCAAGCTTAATCAAGTGGTCAGATTATGATGTTGAGATTGTTTTAGAGTGTACAGGAAGATTCAAGGGTACAGAGGATGCGAAAGTTCACGTTACTTGTGGCGGTGCAAAAGGCGTTATCATTAGCGCTCCAGCCGATGCAACAACCCCAACCTTTGTCTATGGCGTAAACCATAAATTGTTAACAAAAGATATGAAAGTTATCTCTGGTGCTAGTTGTACAACAAACTGCTTAGCTCCTGTTATGAAAGTTTTGGAAGAACAGTTTGGCGTTGTTGGTGGTTATATGACTACAGTTCATGCTTACACAAATGATCAAACTACTCTTGATATGGTTAAGGAAAAAGATTTCCGCAGAGGACGTGCTGTCGCTGCTAACATTATTCCTTCCTCAACTGGTGCAGCTAAGGCTTTACACCTAGTTATCCCATCATTAAAGGGAAAACTTCAAGGTGGAGCAATTCGTGTTCCTGTTATCGATGGCTCTTTAGTTGATTTATCTTTACAACTAAAGAAGAATGTTACTGTTGAAGATATTAACAAAGCTATGCTTATTGCTAGTGATGGAGAATTAGATGGCGTTTTAGGTTATACCGAAGAACAAATCGTTTCTAGTGACTGTATCGGTTTTGCTGAAGGATCTTGGTTTGATGCTACGCAAACAAAAGTCTTTACCACTCCTGATGGAGTTCAATTTGTCAAAGTTGTTACCTGGTATGATAATGAGTATTCTTATACTTGCCAATATATTAGATTGGCTCAGTATTACGCTCACATTCTCGGCGTAGAAGATTAGTTCATTCGCACCCTAAGGGGTGCTTTTTTGCAAGGAGGCCAATAATTATGGGCAAACAAAAAGTATATCAACTAGATGTCAAAGATAAGAGAGTTATTGTTAGAGCGGACCTTAATGTCCCATTAAAGGGAACGGCTATTCAAGATGATAATCGAATTGTTCAAGCATTACCGACTATCAAATATCTTTTGAGCCATGGTGCGAAAGTAATCGTCATGTCTCACTTAGGAAAAGTTAAACATAGCGATCCAGAAAAAGCAGCAGAGCAAATGAAGAAAAATAATCTTCAACCGATTGCTGTGCGCATGAGCGAATTATTAAAACAAGATGTCAAATTTATTCCAGCCACCAAAGGTGAAATACTTGAAGATGCAATTAAGCAATTAAAGAGTGGCGAAGTGATGCTCATTCAGAACACCCGCTATGAAAAGGGCGAAGAGAAGAATGATTCAGCATTAGGTGAGTATTGGGCAAGTTTTGCTGATGCCTATGTTGATGATGCTTTTGGCAGTTGCCATCGGGCCCATGCCTCAACTTATGGCATTCCTTCTGTTTGCAAGAATGAAGGAAAACCAACAGCTATTGGCTATCTAGTAGAGAAAGAAGTCGAAGCTTTAAGCAAGTGTGTTGAAGCAAAAGATCATCCCTATATTGCGATTCTAGGTGGTAGTAAAGTCAGCGACAAGATTAAGGTCATCGAAGGTTTATTGCAGAAAGCCGATAAGATTATTATTGGTGGAGCGATGGCTTACACTTTTGAGAAAGCTTTGGGATATGAAATCGGTAAATCACTATGTGAAGATGAACAGCTTGATTTTGCCAAGAAGTGTTTAGAAGAAGGAAAAGGAAAGATTTATCTTCCCTTAGATCATATTGTTACTGATAATTTTGATAATCCACAAACCATTGAAGTAACTAATACACCATCAGTTCCTGAAAATATGATGGGTGTCGATATTGGACCAAAGACTATCAAGGCTTACAAAGCTTTATTAGTCGGTGCCAAAATAATCTTTTGGAATGGTCCATTAGGTGCTTTTGAGAACCCATCTTTTGCTAATGGGACTAAAGGCATTTGTGAAGGTATTGTTTCAATCAAAAACTGTTTCAGTGTTATTGGTGGTGGCGATAGTGCTTCCGCTGTTGCTCAATATGGCTATGCTGATAAATTCAGTCATGTTTCCACAGGTGGTGGAGCATCACTAGAAATGATTGAGAACGATGGTCACTTACCGGGAATTGATGTTATCGAGGAGGAAAAATAATGCGCAAGAAAATTATTATTGGTAACTGGAAGATGCATAAGACCATTCACGAAGCTGCTGAATTTGTGAATGAGATTCTCCCTTTTGTTACCGAGTGCTATAAAAAAGATGTTGTTGTGGGTATTGCGCCTGCTTATTTAGCGTTACCAGCTGTTAAGAAAATATCTCAAAATATGTTGATTGCCGCCCAAAATTGTCACTATGAACCAAAGGGTGCTTTTACCGGTGATGTAAGTATTCCTATGCTACAAGAAATTGGCGTGGAATTTTGCTTAGTTGGTCACTCGGAGAGAAGACTATACAGTGCCGAAACCAATCAGTCATGCAACAAGAAGATTCATGCATTGTTAGCTAATAAGATGACACCAATCTATTGTGTTGGCGAGAGTTTGACCGAATATGAAAAGGGATTAAGCAAGGAAGTTGTGAAACAACAAATTGTCGAAGGATTGGCTGGCGTTGGAGCCAACAATATCTCGCAGATTGTCTTTGCTTATGAGCCGGTTTGGTCAATTGGAACTGGCAAGAATGCTTCTACCGAAATAGCGGAAAGTATCTGCTCTTTTATTAGGACAACAATTGCAGAAATGTATGGCGAAATCATAGCAAATCAGGTTTTGATTCAATATGGTGGTTCGGTGAAGGCTGACAACTCACACGAGTACTTGCATTGTCCAAATATCGATGGTGTTTTAGTCGGTGGAGCAAGCCTTGAAGTTGCTAGTTTTAAGAAACTAATAGAGGGTGCTTTTTAGATAGAAAATTTTGTTTTATTAAAACAAAGTATATGCTATAATACTATTTGACAATAAATGCTTTTTATTTGCGCAAAATAAGTGAAAGGGAGATATTATGGTTATCGACATTAGCAAGTTCACTGGTCAATCTTATTCATCCATAATCATGTTAGCAGTGTTGGGCCTCATTCTTCTGATCTGCATCTTTTCTTGTACGGGTAAGGGCATCATTAAAGACCTTTTTAATTTGGTTTATTTAATTGGTTTAGTGGTTATGTTTGTCTTTGCAATGCCACCAGCCATGGCATTTTTACGTGGCTTTGGTTTTATTGAAAACTTGCAAGCATCATCAACCGGCATAGTTAAGACTATTATGGATAAATTACCGGCCGATACTGTCTACTTGGTGCTCGTCATAATCGCTCTATTAATTGTTTATCTAATTGTTGTGAAGATTCTGAACGCTATTTTTCATGGAGCTTTCAAAACCAAGGGCAAGAGATTGGTAAAATTCTTTGGCTTTATTTACAGCTTCCTGTTTTTCTTTATTATTTCTACAGTGATTCTTGAAGTGGTTTCTTCTCCGCTTATTCTTAAAGGCGGTCATCAACTAGTCAATGATAGTCAATATGTGGCTTTGTACAAAACAAAGGTTACGGATCCCTTGCAAGAAGTTCTTTACGAGCAAGGAGTAATTAGCAATGTTGATGATATTTTGATTGCAAAAGACACTTCGCTCGATTCTTTTTCTGCTAAACAAGCGGCTCATGATTCTTTTGCTCAAGTAGACTTATTCTTATATGATAGAGATGCTTATGTAGCTTCACTTAAAACCAATTCAGCTTTTGACGATGAAAAAGTGGTGGAGGCTGCAAATAACATGTGTTATTTTGTAAAAGTTGCCAAATTAAGCGATGGTTTCTTAAATAAAAAAATGATCACCTATATGAAGAGCGAAATCGTTAATTGGATTGCCTGCTTTGAATCAAGTGAAGGCGTACCAGTTAAAACCTTTAGCGTTGGTAGTGAAGGTAGCACACTTTTAGCTAATATGAGTTCCCAGCTTGAATTATCCGATGCAATTAAAGACAGAATTAATGCAGTTTTTGTAGCTTGATTGTAGACGATTGGAAAACATTTGCAAAAATGCTGTTAGACTGCTATAATGTCAATGCAATTTTGCGCAGGTGGCGGAACAGGTAGACGCGTATGTTTGAGGGGCATATGGGTAACACCGTGCGAGTTCAAGTCTCGTTCTG
>CAYIYR010000002.1:0-82112 GCA_964367815.1 uncultured Eubacteriales bacterium
GTACCTACGTATCTTGTGCTTTTTTGTATGCTTATCTTGTGTTTTTGTTATCGGACAAAATCTTTGAATTTAACAGCTGCATTTCGGCGAATTTTTCAAAAAACAGGTCTTGAACTTACGTCATAGCCTTTTGTGTTTGATAATGAGACCACAATTTCATAATGATTTTTAAGAGAGAACAAGTTTTTTAGGTTCTCTCTTTTTTGTTGCTGTTTGAGTGTAGTTTCCCAAAGGTGATAAGAAAAATTATAATTATAGTAATACCTGAAAGGAGAACAATATGAAATATGGAATTTGGTTGGACGAATGGTTTCGTAATTACATACAGCCGTCGTCGAAGATAGTGAGACTGACAAAAATCAAAATCACATCAAAATACAACATAATTGTATAGTCCCCGTCAAAGACGGAAAATGAAATGCAGTTTGTGTTATTACCACTTTTTGATCATATGTAACAACATCACGGAACAAACTTGATGCTGTGGTATAATAAATCAAAAGTGTAATGAACGAGGTAAAGAACATGAAACACAGATTATTCCTTATCCTTTTTGTTGTTTTGCTCCTCACAGGATGCGTTTCGACAGATAAAGATGTAACGTATAAGCAAATAACCATAAGCGAAGCTGTGGAAATGATGGCAAGCGAAAGCGATTACATCATACTTGATGTTCGCCGTCCCGACGAATTTGCCACAGGGCATATTCCGAATGCGATCAATATTCCGAACGAAAGCATCGGCACGGATGAAATATCCGAGCTCCCCGATAAGGATCAGCTGATTCTGGTATATTGCCGAAGCGGTAACCGCAGCAAGCAAGCATCCCAAAAGCTTGTTAAACTCGGATATTCGAATGTCGTAGAGTTCGGTGGCATCAACGATTGGAAAGGTGAGATCGAAAAGTGATAACATCACGGAAGAAGCAGAAGAATTGCGGTATACTTCGGGTGTAGATCCAACAAGGAGAACATCAAAATGTCAGTTATCAAAATCAATAAAGTTAATTTTCAAAATGAAGTGAAAAATTCCGACAAGCCCGTACTTCTCGACTTTTATGCGGATTGGTGCGGTCCATGCCGGATGGTCAGTCCCATAGTAGATGAAATCGCAGAGGAAAGAAACGATATTAAGGTGGGCAAGATAAATGTTGATCAGGAAAACGAGCTTGCCGAAGCGTTCGGTGTGTACAGCATTCCAACCCTTGTGGTCATGAAGGACGGCAAGATCGTAAGTCAAGCGATGGGTGCCCGACCGAAGGAACAGATCCTTGCTATGCTGTGAGGTGTGATATGGGATTTTTCAGTTTTTTGCAAACAAAAGATATAAACAGAGGTGTGAGAAGTTTTCTTTCCACCGAAGGAGCGGTGCTTTTGGATGTTCGTACACGGGAGGAATATTCCGAGGGGCATATTGAGGGAAGCAAAAATATTCCCCTACAAAGCATAGAGCAAATAGAGTCAATCATAAAAGATAAAAGCACACCGCTTTTTGTACATTGCAGAAGCGGCGCACGAAGCGCACAGGCAACAAGCATCCTAAAAAGAATGGGATACACAAATGTAGAGGATATCGGCGGCATTCTGTCGTACCGAGGAAAGGTGGTGAGATAGATGAAAGTTGTAATAATAGGCGGTGTTGCCGGCGGAGCGACCGCGGCGGCAAGAATACGCAGGCTTGACGAGAAAGCTGAAATCGTAGTCTTTGAGCGGTCCGGTTATATTTCTTACGCCAACTGCGGACTTCCGTATTACATCGGCGGAACGATTGAGGATGAGGGTGACTTGACCTTGCAGACACCGGAGAGCTTTTATAAGCGTTTCCGTGTCAAAATGAATGTGCGCCACGAGGTAACGGCACTTTACCCCGAAAGCAAAATGGTCACCGTAAAAAATATTGAGAACGGTACAGTTTTCACCGAAACCTATGATAAGCTCATATTATCGCCCGGTGCAAAGCCGATCAAGCCGAACTTTGAAGGCATTGACAGCGATAAGATATTCACGCTCCGCACGGTTGAGGACACGCTGAAAATCAAGAAATATATAAATGAGAAATATCCAAAATCTGCAGTTGTTGTCGGCGGCGGGTTTATCGGAATTGAAGTTGCGGAAAATCTCCGTGAGCTTGGGATAGATGTCACACTCGTTGAAGCCGCCGACCAGCTCATGGCTCCTTTTGACAGCGATATGGTATCCTTCATCCATGCAGAGCTACGCAAAAACGGCGTTAATCTTATGCTCGGCAGGTTCGTTGAAGGCTTTGCCGACACTGATGACGGCATTTGTGTGAAACTAAAAAATTCTCCTACGCTCCACGCCAATATGGTCGTAATGGCGATTGGCGTTGCTCCGGAAACCACGCTCGCAAAGGATGCAGGTCTTGAACTCGGTATCAAGGGCAGTATCGTGGTGAACGACCGAATGGAAACCTCCGTTCCCGACATTTATGCTGTCGGTGATGCGGTTCAGATCAGAAATTTTGTAACCGATACGGGTGCGTTGATCTCCCTTGCAGGTCCTGCCAATAAGCAGGGCAGAATCGCCGCTGACAATATCTGCGGTATTGACAGTCACTACCGGGGAAGTCAGGGCAGCTCTGTTATCAAGATTTTCGACATGACCGCCGCCTCTACCGGCATTAATGACAAAACAGCGAAGGCACTCGGACTTTCTACCGACAAGGTCATTCTTTCTCCCATGAGCCATGCCGGATATTATCCCGGCGGCAAGATGATGACCATGAAGGTACTGTTTGAAAAAGACACCTATCGTTTGCTCGGTGCTCAGATCGTTGGCTTTGACGGTGTTGACAAGCGGATCGATGTCATTGCAACCGCTATCCGTGCCGGAATGAAAGCTTACGAACTTGCGGAACTCGACCTTGCTTACGCTCCGCCTTATTCCTCGGCAAAGGACCCCGTGAACATGGCAGGCTATATTGTAGAGAACATCAAAAACGGCGTGGTAAAGCAGTGGTACTACGAGGATACTGAGAGTCTGCAACGAGATGAGAACGTCACACTTCTGGATACGCGCACACCGACGGAATACAGCAGAGGCCACGTGGAGGGATTTATCAATATTCCTGTCGACGAACTTCGTGAACGCATTGGTGAACTTGACAGAACAAAGCAGGTATATGTTATCTGTCAAAGCGGACTTCGCAGTTATATTGCCACCCGAATTCTTGCAGGCAACGGTTTAGACTGCTACAACTTTGCAGGCGGTTTCCGCTTCTACGATGCGGTGCATCAGGAGAAAGCACTAAATAAAAAATCCACTCCTTGCGGAATGGAGATCTGACAGGAGAAGAAAACGGTGTAATGAGAAAAGCGCCCGGAAATCCATTGCGGAAATCTTGGCGCTTTTATTCTATTCCAACAACACATCCGTGACAAGCATCGCGCCCGCGGCAAATGACAGAATGATATCCGAAAATTTATGCTATATTTTTTTGAAAATAAAACCTATCAGCGAACCGATCACGGTAGCACCGCCCACACCGAGGGCGGTTAGTAATACAAGCTCCATAATTTACCCTTCCGCAATGTTTGCAAGTTTGCTTTCATCAACAATTTCAATTGTTCCGCGTGACAGCCTGACCGCACCCTCGTTCACGAAATATCTAAGCATCCGTGTTACGACCTCACGAGGATTCCCCAGATGATTGCCAATTTCTTCATGGGTGATTTTCAGTATGTTTGAGCCTTCTATGTTGGCTTCGTTCAAAAGAAAATTCGCAAGGCGTTTGTCAAAGGTCTTCCACATAATTTGGTCTATAAGCCACATTACATCCGAAAATCGACTTGCCATAACTTCGTTCGTGTAAATGGCAAGCGGTGCACAGTTTTCCATAATGCCACGGTAAATATCCGAGGGAATGAGTATGACATCGGTATCCTTTTCAGCGGATAAAGTAATGTCAAACTGAATGCTGTGCATCATGCAAGAAGCAGAAAAAAGGCAAATATCACGCTCAAAAAGGCGATACATGGTGATCTCCCTGCCGTCCTCGGAAATGGTGTAGGCACGAATCTGTCCCGAAGCTACGAGAATAAGCCCCATGCAGTCGCCGCCTGTATGAATCAAGTCGCCTTTATGGTAGTGCAACTCCCTGACATTTGCAGATAATGCCTGCTGTTCACTTGCATTCAATTTGTTCCAGATCGGAAAATAAGATGAGATATCCATCGTTTGCACCTCCCAGGATGGTAATAATAGTATACCATAATTTCGGACATATGTCAATAATACCCTCCAAAGTTATTGACATATGCCGAAAACTTTGCTATAATATCGTTACTAATGATAAGGGAGGGAATGATCTTGTCAAGACCGACAAAATGTCGCAGAGTGTGCCGCTTTCCTGAGACTCTCGAATTCTTTACCATGGGAGAGATTTTGGGTGAACCTGTCATTTTGACAGTAGACGAATATGAGACGATTCGCCTGATCGACAAAGAAGGACTCAGCCAGGAAGATTGCGGGACACAGCTCGGAGTTGGAAGAACGACGGTACAAAAGATTTACGAAACGGCAAGAAGAAAATTAGCCGATGCCTTGGTTCTCGGACGTTCTCTGAGAATAGAGGGTGGCGATTTTTATCTCTGTAACGGGAATTCGGAATTTTGCTATCAAAAATCATGCCTCAAACGACAATTTCAAGCGGAGTATAAAATGGATAAAGGAGAAGATATCATGCGAATTGCAGTAACATACGAAAATGGCGACATTTATCAGCACTTCGGACATACCGAGCAGTTTAAGATTTACGATGTTCAAGACGGTAAGGTGATGGATAGCCACATCATCGACACCAACGGTCAGGGGCACGGCGCGCTTGCCGATATTCTCCGCTCTTTGCATGCGGATATCCTGATCTGCGGCGGCATCGGAGGCGGTGCACAGATGACACTTGCCGAATGTGGTATCGAGCTGTTTGGCGGTGTTTCCGGCAACGCTGATGCGGCAGTTGACGCATACCTTGCCGACAACCTAAGTTATGATCCCGATGTAAAGTGCAATCACCACGATCATGAACGCAGTGATGCGTCTCATGCTTGCAAAAGCCACGGCTGCGGAAAAGGAAATTGCGGTAATCGTTAATGTGATAACATCACGGAATCATACTTCTGTATGTGATACGATATAGAAAAAGGAGGCGAACTGATGAAAGAATACATTTGTTCTGTATGCGGATATGTGCATAAAACCGACGGAGAACTACCCGACGATTTCAAGTGCCCGATTTGCGGTGCCGGCAAGGATGCATTCAAATTGAAAGAGGACGCTGCCGACAGGACGGAAAGCAATCTCGAAAAGCCGCATTTTGAAAAAGAACTCTCCCCCATGGAAATGAGCATTATCTGCTCTAACCTCGCAAGAGGCTGTGAAAAGCAGTATATGCCGAAAGAAAGCGAAAACTTCAGAAAACTGGCGGAGTTTTTTCGCTCCAAAGCAGAGCCTGTAAGCGAGGCAAGTACTGAAAAACTTCTTGAGCTTATCGAAAAAGATCTTTCGGTAGGTTTTCCTTATGGAAATGCCGTGGCAGGCGAGCAACCCGACCGTGGTGCGCTTCGCTGTCAGGTGTGGGCAGAAAAGGTGACGAGAATGTTGCAGTCGCTTCTCACACGTTATCAGACCGAAGGAGACAAAATGCTTGAGGACACCGGCGTATATGTCTGCACGATCTGTGGATTCGTATTTGTCGGAAACGAGCCGCCTGCGATGTGTCCGGTATGCAAGGTGCCGGCGTGGAAGTTTGAAAAGATCGAAGGAGGTGCGAAATAATGGCAGATAAATATGCAGTAAGAAACTTAAGACTTTGCACCAAGGATTGCCTTTGCCTCTATGTCTGTCCGTCGGGTGCTACCGACACGGAGAACAGCATTATTGATGTAAATAAATGCATAGGTTGCGGTGCGTGTGCAGATGCCTGTCCCTCGGGTGCGATCTCCATGATGCCGAAGGAGCTTCCTCCTCAGCAACCTAAAGAAGACAAAGTAGTCGAGGCACTGCGTGCGCTTGTCCAAAGTAAGTCAGAAGCCGAAAATATCGCTTCACAACTGCCTGATGCTCTGTCAAAAGCTGTTGCAAAATCGTCAAGACTGATGGCAGAGGATCTTTGCCGCGAGGCGGGCTATATGCTTCCTCAGAGTGCAAATACAAAAGAGTTTTTGGAACTCATTAAAACCTATCCCGATATTCCCGGCGATGCGGTGAACTCATTACTCACAACTATAAAATTCAATGAAAAGAAAGAGGTAAATACTATGGCTAAATGGAAATGTTCAGTATGCGGTTATGTTCATGAAGGAGATGAAGCACCCGAGAAGTGTCCTGTCTGCAAACAGCCCAAGGAAAAGTTTGTCAAGATTGAAGAGGCTCCCAAGAACCCTTACGCAGGCACAAAAACCGAAAAGAACCTGTGGGAAGCCTTTGCCGGTGAATCTCAGGCAAGAAACAAGTATACATACTTTGCAAGCGTAGCCAAAAAGGCGGGCGATGAGCAGATCGCCGCACTTTTCCTGCAGACCGCAGAGAACGAGAAGGAACACGCAAAGCTGTGGTTCAAGGCTCTCGGAGAGCTTGGAGACACGGCAGAAAACCTGCTCCACGCCGCAGAGGGTGAGAATGCAGAGTGGACTGATATGTATGAGAGAATGGCTCGTGAGGCAGAAGAAGAAGGCTTTACCGCTCTTGCCGCACAGTTCCGTGGAGTTGCCGCTATTGAAAAAGCGCACGAGGAAAGATACCGTGCACTTCTGAAAAATGTTGAGACGAAAGCGGTATTTGAAAAGTCAGGCGTAACCGTTTGGGAATGCCGTAACTGCGGACACATTGTCGTCGGCACCAAGGCACCTGAAGTCTGCCCCGTATGCAACCACACGCAGGCTTATTTTGAAGTCAGAAAAGAAAACTATTGATTCAGGGAGGAACCATCCATATGTGTGACAACAATAAATTCTATATTTGCGAACATTGCGGCAACCTTATCGGTATGATTCACGATGCAGGGGTGCCTATGATGTGTTGTGGACAGAAAATGACAAAGCTTGAACCCGGTACGGTTGAGGCGAGCCACGAAAAGCACATTCCCGTAGTCACCGTTGAAGGGAATACAGTAAAGGTCGTCATCGGCTCAGTGGGGCACCCCATGACCGAGGAGCATAGCATCCTTTGGGTATATCTCCAGACCACCAAGGGCGGTCAGCGCAAGTGTCTTGAAGTGGGCAAAGCGCCCGAAGTGACATTTGCTCTCGCTGATGCAAAGCCCATTGCCGCATATGCATATTGCAATCTACACGGCTTGTGGAAATCGGAAATTTAACACGGAGGCGGATAAAAATGAATACAAAAGTACATGAGCTGATAAATCAGCAGATCAACAAGGAATTCTATTCCGCATATCTCTATCTCGATTTCTCGAATTATTTTGAGAATGCAGGTCTTGACGGATTTGCCAACTGGTATAAGATTCAGGCACAGGAAGAGCGCGACCATGCAATGCTCTTTTATCAGTATCTGCAGAATGAAAATCAGAAGGTGACGCTGGAAGCCATCGCCAAGCCCGACAAGGTTTTCACCTGCCATATGGACGTCTTGAAGGCAGGGCTTGAACATGAGAAGTATGTTACCTCGCTGATCCACAACATCTATGCCGAGGCATACGAAGCAAAGGATTTCCGCACGATGCAGTTCCTTGACTGGTTCGTAAAGGAACAGGGCGAGGAGGAGACCAACGCCAACGACTTGATCTCCAAAATGGAGCTGTTCGGCTCCGACCCCAAGAGTCTTTATATGCTCAACCAGGAACTTGCGGCAAGAGTATATTCCGCACCGTCGCTTGTATTATAATTAACGGAACAACACTATATGCTATTGTTTTGATAGCCTCGCTTGATGATCCGTACATCTATTTTGTAGCGTCACGGTTTTGCATCTGAATCGGACACACATCACATGATGATGCGTCAATTTAGATGCAGCATAGAAAAAACGATAAAAGCGGAGATTTCGAGAGATTTCTCCGCTTTTTTCGACTCTAAAGTTTTTCGAAATTTTGTAGATGCATTTCGGGCTTTTCGAACCTGTAGCCGGATTCGAACCAACGAAATGCATTTATTGATATAGATTCACCACGAAGCCAAAACCGTGGACAGATTCGAACCGCCACAGACTTTCGAAATTGCTTCAAACTGTAAACACGAAATAGCTCCCCATAGAAACATACAATTAAATATATATAAATGGCAGAGTTGTCGTACTTTTATCATCTTTGAGTGAAAAACATCGTCTTTTGTTCACAAACCTACTGCAACTTATAAAAATGCAGTGCAGCTATTTCGTACAACAAAGACATTTAAATTAAGACAGCGATAGTTGTCTTTTTTTATTATTTGGGTTTGGATTATTGGAAAAAAACACGCAAAAGTATATTATAAATATAAAGGCTTTGGAGGAAGAAGTATGGAATTGAATCAACAAGGGACTGTCAGAATAGAAACTGAGAGATTAGTCTTACGTAAACTAGTGATAGAAGATGCGCAAAGCTTATTTAATAACATTATCAATGATCCAAAAGTTGGTGAAACCTTTATGATTCCTTACTTTGAAGAATTTAGTCAAAGTGAAACACTGATTAAGGGATTAATTAATCGTGGAGAAGGCTCGAATAGTTTTCTTTGGGGTGTTGAACTGAAACAGACAAAAGAAATTATAGGAATTATCACTTCACCGGAGCAGAATGATGCTTGGAAATCAATTGAAATTGGCTATGCTTTTGGTAGCAAGTTTTGGAATTGTGGATATGCTACCGAAGCGGTAAAGCCTGTCATTGATTATTTTCTCAATGTCGTTGGTTATCATCGCTTAACAGCTGGCTTTTTTGTCGGAAATGTTGCTTCGGGCAAAGTGATGGCAAAGTGTGGAATGATTTATGAAGGATCTCGACACGATGATGTATATTATAAGGGCCAGTACTTAAGTACTGAGAACTATTATCTAATAGGAAAGAACAGATAGTTATATCTGTTTTCTTTTTGCACATACTAATCCTAGTAGGTGAAACTATGTGGATTATATATGCGATTCTATCTGCTATATTTGCTAGTTTAATGACCATTTTGATGAAAAAAGGCTTAGGTAACAAGATCAATGCGAATCTTGCTACCACGCTTCGGACCTCCGCTGTTACAGTCTTGTGTTGGTTATTAGTTCTGGTTAATGGAACTTATAGGGATATTAAAACAATAGATAGCAAAACCTGGTTATATTTAGGTCTGGCTTCTTTGGCGACTTTTGGTACCTGGATTTGCTACTTTTTAGCCTTGCAGAAGGGCCAAGTTAGTAAGGTTTTGGCTATTGATCGTTTCAGCATTGTCTTAACAATTGTTCTTTCGGTTATTTTTTTGAAAGAAGTTATTACGGTTAAGGCAGTTATTGGTATCGTTATTATGATTGTCGGAACGATGATAATAGTTTTCTAGATTTCAGCAATAACACAAAAAAATTGTAAAATATGCTTAAAAGATGTAACAAAAAACAATATCAATAAAAAGCATTATTTGTTATGATATTATTAATGTGGAAGGAGACGATTTATTTGGAATACACAAAAGAGATTAAAATGATGTGTCCGGTAACTAATGGTGCTCATCATGGGTGTGCTCCCATTCCTCAAGAAGGGAAATGGACATATTCAAAGAGAATAGAAGATATCAATGGCTTAACCCATGGTATCGGTTGGTGTGCTCCTCAACAAGGAGCTTGCAAGCTAACGTTGAATGTTAAAGAAGGAATAATTAAGGAAGCTTTGATTGAAACAATTGGTTGTTCCGGTATGACGCATTCAGCAGCGATGGCTAGCGAGGCGATTGTGGGTAAGACATTATTAGAAGCTGTTAATACAGATTTAGTATGTGATGCTATTAACACGGCGATGCGAGAACTATTTCTGCAGATAATTTATGGTCGGACTCAATCGGCGTTTTCGGAAGGTGGATTGCCAGTTGGTTCGGGGTTAGAAGATCTTGGTAAGGGATTAAGAAGCCAAGTGGGAACCTTGTATGGTAGTGAACTAAAAGGACCACGATATCTCGATTTAACCGAAGGTTATATCACTAGATTAGCATTAGATACCAATAGTGAAATTATTGGTTATGAATATGTAAACTTAGGAATCTTCATGAATGAGATGAAGAAGGGTTTAGATGCGAATGAAGCTTTGAAAAAAGCCAAAGGCTCATATGGAAGATTTAACGAGGCAGTCAAATATATTGACCCTCGTGAAGAATAGGCGGTGGACATATGATAACTTTTGAAAATTATGATCGTCGGATTAATCAAATCAATGCGACATTGAAGAAGAATAAGATAGAATCAATTGATGAAGCGAAGAAGATTTGTGATGATTATGGCTTGAATGTTTACCAAATGGTCAAAGATATTCAGAAAATCTGTTTTGAGAATGCTTGTTGGGCTTATACAGTTGGTGCTGCCATTGCTTTAAAGAATAAGGCCAAGAGTGCTGCTGAAGCTGCTAGATATATTGGCGAAGGATTACAATCCTTCTGTATTCCTGGAAGTGTTGCTGATGATCGTAAAGTTGGCTTAGGTCATGGTAATTTAGGCGCAATGTTGTTAAGTGAAGAAACCAAGTGTTTTGCCTTCTTAGCTGGTCATGAATCATTTGCGGCCGCAGAAGGTGCAATTGGTATTGCAAAAACTGCCAATAAAGTACGCAAAGAACCACTAAGAGTTATTCTAAATGGTTTAGGTAAAGACGCCGCTAAGATTATTTCTCGAATTAATGGTTTTACTCATGTCGAAACCTTATTTGATTATAAGAGTGGCAAACTAAACATTGTTAGTGAGACAGCTTATTCCACCGGTGATCGGGGAAAAGTTAGATGTTATGGTGCCGATGATGTTCGCGAAGGTGTTGCCATTATGCACTATGAGAAAGTTGATGTTTCTATTACTGGAAACTCTACTAATCCAACAAGATTTCAGCATCCAGTAGCTGGTACCTATAAGAAAGAATGTTGGGAAAAGGGATTTAAATACTTCTCTGTGGCTTCTGGTGGTGGTACTGGTAGAACTTTGCACCCTGATAACATGGGAGCGGGTCCAGCATCTTATGGGATGACGGATACCATGGGTAGAATGCACTCGGATGCTCAATTCGCTGGTTCTTCATCGGTTCCAGCGCACGTTGAAATGATGGGCTTAATTGGAATGGGCAATAACCCGATGGTTGGCGCCACAGTTGCCGTAGCTGTAGCCGTAGCCGAAGCACTTAATAAAAAGTAGAAGTTCATTAATATTGTATTATATAAAGTACTAGGGTAGAGCAATGCTTCAACTAGTACTTTTTTATTGGAAGAAGAATTCATGATATATTGAGATATCAAGGAAGAAATGATATAGTTATCTAGATAATAAAAGAGCACTACAAGCACTACAAAGATAATTATCGAGATGGGTTGTAGCAAGTCCTTTTATTTTCCAAATCTTCGTTATGAGTTAATCGAGGCGATGAGAATGAAAGAAAAAAAGAAAAGAGATTATTCCTTAGTTAAGAGTTCAATTATATTCATTATCTTAATGGGGATAGTATCAATGATGAGTGATATGACACATGAGGGAGCCAGGAGCATTTATGGATCCTTTTTATCGTTAGTGGGAGCTTCACCTAAAGTAATTTCATTAATATCTGGATTAGGAGAATTCATTGGCTGCTCCTTAATCTTAGTGACAGGTATAATTGCCAACAAATCTAAAAAGTATTGGACAATGACAATCATTGGTTACATGATAAACCTTCTTGCTATCCCAATGTTGTGTCTTACAAGCAGCAATGGTTGGATTTTTGCTTGTGCTTTGATTCTTTTTGAAAGAGTGGGAAAGGCCATTAGAAAGCCGGCCAAAAGTACCTTAATTTCTTTTTCCTCCAAGAATCTTGGCGAAGGTAAATCATATGCATTTGTTGAATTTCTTGATCAGATTGGAGCCTTTATTGGTCCACTAATTCTTTCGGCGGTTCTAATGATTGATAAGAATACTAATCTTTTTGAATCTTATAAGACTTGCTTTCTAATTCTTGGTATTCCGGCGATTGTTACATTGACAATTTTGTTGATTGCGAAAGCTAAGTTCCCACATCCAGAAGACTTGGAAGAAAAAGTTGAAGAAATAGAGAAAAAAGCCTTTGTTATTAATAAACAATTTATTTTTTATCTTGTAGCTATCGGTTTATGTGCTTTTGCCTTTATTGATTTTCCATTAATCACATTTCACATTCAAAATCTTGATATCTTTATGGTAGAGAATCTGCCGTTACTATATTCTTTTGCTATGTTAGTAGATGCTTTTGCAGCTCTGCTTTTTGGATTCTTGTTTGATAAAATTGGAATCAAAATACTTATTCTATCGACAATACTTTCTCTTCCGTTCGCTTTCTTTATTTTTACTTCATCTTCAAAAGCGATGATAATTATCGGAATTGCTATGTGGGGTGTTGGTATGGGAGCTCAAGAATCCATTCTAAAGAGTGCGGTGGCAAAATTAATAGATAAAGATCATCGAGCACTAGGATTTGGAATCTTTGAGGGGTTGTTTGGTTTGTCGTGGTTTATTGGCAGCTTACTGTTTGGTGTTCTTTATGAGCAATCATTACCTATTTTCATAACCTTATCTATAGTCATTCAACTAATATCAATACCGTTCTTTTTTCTTAGTTCTAGATCTAAAGAAAAGCCTAATATAAGTTAATATATAGGTAAATACGATATTTAACCGGGTATTTATGGGTTATTTTGCCTCTTTTATTTTGCATATTCACTGTGCATGATTAAGAAAAGGAGAAAAAAACCATTATGAAATATTGTACAAAATGTGGAAATGAGTTAGTAGATGAGGCCGTTGTTTGTCCGAAATGTGGCTGTGCTGCCGAAACGAAAGCAATAAAGAAAGATGAACCCAGCACATTATCAACAATCGCTAAAATCTTTATGATTATTAGTTGTGTCACTGTGGGGTGGACTCTCATTCCCTTAGCGTGGTGTATTCCAATGACTGTATCTTATTGTCGCAAGATAAAGAATAAAGAGCCTATTTCGGTTTCATTTAAAGTGTGCACTTTGATATTTGTCAGCACCGTTTCTGGCATATTGATGTTGTGTGATGATGACAGCTTATAATTGTTAACTATGAAGAAGGGGGATTCAAAAGAATCCGCCTTTTTCTTTTAAAGGGGTTTACTTTTGTTGGGCAATGGCGTAATAATATAATAAAGGAGGATAAGGAGGTATTTGCGATGGCACATTTAAACATTGAAGAAGTTTGGGAGAAAATGTTCAAAGACAGAGAAGAAATCACTGACTTTGCAGGTCGGAAGGTTTCTAAAGCAGCATTGAACAATTCTCAAAGCGAGTTACATCCAACAATTACTTACATTAGACCTTTGTCTCTTGGCGGTAAAGATGTACTCGAAAACATTGTTATTTGTCATGCTGAAACTAACCAAGAGAAAGCTGAAGCTTTTCCAACTTGGACAGCTAATGGTAAGGTATTCCAAGCAAAACGCGTAATGGGATATCGTAACGAGTATGACATTTACGAGATCAAGTAAATGTATCAAACCTACGTATCAATCTATCATTAAATACTGAAAGTATTATCAACCAATAAAAAACGGATATGAGAGAAATCTCATATCTTTTTTGATAAGTAAGCATGAAAATCATTGACATTATACAAGAAACATTCTATTTTTAGGGTAAATATAGGAGTGGTAAGAATATGTTATTCAAAAAAGCAATGTTGCCAGTTTTGTCTATCCTATTAGTCGGCGTTTTAGTTATTGTTGGTAGTTCTAAAATGGTGCATGCGACAGAAACTCCAACAAATTATCAAACTTTAGAGTGGGTTTTTAACAACGTAAACAAAAACTATACTCGAGATACCGATATTAATTTAAATGAAGAAGCTTTTGCTAGAGCAAAGGCCAAGAACAAGTTTGCATTTACGCTCCAAAGGACAACTCTTTGGATTGATCAAGGTCTATATATGTATTCGACTGATGGAACGGTGAATTCAGGCTATTTTACTAACAGCACAGAAGCCAACAAAATGTACCATTATAATATCAATGGTGGTATTACAAACATTGCTGATTCCAGCAAAGTTCAAAATGTTGCTTTCTCGTCTGATATTGTTGGGGGAATGAACGCTTTCTTTATTGATATGTGTAAATTCCACGATAATGCCAGTTCTTATTCGGCTTTATTTACAAATACAGCTAATAATACTTGGGAATCTACTGATTTAGATATGATTAATTATTTTTTAGCGTTTTGTGCGTCGTGCTATACCAACACCGAAGCTTGGGATGTTGATGGAAATGGTAGTATTGGGGAAAATGAAGTATTAGAATTCTCAAAAGTGATAGTTACTATTCCTGATAATTCCGGAAATTTTCTCTTCAAGTTATATGTTACTGAAGCCTGCAAGAGTGTTTTAGATAGTGAAAATATTAATGATTGTTTGTTTGCTTCTGCAAGTGTTCATAATATTGGCTCGACGGCAATTACTGCTCTTTCAGTGGAAATGGGTAAATAGAAAAGGGTTAAGATATTCTTAGCAAGGCTTTGGCCTTGCTTTTTTGGTAGAAATCATACAAGAAAATGCAATCTGTGACTAAACGAATATTCTTTTTTTCTCTTGTATATGGTATCATTAATTGATAGGAAGTGAGCCTGTGAAAGAACCGATTTTCCCGAAGCTGATGAAAAACTGGCTGGCGAAGTTGAAAGAGTCTTTTTTTTCTATTCTACCTATCTTTTTAATCGTTTTATTATTACATTTCACTGGTCTTGCGCGGCTTAGCAATGATACTTTTGTTGATTTTCTAATTGCCTCGGCAATACTAGTTGTCGGTATGACAGCGTTTAGTATCGGAACTGATGCTTCAATTATGCCAATGGGCAATAATATTGCCACTAAATTAATTGGCAAAAGTAAAGCATATCTTTTAATTTTTGTCTGTTTGATTTTGGGAATTTTGATTTCTATCGCTGAGCCAGATCTTAGTGTTTTAGCTACTTTGGTGGAGAAAGCTATTCCGTACAACACAACATTTTTGACTATTTCAATTGGTGTTGGAATCTTTCTTGCTTTCTCAGTTTTAAGAGTGTTTTTCAAGATAAAACTAAAGTATTTAATTCTTTTATTGTATGCCTTGGTTTTTATTCTTGCCTCAATATGTGACGTATCTTTCATACCAGTCGCCTTTGATTCTGGTGGTGTCACTACTGGCCCTGTCACGGTCCCATTCATTATGGCCTTAGGTGTTGGTATCGCAACGATTACCAATCACCATAGTGAAGCCAAAGGAAATGAAAACAACTTTGGTATGGTCGCTTTGTGTTCTGTTGGTCCAATCATGGCGATGTTAGTTTTGGGTATTATCAATGGTAATGCTGATATTGGCAGTCACGCCGTAACTACCCATGATTATTTACCTTTGTTATTACAATACATGAAGAGTGTTGCTTTTGCTTTAATCCCGATAATAGTGATATTTTTACTACTTCAATTTTCTTATCTAAAGTTAAGCAAAGCAAAGTTAAGATCTATTTTGGTGGGAGTAGTTAATAGTTATATTGGCCTAGTTTTATTTTTGTCAGCCGCTGAATTTGGCTTTTTGAAAGCTGGCAATGAAATCGGAATTCTTTTGGGTCAATCAGCTAGTACTGGTGCAATAGGTAAAACGGTAGTAATCGTTGTTGGTTTTGCCTTAGGTTTCTTAGCTGTTTTGGCTGAGCCAGCGGTTCATGTGTTAAATAAATTGATCAGTGAAACCAGTGGTGGAGTTATTAGTAAAAGAGCGATGCTATTGAGTTTAGCAATTGGCGTTGGTCTTGCAGTGGGCCTCTGTATGGTAAGAATATTATTTGATATTCCTTTCTTAATAATTGCTGGTATTGGCTATAGTATTGCTCTGATTCTTGCAGTCATTGTTGATGATGTCTATGTGGGAATTGCGTTTGATTCCGGTGGTGTTGCCAGCGGACCGTTATCTTCCTCATTTATTCTTCCTCTGGCACTAGGAGTCTGCAGTGCTCTAGGCAAAGATGTTTTAAAAAGTGGATTTGGTGTAGTCGCCATGATTGCCTTAACACCATTAATCACAATTCAAATTCTCGGCTTGATTGTTAAAATTCAGAATCACCAGATGGTTCCAAATTTTGTTGAAGATACAAAGATTATTCAATTTTAGGGAGGGCGGATATGAAAAAATTAAAAACAGTTTATGTAATCTGTAATCCTGATAAAGTCTTAATGGTTGAGAAAACATTGAAATCGCATCATTGTAATTATCTCTATTCTTATCACAGCCGTGGAGGAGCAACTAATGATATAATTGATTTGTTAGGGTTGAGGTCTTCCAATCGAATGGTTATAATTGGAGTAATTGCTGCCAATGAAGAAGCACGTTTATTGAAGGTATTAGGTAAGAAATTACAGGTTGAACATCATGGTACCGGAATTGCCTTCACTATCCCATTAGATAGTCTATTAGGAACATACACTTATCGCTTTTTAGCGAATGAAATAGGAGGACAACAAAATGGCTGATGCAAAAAAAGAATATGAATTAATAACCGTAATTGTAAATGTTGATTTTGCAGAGATTGCAATTGAGGCCTCCCAACAAGCTGGAGCACGCGGAGCAACAATTATAAATGCCCATGGCAGTGGATCAAAGGAAGCCGGTCTGCTAATGGGACTAAAAGTCACACCAGAAAAAGATGTGGTATTAATTGTTGTTGAAAGCAGCATGCGCGATGCGGTTATGACTGCCATCGGTGAGAAAGTCGGATTGAGTATGCCGGGGCAAGGAATTATTTTCTCTCAGAAGATTGATTCAGCAATCGGTTTAGCATAAGGAGGAATATTCAATGAAGAAAGAGTTTAAAACACAAGAATATAAGACTATTGTTCAACACAAGATTGAGCAATCAGATTACACTTTTGCTATCAGGGTTTTACATTTTGATAAAAAGAAGTTAAGCATCAAAAAAGTACCTTACTTACCAGCGATAATTGAAATTGACTTTAATCCATTAAAGGAAAATACCAGGATGAGTTTTACGGTATCAGCGACTTCAGCGACTGCTGCTACAAAGAGAATTCTTTTTAGTCCTGCTAAGTTTACTAGTTCCTTTCCTTTGAAACAACGCTACCTATTAAGAGTGCCAATTGTTGAAGATGAACCAATTCAAAGAATCGTTTTCCGAATCGAAGCTTATAAGAATGTTTTCTCAAAAGAAGGAAAACAAGTTGAGTTTCAACATAAGCTAGATGTCACGCAAATGCTATAACTTGCGCAGTAATTTTTTCTCTTAAAAACGCCATTTAAACACAATGGTGTTTTTTTGTTAGCGTTTACTTAAATTTTTCCTTGAATTAAGTTCATAGATTTGGTATAACTCAATTGTGATTTTGGAGGTGCTGCATAATGAAAGACACAAAGTTTATTTTTATTACGGGTGGAGTTGTATCTAGTTTAGGAAAAGGAATAACATCTTCCTGTATTGGACGATTACTTAAGGAACGTGGCTTGAAAATCTTTATGCAGAAATTTGATCCATATCTTAACTATGATCCCGGGACAATGTCTCCCTATCAACATGGCGAGGTTTTTGTCACTTGTGATGGAGCGGAAACCGATTTGGATTTAGGTCACTATGAGAGATTTACTAATGAGTTAGTAACTAAAGATTCTAATGTTACTACGGGAAAAATCTACTCAAGTGTTATCGATAAAGAACGCAAAGGTCATTATAATGGTGGGACTGTTCAAGTCATTCCTCATATTACTAATGAAATAAAAGGTTATCTTCATAGAGCGAAAGCAACTGGAGCAGATGTTGTCATCACCGAAATTGGTGGGACAGTAGGCGATATTGAATCACAACCATTTTTGGAAGCTATTAGACAAGCTAGAAGAGAGTTTGGCTTTCATAATACTTTTTATGTTCATGTTACTTTAGTACCATATCTTCATAGTGCTCATGAGTTAAAGACAAAACCGACCCAACATAGCGTTAAAGAGATGAAGGGATTAGGAATTCAACCCGATATGATTGTTCTGAGAACGGAAATTCCCGTACCAGAAGAGCATAAACAAAAAATCGCCTTATTCTGTGATGTTGATGCCAAAGCAGTCATTGAAGCAAGAGACATGGGAATCGTTTATGATTTGGTTAATGAGTTTCAAAGACAAGGAGTCGATGATTTCATTTGCAACCATTTTGAGTTAGAAACACCAGCAGCAGACCTTACCGATTGGAATAAAATGATTAATTGGATTAAGCATGCGAAAGGCAAAGTTACTATTGGTTTAATTGGCAAATATATTTCGCTTAAAGATGCCTATATTTCAGTAAATGAAAGTTTAGCCCATGCTGGTTTCTTCTATGGTAAGAAAGTCGAGATTGTTGGGATAGAGTCAGAAACAATTACGGAAGCCACAGCGGATGAACTATTGGGAAATCTTGATGGTATTTTAGTTCCTGGCGGTTTTGGTGTGCGGGGCATTGCGGGAAAGATCATTGCATCACAATATGCCCGAGAGCATAAGATTCCTTATTTTGGCATCTGCTTAGGCATGCAAGTAGCCTTGATTGATATTGCTCGTAATGTTGCTCATCTTGAAGATGCTGATTCCACGGAGTTTAATGCCCAAACACCTTATAAGATTATTGATTTGTTGCCCGACCAATTTACAGGTATAAATATTGGTGGAACCTTAAGGTTAGGAAACTATGAATGTCGAATTGATCCGAGTTCAAAGCCGTTTTCTTATTATAAGAATAGAGAGTCGGTTCAAGAAAGACATCGCCACCGGTATGAATTTAATAATGAATACAAGGAGCTTCTTCACCAAAATGGCGTGAAATTTATCGGTATTAATCCCCAAGCCAATCTAGTTGAAATGATTGAACTAGAGGGACATCCTTGGTATGTAGCGTGCCAATTCCATCCTGAATTTAGATCTAGACCTAATCATCCCCATCCTTTATTTAAGGGATTTATTGATGCGGCGATTAAATATAAGCAAGAAAAAAACAAGAAGGCTTCAGTTTAACTGAAGCTTTTTTGATGAATAATAGTGAAAATAGTATATAATATAATCATATCATTAGGAGGAAATCACAATGGATAAGAAACACTTATATGTTTTATGGACAAATGCTGATCCTGTTACTGCGAAGTTAATGGTTTTTATGTATACAATTAATTCTATGAAACGGGGATGGTGGGAGAAAGTTACTCTAGTCATCTGGGGCGCCCCGACTAAATTAGTTGCCACCAATGAAGAAATGCAAGCGAAGATTAAAGAAGCTCAAGAAGCTGGTGTGGAAGTTGAAGCCTGTATCGCTTGTGCGCGAGAACTTGGTGTTATCGAGGATTTAGAAAATCTCGGCATCAAGGTTGTCTCCTGGGGACCATTATTGACAAATGTGCTCAAGGAAGATGAAACATTGATTACAATTTAATTAACTCTGCTGGAAAGTTAATATGTCTATTGTTGAAATTGATAGCCAAATAGATTATAATTAAACCGCTTTTCTGATTGAAATAGCGATAAAGTGAGGCTTTATTTATGAAAAAAGTTGAAGATTATATTGTTACCATACCAAATTTCCCTGAACCAGGGATTATGTTTAGAGATGTTACTTCGGTTCTTCAAGATGCCGATGGTTTAAAGTTAGCTATTGATGAAATGGACAATCTATTAAAGGATGTCGATTGTGATGTCATTGCGGGAACTGAATCTAGAGGTTTTATTTTTGGTATGCCAATCGCTTATAATCTTCATAAGCCTTTTGTTTTGATTCGGAAGAAAGGTAAGTTGCCAAGAGAAACTGTATCTATGACTTATGATTTAGAATACGGTAAAGCAACTATCGAGATGCATAAAAGTGCGATTATTCCTGGTCAAAAGGTTGTTGTGGTTGATGATCTAATCGCAACTGGTGGTACACTAGAAGCCTGTGTTAAATTGATTGAAAGACTAGGCGGAGTTGTCGTAAAGATTATTGTATTAATGGAACTTAAGGGGCTTAATGGTCGTGATAAATTACAAGGTTATGATGTCGCTTCTGTAGTCTCGTATGACGGAAAATAAATTAATTAACTGAAAAGAACCATTCACGTGAATGGTTCTTTTTTTAATGGTTATTTGGTTTCGGATTTTAATTCTCTTAAGAATAATTGTTCAAGACTCTTTTCCGGGTCTTTGTTTTCAAACAGAACGCCATAGATGGCTTCGCATATTGGGAGGTCAACGTTGTATTTTTGGCCTAGTTTACACATGGCTTTAACAGTATAATAACCTTCTGCTAAGTCGGTGTATGGTTCATGTTTGACAAATTTCTCACCAAACATCCGGTTATGTGAATAGGGCGAGAAGATTGTGGCTTGATAATCGCCTAAATGGCAGAGGCCGTAGGCGGAAATCTCATTGCCACCTAAAGCTTTAATCAAACGAGCGACTTCCTTAGTTCCTCTAGCCATCAAAGGTCCTTTAAGCGGGGACATATTCAAGCCATCCAACATACCGGCCGCAATGCCGATTACGTTTTTGGCGGCCGCACCGATTTCATTACCAATGAGGTCTTCACCATAATAGAAACGAATCAAGCTGCTAGAGAAATTTTTAACCAGCATGCGCTTAATTCCTTTATTCTCACAATCGACGGTCATGCAAGTAGGAATGCCACTATAGATTTCCTGAACATGTCCGGGACCAATCCAAACAGCGACAGCGCAGGTATCATCAATATATTCATTAACAATTTCTGTTAAGCGTTCACCAGTTTCAACTTCTAAGCCTTTCATACAGAGAACAAAAACTTTATTATGCAGATTAAGTGGTTTCAGTTCTTCCATGAGATGTCTTAAGCCCTGTGAATCAACAGAAATGACTATTGCGTCGGAATCATCAATTAATTTTTGATCGGATGTCAACCGAATCGATTCGGGTAAGACTACTTGACCGTTTGTCCGTGTTTCTTTCAATTGCTTTAAATGAGAGGAAGATTCACGACCATAAAGAATCACTTGGTGATTAAATTTGTTTAGATACCACGCTAGAAAAGTACCCCAGCGTCCACAACCAATAACAGCAACTTTCATTTGAGATCATCTCCTTGATTAATTATAACATATTATAACTGAGTAAGAGGAAAAAGTTTGACAGAAAAAATCTTCATTTTAGTGAGATTCTATTATAAATAATAGTTGATTCGATATACAAAATATGATATATTTATATCTAATGAGTAAAAACGCATTATGTTTTCTGCGGGGGTAGCAAATGAAGCTTTCAAATAGGGTAAATAATGATTTGTTAAGGAATGTACTTGATAAAGCAAATATTTATTATTGGCGTTACGATGTTCAAAAAGATATTTGTTATTCTGGATATCGTTCGATTCAAGAATTTCAGATGCCCGAAATAGTTGAAAATGCCCCTTTTTCCTTCGCTGAGCAGGGATTTATTCATCCCGATTCAATAGAAGATTATCTCCAACTACACTTAGATATGAAGAAAGGATTACCATACTCAGAAAAGAATATTCGGATGAGTAATCGTTTTAATAATGCTTGTTGGTATCATGTAAAAATAACTAATTCTTTTGATAAAGCAGGTAAACCGACTATTGCTTTAGCAATAGCTAATGAAATAAGTGACTATAAAAACCTAGAAGAATGTTTCAATTTTGCTATTCAACATGAGGGAATGAATATTTGGACCTATGATTTTGCTACCGATACGATTAGAAATGATAGCAACGGCGATTCTCACTTGCCTTATGGAACGATTAGTAATGTCCCCGATTCAATTATTGATTCATGTACTATTCATCCTGATGATATTAAAGAATTTAGAGCGATGTTTAATCGACTGAAAACCAATGGAGATAATTTAGGCTGCATAATTAGAGTATATAACAAAACAAATAGTGATTATGATTGGATGCACATTACTTATTCGCTTCTTTATGATCAACATGGAAAACCAATCAAAGCGATGGGCACATCGAAAAATATTAATGAGAAAATGGAAGCCGAGGAGAAATCTCGAGTATTTCAAACCTATCAGAGAATGGCCCTCAGTAATACATTAATGTCTTGCCGCTTGAATCTTACAACTAATCGCTGCGGTGATTTTCAAAGTGCAAAGCGCCATTTTTTAGTAGTAACTAAAGATAGTACAGTTGATAGTTTCTTTGAAGGCGTTTGTCAGCACATTAACGAAGATGATCTTGGTAAGTTTACAAAGATTTTTGGTCATAGGGTACTATTAAGCGCTTATTTCCGTGGAGAAACATCGGTGTCAACCAAATTCCGTTATCATCCAACCCGTAATTCTGTTAGATGGATAAAGATGACTTGTGAGATGACAGAGAACCCTAATACTCATCAGATTGAAGGCATGCTATATGCCCATGACATTCATAAAGAGAAGACTTTACAGTTAGTCATTGAACAATTAGTTGGCGTTGATTATGAGTTTATTGCCACTTTGAATTTTCTTAATGATGAAGTTACTTTATTTGCTAAAGATAAGAAAGATATTTGGTGCTCTCCTTCGGAGGAGGAACCATATTCTACATCTCACGATGCGATAATCAAAGCTTATGTAAAGAGCGACTATCAAGAAGAAGCTGTTGCGAAAATGAGTGTTAAAGCAATCAAAAAAGCTTTAAAAGTATCAAAGGTTTATAATGTAACTTTCCCTGTAATTAACAGTGATGGGGAGGAAGAGTATAAGACTTGGCGTTATTTCTATGTTGATGATGATCATAAAGCATGTATTTTCACTAGAACTGATGTTACTGATATCATTAATGAGCAGAAAAAGCAGCAAAGAAACCTTGAAGAGGCTTTAAAAGTTGCTGAAGAAGCTAACCTAGCAAAAACAGATTTTCTCTCCAGAATGAGTCATGATATGCGCACTCCTATGAATGGAATCTTAGGATTGATTAATTTGAGCAATGAAGAACCAATGTCACCTTCTTTGAAGGATAATTTACAAAAGATGCAATCATCGGGAAAATATCTACTGAATATTATTAATGATATTCTGGATATGAGTAAGATTGAGAGTAATAATATTACTTTGAAAATCGAAACAGTCAATCCGAAAGAGTTTTTAGAGAGTTTGTTAGCGGCAATTAAACCAGCAATTGTTGAGAAAAACATCGATCTTCAAGTAAGTCTTGAACAAATAATGTTCGATTATATTAATATTGATCCAGTTAGAACCCAGCAGACTCTCTTAAATATTTTATCTAATGCCATTAAGTTTACCCCTAATGATGGGAAGATAGAGTTTCTCGCTGAAAGAATGAGAATAGATGATGACAAATTTTACGATTGTATCACTATCAGAGATAATGGAGTAGGTATTTCGCCAAAGTTTTTGCCTAATATCTATGATTTGTTCGCTCAAGAAGATAATGAGATTAATACCCAATACGCAGGTACTGGATTAGGTATGCCAATTGTAAAGCGACTAGTGGAACTGATGAATGGAAGCATTGAGATAAAAAGTGAATTAAATAAGGGAACAGAAGTTAAAATCTTCTTACCGATTACTAAAGGCAAGTGTTTGTCTGATGAAAGTCAAGAAACCTTCTGCGACCAAAAGTCCTTAAGGGGCCGGAAAATTCTTCTTTGTGAGGACAATCATCTTAATTCAGAGATTGCAAGGCGTTTATTAGAAATGCAAGGCTGTGTGGTTGATATAGCAGCTAACGGAAAGATAGGTTTAGACAAATTTATTCAGTCGAAGAAGAATTATTATGATTTAATTTTGATGGATATCAGAATGCCGGAGATGGATGGTATAGATGCCACAAAAGCAATTAGAGCTTTACCAAGATGTGATGCTAGGCAGATACCAATTATTGCAATGACAGCAAACGCTTATTTGGAAGACAAATTAAAATCACAGGAAGCGGGAATGAACGCTCATATTGCGAAGCCTTTTGATCCGCAACAATTATTCAATGTTATCAATGAAATGATAGAGCTGAAAAACAAGGGTTTAATGAAAGTAGATTTTTGGTTAAAATAGTATATAATAATACTATCATTATGATAAAAAGGAGATGAATCATATGAATGGAAGTACGAAAAATTATTCGAAGTCGCTAGTATTAATTTTTGTGGGCTTGTTGTGTTCAACTTTTGCCTTGAATTTATTTGATATTGCCGGAATATCTACCTCTGTGTATATTTCAGCGGCAGGATATATTCTGATGATTGTTGGAATTGTCAAGATGAAAGATATTAATCCTCGTTTCAAAGTAACAGCAATATTACTAGGAGCCTGTGCAATCGTGACAATTGGCGAAGGAATTTATGCGGGTTTAATTCAAACAGATATTCCCAATTTGGATGAAATTACCTCAACCGCGGGTTTAACAAAACTTGACCAATCAGTATTTGTTAATGTCTATGTTAGTTTGGTTATTGCTGTAGTAATGTCAGTCGTCAAGATAATGTCCGTCTATTATGTCTTAATCGGTGTTAGAGAATATTGCAAAGATTACTGCCCTGATTTTTATGATGTTGGTGTTGTTAGAGCTAAAAAGTATAAGTTTTATGGTGTTCTAAGCGCTATTTCAACTATTTTGCTAACTGCTTCAACATTGCCAGTATTACGGGCATATAACCAATATGTTGACAATCAAATAAGCGCTGTAGAATTAGCTTCAAGTTCCTCGATTACCTTGATTATTTCAATTGTTTCACTTGTAGTTGGTATATGCTATATCGTTGCGATGATTAAAACTTTAGTTTATGTTTATAAGGTTAGCAATGCACCCATGACCGTACCGGTAATTGATGCAGAAGCAAGTTATGTCAATAGCAATGACGAGACAAAAGTTGAGCCAACCAAAAAAGATACTTGGAACGATGAGATAAAATAAGATTTTGGAGCCGAAAGGCTCTTTTTTTGTGCATAAATAAGTGTATAATGTAGCGTTGTTGAGATTTGGTGGGAACAGTATGAAAGAAATTTGGAAATACAAAATATTAACATTAGTTCGTTATTTTGGCGATGCACTATATTATCCGTTTTTATCTCTATATCTAGTAAGTACTGGACTGACCACGGCATCCATTGGTTTTGTTTTGTCTATCACACCCATAATCGGTATTATCGTTAATCCTTTATATACCATGATTTGTAAGAATGTAAAGATTACGAGAAAAGTATTGGGTATAATCACCGTTGTTGAAGCCTTATTAATTATTTCTTTGACTTTTACAACTAATCTTTATCTAATATCCATAATAGTTGGACTAATTGCCATCTTTGGCACTTCTCATTATGGATTAATGGATTCGTTAACAGCTGTTTTTGCGAATGAATCACATACAAGTTATACTTCATATCGGATGTTTGGTTCTATTGCATATATTATTGCTACCACTTTAGGCGGAATTATTATTGATAAAAGTAGTTATCAGATTTGTTTTATGATTGGTGCCAGCCTTTTCATTATCTCGGGACTACTGTATCGTTGGCTTAAACCCATTGAAATTGAGAATGTTGAAGAAGTTGGAAAAGAAAAAGTTAAATTCAAAGATCTATTAAAAAATAAGACTTATATATTCTTCTTGATTTTCCATGTTTTATTTATGGGTGCCATGAATAGCACTGAGAACTTTTTCGCTGTTTATTTGGAAAGCCGGGGAGTGGGAGCCGATCAATACGGCTTGATCTATTCATATTTTGTTGTTTTTGAAGTAATTACCTTATTAATTCTAAATAAATTTTTCAAGAGAGCAAATTACCAAGTCCTACATTTAATTGCTGCCGGATTAATGCTGATGCGCTATATAATTAACTTCTTAGATCTTCCCGTCGGGCTAGTAATTGCGGTGGCCGGTGCTAGAGGGATTGCTTTCGCTATGATTCTTTTTATTACTTATCAATATATTGTCAAAATAGTGGGGGAAAGAAATTCTATTACTGCGGTTATGTTTTTGACTTTAGTTACCTCTATTTATACTGCGATATTTAACAATATCTATGGAAATATTATCGATAATAGTGGTTATCAAGTTTTTTACCTAATCAGTGCGATTATCTTCGCTGCTGTAGTAATCCTTGCGGTGTTTAGATTAGTATACTATAAAAGAAAGGCGCATAAAGAAACAGAGAACAAATAATTATTGTTATATTGGTAAATAGGCATAAATATGCTAAAATAAAGAGCTGACAACGGGGCGTAGCACAGTTGGTAGTGCGCTTGGTTCGGGACCAAGAGGTCGCGGGTTCGATTCCCACTGCTCCGACCAACTTAATTAAGATTTCCTCCATGATTTTGCCTTTTGGTAAAACTAGATGGGGGATTTTTTCTTTTTAATTGCCAACAAAATAATAAGTTGGGATAGACCATCCATTCCCTTTTGTTTTTAGAAATGATATACTGATGCCAAATACATTCGAATAAAAATCCCAAATATTATGTATATTGAATTACAAAGAAAGATGGAGGAAACAGAAAATGGAAGAGAGAAAATTGAAGCTTAACACAAAGAATACTTTTTTTATTGGGTTGGCCTTTTTTGCCATCCTTATGCTTTGGCAAGTTTACAACACTTATTGTCCTTTGATACTAGAAGAACTATTGGCATCAAAATATGGTGATGCCAATAAGCTCACTTATGTCATTGGAATTATTATGGCCGCTGATAATCTAGCAGCCCTAGTATTAATGCCAATCTTTGGCGTTATGTCCGATAAAACAAAAACGAAATTTGGCAAGAGAATGCCATACATTTTAATTGGCATGCTAGCATCATCTTTGCTGTTCCCCTTTGTGGCGGTTACCTACATTTTAAATTCCTTAGTTGGCGTTATTATCACGATGGCTTTAATTCTAATTATCATGCAATGCTATCGTTCACCAGCGGTAGCGCTGATGCCCGATGTTACGCCAAAACCTCTGCGTAGTAAAGCCAATGGAATAATTAATTTAGTTGGTTATATTGGTGCGATTATTGCAGGTGCGATTGCCATGGTGTTTAAGAAAGCGGATGGAGAAGTCAATTCACTTGCTTATCTTTGGCCATTTGTAATCGCCAGTGTATGTATGCTAATTGCAATGGTTATTCTATATGCAAAAATCAAAGAGCCAAAATTACTAGAAGAGAACAAAGAAGATATGGAATATGGTGAGAAACTAAGTTTATCTTTAGAAACTGTTAATGAGGATAAACCTCTTAGCAAAGCTGATAAGCGGAATTTAATTATTATCTTAATTTCTATTTTCTTCTGGTTTATGTCATTCAACGCAGTTGAAACATTTAATAGTTTATTTGCTAAAAACATTCTTGGTAGCAGTAGTATTCATGGTACTTTTACGATTATCTTAACAGTATCTTCTATTGTGGCCTTTATTACCTTATCTTCGCTTTCAAATCGGATTGGCAGAAAGAAGACTATTGTTATTGGTCTGATAATGTTAGTTGTGGCTTTTGCAGTAGTGGCAGTGTTTGCCTATGTGGCGGAGCCAGCGGTTATTCAAAAGTTTGTTTGGGTCATCTATCTATGTACTGTCGTCTTAGGTATTGGCTGGGCAATGGTTAACGTTAATTCTTATCCAATGATAGTTGAGATGTCGAATAAAACTAATGTTGGCAAGTTTACAGGATATTATTATACAGCATCGATGATAGCTCAAACGGCGACCCCAGTATTAATTGGCTTGATCATGTCTTTAAATCATTCGGGATTAAAATTATTATACATTTATGCAGCGGTGGTTATGCTCATTGCCTTAGTCGTTTTCTTCTTTGTAAAAGAGAACGAAGCGAATAAGAAAAAAGTAATGGAGCAGACAGCCAAAAAGAGCGTTTTAGAAAAATTGGCAGATAATGACTAGATATATTTATTTTTTCTGCTAAAATAATTTATAAATAAGGGAGTAGTTGGCACCTTTGTGCGTTTTGATCAACATGCTGATATGAATATATCTGGTCAAAGCTATCACAACGAGACTTATTTACGTCATTAACGTAGTGAGTTTCACGGAGGGGCAATTATGGGGATAATTGAATTAGTTTTAACGGGTATTGGTTTAGCAATGGATGCTTTTGCGGTGGCAACTTGCAAAGGACTTGCTAGTAAGAAAGCAACCTGGACCAATGCTATTATCATTGGATTATGGTTTGGTATTTTTCAGGCCTTAATGCCTTTGGTTGGTTTTTTTGTTGGCTCTACTTTTAGTGCTTATATTGAATCTATAGATCATTGGGTGGCTTTTGCTTTGCTAGCTTTTATTGGTCTTAAGATGATATATGATGCGTTTAAGGGTGGCGAAGAGAACAGCAATGCTTCATTAGCCTTTAAGGTAATGCTTGTTATGGCGATAGCTACTAGTATTGATGCATTAGCTGTGGGTATTAGTTTTTCTTTCTTACAGGTTAATATTTGGCTTGCTATTGCAATCATTGGCGTAATTACTTTTACGCTATCAATGATTGGATATAAGATAGGCAACCTTTTGGGTAGCAAATTTGAGAAATGGGCCGAACTGGCCGGTGGTATTATTTTGGTTCTTCTAGGACTAAAGATAATGCTTGAACACATTGGTGTAATTGCTTTCTAATCTTAACCACGATTAAGAAAAGATAAGTAAATAGTCAATAGAAAATTTATTTAGAAAAACAAGAGGAAGTATTAAAAACCCTCTTCTTTTTATGAGAAAGAGGAATATATTATCTATATCACTAGAAAAATAAAAGCGAATTGTCTTTACTTTATTAATTTAAAGGTGGTAAAATGAAAGTTGTAATCTTTCGATGCGACATTGATAGATTATAAAGTAACGTAAATTTACGGAAGGGAAAATTTAAGATGAAGGGCAAAGTCAAGATGTTTAGCAAAGAAAAAGGTTTCGGATTCATTCACACAGAGAATGGTCAAGATGTCTTTTTCCACTACTCCGAACTCCAAATGGAAGGCTTTAAGACTGCTGAAGTCGGCGATGAAGTAGAATTCGATCTACAAGAATCCGATAGAGGTCCAAGAGCTTCTAACATTCGCAAAGTTGGATAGAAAAAACAAGTAAGAAACCACTTCGGTGGTTTTTTCTTTGTCTTTTTGCTATAATAGGTAATTGTAAAAACTAATGACACTATCTTGATAGTGGGAGGTATAGTCTATGCCATTAACAGCTGGAATTATCGGGTTACCAAATGTTGGTAAATCGACTTTATTTAATGCGATAACATCATCGCATGTAATTGCGGAGAATTATCCGTTTGCGACCATTGAACCAAATACCGGAACGGTGGAAGTAGCTGATAAACGCTTAACCAAGTTGACTGAGATGTTTTCCTCAGCGAAAACAATTGCAGCAACTTTTGAATTTAGAGACATCGCTGGTCTCGTCAAGGGAGCCTCTAAGGGAGAGGGATTAGGAAATCAATTCTTATCACACATTAGGGAAACCGATGCTATCTGTCATGTTGTCAGATGCTTCGATGATGCGGAAGTCATCCATGTTGATGGTGATGTTAATCCTATTCGCGATGTGGAAACCATCAATATTGAATTAATTATGGCGGATTTAGATACTGTCGAAAAAAGAATTGCCCGCGTAGAGAATAAAGCCCGAGTTAACAAGGATCCTGATTCTGTTGCTGAATATAATGTTTTGAAGATTATTCAAGAAGTTTTACTCAAAGAGCAACCAGCGCGAAGCTTATCCTTTACTGATGCTCAATTAGCCATTGTAAAAGGATTTCATCTATTGACCTTAAAACCAATTATTTATATTGCAAATATCAGTGAAGAAGATTTAGCGGATCCCCAAAAGAATCACTATTATCAAGAATTAAAAATTGTTGCCGAGAAAGAGCATGCCCAGATAGTTGAAATTTGTGCCAAGATAGAAGAAGACCTTGTTTCCTTATCCGCCGAAGAGAAGAAAGAGTTCCTTCAGGATCTTGGGGTTGAGGAATCTGGTCTAGATAAAGTAGTTCATGCCGCCTATTCTTTGTTGGGATTGAGAACTTTTTTCACAGCGGGACCAAAAGAATCTCGGGCTTGGACTTTCAAAGAAGGCATGAAAGCTCCTCAATGTGCGGGAATTATTCATACAGATTTTGAAAAAGGCTTTATAAAAGCCGAGATATATAGTTATGATGATTTAATTAAATGTGGTAGCGAACAACTCGTAAAAGACAATGGGAAATTCCGTATTGAAGGAAAGGAATATATTGTAAAAGACGGGGACATAGTTCACTTCCGCTTCAATCTATAATTCAAAAAAGGCGTTCAAACAGCGCCTTTTTTATTTTTGTCATAAAACTCAGTAGCGATATATATTGTATATATATCACTTCTTGCTTTATATTCTCTAATAGTATATAATGCCTTTATAAAAAAGAGGTTAATTTTGTGATATATATATTGCTCGGATTATCCGTTATCATCTCTGCGATAGTAATTTATTTATGTTTGTTTTGTAAAAAAATTCGTTTCCCTAAAAAGGTGAAACTTTCAATTGATGATGATAAAGATAACAAATTCTATGTTGTGATGCGTATCCTTTGTTGGATATTAATCGCAGCAGTCGCTGTTAGATTAGTGAATAACGATGTCATTGCTGCAATGGTAAAAAGAGACATCCTTTTTTCCACGTCTATGGCGACCATTGTTATAGTTATTCGCGCATTAACTATGGGTGCAGTTTTAGCTTGTGCGGTTGTCTCTTACTTTAATTATCGTAGCTTTCGGAATATCGTTGCGTTTTTTGTTCCGATTATCTACATTGTAAATATTCTATTTTTTACCCAAAATATCCAAGCGATGTTGGGAATTGTTAAGGTTCCAACGTATAATTATCGCGAGATTGTTTTTGCGATTGAATGCGTTTTAGGAGTAGTGATTGGGCTTTCTTTCTTGGTTAAGAAAATCAAAGATCGTGATTTCTCTAAGATGTATTTACAACTTCCAATCGCTCTATTTACCTTGATAGGCTTTTCCCTCGCCAATATGCATCCTTGCAGTATTGAGAATATGTGGGGAACTGATTGGTGTGGAGCCTCAACTAATTTCAATCGGATGCATATCTATATAATTATTGGAATGCTGATTGTTACCGTCTTATTAATAGCCTTATTTAAGAAGTTGAAAAACGATGACATGACACACTGTTTCCTTTGCATCTGCTCGGTTTGTTGTGCCATGGTCTTTACTGCTAATCGCGACTATGCTAACTTTAAATTTTGGAATTTGCCCTTACATCTTTGTAATACGGGTGTCTTCTTGATGCTTTTTAGTTTTACTTGTCGTAATAAACCCATTTTCTATTTTAATTATTTAGTTAATGTGGTTGGAACTCTGTTTGCAATTATCTTGCCAGATTATGGGGCGGCCTTATTCTCAGATCCAGGAATTCACTATTGGCATAACCACCTTTTGTTATTTATTCTACCATTGGTAGCGGTTGGTGCTGGCTATTATGAAAGACCGAAACTGAAGTATATTTATTATTCAATGGTTGTCTTTACAATCTATTTTCTTTTAGTTTGTTTTATTAATGCCTGGTTTAAGAATTTTGAACCAGGAGTAAACTACTTCTATTTAAATGGCGATACTATTGTTAATCGATTTGTCTGGGCGCCGCATCTAAAAAATGATTTTATTTTTGTTTTCAAGATTCAGAATTGCACTTTCGAAATCTATTGGTTGTATTGGCTATTAACCTATGTCATTTATATTGGTTTTATTTTTGTCGCTTGGTTTGGCTTTGTCGCTTTATATAAGGTTAGTGATGGATATACAGACTTGATTGTCCGCAATCACAAAATAGGTGAGGAACATAGTCATCTAATGCATGAGATGAAAGGGCGAAAACTTTCGGAGCCTCTGCATCCTGAGGACAAAGATATGATAAAAATCAGCCATTTTACGAAGGTTTATAATGGTAGTAGCAATAAATCAGTTGATGATTTCTCTTTGCAGATACACGGTGGGGAAGTCTATGGTTTCCTCGGCCACAATGGTGCGGGAAAATCAACAACAATTAAATCTTTAGTGGGAATTCAAACAATTACTTCTGGAACCATGGAAGTATGTGGTTTTGATGTTGAACGCCAACCTCTACAAGCGAAAAGAGTCATTGGCTATGTTTCAGATAATCATACTGTCTATGAAAACTTGACCGGCCGTGAGTATATCAATTATGTCGCTGATTTGTATTTGGTAGCACAAGCTGAAAGAGATGAGAGAATAACTAAATATGTGAAGATGTTCAACTTGGAAGATGCCATCGATCGAGAAATAAAGGGCTATTCCCATGGAATGAAGCAGAAAATTGTTGTCATAGCTTCATTGATTCATAATCCCAAAATTTGGATTCTTGATGAGCCACTTACCGGCTTAGATCCTTCTAGTAGTTTCCAGATAAAATCAGTAATGAAAGAATATGCCAACAATGGCAACATTGTCTTTTTCAGCAGCCATGTTATCGAGGTTGTTGAGAAAATCTGTGACAAGATCTGCATTATCAATCATGGTAAACTTGTGGGCGAATGGGCATTAAAAGATCTTTCGGCCCATGGGGAAACACTTCAAGATTTATATATGAAGTATGTTTCGATAAATAAGGAGGATAACTAGTATGTTTGAAAGAATTAACACATTAGTCAAACTCCAGCTTGGTCATCGCTACCGGATCAAAAAGAGTGGCGATCAAATATGGAAATTAATCTTTAAAATTGCGGGTTTCTTCATCGTAGGAGCTGCCGCTTATTTAGTTATGTTTGCGATCAAGAAATTCGTTTATCTAACAATTACGAATTCAATGATTCTTTTCATTATTTTCTTCACGCAGGTTTTAACTCTTTTAGCGAATGCCGCTTCCTTAACTAAATCTCTTTATGGTAGTAAAGATAATGCGATTCTTCTTTCTTTACCAGCTCATAATAGTGAAATCTATATTTCCAAATTAATCGTCTTTTATCTACTAGAACTCTATGGTAATGCGATGTTTCTCTTACCAATTCTAGCGGGTTATGGACTATTTTCTGGGCAGGGTTTATGGTATTATTTTGCTGCTGTTATTATTACCTTTTTATTACCAATAGTGTCCGTTCTTGCGGGAGCTTTACTATCCATACCGCTATCTTATGTTGCGAAATTGTTTAGAAAGTTTTCCATCTTATATGGTATATTTACATTAGGAATTGTCGGCTTGGTCTTCTATTTTGTAACTAAACTAGTAGCTCTAATTCCTGTTCCGTTCCGCTTAGTTGCACTTTATAACTCATTGATGAACAAAATACTAGTGCTTGTTGAAACCGCTAATAGTTATGCTCTGTTCTACAAGTGGTTTTCTAATTTCCTTTTCAACATTCATGCGGGAATGAATATTGTCTTTATAATTCTATTAATTATCGGTTTAATTATTGCTAATATGTTATTGTCACAACCGTTATTCTTTAAGCTATCTAGTCATAGTGCGGAAGATGCAGTTCAAAAGAAGCATAAAGGAATCAATAAAAAATCAAAGAGCACGTTCTTGGCCTTCTATAAAAAAGAGGTCATTATCTCCATTCGCTGTTTTGGCAAAGTATTAGAAAACTATCTAATGATTATCTGCATGCCGATTATTCTCTATCTTATTAACAGTATATTTTTAGCACTGAATTTAAGCACGTTTGGTCAAACGCTTATTTTTGGAATTAATATTCTAATCGGACTAATGATGATGATTGCTAGCAACACCGCTAGTTCAATGTCACTGAGTGAAGAAGGCAGCGAGTTTGTGCTGCTGAAAACCTCACCCGCAAATACGCAAAAAATAGCATGGGCTAAGATCGCTAACAACATTCTTATCTCCACGTTTTTACTGATTGTTTCTTTATTTATTCTAGCTTTTATGAAAGTGATGCCAATTAGATCGGTTGTAGTTTTAGGCATTATCTTCTTCTTGGTAAATTGCGGACATATTATGTGGTCCTTCCAATTGGATTTAAGGAATCCGCAGATTAAAGATGTGGCATTAACAGGAACAGTTAGTAATCAAGTTAATGTTACGAGTTGCTTGACAATCGGAACACTCATCTCTGTTGTTTTTGGTGCTTTAGCGGTCCTGCTTTCTTTTGGACTGGGCAGTGCGGCCTATTTACAAATGATAGATTTAGCAGTTTTATTTGTGGTTTGGAGATTCATTGTTTTCCGAATCAACTTAAAAGTCTATTTCTATGATATAGAGTTATAGGAGGAGAAGGTATGAATAGAAAAACTATTATCTTATTAATTATTGCCTTCTCAATCATCTTTGTAGCGTTGGTTGGCTTCTATGGGGTGAAACCCTTCAATGATAATCCAGTTCAAGCGACTTATATTAAGTGGCAGAATGAAGAATTATCCATTGATGACAACGGCAAGGTTTATTATTATTTACCCTGTGTCGAAGAGAATGAAACAAAGAGAGTTTATTTAGCAAACTTTGTAGTTTTGGACTCAGCAGCAACGCTGGGAAAAGAAACTTTGAAGTATTCGATTATCTACGATAAAGAGGAAGAAAAAGGTCGCTTAGAATTAACCGAAACCGGAACTTTTGCGGGTTGGTTAACCATCAAAGGTCAAACTACGGCGACAATTACTGTGTCCACTACAGATGGTAGTGGCATCGATGCCCGTTTATTTATTCGAAACAAGACAGCTTGTGTGATTCCGGGTGAAGTAATCGGTGGCGATATATTTAAATAGTTTATAAAACTGTTAATTCAGTTTTGTAATATAAGCAGACAAAAAGAAGGAGGTTTAATATGAAAAAACCATTTAAGAAAATAGCGTTTTTTCTGAGCATTTTGTTTCTATGCTTAGGGGTAGGCACATTAACATCATGTAATGAACAAGCAGCTGTCAAAGTTAAGTTCTATGACTCTTTGACGACTACCGAAACAACAGAAAAATTGTTATTTCCTGGATCTTATGATCTAGCGAAACTGGCTTCTGAAGGTCTTGATGACTTTGTTCCAGAAAAGAAGGGATATACCTTCGTAAAATGGACACTTGATAAAAGTGGGACAAGCGACTTTGATCCCAAAAAATATACAAGTGGAACAGAAACCGTCGTGAATGTCTATGCCCAATGGGAGGAGAGAGCAAAGATTGCTTACTATAACGGTAGCAATCCCATTGGAACCTATTATTTTGATGAACTAAAGACTGGCACCCAAACAGTTGCGGCGCCCACAAGGACTGGATACACCTTTGTGAGATGGACAACTGATTCGGCCAATACAACAGAATTTGTTGCTTCAACCTTTAGTTATCCAACTGATAAGAAAACCGTTAATGTCTACGCTCAATGGGAGAAAGTAGTTACCATTATTTATATGAATGGCAACACCGAAGCAGGAAGAGTATTATTATCAGCTCTAAAAGAGGGTACTTCTACTGCACCAACAGTTACAAAAGTTGGTTTCAATTTTGATAAGTGGACAACTGATACTGAAGGGACAACCACATTTAATCCCGCAACTTTAGTTACTGATAAAGATACAATAACTGTTTATGCGAAATTTAATGCGAAAGCCAAAGTGACTTATTATGATGCCTCGGTAGTTCTTTATGATTATTATCTTGAAGACATCACCACATCGACTCCCCAACCAACCCCAACAAAAGTCGGCTATACATTTGTCGGCTGGGTCGATGGCAATAATGCCGCTTTTACAGTCAATTTAAGTGCAACTGCTAACCAAGTAGCTTATGCAAAGTGGGAGCAGAGAGCTCTAGTTAATTTCTATAATGGTTCAACAAAAGTTGAAACCAAGTATTTAGATGAACTTAAAGCCGGAACAACCACACAACCAGTTGTTACCAAAACGGGTTATTCCTTCCTCGAATGGAATCTATCCGAGAATGGTGCGGGCGTAACCTTTAATCCAAATACTTATAATGGAAGTTCCAAAACTATTAATGTTTATGCTCAGTGGGAAAGAGTAGTAACTGTTATCTATATGAATGGTTCTACCGAAGTCGGAAGAGTTCTGCTATCTGCCTTAAAAGATGGCACATTACCAGCACCAACCGCTACCAAGGCTCACTATACGTTCAAGAACTGGACAACTGATAGTGCGGGAACAACGCCATTTGTGGTAGCTAATTGCCCAATGACAAACGCCACATTCACTGTCTATGCTCAATGGACTGAGAATGTCAAAGTCATCTATATGAGCGATAATTCCATCTATCAAACTTATTATTTAGATGAATTATCAGCTGGATTTACTAATCCTGTCATTAATAAAACTGGATATACCTTTGTCAAATGGGAAAACAGTGAGAATGAAGAATTTGTTTTAAATCGTGAAGCGACTGTTAACCAGATTGCTTACGCCAAATGGGAACAAAGAGCGGTTGTTAAATATTATGATGGCAACACTCTTGTTGAAACGAAGTATCTCGATGAATTGAAAGCGGGAACAACCACTCAACCATCAGTCACGAAGACTGGTTATACCTTTGTTGAATGGAATACTTCATCCGATGGAGAAGGAAATACCTTTAATTATGTGGCCTATGCCGGAACAGAAAAGACCATCAATGTTTATGCTAAATGGGATTTAATTGTTACAGTTGTCTATATGAATGGTGCAAGTGAAGTCAATAGAATTCTTCTCTCAGCTTTGAGAAGCGGAACTTCTGAACCAGTAGTTACTAAGACCGGTTATTACTTCAGTGCTTGGACAACTGATCTTGAAGGTAACACTCCATTCGTTTATGGAAGTTATTTTGCTAGTACTGCCACAGTTACTGTCTATGCTCAATGGACAGAAAAATTAGTTGTTACTTACTACAATGGTAATGATGTTTATGATACCAAATATCTAGAGGATATTACCAATTCTTATGTTCCAGCCGAGCCTACTAAAACGGGTTATGACTTCCAAGGATGGGTTACCACTGATGATGGTTCAACAAGTTTTGTTCTTGACGTCGCTGCTTCAAGCAACATTAATGCTTACGCCAAATGGGAACAAAAAGTAACTGTTAGATATTATGATGGCGAAACCCTAGTTGCTTCTAGATATTTAGATGAACTAAAAGCAGATATTACTTCTGCTCCAGCTGCTCCATCTAAGACTGGTTATACCTTTATAAGATGGACTGTCAATGGCGAAACATTCAATTATGATACATATGTCAGTGCTGTAAAGACAGTTAATGTTAATACTGAATATGAGTTAATTGTTACAGTAATCTATATGAATGGTTCAAGTGAAACAGGTAGAGTTCTATTATCAGCTTTGAAAGCTGGGACTTCAACTGCTCCAACTGCGACCAAACAACATTATACCTTCCAAGGATGGAAGACTGATGTTCTAGGGACAATTCCATTTGTCGTTTCTAACTGTCCAATGGACAATGAAACAGTTACTGTTTATGCAAGTTGGACAGAAAATTCCAAGGTAACATACTATGTAGGCAATGAATTGTACGATAGTAAATATCTAGATGAAATTGCCAATAGTTATGTTCCAACAACACCAACTGCTTCTGGTAAGTTCTTCAATACTTGGGTAACTACCGCTGAAGGTAGCACCGCCTTTGTTTTGGACTGTGCTTCTACAACAGACTTAGTTGCTTATGCAACTTGGTACAATGAGCCAGAAATTACTGGACTTAACTACGATGCTGCTAATGGCCGAATTGAATGGAATGCTTTGATCGATGCGACTTATCAGATTAAGATTGATGCTGGTGAACCAGTTTCAACTGTTACAGTCGAAGGTGGAAAAGTTCATTACTCCTTAGATTCAAGTTTGGACATTGGACAGCATACCGCGTATGTAATGATCACTTATCACGGACATAGCACAGTTTGGACAAGTTTATCATTCACAAAGCAGATTGTTTTATCAATTGGTACACCAAGTTTTAATGCGGAAACTCGTGTAATATCTTGGGATGAGCCTGCTGGTGATGGTTATTATTATGATGTTTATTGGAATGGCATTGTTGGTGTTACTCCAGTAAGAGTCAATACTAATAGTTATACTATTCCAGCAAGCATCGTTACTGGTTCTTATGTTATCTATGTAAAGGCTTATAAAGAAGTCAATTCTGTTATTATTAGTTCTAATACTGATAGTGCTTCAGTAACAGTAGTTTCAGTTGAAAGATACGATGAAACATTAAAATTATTTATTAATGCCGATGATAGATATGTTCTCATGACCGGTGTCGATTACACATTTGCTACAGTATCTTCCATTACTGAAAACACCGAATATTTCACTGTTACAGGTAACAAAATCACGATTAAGAACAATCTTGCCAATGGTACAATATTTGATGTAGTAACTAACTTGGGAACCATTCATGCTTGTGCAGAAAATGTTATCTTGAGCATATCACCAGATGATAATTGGACCACTTATCAAAACAACGCGAAATTAAGCAATGTTAATAGTAATTCAAATCAAACTGGTTTTATGAATATTACTAATTTATATGAAGTTGGTACAGGAGATGACAATTATCGCTTAGAGTTGAATATCACTAGTAGTAGTGCATTCGCCGCAACTTGTTTCCCTCTAGATGTTAGCGGAACAGTTGGTTTAAGCAGTAATATTGGTTACTATTTATCACTGAAGAAGGTTGGAGAATACTACTGCATTGATTGGACAGAGCATGCTTCTGAATTAGCAGATGGAACGGTTGTTTCATTAACTATTAAGGCACATTATGTAACTGGTGCACAGAAGGAAATACCTTTCTATACTTACACATTTAAAGTAAACAAAGGTGTTAACGTTTATACTGATGCTGAATTAAGAGAAAATTTCAGTGATTTAGATGTTAAGTCAATTAATCTTCATAGCAATATTATCTTGAGTCAAGCCGAGTTAACAGAGCTAGGAATAGTCTACAGTAATCATACTGATACCACTGTAGAGAATCCGAAAAACAGTATTGAAAATAGTATTTATTTCCGTTCTTCCGCTGTGGATGATGATTTCAGACTTAATGGAAACTATTTCCAAATTGATGCTTCAAACGTTAATAAACTAATTGGTAAAGCTAATTCTACTTTTGGCACCTACAAGATGTATTATGTGTTTGTTGCTGTCTTAGGAATTCAAGGTGGCGGAAGTGATTCAGTCAATTATGAAGAATTAGGTGGCGCCGTAACTGTGAGTAAAAAGCAGAATGCCTCTATAACAAATATTAAAGTAAAAGGTAATGCAACGCTTACTACAACTGAGGGTTCATTCTTAACCGATTCAGGGGCAATTGATGGCTTTATTAGCCAAACCTATGCAACAACCTTAGATAACGTTGTAATCTACAATTGTAATGAAGGAATCAAGCTCGAATCACAAAATAATGGGACTCACTTTATCAGAAACAATCTACATATTGTAAAGAATACTGCAATTAGCCAATGTTGGAATAGTAGTACTTACTTATTTACAGATGGCGAAATCAGATTTGAAGATAGCCATTTCTATAAGTCATATAGCACATCTTCAACTCTAGCTATGTCAGAGTCTAGCAATAGAAATATTGTTTTCACTGATGTTGATAATGGCATTTATGCAAGAGCATATCCATGCATCACATTAGATAATATGATTTTTGATAACTGGGCATATGGTGATGAATTCTACTATCAAGCTGTCGGGTTTAGCTCATCATTAACAAGTTATAAGCAACAAATGGATACCAATGTTAAAGCACTGACACAAGATGGCTATACCTTAGTCCGTACTAATCAAGATTCAACAACTCAAATCAATATGGAACTTATGATTAATGGTAAGAATGATAGTATGTACGAAATAAGATATGTCAAAGCTGATGGAACAGTTTATAGTTCATTGAGATCTTGTAAGCAAGTTGGCGATATAGACTGTCCAAATGATCCTAGAGCCGGAGCTGACCCATATACTGTTTTATGGCCAGTAGGATCAACAAGTAGTTCAGAAAACTTTGGTGCATTAGCGACACAACTTACTAATGAACTCACCGCTTTAGGTGCTCAATTATCAGGCAATTCTGAATATGCTACCGCTTATACTAATATGGAAGGTAAATTCTTGCTGGATTCCGTGTTTGGTGATAATTTGATGACTTATGCACTAACTTTATTAGGACAAACTGGTGATGAAACAGCAACAAGTAACTTACGTACATCTACTCTTTACCAATACGCATTTGCTCAAGCATACAATGATGCTAACAGTGGCAGAATCCACATGGAAGCAACCTTGCCAAATGCCGGTCTTGGAAATGGTAATGATGGTATTTCAACAATACTTGTTGAAGCCATTAAAGCATCTTAAGATTAGAAATTCTATTTAAAAAGGGGTACTGTTAATAACAGTGCCTCTTTTCTTTGTAATTGTGTTATATTATTAGTGTTGTTGGAGGTGTTAATATGTCGTTATTAAGGAATGTCGATTGCGTATCATTTTTCTGTGATGATCTAGATGATGGAATCAAGTTTTATACAACTCTCGGATTTAAGTCATTATGGCGAACAAAGAATTCCTGTGGTTTAGGAATGGATAGTGATATTACAGAAGTAGTATTGGTTAATGAACACAATCCAATAGTAGATTTCAAAGTTGACAATGTTATTGATGCCATTGATGAGTATGTTAAAGCCGGTGGAAAAGTAAAATATGGTCCATTTTATATTGATATTGGCAAATGCGTGGTTGTTGAGGATAAATGGGGTAACACTTATTGCTTGCTCGATATGACCAAAGGTTTATACCAAGTTGATAAGGATGGAAAAGTCATTGGAGTTAAGTAAATTCAGTGTTTTAATTGAAGGATAAATGGATGTAAGGTAAAATATAGATGAAGTAGGTGGATGTAGTGAAAAGAAAAGTTGGATTAGTATTAGGTGGTGGCGGAGCAAAAGGTGCCTATCAGATTGGTGTCTATAAAGCGCTACGTGAATATAAGCAGATAGAACAAATCGTGGCTTTCTCTGGAACGTCAATAGGGGCTCTTAATTTGGTTTTGTTATCTTCTAAGGAAATTGATAAGGCTGAGCGAATTTGGTTAAATTTGAGCCGAAAAAACATCTTAACGTTGAAAAACTGGAAAGAATATTTATCTTTCAAGAATTTTAGTGTTCTCTCAAGAAGGGGAATGTTAGAAATCTTTAGTAGTGATATAGATTTTGATAAAGTCTCTAAATGTGAATATCCATTATATGTTGGCGCGACAAATACAATTGAAGACTGTGGAGAGATATTTAAGTTGAATGGAATGGAATCTAATAAGATTATTGATTGTCTTTCAGCTTCAAGTGCAATCCCAAAGATATTCGCACAAGTATTTATTAATGGCAAAAAGTATTGTGATGGCTTTCGTTATTTAAATGTTCCCATTCAATGCCTCATTGAAGAGAAGTGTAACTTCCTATTCACCATTCCCTTAAGTCCTTATCTAGCACCTAAAGATGGTGATTTCCCAGACACCACGATTATCGACTTTAATGAGAAGATTTTCGCTAATCTCAAAACTTGGGAAGGGACACTTGGTTTTGATGCCAAGATAGTTGAGGAGAGAATGAATCTTGGTTATAAGAATGCCATGAAATTATTGGAATTCTTAAGAAAAGAAGGAGTCATTACTGTCACCTTCAAGGATAAAGTCCGTTATTTCTTCGGCAAGATCACTGGTCGGAACAAGAAATTCAAAAAGTACTATTCTATGGAAGACGTGAATATAATTAAGGAACTACCAAAACCTAATGATGAGGTAGAACAAACCATAGAAGAGGGATCGACCACAGATGGGACAAAGACTAGTTGAGTTATTGAAGTATCTTTTGTTAGGCTTTGTGCAGGGCGCTTGTGAGATATTACCTATCTCATCAAGTGGGCATTTAATAATTTTCCAATATATTATGGGGAGGGAAGAAGTAAATCTTGCCTTCTCTGTTTTTTTGCATTTTGGTAGTTTGATAGCGGTATCCATTTTTCTACGCAAGCGAATAGTTGAATTGTTAAGTGGAACGTATAAATATCTTATAAAGAAAGATCGGAATTATTATAATCAGGCTCATTATTGCTTGCTACTTGTTTTATCAACAATTGTTACTGGAATAATTGGTCTAGTATTTGAGGATAAAGTTCAACAGATAAGTACATTAGGCTTTGTGGGATGCGCACTAATTATTAATGGAATATGTTTGTTAATTGTTAATCGTATAAGTAACAAAGCAACTAAAACTATCAACAATATGCCTTGGTGGAAAGCCGTATTGATTGGACTGGGTCAAGGGGTCGGAATACTTCCTGGTATTTCTCGTAGTGGAGCGACACTTGGAACATCAATTGCGGTTGGAGTCAAAAAAGAAGTCGCTGCTGAGTATGCATTTCTTCTTTTTATTCCCGTAGAATTTGGAGCATTAATCATCAGCATTGATGATTTAATGACAACTGAAAAGTCTCTGATTATCCCATATATTTTAGGAATGGTAATCGCCGCAATTACTACATACTTTGCGCTCGTTTTATTTTTGGGAGTAATTAAAAAGAAGAAGATTAATTACTTCTCCTTTTACTCGTTAATTGTTGGTGTTATTTGCACTCTGGTTTATTTTTTTTAATCGTTGAATAACGTCGCAATCGGGGCAAAGTTATAATTAGAACAAAGCAATAAAAGATGCCAAAAGCGATAGCAATCCCACATCTTGCAACTAAGCCCGTGATGATATATGGGGTAGGATAACCCATGATTAATCCATCAAGCCACATGGCCAAAGTATTAAGTCCGGTGGCAACGGCGGAAGTTAGAAAAACAGTTACAATCACTTTCTTGGGATTAAAATCTTCACTCTTAAGGGCTTTTGCGAGTAGTCCACTAATGAAACCCCAAGCAATTGGTGCTAGCATCCATAATGGTGCGGTAGCAGACAATCCATAAATAATTTGGGCAATCATGCCAGTAACAAAACCAGCTAAAGCACCAACTAGCGGACCAAAAAGTATGCCAGTAATCATCAATGGCAGACCATAAAGCGTATATTTTGATTCGTTGGTTTTGAAACTAATATAGTCCAATACAATAGCGAAAGTTGCCATTGAGGCAGCAATAGCCATCTGCTTAGTCGTAATCTTGCTCATAAAAAAGACCTCCAAACGAGGTCCGCTATAACAGCGGACGCATTGGTAAACCGCCACATCGTGTGTTCGTGTATTCACGACTTCCCATTGAATACCACTTAACGCTTACCAACTACTCTGTTGAAATCATTATATAATAATGCAGATAGAAATGCAAAAAGATAATCGGATATGTTATAGTTAAAAAGTAGAAAGAAGGACGAGTATGGTTACTAATGGTTGGAAAGAGATTATCGACAATGAAATCAAGCAAGATTATTTTCACGATTTGAGTGCCTTTGTTAAGAATGAATATGCCACCAAAACAATTTATCCGAAAGGAAAGAATATTTTTAAGGCCTTTGAATTAACAGACTTTTCTGATGTTCGTGTAGTAATCATTGGTCAAGATCCTTATCATAATCCAAACCAAGCCCAAGGTTTATGTTTTTCCGTTCCTGCTGATGAAGAAATACCGCCTAGTTTAGTCAATATTTTCAAGGAGTTACACGATGATATAGGAATTGATATTCCCAAGAGTGGCAATTTGGAAAAATGGGCTAGCAATGGTGTATTATTATTAAATGCTATTTTAACGGTTCAAGCTCATCGTCCCTTGTCTCATAGTGGGAAGGGCTGGGAAATATTTTCGGAAAATATTATCAAAAAGCTCAATGAGGATGATAGTCCGAAAGTTTTTATGCTTTGGGGTAATTATGCGAAAACAAAAGCACCCCTTATTACCAATCCTAAGCATTTGGTTTTAATGGCTAATCACCCATCACCTTTATCTGCCTACCGAGGGTTCTTTGGCTGTCATCACTTCTCCCAAGCCAATAATTATTTGGTTGAGAATGGTCGTAAACCTATCGACTGGTCAATATAATTAAAGCACCAACTTATTCAGCTGGTGCTTTTTCTATCTAATTGGATATTCGTAATTAATCTCTTCGTTGAATTCCACCCAATCAAGATAAACATTCAATAAAATATACCGTTTCCCATCTTTGGGGTTACTAATAATGATGTGGTCTCTTCCGGCCGCTTCAATTACGCCTTGGTAAACGCGATCTCTCCATTCCAGTGAATCACTATAGGTAAAATAAAAGGTTCCAAATTTTCCTCTGTTTAGCCGAAGAATGTTTTCAATATAGGATTCTTCGATATCATCACGATTAGTGTTAAGACCTGGATTGGTTGGAGTAGGATAAGTTGGGTAATTTTGTGGTGGTATTGGCCGTGGTGGAGGCGGATACATTGGTCCTTGATTTGGTACTGGTCCTCCTGGGTAAGGCATAGCAAATGGCATATTTGCTTCTTGCATAATATAGTCACTCCTTTTTCAGTTAAGTATATGCACTTTAGATTTAAAACTTGCTTAATTGTTTGTTTTGAAGCATAATATTTACGGGAGTTCACCGAAGTGGACTGAGAGTATTCCTGATACGGGAATAGACCGGACCTGATCTAGGTAATGCTAGCGGAGGGATTTAGTGATAAACCTTTCTTAATCTTTGCTAGCCAAAGATTTTTCTTTTTTGGAGGATAATTAGATGAATAAGAGTATTAGAGTGATGTGTGAAACAGCAATTTTTGTGGCTTTAGCTGTTTTGCTGGATTGGTTATTTAAGATGATACCTTTCTTAGATATGCCGGCCGGTGGGAGCCTTTCTATTGCGATGCTTCCCATTATCTTGATTGGCTTCCGCAATGGAACAAAATGGGGGATTATCGGTGGCCTGTGTTACGCGGTAATCAATTTCTTTCTCGACGGTAGGTTTTGGCATTTAGGTTCAATCTTTTTTGACTATATCTTTGCTTTTGGTGTCCTGGGATTAACGGGATTATTCAAAAAGAAAGGGCAAAAAGTTGGTTGGTATGTATTCGCAATCGTATTTGTTTGCTTTCTTCGCTATCTCTGTCATAGCTTAAGTGGAGTTTTGTTTTTTGCTAGTTATGCCGAAGATTGGTTTATAGAGAATCCTAACTCATTCGCAGTTGGTTCGGCCTTTCTTTATAGTTTTGTAATCTATAACCTTCCTTATATGCTTGCTAGTACTGTTGCAACTGTCATTATCGCTTTAGGATTATATCGTTTCATCTATCCAAAAACTAATGTAAATAAAGCTGTGTAGTGTTATAATACTTATAACTACTACGGGGGATAATAATATGTTCGAAAAATTTAATAAAAAGCCCAATCGTCGCAACACAAATTGCTATAAATGGGATCTACAAGCGCCAGATAATCGTTTGCCTTTTGGTGTCGCAGATAGTGATTATCCTACGGTGCCTTGCATAATTAAAGCTATTCAAAGACGAGCAGAGAATGGTTATTTTGGTTATTCAATCATTGGCAATCAATATAAAGAAGCAATTAAGACATGGTATATTAAAAGTCATAATACATCAATTGAGACCGATTGGATTGTGCCGGTCACGGGAGTCTTAAAAGCGGTTGAAGTAATTTTGAAAGTTATTAGTCAACCCGGCGACAAAGTGATTATTCAGACTCCAGTTTATGTATGCTTTTTTCAACTCCTTTCAGGAATGAATCGTAGCATTGTCGAAAATAAATTAATTAATGATGATGAACATTATTCAATGGATTATAACGATTTGGAGGAGAAATTTAAGCAAGGAAATAAAATTCTTTTGTTGTGTAGCCCTCATAACCCTATTGGGAGAGTATGGACAAAAGATGAATTAAAAAAAGTAGCCGAATTGGCCATAAAATATGATGTTACAGTTATTAGTGATGAAATACACGCTGACATTATTATGGAGAGTAATAGCTTTGTTTCAATGCTGAACTTTAAAGAATTATATAAGCATTTATTTGTTACCTCAGCGCCGAGCAAAACATTCAATATGGCCGGTCTTCATTCCTCTTATCTTATTTGTCCAAACAAAGAGATAAAGGATAAGTGTCAAGCATATACTAGTGCAATCTATATGGCTGGTGTTAATTGCTTGGCCGAAGAGGCCACCATTGCGGCTTATATAGAAGAGGAAGCCTATGAATGGATGCTTACACAAAATCTCTTTATTAAGAGCAACTATGAGATGTTAGTCGATTACTTAGCACAACATCTGCCAAGGGCAAAAGTTCCGCCATTACAAGGAACCTTTCTTGTTTGGGTTAATCTTGAATATCTTAAATTGAACAGTGCTGAAATTTATAATCTACTTTATTCGGCCGGCATTGCTATCAGCAAAGGGAAAGATTACGGAAGTGAATATGATGGTTATATCCGCTTCAATATTGCTTGTCCTCAACAGCAATTATTAACTGGACTAAAAGTCTTTTGTCAGTCTTTGAATTCTATTAAATAAGGTTTGTCGAACAGTAAGTATTGAAAAATAACGTGATTTTTAGTACAATAAGAAAGTTAAGTGCGAAAGGAATGAATTTATATGGGAAGAGCGCATGAAGTTAGAAAAGCCGCGATGGAAAAAACCAACGCTGCCAAAACAAAAGTATATTCGAAGTTTGGTAAAGAAATTTTGCTTGCAGCAAAAAGTGGCGTTCCTGACCCGGACATGAATTTATCCTTGCGGAGAACTATTGAAAGAGCCAAAAAAGCTCAAGTTCCTGCCGACATTATTAAAAGAGCAATTGAAAGAGCAAAATCTGGAAGCGGTGAAGATTATACTGTAGCTATTTATGAGGGCTTTGGTCCTGGTGCATCAACGGTTATTGTCGAGTGCCTTACCGATAATCTAAATCGTTCAGTCAGTTCCGTTAGATCAACTATCACCAAGAACAAAGGAAAACTAGGTATTGGTGGTAGCGTTATGCATAACTATAATCATGTTTCACTAGTCAGTTGTACTGGCGTCAGCGAGGATCAAGCACTTGAAGCCTTACTTATGGCGGAAATTGATGTGAAATCAGTGGAAACAGATGAAGATTTAGTAATAGTTTATGGTGAACCAAACGATCGTGATTCAATAAAAGAAACTCTTGAATCAATCGAGGGAGCAACTATTGATTCGGCGGAAACAACCTATGTTCCCGAGAATGATGAATATGTTACTTTGGAAGGCGAAGATAAGGAATTATTTGTAAGAATGCTTCAAATGTTGGAAGACATCGAAGACGTTCAAGAAGTATATCACAACGTCGACTTATAGATACCTAACGGTTGAGGTGGTCAAGACAGCACACCAGTCTTGTTTAATTTAATCAATGAAAGGGATTGACTAATTATGATAAGATTACTTGCGCGGATTTTTATCAAAGATAGAAAAAACTATCAGGACCTCAAGGTTCGGGAGAAATACGGTATATTATGTGGGGTTACAGGAATTGTTTGTAACATTATTTCCTCTGCGGGAAAAATTATTGTTGGCATTATAAGTGGCAGCATTGCAGTTCTATCCGATGGCTTGAATAACTTAGCGGATATGGCTTCATCAGTCATTGGAATTATCTCTGCCAAACTGTCTAATCGACGTCCCGATAAGGAACATCCATTTGGTCATGGTCGCTATGAATATATTGCGAGTTTGACAGTTGCTTTCCTTATTCTATTTATGGCTTTGGAATTAATGATTAGTTCTGTTCAGAAAGTAATCACGCCCGAGCCAGTTGATTTCAGTATTATTTTAATTATCGCTATGGGTGGATCGATTTTAATCAAACTATGGATGTTTGGTTACAACTATATTTATGCCAAGAAAACTCAATCAATGGTTTTAAAAGCAACCTCTTTTGATAGTATCAGTGATGTTATCACTACGAGTGTTATCTTAATTGCTACGATTGTTGGCCAATATACAACTTTTCCTTTAGATGCGTTAGGTGGAATTCTTGTTTCAGCGTTAATCGCTTTTGGTGGATTGAAGATTGCAAAAGAAGCAATTAAAACCTTATTAGGTAATCCTCCATCCAAAGAGACCATTACGAAAATTACGAAAATGGTTATGAGTGGCAAGGGAATAATCGGAACTCACGATTTGATGGTTCATGATTATGGGCCTGGTCGTTCATTTGCTTCCATTCATGCGGAGGTAAGTGACAAAGCTGATATTGTTCAAATTCATGAAGTCATTGATCGGATTGAAACGGAGATAAGTCAGGAGTTAGGTATCATAATGGTCATCCATATGGATCCAATCTCAACTAGTGAAGATGTAGTTGAGCATAAACAAATGGTTCAGAATGTAATTACAGAGATTAGTCCATCTTTGAAACTTCATGATTTCCGTATGGTTGGTGGTGTGAATCAGATTAATTTAATTTTTGATTTGGTTGTTCCATATAATTGGACGGCCGAACAAAGAAGAACGATATCTACACAGATAAGTGAGAAATTAACGGCCTTAGATTCTCGTTATAAATGTGTCATTCAAGTTGAAACAGAATTTGTTTAAAGTCAGCGAAAGTTGACTTTTTTTACTAATAAATCGTTTTAGTGGCAAAATAACACTCATTGTGGTAATATAACTTAGCAAAGGAGGGATAGCATGGAAAAAGAAGTAAATAAAAAAGAAGAAGTTTCGTTTACAAAGACAGTTAAAGAAGAAGTATCCCTCTATGAAGAACGAACCCCTAACCAATTCAAAGTATTGTTGTCGGCTTTCATTAAAATTAATGGCCATTTGGTTTTAAGAAATAACGAATGGATAATTGTTATCAAGAGTGAAAATATTAAGACAGCGAAAATGATTTTGAAACATTTAAAGCTACTATATGATGTTGAAACTAGGGTAGCAATTAGTGAAAAGCGCCGCTTGAGAGTCAGTGGTGATAACAAGATTGTTAATATTGAAGTCAGCCATAATGCGAAAGAAGTCCTCGAGGACTTGCAGATTTATAACGAGTCCCAAGGATTTGAAGGTTTACCAACCAGTCAATTCTTAGGTGAAGCCGAATTGAAGAAGGCATATCTAGCGGGAGCATTTTTAGCATCAGGCAGTGTGAATTCGCCAGTTACAAAGAATTATCACTTAGAGATAGCGGTTAATGGTAAGTATTATGGAGATTATATAATTCGCTTATTAAAGCGTTTCTATCTTGATGGAAAACAGATTCAAAGAAGAAATCAGACAATCGTTTACTTAAAAAAGAGCGAACAAATAGGCGACTTTTTAAAGATTTTAGGTGCTTGGCAGAGTCTTCTGAAGTTTGAAGAGATAAGAATTCAACGTGATCAGTTTAATTCCTTAAATCGCATTTACAATTGCGAAATCTCTAATGAAAAAAAAGCGATGGAGATAGGAAACAAGCAAGCGGAAAGTATTAGTTGGTATCAACAAAATATTGGATTAGAGCATCTACCGGAAGCCCTGAAAGTGGTGGCGGAAGTAAGACTTGCAAATCCTGAGGGAACATACTTGGAATTAGCCGAAGAATGCCATGAAAACTTTGGGGTGCAGATTTCTAAACCTGGGTTCTCTTACCGCATGCAGAAATTATTGGATGAAATAGCAAAAGTTAGAGGTGAACACTAATGAAGCAAGAAATAGAAGTAGTATTTGGTGAGCGTGTTCGGGTTTTGAGAAAACTATTGAACATTTCTCAAGATGAGTTAGCTTTCAGAGCTGACTTACACCGCAACTATATTTCCGATGTAGAATGTGGAAGACGCAATGTTTCATTGAAAGCCATTGAAAAGATTGCTAATGGGTTGAATGTTCCCATTGATACTTTATTTGTTAAATAGGAGAGTATATGAGTTTTAAAAGAATTACAATCGAAGATTTAGGGTTGATTAAGAGTTATATTGACAATCAAGAGTATCGGTCATGTGATTATACCTTAGGTGGTGTCTTTATGTGGGTCGATTATTTCAATTATCAATATGATATTATTGATGGTTTCTTAGTGATTAAGGGTAAATATCCTGAAAATGAGGAAGAATCATACGCTTTCCCACTAGGAAAAGGCGATATCAACAAAGTATTGGAAGAATTAGATAAGAAAGCAACAAAGCCTTTAGCCTTTGCTTCCGTTCCTGAAGAAGCAATAGGCATTCTTCAAGATTACTTTAAAGAAAGAGTGGAGATTATTGATACTCCACAGTGGGCTGACTATCTGTACAATTATGCTGATTTGGCGACATTAAACGGAAAAGCAAATAGTAAGCATCGAAATCATGTTAATAAGTTTATGCGGACTTATCCTGATTATCAATTTGATTGGATAAGTGAGGCTGACTTGCCAGAAGTAAATGAATTTCTAAAGGAATATCATAAGGTTGGCAGCGAATCAGTTATCAGCAAATATGAGATACTAGCGGATATCAATGCTATCAATATGTTTAAGACCTTGAATCAAAAAGCCGCTTGTATTCGTATAGGTGGAAAAATGGTGGCTATAACTATGGGTGAGGTAGTTGGCGATACGCTTTATATCCATATAGAGAAAGCTTTTCGAGAGTATGAAGGTAGCTATGCAACTATCAACAAAGATTTTGCTTCCCATATGATGTCACCACAAATAAAGTACATCAATCGTGAAGATGATGCCGGTGATGAAGGGCTTAGAATTGCTAAGATGAACTATCATCCTGTTAAACTACTTAAAAAGTATTTAGCAGTCATTAAAAATAGTATATAATAGAATGGTTGGAGGGCTTGATATGGACGAGAAAATGAGAGAAAGATTGGACACTATACTGCAAAGATGCACTTATCTAGAAAAGATGATGGAGCTTCCTTCAGTGGTTAGTGATTTCCAAAGATATAAGTTATATGCGAAAGAGCATAGTAATCTCGAAGAGATTGCTAATATCTACAAAGAGTTTAAAGAAGCAGAAGCCACAGTTGAAGATGGTTTAGTTTTAGTTCACGATACTGATCCTGAAGTCTCTCAACTTGCAAAAGAAGAAATTGCCCAAGGTCAAGCTAAACAAGAAGAACTAACAGAGAAGATTAAAGTTATGTTATTGCCAAAGGATCCTAATGATGAGAAAAATATTATTATGGAAATCAGAGGAGCTGCTGGTGGCGATGAAGGAAATATTTTTGCTGGCGATTTATTAAGAATGTACACTAAGTTTTGTGACTATCGTGGCTGGCATTACGAAATGGTTGATTCTAATGAATGTGCAGCGGGAGGCTTTTCCTTTGTTTCAATATTGATTAGAGGCAAGAGAGTTTATTCAGAATTAAAATATGAATCTGGCGCTCATCGTGTTCAAAGAGTTCCCAAGACTGAGGCATCGGGAAGAATTCATACTTCTACAGCGACCGTTTTAATTATGCCTGAAGCTGATGAAGTGGATGTTCAAATTAATCCTGGTGATATCCAAATAGATACTTATAGAGCTAGCGGTGCTGGTGGTCAGCATATTAATAAAACAGACTCAGCGGTAAGATTAACCCATATTCCAACTGGTATTGTTGTTACCTGCCAAGATGGAAGATCTCAAATTGAAAACAGAGAGAAAGCCATGGCAGTCTTGCGGACTAGAATCTATGATCATATGCGTGAAGAAAGTGAAATGCAAAGAGGAGCCGAGCGTCGTTCTAAAATAGGAACAGGCGATCGTAGCGAGAAAATTAGAACCTACAACTATCCACAAAATAGAGTTACCGATCATCGTATTGGCTTTACTATTCAGCAACTGGATCGGGTAATGGAAGGAAATCTATCGGATATCGTATCAGCACTAATAAACGAAGACCAACGGCGAAAACTAATGGGGAGCGGATTATAGAATGGAAGAAAAGTACCTAAATTATCAAAGAAAACTTGAAAACATTTTTGCTGAAAAGGGATTGGAGACAATGGCGGCAAGAATAATTATTGCTTCCGTTTTAGGCTGCAGAGTTGCTGAGATTATTCAGCATGGTGATGAGCTAATAACCAATGAAGCGATGGAAAAAATCAATGCTTATGTTGAGGAATATATGGCTGGCAGACCAGTTCAATATGTTGTCAACACAGCATATTTCTTTAACCTTGAACTTTATGTTGATGAATCAGTTCTTATTCCTCGGCCAGAAACTGAGGAGTTAGTGGAATGGGTATTAGGTGAATATACTGATGAACCGATAAATGTTGTTGATGCTGGCTGTGGAAGTGGATGCATCGGATTAGCAATCAAAGCAAATCGTCCATTATGGAATGTTTATGGAACGGATATTTCCCAATCAGCTTTAATTGTGTCAGCAGCAAATGCTGAATCATTAGGACTACTAGTAGAATACAATAAAGGCAACTTCTTAGCGCCATTAATTGATAAGGGCATTCATATTGATGTGGTTATTGCCAATCCACCTTATATTGCGCCAGATGATCCTGATGTATCGCAAACAGTTAAGAATTATGAACCTTCTATAGCGTTGTTTACGCATGATAAAGAAGGTCTCGAATATTATAAAGTTCTTTTGAACCAACTCGCTACTTTGAACTTTAGAGCCGCCTATTTCGAATTTGGTTATACACAAAAAGAAGCTCTTGCAGAGTTGATTGAATCGTATGATTTTAAAGCGGTATTTAAACAAGATTTATCCAATCATGATCGGATGGTAAAAATAACTAAAGTATAAAATTGGAAATGTTTCCCATAATTAGGATGGGAGATGAAAAAATGATCAAGAAATTATTTATGGGAGCGTTATTAACCTTATCAACTCTTTTTACAGGGTCAAGTGAGTGCGTTCCTTTTTCTTTTGAGTATCGAGTCGTAGCTTCAGATAATACAGCAAGTGAGTTAGTACATTTGTATGAAGTGAAAGAATATATGCTAATAGAGTATGACAATTTGATTATGGATATCGAAAATGATGAAATATCACAGGTCATTTATGAGAACTATAGCAAAATGTGTAATTCAAGTGATGCTCAAATAAACTATGTTGATGGAGTCATTGAAATAATCATTGGCGAAGGCAAAGGAATTAGTCTAAAAGGCAAGTTTAAAAGTAGTTATTGTGATAGTCGTACTATCAATGGAAGATACTACTTTATTGAGGAAATACTACGGTAAAAAATCTTTACAAATCCTCTCATAATTGTTATCATAAAAAAGGCAAAAAGGAAGTAACGTAAATGGCACAAGAAAAGAAGTTTCAATATTCATTAGCAACACGGGCTTTTCGAGTTGTAATGAAACTTTTCTACAAGAAACCAAAAATAATTTGCCTGTGTGATACATTAGAAAATCAAGCCATTTATATTTCCAATCATAGTTCAACGAGTGGTCCTATCGGTTATGTTATTCGTTTCCCAAAGATCTTCCAACCCTGGGGAACTTATGAAATGAATGGAACTCGAAAAGAAAGATGGAATTATATGTACCATATCTTCTATCGACATAAGAAGAAAAAAGGAAAAGTATATTCCTTTATAATGGCTTCTATTATTAGCACTCTTTCTAAAATCTTTTATAACGGAGTTCATTTATTGCCGACCTATGGAGATTTAAGAATGGTTTCCACCATTAAAAGCAGTATGAAAAGTCTTGATAATAATGTCAGCATCATGATTTTTCCGGAAGATTCAATGAATGGTGGTTATAAAACTATTCTTGAAAAGTATCACCCTGGATTTGTTACTCTTGCGACAAGATATGCCGCGACTCGTAATATAGATTTGCCAATTTACACGGTTTATTACTCAAAACAAGTTAACACTATTGTTATTGATAAACCAGAAACAATCAAGCAGTATACAGATCAAAACATGACTAAAGAAGAGATTGCTGAATTGTTTTTGAAGAAGACAAATGACCTGTATTTCCGCTACATTTTACCACTCATTGCGAAAGGAAAAGTGCAGGAATAAAAGATAGACTCAATCTGAATAATTATCGGATTGAGTTTTTTTATAAAAAAAGTATTCACGGAATTTTGACTTGTCCATGAATACTTTATTCGATTAATTATAATTAATTTAAACGTCTTGGAAACAACTATCACCAATGAATTCTCTTAACAGAGAGTTGCACGGTACTAACTTATCATCAATATCTTCATAATACTTAATAAACTTAATTAGATTATTTGCTGCTATGTAATGTGGACTAGTGTCGGGTATTCTTCTTAGTAAAGGTAATGCATGCTTCTTAAGAACACAAACCTCATATACTAAATCCGAGTTAAAGACAAAATCGACTCCTTCTTGGTTATCATAAATCCAGCGAAATTCACCGTTTCTTACTGAATCCCAGACATCCAAAGTTCTTTCAGCTTCAAAGCCTCTGAATTTATAGTCTCTAACGATTCTTCTAAGCAGTCTAATCTGCGTACTACTGATTGGAGAATGATTGTCGACATTGACTTGAACATGGGGAGCAATATAAATCTTAAACTTCTGATTACGGGGAATAGATGGCGTCAAGGCTTCATTCAAAGCATGAATGCCTTCGATGATTATTGGGCTATTAGGGCCGACTTTCATTTTTTTGCCGGGTCTGCGTGTTCCACTGATAAAATCAAAACTTGGAATATCTACTTCTTCACCATTAATTAAGGCAAATAAATGCTGATTGAATAGTTCAACATCAATAGTATTGATATGTTCTAAATCATAGCGACCATTCTCATCGGGGACTAGTTTATCACGATTGACATAATAGTCATCGATGGACAGTTTTACTGGCGTTATTCCTCTAGTCATTAATTGGATACGCAGACGATTTGAGAAAGTAGTTTTGCCACTGGATGATGGCCCAGCGATAGCGATAATCTTGATGTTATCAATATTTTCATAGATCTGTTGAGCCAAAAGACTTAAACGATCATTATGACGAGCTTCACAGACATTAACAAAATCAACCATGGAAGCATTTCCGGCATCGATATGAGCATTTATTTCCGCAACACTCTCCGCGCCAACAACCTTTGCCCACATATTAGCTCTTTTTAAAGTCTCACCATATGTAGGTTCATCTTCAAATGTAGGAATCTCACCATTAAACTCTGAACGAGGATAACGAAGAAGAATACCTGGTGAATAGAGTTTCAAGGCAAACTTGGACAAATAACCTGTTGAAGGAACCATGTAACTATAGACATAGTTCAAATACTCGGCGCATTGATATAAGTGAACAGTTTTCTCCGGACGATACTTGAGGATCTCTATTTTATCATCTAAGTGATATTGTTCATATATTGCGGCTGCTTCACTATTGGATACAACACGACGACTTATATCTAAATCCATATTGATTAAACGATGCATCTCAGTTTCAATTTCTTTCAACATATCCAGATTAAAACGTCTATTTGGCGTCAAGATATGGCAGAAAAGGGAACGCGAAATATGATAAGAGAATTTAATATCTAATTCGGGATATAAGCGTGATACGACCATCGCAAATAAATAGCGAAGAGAAGCATTGTAAATTTTGACCGCTTCTTCATCATCAAGACGTAAGAATTTTACGGTCGCATCATAATATATTTCGAAAGTTAATTCTCTGATACGATTATTAACCGTACAAGCGATAATTGAATAGTCTTTTTCGGGCATTAAATCTAAAACTTTAACTTTTTTTTGAAAGGAAAGCTTTTTATCACCCAGTGTGATAGTAAACATTGTATTCCTCATTTCTGATAGTGGTCTTTTATGTATGCATATTTTATATTATACACTCCAAAATAGCAAACAATTATTTATTTCACACATTTTTTTAGAATAAGTTGTCTTTAGGTTTTCTAATCGTTATAATTGACCAAGAAGGAGTGATGACATGAAATACGATTACATCATTTGGGATTTTAATGGAACTATTATTGATGATGCCCAGTTATGCTTAGACATCTTAAACTTCATGTTGATGGAGCGTCATCTTCCAACTGTTACCATGAAAGAATATCGCGAAATATTTGGCTTTCCGGTAATAGATTACTATCGTAAAGTTGGCTTTGATTTTGATAAGGAGCCATTTGCAGTTACGGCGATTGAATTTATCGAGTTATATCAATCTCGTAGTTTCAACTGTCCATTAGTCAAGAATAGTTTAATTGCCATCAAAAAATTGAAAGAACTTGGTTATCATTTGATTCTCCTTTCCGCTTCGAAGAAGGAAAATCTTTTGGAACAAATGAATCACTTTGACTTAGTCCAATACTTTGATGAGATTCTAGGCTTAGGTGATATTCATGCGACCAGCAAAGAAGCGATTGCCACGGAATGGATTAATAGTTTAGAAATAAAGAATCCAAAGCTATTAATGATTGGTGATTCTCTGCATGACGCCGAAGTTGCTGAACAAATAGGTGCTCAATGTGTCCTTGTTGCTAGGGGACATCAAAGTAAAAGAAGACTACTAGAGTCTTCAGCTACGGTATTCGATAATGTTAGCGAAATATTTAAACTAGTTTAGGAACTATTTGAGATAAGTCTCAATGGTTCCTTTTTTGTTAGTTAAATCGATTTTGACATAACTACCAGTAATCAAGGTATTGATTGGGGGAAGATGACCGATATCAGCATCATAAATAATGGGGAAGTCATCATCGGCAAAAGCTTCTTTAAGAATATCTTCATATGTTAATCCAAAGGCTGATTCTCTATTATATGGCCGACCAATAATTATGCCCTTACAATATTTGAACCATCCACATTGGTGCAGGAACCAATATGACCTTAATTGGCTGATAATATTTAAATCACAAGATTCGAAAAACCAAACAAAACCATCATTCTTGTATTTCTCAAGAAAGTTTTTGACATTGTCAAAGGGAGTTCCAGGGAAAGAACACATAATATCTAAACAGCCGCCAATTAAGCGCCCTTCCATTTTGACATCATCACTACCGCGAAGATTCTTCCAACATGTTGGAACAATGTCATTCAGCGTGCATAGTTCTTGTCCTGGCGTGTGTTTTGGATCATCTAATTGATAGAAATCATAGTTGTGTTGAAGCAAGCTTGTCCCGGTTATGATATTATAGCAATCACTTAATGATTGGTGCCACACAGTGCTTCCAAACTCGGGAAGATTGTAGCCATAAATTGCCGCAACATCACAAATTGTAGGCAAAGCAAAAGCCAACCAAGAATTATCTGAGAAACCCATAAACCATTTAGGTGTCGATCTTTTGATTTTCTCAAAATTATAGTAAGGCATAGTTTCATTCATAACCTCACCACCGCCAACGGAGAAAATGAAATGAACATTATCATCAAAATAGAGATCTTCAAATTCTTTGACTCTTTGCTGTGCTGAGGCACTACGTATATGGTCCAAAGAATAAACACTTTGAGATAATTTTAAACTATAGCCTTTGGCTTCAAACTTTTTGATAGCATTATTCAGCCTAGCACGATAAGGATTCTCACTGCAGCCAAATGATGGTGCACAAGCACCAATGGTTTGATTTTTACCTAAAAATTTTGGATATCTCATAAATAATGCCTTCTTTCTTCCTCTATAGAATATCTTATCTTGGATTTTTTGTCGACATTACATTCTTTATATAATAGCAAAAATGCTTTCAATGGGCATAAAAAAAGTGATATGCAATATCACTGATTTGTTAATGGTGGGAGCTGAGGGGATCGAACCCACGACCTTCTGTACGTCAAACAGATGCTCTCCCAACTGAGCTAAACTCCCACGTGTTGAGAAAAATAATGGTGCCGGCTACCGGAGTTGAACCAGTGACCCACTGATTACGATTCAGTAGCTCTACCAACTGAGCTAAGCCGGCGGCTTAAAGCATAGATATTGTATATAATTTTAAAGAAAAATGCAAGAACTTTTTCGCTCATATTGGTCTATATGTCGAAAAGTTAGCGAAAACATTGAAAAAAAGATTAAGTTTTTTTGTAATAAAACTTTTATTTTACTATTTTATTTGGTAAACTATAGGTTACTAATGATTATATAAAGACTTATGTCTTTTTGATAGATATTGTAAGGAAGGTGAAGTTATGTATTTGAGTTTTTTCCAGGATTTAGTTACCAAGATTGGATCTTGGTCGCCATATGTTGACTTAATAGCTAGTTTTGTTGTCGCGGTTCTGCTAGGGGTAGTTATCACCAAAGTATCTAAACGTCCCTTCTTTGTAGTGACCTTTGTCATTTTATATTTATTGATCATTATTGGCCAATATTTGGAATTGAAGATCTTTACTGATGTTGTCTTAGTCCTTATGTTCGGAATCATCTGTGGTTTCTTTGTCATCCACTCAAAAGAGTTTGTGGGAATGTTTGCTAAAAAGAAAAAGAAACGTTATTTTGAAACCTTTGATGGCGAAGCGAAAACAAAATTTGGCGATATTATCGAAAATGCTGTTCTCACTCTATCCGCAACAAAGACAGGCGCCATTATTACTTTTGAAAAGAATGAGAATCTTGATGAATATATTGCAAGGGGTGAAGTGGTTGATGCTCCAGTAACTAGTGAGTTATTAAGAACTATCTTCTATCCGGGAACTCCATTGCATGATGGAGCGGTTATTATCAGAGGATTTACGATTGAAGCCGCTTCCGTTTATTACACTCCGACCACCAAACCAATGACTGGTAAGTTCGGAGCTAGACATAGAGCAGCCATCGGATTCAGTGAAGTACATGATGCTGTTACGGTCGTCGTTAGTGAAGAAACGGGACGTATTTCCTTCGCTATCGGTGGTGAATTAATTCCAGTCCCCCGGGATGGATTTAGAAAGAGATTCGAAGAATACATCGAAAAATAGCAAAAGAAAACTCCAGAGTTTAGTGCTCTGGAGTTTTTTAATAACAATAATTACTTTTTAGTTGTAGGTTTTACTTCAACTGGTTTTTTCTCTACTGGTTTGACCGGAGTGACTACTTCAGTTAAGGCACTTAAGGTACCAGCAAGATTTTGTAAGTTGGATGGAATGATAATCTTGGTAGATTGACCATCAGCAACTTTCTCTAAAGCTTTGAAACCTTCAAGTGTAACATATTCTTGCGAAGGAGCAGCATCATTAATGAACTTAATGGCATCGGCTTGAGCGGAGAATAATTGTCTCAATGCTTCTGCACGACCTTCAGCTTCGGTAATAGTAGATTGTCTACTAGCTTCAGCTTTTAAGATCATTGATTCTTTTAAACCTTCAGCGGTTAGAATAGCAGCTTTCTTTTCACCTTCAGCACGTAGAATAGATTCACGTCTTTCACGTTCAGCTCTCATTTGTTTTTCCATGGCATCTTGGATATCACGTGGTGGGAGAATATTCTTTACTTCAACACGGTTGACTTTAATGCCCCATGGATCGGTAGCTTCATCAAGAATAGCTCTCATTTTATAGTTGATAGTATCACGAGAAGTTAAGGTTTCATCAAGTTCGAGTTCACCAATAATATTACGTAAGGTTGTAGCAGTTAAATTCTCAATAGCGTTCATTGGGCGTTCAACTCCATAGCAATACATCTTTGGATCTGTAACTTGGAAGTAAACAACAGTATCAATTTGCATAGTAACGTTATCTTTAGTGATAACGGGTTGTGGTGGGAAATCGGCAACTCTTTCCTTTAAGGAAATCTTTGCTGCTACCCGATCAAAGAAAGGCCATAACCAGACTAGACCACTACCACAGACACGGTCAAATTTACCTAAGCGCTCGATTACAAGAGTTTCACTTTGACGAACAACACGAACAGAGACTAAACTTAACACGATTAAAACGAAAACAATAATACAGACTGCAATTAACCAACCGACACCATTTCCAGCGAAAATTAACATATTTTATTCCTCCTTGTTTATTTTCTTTTCAACTATCAATTTGTTACCGACAACTTCTAGAATAGTTGCAATATCACCGACTTGAACTTTGGTTCCTTCTTTGCATGTGATTGTCCAAGAAAGACCATTATACTTACCCTCACCATAGTTCAAATAATCGGCATCCTTTGTAACTATGACTTCTTTACCGATGGCAGCATCAATATTTGTTGGATGGTTTTTATTCTTCATCATCCTATTTGCCCATCGGCCAACGGTAAATAGCAGTGTACAGGAGACAACAACGAAGGCGATTACTTGAATCAATATTGATTGAACTCCGCATAACAAGAGAATCAATGCGACAATTGCGCCAGCTGTAAACCATACACAATCTAACTCTTCGGTTGCTAACTCGATTACGATGGTGGCGACAATTAAAACGCCCCAAATAATGCCGATAGTACCAAAGAAGACTGCATTAAACATATCTATCACCTCACCTATAATATATCACACTATTATATGCACCGCAAGTAATATTTAGAAATTCATCTAAACGTTATTTCAACGATTTTTTCATAATGTTTTTTGATTTATCATATATTTCTAGGGGTGATATGGTGGATGAAGTATATCAGTATCAAATAGTTGGTCAAGGAGTTGAAATCTTATTTCTTCCTGGCTGGGGCAATGCGAAAGAAACTTGGTTGCCTCTAGTTAGTCTATTAAAGAATAAGTATCAATGTATAATGCTAGATCTGCCAGGATTCGGTAAAGCTAATAAGCCCGACTATCCTTTCGCACCCCAAGACTATGCCACTTTTGTAAAGAATTTCTTAATTAATAACAATTTAAATCCCCAGGTATTAATTGGTCATTCCTTTGGGGGAAAGGTAATTACCGAGATGGTATTAGGAGGGTATGATGCGAAAGTAATTTATGTCAGTGCATCAATAATTAAACCCAAGACAAGCTTATCAAAGCTTATTAAGAAAGTGCGGGTTAAGATTCTAAAAAAACTTAGAATAGAATACCAACAATTAGGCAGCAAGGATTATCGTGACAGTCAAGGTATTATGCGAGCTGTCCTAATCAAAGCCACCCATACTTATTATGACCATGAACTGACAAGAATAGCCGTGCCAGTTTTAGTATGCTTTGGATTGCATGACACAGAGACACCATTGTGGATGGGAAAAAAGATTTCCAAATTAATTAAGCATTCGCAATTTAAATTACTTGATGGTGGCCATTTTGCTCATCTTGAACAACCATATATCTTTGCCACCTATGTCGATAAATTCATTATGGAGGGAAAATAATGACGATTCTGCTAGTATCTTTACTTACTATACCAGTCTATTATCGCTTAGCCTATCAGCACACAAAATTGTTTCAACAACAATTCTATAACCATCGACGTTATTTTTTGGGATTAAGAGATAGTATTAAATTTAGTTTACTTGATTTCCTACCCATTCTCATAATCATTCCTTTTCTTGTGCTTCAGCCAAAACTTCTCTATGTCAGTGTCATGTTGTTTGCTATTTATGTGGTAGAAGTTGTTAAACGCAAACCAGAAATAATCAAACTGAAGTTTACGGCCCGTGTTTATCGCTTATTGATAGCACTAGCTGTTGTCATCTTTCTTATGATTGGAATACCCTCCTATTTTTATCCTCCCATCTATTATTACTTGGTTTTGGGGATATATCTTTTGTTTCCTCTTTTCTTTGCTCTGATAGCTTACCTTATGAAACCATTAGAAGGAAGTATAAAGAATAAATACCTTAAGAAAGCGAAAAAGAAGCTGGCAGAAATTGAACCAATCTTTGTCGCTATTACGGGAAGCTATGGCAAGACATCAACTAAAGAATGGGTAAGTGAAATTCTCTCTAAGAAGTATAAAGTACTGGCCACACCAAAATCATATAATACGATGATGGGTATAACGAAAACAATCAATGAGAGTCTGCAAAAAGATCATCAAGTATTAGTAATTGAAGTCGGAGTAGACAAAGTCGGCGGTATGGATGAATTTAAAAAACTATTTACTCCTAATTTTGTGATAATCACAGGAATTGGTCCTCAGCATCTCAAAACATTTAAATCGTTAGATAATATTGCGAAAGAGAAAATGAAACTTGCAAGTTGGGTTGATAAAAACGGGGTGATTATTCTCAATGGTGATTGTTCTGAACTAAGAGATGCTCCTGTGGGTGTCACTCAGCGTCTTTATTATGGTTTCAAGGAAAACAATGCTTATACGATTAAACTAGGAAAGAAGCGCAAGGACATGACCCGTTTCTCACTTAATAATTCCGACTTTGAAACCGGGGTTATTGGTGATCACTTTCTTCTTAACATCGCAGCCAGCATTATTCTGGCGCGGCGATTAATTATCCCAGAAAAGTTGATAGTGGATGCCGTGAAGGGATTATGTAATGCAGATCATCGGCTGAAGCTAATTCAAAAAGAAGATTATCAAATCTTAGATGATTCCTATAATTCGAATCTTCATAGTTTTCGGTGTGCGATTAAGACCTTGAGTTCTTTTGCGGGTTATCGAGTATTGATTACGCCCGGATTAGTTGAACTAGGTGACAATTATTATTCCTATAATTATCAAGCTGCCGAGTTTTGTGTGGATAAGGTGGATTATGTTATTGTTGTTGGTAATATGAAACCATTTAGAGATGCATTTGAGAACAAGAAATACGAAGAATATGTCTTTGTCGATGATTTCAAGTCAGCGATGGCTCATCTGCAAAAGATTAAGCAAGTAGGAATGACAGTTCTAATTGAGAATGATTTGCCGGATATCTATCTGCGCTGAATGATGCATAATAAAAGCGTAAGGGAAGTGTCAACATGGATGATATTTATAAGTTTATTACGAAAGTCCAGAGTATTGCGAAAATTGGGAAACTATTTTCCCAAGACCCCTATGCTTTAGAAAACTATGAAGAGTTGGAACAATTAAGCAAGCAGGCATTGGAAAAATATACTGGCGAAGATTATCAAAGGGATAATCTTTTTGTCAGAGACATTTATCCAACACCAAATATCTCAGTCAGAGCTTTAATCTTTAATGATAAAAAAGAAATATTATTAGTTAAGGAAGCGAAATGGGAAACCTGGTCCCTACCCGGTGGTTGGTGTGATTTATATGAGAGTCCAATGGAAGCTATTGTCAAGGAGTGTTCACAAGAAGCAGGTTGTGATGTCAAGATAACTAGACTTTTGGCTCTAACTAATCGTGCTTCTTATTTACAGGATAAATCTTTATGCGAGTATACTGCGTGTTTCTTAGGCGAAGTTCTGATTGATCATCATACTCATTGTCATGAGACAACACAGGTTGCATATTTCCCCCTCGATAAGTTACCAACAATTTCCCATAAGTACACTTTAGTTGAGATAAAACGTGTCATAGAAGCCCTTGAAAAAGGAATTACCGTTTTCGACTAGTATTTTTATTTTCTCTCTCGCATATTCTTTAAGCAAGGAGTGAGAAGATGCGAAGTGCGATTTTTTATGGTGGTCGTAGTGTTGAACATGAGATAAGTATTGTCAGTGCGCTGCAGGCTTATCAGACATTGATTGGCCAAGGTCAGAAACCAATTTTAGTTTATTTAGATAAGAGTAATCGAATGTTTGTCGGTAAGGAATTAGAAGATAAATCAACCTATATAAATTTTGAAGGTCAAATAAAAAAACTTCGGGAAGTTTATATAGATTTTTTAGTTGGCCCAACTATAATATTTAAAAAGAGAAGAAAGAGAAAAATCAATTTTGATGTCGCTTTATTATTGGTTCATGGTTATGGTGTGGAAGATGGGACTTTATCCGCTTTATTTGAATTATTAAATATTCCATACTTTGGTCCCTCCGTTTTATCTGGATCAATCTGCCAAGATAAAGTCTTAACTAAGACGATTTTACAATCTATACAGATTCCGGTCCTGCCAGCACTTGATTCTGCGAAAAAAGAGGAGTTCAAATATCCAATAATTGTTAAGCCAGCCCATTTAGGCTCATCAATAGGAATTCATGTTGCGGATAGTCTTAATAGTTTTGAAGATATAATTCATACAGTCCAAGTATTTGACACGAAGATTCTAGTTGAACCTTATGTTGAAGATATGCGTGAATTCAATATTGCGATTATCGGTGATGAGACAACACAGGTAATTTCCCAAATAGAAGAAGTTCATGGAAGTCAAGAGATTCTGACTTTCAATGATAAGTACTTGGATGGGGGCAGCCTAGCTAATCTAAAAAGGAAAATCCCTGCGAAAGTGAATCGGGCTTTAGCAAGCAGAATTGAGAAGTATGCGAAAGCGGCCTTTATAAACTTAGAATGTTTTGGCATTGTTCGTTTTGATTTTATTTATGACCGCAGCCAACACAAATTGTATCTTAATGAAGTGAATTCGATACCGGGTTCATTAGGTTTCTACTTATTCAAAGATCTGTCCTATGGTGAGCTTTTGGAGCAGGCGATGACTTTGGCCATTAAACGCTATGAAAAGAAGAATATGATGACCTCTTGTCTAGATAATCATCAAGTATTAGTAGGCCATAATAACTTCAAATTCGTAAAATAAGGTAAAGGCCTAAACATCTGCGTTTTATTGGAATATAGATAACTAGGAGGTATAAATATGAACAATCAGTATTTTGCAATGAATTATGGCTATCCGGCTTTAAAAACACCGACTCCTAGTATCAACAATAATCAGCGTTTTTATTCTCAAGATGAAGCTTTTGTCTTAGGGAATATAGAAAAACGCCTTTATCGAGGCTATAAGAATTATCAATCGGTGCTACCAAGTCGGAATAACGAAAGAATGACTAGAATGCAAGAGATTATGCGTAGTGGGAGCAGCGCCCATGACTTAACGCTCTTTCTCGATGTATTCCCCGAAGATCAAGAAGCAATCCGCCTGTTCTCATATTTTCGTTTAGAAACCGAGCGGCTAATAAATGAGTATGAGAAGAAGTATGGACCAATCCAACTGTCGTCTTCCTCGCTCGAGGCTTATCCTTGGGCCTGGGAAAGTGGTATTTGGCCTTGGGAGGTGGATAATTAATGTGGAATTATGAGAAAAGACTTCTTTATCCCATCAACATTAAAAGAAGAGATTTAAAATTTGCGAAAGTTGTGGTTGAGCAGTATGGTGGTGCGAATGGTGAATTAGGTGCCGCTATTCGTTATCTAAATCAACGTTACACAATGCCAGATGGTAGAGGGAAAGCCTTGTTAACCGATATTGGCACCGAAGAATTAGGTCATGTTGAAATGATCTGCGCGATGATTTATCAATTGACTAAAGGGGCGACAGTTGAAGAAATGAAAGTGGCAGGTCTAACTGCCGATTATGTTCAGCATGGTTTAGATCCATTTCCCGCCAACTCATCCGGGGTTCCATTCACCACAGCCGGGATTGGTTCGGTTGGCGACCCAATTGTGAATCTTTATGAAGATATGGCTGCCGAAGAAAAAGCTCGTGCAGTATATGAGCATTTGATTGATGTGGCCACTGATCCAGATGTTATTCAACCATTGTTGTATTTAAGACAAAGAGAAATAGTTCATTTCAATCGTTTTAAAGAATTATTGGAATATTATCAAGGTAAGGGATTGTAAAACAATCCTTTTTAATTTATAAGAATAATTGACAAAAAAACCCGGAATGAGTCCGAGGTTTTTGTTATTTGTGTTTTAAATGTTTGAACAATGGTTTTAATTGTTTATACATTGGCTTATAAACTTCTTTATAGATACGATCATAAGTATTTGCAACTTCTTTATTAGGAGTGAATTCATCACAATAATGAATCATTGATTTCGCGGCTTCCTCATAATTTTTGAAGACACCACAGGAAACAAAACCAATCAGTGATGAGCCTAGAGCACAGGCTTCAGCGGTTTGAATTCTTTTAACAGGTAAGTTAAAGACATCCGAAGCGATTTGACAGACAAGGTCACTTGCGCTGCCCCCACCAGAGACAACTAGTTGATTAACAGGCTGTTTACGGGAGATATGTTCAAGTCCAGCTCTTAATCCGAAGCAGATACCTTCGATTATCGCTCTATATAAATGATATTTGGTATGAGAGGAATTAAAACCAATTATGCTGCCTCTAGCTTCCGGAATTTTTAAAGCTGGAGCCCAGAATGGTTGCAGAACTAAGCCGTTGCAACCGGGAGCAATGTCTTTAATCTTTTCATTTAAAATTTCTTCTGGTCTGACACCTTTTTCCTTGGCAAGATGGGCTTCATCTTGACCAAATTGTTCGATAAACCAAGTTAGCATCCAGCAGCCTCTGAATAGTTGAACTTCAGGAGTATAATAATTTGGAATACTAGCAGGGTAGCAAGGCAAGAAGGTCTCGGGTTCAATATATTTTTTTGACATTATTTGAATAGAAGCAGCGGTACCAAAACTAATAGCAGCCGTTGATTCATCGATACCAATCGTACCTAGAGTTTCACAACTCTTATCTGCTCCGGTGGCAACTATTTTTAACCCTTCTGGTAAGCCAGTTGCTAGGCTAGCTTCCTTCGTAATTGTTCCTAAGAGTTCTCCGGGAGCAACGATATCACAGTTCTTTGCTTCTTCAATGCCAAAGATGCCATATTTTAATGCACCCTTCTTATAATAAACCGATTTCTTGTTATCAAAAGAAATATGTCCAATTTGAGCGCTGGCAGAATCAATTAGTTTCCCACATAAACGATAAATAAAGTAGCCTGACAAGAAAACATATTTTTTAGTCTTGGCCCATATCTCTGGTTCATTCTCAATTATCCAATGTGATTTTCCTTGCTTTAGTAATGAATTCATACATTCACTCATTCCTACAAGATTGAAGACCGTTTTTTGAACGGCAGTTAATGGAGATTTCTCCAGTTTCGCAACTCTTTGGTCAGACCACATGATGCAGGGACGAAGGGGTTTGTTATCTTTATCTAAGTTGACCATTGAATCCCGGAAAACGGTTACGGTTACAGCTACAATGTTAGGAATTATATCCGCATGGTTAGTTGTTACATTTTTCGCTGCTTGGCAAAGCAAGTCATAAAAGACTTCTGGTTGCTGCTCAAACCATTCATCATGGAGTGAAATGTAAGGTGGCAATTTGATTTGTTTCATCGCTATGGTTTTGCCGTAACGGTCGAAAATTGAGGCGCGTACGCTTTGCGTACCGCAGTCAAATGTAAATATTAGTGGTTCATTGGGCATAGAATTCACCTCTTATGTTATTAATATAATAACACGAATGCGAAAGTTGGTGTGTCAAAATTGACAATTACTATGATATACTTTACAATTAGGTGGAAAATAGGAGCTGATGATAAATGTTTTTAGGTATTGAATTGGAATTTTTACGCCTTCTTGAAGGAATTAGGACAGGTTTTTTAGATAAAGTCTTTGAGTACATAACAAAATTGGGCGAGGAAACAATTTTTATTTTTTTACTAGCGATTATCTATTTTGTGATTGATAAGAAGTATGCTCAAAAACTATTGTTTGTTGTGGCGACATCAATGGGTATTAATGGTGTGGTTAAGAACTTCGCCAAGATTGTTAGACCATTTGATGTACTTAATAATCCTGTGCATCCGGTTGAGACAGCCAGAGAAGCAGCGACGGGTTATTCTTTCCCAAGTGGCCATACACAAACCTTTTCAACTTGGTCTACCTCGCTAGCTATTAAATTAAAAAAATATTGGGTTACCATTATTGCTGCTGTCTTGATTGCGGCTGTGGCTTTTTCACGTTTATATCTAGGCGTCCATTATCCTAGTGATGTCATCGTTGGCGCCGCTTTAGGTATTGGCTGCGCTTTCTTGTTAGGATATGTTTATGATAAGGCTCCAAATAAGACAACCCTATTTTTAATTGTCACTTGTGCTTTGGTTCCTTTTGCCGTTTATTTTCTATTTGGCCAGGATTCAGATACCGCTGATTTCTATAAAATGTATGGATTATTAGCAGGATTTACCTTTGCGGTTATGTTTGAAGATAAGTATGTTAATTTTGACTGCAAGCAAAAAACATGGAAACGTATTGTGGCATTAATCTTAGCCCTTGCGATTGCGCTAGGCGTTAAGGAAGGCGTTAAGTTTCTTTTCAATCTTATTACTACTCCTGTTTGGATTGATTTGATTCTGGCATGGATAAGATATTTCTGCGTGGCCTTTATTACCTTGGGTTTATATCCTTGGGTTGCGAAAAAGATCAAACTACTTTAGAGGTATGAAATGAATAAAAAGATTATTAATATAACCAGAACAGCTATTTTTCTAGCTGTACTTTTAGTGGGTCAGTATATCGGAACATTAATTGGTGTTCCTATTGTCAAACAGTTAGTCACTGGCAGTATTGTCAATTTACTACTGATTCTCTCAACTGTTTATTGCGGATTGTTTGGTGGCCTTCTTATTGCGATTGCCTCACCATTTCTAGCTTTCGCCCTTGGTATTACCCCTTTGCCAAGTATCATTTTAGTGCCATTTATCGCTATTGGTAATGTCTTGATTGTCTTAATTAGTGGAATGGTACTTAGATATTCGGTTAATCGAATTCAAGATCGTAACAAGCGTCTAATTGTCCAAATTGGTGGTTCAATCATTGGATCATTTGTGAAGTTTGGTGCCATCTATATCGGTGTTATTGTTATAGCATTACCATTAATATTAAGTCAGAAACCTGAAGCTTCTCATGCAACTATTACCAATGCTTTGACCACAGCATTTACCTGGACACAATTGTTTACTGCCCTAATTGGAAGTGCTTTTGCAATTACGCTTCTGCCAATCATTAAGATTGGGAGCAAAAGTTCTCGATAAAAACGATTGTCAATTAGTTGGCAAATGTAATATACTATCAATGTAAATCGCAAGTGAGAATGAAATAGCAATTAACTTGTTAAGAGAGGATTTGGCTGGTGTGAAAATCCCAAGAAATGCTTAATGTGCCCTCACTAGAGTTTCTCGGAATTCAGTATGAGAAAACGTATATCGGCGTTAACGAGTAGAGTAGTTATTTCAATATAACTAAGTAGAGTGGAACCGTACTCAAGTGCCTCTATGGGCACTTTTTTTGTGGAGGAAAGAAAAATGGAAGTAAAAATATTTAACAGTTTAAGCAATCAATTAGAGGTCTTCAAACCACTAGAAGAAGGAAAGGTCTCAATGTATGTGTGTGGACCAACCGTCTATGATTATGCCCATATCGGTAACCTGCGGCCAGTAATTACTTTTGATGTAGTTCGCCGGATGTTTACCAAGCTCGGGTATGATGTGACCTATATCTCAAACATTACCGATATCGATGACAAGATTATCAATGCGGCCATTAAGAATAATACAACGGAAGAAGTAATCGCTAATAAATATGAGCAAAACTTCTTTGAAGTCTGCGCTAAAGTAAATGCGATGCGTCCGACTTATGTGCCTCATGCCACCAAAACCATTTCGGACATGATTAAGTTCATTCAGAAACTGATTGATTTAGGCTATGCCTATGAGAGTGATGGCGATGTTTTCTTTAGAGTTACGAAAGTAAGCAATTATGGTCAATTAAGTCACTTTGAGGTGGAGAATTTACAAAGTGGTGCGCGAATTGAAGAAAATACTAAAAAAGAAAATCCTCTTGATTTTGCCTTATGGAAGAAAACAGATGTCGGTATTAAGTTTCTTGCCCCCTTTGGTGATGGTCGGCCAGGTTGGCATACAGAATGTGTCGTTATGATTCAGCAGTATTATCCAAGTGCCCGAATTGATATTCATGGCGGTGGCTTTGATTTAAAATTCCCTCATCATGAGAATGAGATTGCGCAAGCAGAAGCCTGTTTCAATCATAATATTGCGACTTATTGGATGCATAATGGATTTATCAACATTGGCGATGTTAAGATGTCGAAATCCTTAGGCAATGTCAAACTTGCCAAAGATATTGTGGCTGAGTATGGTGGTAATGTTGTCAGAATGGTTATGTTGGAAGGCCATTATCGGGCGCCATTAAACTTCAGTGAAGAAGTAATGCAGAATGCTAGCAATGATGTCGATAAGATTCTCACACCTTTGAAACAAGCCAGTATTCAATTACAACTGGCCCATAATAAGAGTAATGAGATTGACAAAGAAGCGATTGAACACTTCCTATCAGTCTTATCAGTCGACTTGAACACATCTAATGCTTTGACAGATATTTATTTAATTATAAAAGATTTGAATATGTCTATCAGAAGAAAAGATGTTGCCAAGATGGCGATATCGTTCAATACCATCAAAGAAATGATTGATGTATTGGGCTTGAAATATGATGATGTTGTTTTATCAGATGAACAAAAAGACTTATTCGCTCAGTGGAATCAATGCCGCCAGAATAAGGATTTCGCTCAAGCTGATGTTATTAGAAATAAGTTAGTTGAAATGAATTTAATGTAGTCTTTTGTCGAAAGTTGCGACTTTATTGAGATTTTTGGAGGTAATATTTATGGCACAATATATCTATGGGAAGAATGCTGTTTTGTCGAGAGTAGAGAATAAAGGAGATATTGAGGCGATTTATGTCTTAGAAACGTTGAAGGACAGTCGAATTATCGCCAAACTCCAAGATTATTCTGTAAGCTATGTTTCCAAAGCCAAATTAAGTAATTTGTGCGGTAATCCCAATCATCAAGGCTTAGTCGCAAAGATTAAAACCTACGATTATGCTTCTTTAGAAGAAGTGATTAATATCGCTGAGCAACAAGAATACCCCTTGATTGTGATGCTTGATGGAATGGAAGATCCTCACAATGTTGGAGCAATCTTAAGAACTTGTGAATCGATTGGTGTTAATAGTGTCATTGTACCAAAACACAATTGTGCACCCTTAACCTCAACGGTTGCGAAAGTTTCAACCGGAGCTATTGAATATGTTAAAGTCGCAGAAGTAACCAATCTAACGACAACAATTAATAAGCTCCAAAAATTAGGCTATTGGGTCGTTGGAGCTGAGGCTAGTGGTGATACTGATTACCGGAAAGTTGATTATAAGACGAAAATTGTCTTAGTAATCGGCAGTGAAGGAAAAGGAATCGCACCATTAGTTTATAAGCAATGTGATTTTAAGATAAGTTTGCCGATGAAGGGAAAAATTAATTCTTTGAATGCTTCCAACGCTGCCGCTATTCTACTCTACGCCATTCATGCAAATCGCTATCCCATTTAGGAGGAATGCTATTTGTATACAACTATTACTGACGATGAATTGATTACTTTGATCCGCCAAAACAATGCTCAAGCCTATGATTTATTAACAAATCGTTATTGGGTATTTTTATGCCAATGGTTAGATAAGATACTTTACAAGAATACTGATTATTATGAAAGAGAAGATGCTTTCCAATGTGGATGGATGATGCTGCTCAGTTGCATCGATAATTACCAATCAGAGAAAGGACTTTTCTACACTTACGCAAAAACCTGCGTTGAAAGACGCTTAATGTTATTTGTTTCTCAGTATGCCCAAAGAGTTAACACAATCGGCTATTATCCTTTAGATGAATCAGCACAAAATGAAATTGTATCTCTGCGATTAGCCTCATTATCTTCAGCTGATAACATGCATAATCCAGTTCGCTGCTATCATCTAAAAGAGGAAGTATCAGATATTATGAGTCGTAGTAATCTGACAACCTTAGAGAAAAGAGTTTTTCTAGCAAGAATGACTGATATGAGTTATGCCGAAATTGCCGAGGCTTTGAATATTACTTTGAAGAAAGTGGAATATACTCTCAGCTGTGTCAAGCGAAAAGCCCAAGAAAAAAGACCGGGAATGCCGGTCAGTTTATAGTCACTTTATAGTGACTTTTTTTTAGCTTTAAATTGGCTGCGTCTAATTAGATAAATTATCGCATTATAGACAATAAACATTGCGACTAAGATCCCTAAACAGATCCATTGCAGGGCTGTGCTTCGAGGCGCATATCCTAACAAGAGGAGAACGGGGAATCCAAAGGCAATAGCAAACAAACTCTGATAGACTAAGTTATCAGCTGCTGGTGTTTCAAAGTTGGGATCGATTTCTCGTAATAGAATCATACCTGTACTAGCTGTACCTGTGAGCATTCCAAACATGGACATCATGCCTTGATATTCATATCCTGGCCACAAGAATTTACTAACATGTTTTAAATAGACAAAGGTGACAATGGTTCCACCAATTCCTAAGACAATTAATGGTAACCATAGACTCTTCAAATCGGTGATTTCGATAGCAGCAATTCCCGCTACGATCATCACATCAAAGAAGAATCCACTAATTCTATTTAGCAGATAATTGCTAGGATATTTATGTGTCATTAATTTAACCTTTTTGTTAAAATCAAAGATCTTTTTGAGGCCGACAGCAAAGATTGTACCAAGTAAGAAGTTAAAGCCCCAAATCAAAGGCTTAACCGTATTAACGCCGAAATTTCCCAAGTAATTATTATCACATAAGAATGTAATTCCGGCCATGGCAAGATAAGTAATGAAATATACAAAGACCACCAATACAATTTGAATGGTGAACTTGTCAATCGAGTCACTGAGTGGTAATTCGTTCTCGGTTGAGACAACTTCTGTTTTGGCGGCCACTGTCTCTTTGTTAAAACCATCTTTTCTAACTAAACCTTTTCTTTTTAAAATGTTTAGATAGATAACACCTGCAATACAGGCAACTAAGAAACCAAGGGCAGCGATTGATAAACCAAAGCTAGCTCCACCAATGAACCCATATTGTGTTTCATAGACTGTTCCCCATGATAGTGCTTGACCAGGACCTTGGCCAAAGCCCAAAGGTAACAATAAACCAGCAGCAGGAATTAATCCTGTGATAAAGGTTGCCATCACAATAGTGATTACCAAACCAACAATACCTTGAATAATATAGGAGTTGACAGTAACAATACCAGTGTTAATTATGGTAGGCGTTTTTGCTGCACCTTTAGCTTTGTTGGTATCCTTTAAGGCGATAGCGATAAAGCCTAATGCTAAAGCATGATAGGTCACAACCGACATAAAATCAACATCAATTAGACTGTCAAACCAAGGCCAAACTGATTTTAATATTAATAATAATAAACCAGAAATAACCGAAGTTGGTAAGAGGGTTTTCCGAATAAAGGGAATTTTCCTTCGCAATGAATTACCCACTAAGATAGCGACACCGATAATGAAACATTCGATTAAGATTGTCCAGACACTAGATTCCCAAAAATTCGTCATTAGTAACTCCTCCTCTTAAATTTGTTAAGTGATAGTATATTTGCATATATTTGACAGGGTTGAAATCTTCTTCGCCAACAACTTGATAGATTTCATTGTTTGAGAGATAGAAATTCATTTTGTGTTTGCCAAGACATGCGATGGCTTTAATATCTTCTATTGAATAAACATATTTTTTGCTTGTTCCCTCTATCGTAAGATTGAGATTATCAATAAAGATATTACCTTTACTAATAAATCGTTTTCTCTTACCAATAATTGATTGTTTAAACACGATATTCTTATCACCAATTCCTAAATTAGCGAAATATTCTTCATCGGTTTTACAGATGGTTTCTTCTTGATATCGATACCAATCGTATACGGTTGCGAAGGTGAATGCAGGATCATCTGATTTAAATGTTAAATCTTGTTGATATTCAACTTCAAGTCCACAGTTATTACATTTAACCATATTTCCATGGGAAGATAGTGTAGAATAATGACCGCATTTCGGACAAATATAGAGAACCCGTTCTAGCTTCTCGGCTCGAATATCGCTAATTGATGATTGTTGCGTTTCAAATGGTGAGACATCAAGTTTTGTTTTAATCTCTAATAACAATTCCTCTTGATTCATCTGTGCTGCTATTTCTTTAGGGATAACTTCATTAACTCGACAGGTCATCTGGGCTTTTCTAACTTTACGTGCCCACCTTGGTTCAACCGCATATCCACCAATAATGTTGATGATAACAACATCAATCTTTAAAACCTTTGCTAGTTTGGCGATACTCATATCAACACGACCAACTTTTCCACTATAGGTTCGATTGCCTTCAGGGGTAATAGCGATATTGCCCCCCTCTTTAGCAACTTTTAAGCAGTCCCTAACCGCACCCAAATCCTTAACTGACTTGCTTTTGGGAATGGGCTCGACCATAAATTTAATTGCTTTTGAACTAATTCCATTCGAAAACAAATCTTCGGTGGTCATATAATAGATTTGATCTTTGAAAACAAGACCAATCATGAACTGATCCATACAGGTTTGATGATTATATAGAATCAAGCAGGGAGCTTTGATATCTTTGGCGGGCACAATGGTGCAACCATATTTTTTCTTAAGAAAGACAGTGAAAAACGGGCGAACTAAATCAGTGAATACCCGATGTCTTTTCTTAATCCAAGTTTTGCTTTTATCCATAATATCTCCTAATCTAAACGCTTATATTCTAATGCTATTTAACTAATTGTGCAATAAAACAGATACCATAAATTTACTATTTTCTTAAAAAAGATAGTGATTAAGAAAAAGCATTCACTGGCAAATTGCCCTGTGAATGCTTTCTTCAGTCTCTAAATTAGTTCAAGCCCATTTATCTTTAATTTGAAATTAATAGATAGTTTTGCTGCTGATTGCCGACATAAGTTCATTCTTGTTAGAAATATTTCAAAATAATCCATAACTGGAGTGATCTCGGTATCAATGGTTAAATCGAGTGTCAATGTTCTTGCTTTTTTATCAATATCCACTTTGCTGTCAACAACAGCGTAGTTAACACGATCATGAATATTGAAATCATAAGTTAGAGGATTTCTAACTCTAGTTCTTCTAACATCTGTTTTATCAGCGAGAATCAAGGCAGCCGATATGGCATTGACTGGATATGCTGCTGATTCATCATGATTACCAATTGCGGCGATGATAACAGCGATGTCTTTAGGATCCATCTCTAGATCTGTTAAAATGGAAAAGGCCATAATCGCACCACTTTGACCATGGTTAACTCTGTTAACTGCATTGCCAATATCATGCATATAAGCAGCAATTTGTCCAAGATTAATCTCTCTTTGCGAATAGCCAAACGCTGATAGAATATCTTTAACTTGTTTCGCACATTTCATTACATGACCAAATGAATGATCAGTGTATCCCATGGAAGCCAGCGATAAATCAGCTTGAGTAATATATGTTGCAATTTCTTTGTTTTCTTTAATATCTTTATATGTAAATTCTTTATAAGCCATAGTATCTCCCCTTTCGCTTACCATATATTACCATTATTTGCATCTATTATCTATTCTTTTACTCTTTTTCGAAAAAATTAGTTGCTATTTCTAAAAAACGAGCATATACTATCTGTAAGTGGTGAAAGCCACTCGATTACTATTTGCCAATACGTAGAGACTATGAACTATAAATGGCTCAGATGGTGAAGAAAATTAGTACTGACTAATTGGTGGAACCTAGAGCAGTTCGCTTATCGTTTATGGATTAACTTACAGTATTGGTGAATCGTTTCATCAGTAAACTAACGGTCTTCGGGCCGTTTTTATTTTTCTTTATTATACGAATCATGTTCATTTGATATGCATAGATTTAGTTGCCATGCTTACATGCGAGTAGTAAAATATAGACAAAGGTTATAGGTGATAATTATGTATAACAAATTGCGGGAGACGATAGACGCATTACCAATGGTTGATGATCATAACCATCTGGGTTTTACTGTCGCCAATGATGAGATGCCAAAAGAGGCTAGAGTAGGGTTTAGGGATGCTTTCGCAACCCCCAAACAATCTTCATCTGGCTTCGCTTATCAAGAAAATCTTCATCGGGAAGCGTACATTAAGATTTATGGATTGAAGAAGGAAGAAATTGATGATGAGGCCTATCGAGCTAAAAACAGTGCGATTTATGAGAAAGCTCGGACCGAAGATATTGATAAGACACTAACAAAAATAATGGAAGTTGCCAATGTTGAGAAGGTCTTAACTACCTGTTATTTACCAAATAAGTTAAAACACTTCTCTAAACTAGGGTATTTACCATTAACAGACTTTTTGATGTTTCCTTTTAATAATGATTATTTACGGGAAAGACAGATTTCCGCTCAGTTTGTGAACCAATACGAATATATTCTTCACGAAGCCATGCGAGATTATCATTTACCAGTAGATTATGATTTCAATGATTATTTATCATTTGTGAATCGCGTCTTAGATGATTTTCATCAAAAAGGTTATGTCGGTTACAAGTTCTTATTGCCGTATGTTCGCAGCCTAAGAATGGATAAAGAGGAACTCACTGATGGACCAAAGTTATTTAAGGAAGCCAAAGAAGGCAACATTAAGTCTTACCATCGTTTCCAAAACCTTATTGGTTGGCTCATTGCAAGAAAAGCTGCTCAAAATGGCATGCCAATTCAAATACATACGGCTTTGATTGATCCTAACTTAGATTATGCGGATCCCTTAGGCTTAGAACCATTTCTCCATGATGCGGAAACCTATCAAGCTAAGATTGTAATGCTTCATGTTGGTTATCCAACCTTTAGTCAAGCATTGACTATTTCAATGGCTGCGAATTTATTTACGGTTAACAATCTTTATCCTGAGATTTCTGGTCGTTTCATTTTTGGTAATCATCCCAAGATTGTTGCGAAAGAACTGCGGAGATTTCTTGACTTTCCTATTCTTTGGAAGAAGATCACTTTTGGCAGTGATGCCTTAACCGGCGATCGTTATTTCTATACCGGTTCAAGAACGGGGCGCGATGCAGTTTACTATTGTCTAGAAGGTATGATTGATGATGGTATTGTTAGCGAAGAAGTTGCAATTGGAATTGCGAAAGATATTCTTCGTAATAATGCGATTCGTTTGTATAATCTTGATATGAAAATTTTGTAATATGAATGAAGGGTAGCCCCCTTCATTTATTTTGATAACTCACTACAGGGGCCTGGTTTTAGGAAAGTTATGCTAAAACTGGCGAAAAATGTTAATAATTGGTCTATTCCCTTTGTTGACACATTTTAGTTACCTATGGTAAGATATAGAAACGAAGGTGGTTTTACTATGCGCGAAAAAGTGATTTTGGTTTGTACACAGTGTCTATCAAGAAACTATACAACCACAAAACAGAAGTACGAGAATAAAGACCGCTTAGAGATCAAAAAGTACTGTAAGAAGTGCAATGCATATACGGTGCATAAAGAAAGCAAATAGGTGATATAAATGAAATTTAAAAATTATTTAATTGGTGTCGGTCAGGAAGGCAGAAGAGTAAGATGGCCAAAGGGAGCACAATTCAGAGAGGATTGCGTAGTTGTCTTTGCCTACTCGGTATTCTTTGCATTATTCCTATTGCTATCTGATGCACTTGTCATTAGAATCTTACAACTAATCAATTTTAAATAGGTGAACAACATGGAAGAAAATTTAGCAGGTAAACAATGGTACGTCGTTAATACGATGTCTGGCCATGAGAATAAAGTTAAAGCCAACCTTGAAAGACGTATTGAAACTCTCAATATGCAAGACTATATCTATCAAGTGTTAGTAGCAGAAGAAGAAGTACCAGTAATGAAAGATGGTGTTCCTAGTGGCAAAACAAGAATTAAGAACACTTATCCTGGTTATGTTTTTGTTGAGATGGTTATGACTGATGAAGCATGGTTTGTTGTTCGTAACACTCCAGGAGTCACTGGCTTCGTTGGATCATCTGGTAAAGGAACCAAACCATTCCCAGTTCCAAAAGAACAAATCGACACAGTCTTGAAGAAGATTGGTATTGTAAATAAAGATATGTATGCTGACTATATGGTTGGAACAGAAGTTACAGTTCTAAGAGGTCCATTAGCTGGTAGTACAGGTCTTATTGTAAGCGTTGATGCTGAACGCGACTGTGTCTCTGTTAAGGCGACTTTCTTTGGCAGAGAAACTTCTGTCGAGTTAGACTTCGCTGATATTGAGAAAAAAGTCAAGTAACTAATAGGCATCTACGGATGCCTTTTTGTTTAGATGAGTAGACAATGCAGATTGGTGATGCAGTGTGGGGGAATTTGTATGAGTAAATTTAGCAAACTTTTAATCGGATTTGGTTTAGTGTTCGCTCTTTTTCTTGTGGGCGGCTGTAAAAACAAGAATAGTTCAACGGTAAATAATTCTAGTGTCAGCGTGGAGACTTCGAGTTCTAATGTAACAAATAGTTCTGCTAGTACACCTAGTTCAACAGTTTCAAGTGCGACGTCTCCAAATTCAACAGCGAATTCATCGAATGGTAGTAGTACTTCGACTGATAGTTCGAGTTCCAGTTCCAGCAGCAGTATTACAAGTAGCATTTCAACTGCCGTTAACTTAACTGAAATAAGAATCACTAGTCAGCCCACCAAGACGAGCTATTATGCAGGCGATAATTTAGATACTACAGGTCTAGAAGTTACTGCTTATTATAGTAATAATACGACTCATGTTTTAAGTGCGAGTGAATACAGTATTAATAAAAGTACAAATCTTCAAGCAGGCGATGAGATTATTGTTGCCTTTAGTTCTTGCCAAGTATCATTAAATATTACAATTACAGCGGTTGTCGTAACCTCAATTGAGATTACAACCCAGCCAACCAAAGTAAACTATTATGTCGGTGAGAACTTTGATGCCACGGGCATGGTTGTTACTGGTCATTTTAACAATAATACCCAAAGAGCATTAAGCTCAGAAGAATATACCATCAGCAAAACAAACGATCTTCAAGCGACAGATAAGATTTATGTTAGAAGCAATGGCAAAGAAGCTCAAGTTAATACCACGATAACCGCAGTTACGCTTATTGGTATTGAGATTACAACCCAACCAACAAAAACCACCTATAATGCCGGTGATAGTTTAGATACTACCGGGATGGTTGTTAGTGTTTTATTCAGCAATGATTATTCTAGAGTATTAACTTCCTCGGAATATACAATTAATAAGACAACTAATTTGCAACCAAGTGATGTCATTAAGGTAAGTTATTTGGGTGAAGAGGATACAATCGATATAACAATTAATGCAGTTACGCCAACAGCGATTGAGGTTACTACTTTACCTAATAAAACTGTTTATTATACCGGTGATAATCTGAGTACTTATGGAATGGTAGTTACCGCTCATTTTAGTCAGATTGATGATAAAGTTATTTCTCTTGGATCAAATGGATATAGTATTAGCAAGACTTCTAATCTCCAGCCTGGTGATGAGATTATCATTAGCTATATGGGATTGCAGACAAGGCTGAATGTTACTATCAATGCAATCGAGATTGTCTCAATAGCGGTTACCAAAACTCCTTCAAAGCTTGACTATGTTGCGGGACAAACTTTTAATCCAAGCGGAATCGAAGTTAAGGCCACCTATAATTCTGGTTCAATAAGTTCTCTTCTTTCTAGCGAATATACTTTTGATAAAACTGTTTTAGCAGTCGCCGATCAAAAAGTTACAGTCTCTTGTGGCTTAATAACTACAACTATTGATATCACGGTTGTGGAAAGAGCAGTCACAAATATCAAGATTGTTACCGGGCCAACAAAGGCAGTCTATTCTATTGGCGAGACCTTTGATCCTACGGGCATGGTTGTGGAAGCTATCTATAATGATGATAGTAAAGAAACCATTACTGATTATACCTATTCACCAATGTTGGCATTGCAAGCGACAGACACAGAAATTACCTTAAATTACGGTACATTTTCTGCAAAGCAAGCAATCAGTGTTCAGAACTTAGTTTACTTCTCAGAATATGGTGAAGGAACCCAAAGTAATCGTTGGGTAGAGATCTATAACAATAGTGGTGCAACCATCGATTTACATGATTATGCGGTAGCAAGATATGCTAATGGAGCAAGCCAATATAATGAATCTCAAGATTTATTTACGTTCCCAGAATCTACATTATTAGAACAAGGTAAGACCTTTGTTCTTTATAATTCAGCGATTGATACGAAAGTAAAGAATTTTGTTAATGGTTGCAGTGTCGGTAGCAAACAAACGATGTCTTTCAATGGCGACGATGCTATTGGATTATTCCACGGAACTCAGTTGATTGATGTTATTGGTAAAATTGGTGAAGATCCGGGTTCCAGTTGGAGTGGTACCGCCCATAATAATGTGGCGACCACAACTGAAGATGTAACATTAGTGAGAATGACTAATACTGCAAGTTTGACCTTCAATTTTGGGGATTGGAATTCTTACTCTGCTGATACCTTTAAATATATTAGTTCTCATTTATTTAATGAAGGTGTGCCAGTATCACCGGCTTGTAGTGTTATTTATAATGCGAATGAAGGTAGTGGCACCATGACTGATCCGCTATTCTATGATATCTTTGCTGCAGCGACAATTCTTGATTGTTCCTTTGTGGGTCCTACTGGCAAGATTTTCAAACAGTGGAATACGCAAGCAGATGGAAAAGGCGAAGTAGTTGGAACCAGTTTAAAACTAACTGGTACAGTAAATATCTATGCGATTTGGGAAGATGCTTTTACGATTACCTATCATGCAAATGGAGGCAGTGGAACCACTGTTGATAGCAATATCTATCGTTTGAATGATCAAGCAACAATTATGGCTAGTAGTTTTGTTGCTGCGGAAAACAAAGTTTTCCATTCTTGGAATACTAAAGATGATGGTAGTGGTGCAATTGTCCCAGTTGGCTCAATTTATACCATGTCAGATAATTATGATTTTTATGCTATTTGGGTAAATATCAATGATGGATTCAAAGTAAGCTGGACCGAAGCAAGCGATGAGATTGATCATGGAACCTTTACTGTTACGGGTGTAACTAATAATGGTTATGTTATTGGGGGGACAATGATTACGGTTAATGTCACTCCTTCTTCTGGTTATAGATTATCAACTTATACTATTAGCGGTAATGAACCAGTAAATCAGCTTGGCAATGCTTCATTTGTATTAACAATTAATGCCGCGACAAGTTTTACGGTTCAATTTGCGGAAGTGCCAACGGTGTTGACTGCTATTTATAATTTTGGTAATAGTGCTACGACAAGTAAACAGGTCTCTACTGCATTGGCAGCAGATGCTACAAGTTATTCAACTTACATTGCTTATCAAAGCGAAGGCTCTAATGCAAATATAGTTTCAAGTATTGCCTCTACTAGCAAGGCGTTTCCAGTTGCAAGTTCCGCTGAACTAAAATTTGGCTCAAGTTCCGCTGGCGGTGTGTTGGAATTAGCTCTAGATAAGCAATACTACATTAGTAAAGTAGTAGTCTCTGCTAAAAAATATGGCTCTGATACACCAGCATTAATGGTCAATGAAGTTAGTGGAGCAAATATCACAACGAGTTACTCTGAGATTACCATCGAGATTGAAGACACTGCAAATAGCCTTCATATTAGTAGTGGAGCAAAAAGACTGTATATAAATTACATAAAAAATTTTTATAGCTTGTAAACAATTAAGGTTTGACAAAATTCGACAAAAAGTTAGCGCAATTGGGTAGAAATATTCTATTGCGTTTTTACTTAGGTAAATAATTGCTGATTTTCTCGGCGCTTTTTTTGGATTTTTTCTTATGGAAGTCCATTTTTTTTATATGTTAACATATAACGGAAATAGAATTTTTCAGAAAGGAGAGAGATGATGAAAAATTTTAAGAAGATTTTTGGAATTGGCGTTCTACTCATCGGTTTATTCGCAGTCGCTGCTTGCGGAAAGAATAATCCATCAAGCAGTAGTGCACAATCATCAGCAAGTAGTGAACCTGTTTCCAGTAATCAATCATCCACCTCTGTTACACCTGTTACAGAGACTGGTATTGAGATTACAACGAATCCTACTAAAGTCGCATACTATGCCGGAGATGTATTTGATAAGACTGGTATGGTAGTTAAGGTTATAAAGAGTGATAATTCGAAGACAGAAGTCACCGATTATACCGTTCCTACTACACCATTAGTCGCAACTGATACCAAAGTTACTGTTACTTATAAGACATTTACTGCCGATGTCACACTTACAGTTACTGCTGTTGCAAAAACATGTATCGAGATTGCTACCCAACCAACAAAGGTTGCCTATTATGCAGGCGATACTTTTGATGCCGCGGGTATGGTAGTCAAAGCCGTTTATAACAATGGTACTAAGGAAGTAGTAGCTGCTGCTGATTATACAGTTGATAAGACTGTTCTAGCTACAACTGATACCAAAGTTACAATTACTAGTGGAACATTTACTGCTGATGTTACAATCACCGT
>CAYIYR010000003.1:0-72405 GCA_964367815.1 uncultured Eubacteriales bacterium
GTCATATATAAAAGATCATGCTCCACTTTTTCTTGAACGCGAGCACTAGTTTCGCCAATGTTATAGCCATAAGCTACCCTAATTGCAACATTAAGAATTAGTTCGCCTCTTTTAGTAAATTTGCACTCGATTGGGTCTTTACTAAAGATTAAGGAATGAGGGTCGGCTATGCTGGCACCTTCAACTTCTTTTATTGCTTGCGTCGCTATTTCTGCGATTACATTGGTGCTAATGCCTAGATCACCATTGGTTGTGAAATTTACAATCTTGTGATATGCAATGCTTCTTGCCATGTTCCTCACCTCACTACGTCAAGTATAGCAAAAATAAGGGGCATTTACAACATTATGAATAGAATTTTATTTCGGGCGATATGGTATTACCAAACTCGGCAAAGACAATATTCATTATCTTAGCAGCATCAAGTTTTGTTCCAGCTTCTTTGTAAACAACTACTGTGACCGTATCACCATAGTTTTCTACATAAGCAGCAGCATATCCTGCTTCAACAATATTGCTAACAGCCGTATCTTCGTGCTCCATTATCAAATTAATCTTTTCAATTTCTTCTAAGGCAACGGCTTTTTCGGCTGCTGTTGCTGATGCACTAGCTAAAATGCTGTTCTTTGCTGCTAAACTTTCCTCATAAGCAGCAGTCTTTCTTGAAGTTAAACTAGCGAAGTAGACTTCACTGCTATCTTGTATTTCAAGATTTACGGGGCTATTGTCTTTGTTAACATTCTTAAAAGGTAAAGTTATATAATAGATTGATAGAATTAAGACTAGACTAAATAAAGATAGAAAAGAAACAAGTTGACGATTCATAAGGTTCCCTCCTGCGTATTAATACATCAATAAAATAGTATTCTATTGTAATTGATAATATTCCTGAAAGAAATCTTTTTGAATGTTATTGGCTATGAAAACAAAAAAGACAGATAACTCTGTCTTAAATGTTTAAGTAATTTGTTTCCTAAGCTCTGGAATCGTAGGCTCCAGTATCAGTTCTAACGATAATTTTCTCGCCTTCATTGATAAATAATGGAACTCTAACGATATAGCCAGTTTCTAATACTGCTTCTTTTGTTGCCTTTGTTGCAGTATCGCCTCTAACACCTGGTTCAGTCTTAACAACTGTTAAGGCTACTTTGGCTGGCATCGCAACGCCAAGAATTTCATCGCCATAATAAGTGATTTCAACTTCTAAGTTCTCAATCATGAAATGAAGTTCATCTTGTAATTTCTCTTTGTTGATAAAGATTTGATCATAAGTATCATTATCCATAAAGACTAATGAATCACCATCATCGTAAAGATATTGCATTTTCTTTTTGTCAAGTCTAGCTTCATCTAAACGATCTTCACCACTGAAAGAAAACTCGGTTATTGCACCAGTTCTTAAATTCTTAACTTTGGTTTTGCAAACCATTTTACGCATTGCGGTCTTGTTATGAAGAATGTCTAATGTTACATAAAGATTTCCTTCGTATGCAAAGGTATTTCCTGGTTTTAGGTCAATTGCTTGAATCATGTTTAACACCTCTTCCTTTAATAAAGCGTCTTTATTTTACCTTTATACAACGGAAAAATCAATGTTTTTCCGACTATTTAAGCAATTTTTCTTCTTTTCGCTCAAGCATTATCTGCTCAGAGTAATAAACAGAATAGCAAATAATCGTATTTTTAAGATTTATTGCTAATAAGTAATAGAAGAAGTCTGTTGTTACAAGGTTCTGTTTATTGTAAAGATTAAAGATTAAGAAATAAATGATACCTATACTCACAACAAGCATAATCTTTCCACTTTTTTGCAGAATCCAACGATATATAAGCAATTCCATTGTTGCGAACACTAGTATTAAAAGAATTGACAGCCACCAATTACCTGGCCAATAATACTCGACAACACTCAATTTAATTATTCCTAGATACTTAAAAGTTATTGATAAGCCAATATAAAGAAAGCACGCATAAGCTATAAGTAATATTTGTTCCTTAATCTTCACTGTATCACCTATATTATTGTAGACAAAAAAAGCACCGCTATTCGGTGCTAATTATTAAACTCTTGAAAGATACATGTTGCAGATTTTCTCTCTGCCGAGTTCTGTGGATTCTTCATGTCCTGGATGAACAATCAATTCATCGGGCAATTCCTTGAGAATTTCAAGGGATTTCATTATTTCTGGCGTGCTGCCACCTGGTAAATCTGTCCGTCCAATATCAACGGCGAACAAAGTATCACCAGTAAAAATAATCTTTTCATTTTTAAACCAGTAGCAAACACTACCCTTTGAATGTCCCGGAGTTTCTAGAACAATTATCTCAGGGTCTTTTAAATCAAAAACACTCTTCGGAGTGGTTGTTAAAGTTATAATAGCGTTGCGCATCATTCGATCATTTCTTAAGCTGCCATCAATGTACATTGTGTCGGCTGGATGCAAATAAACATCGCAATGGTAAATTTCTACTAGTCGATCAACACTGCCAATATGATCAATATGGGCATGAGTCAATAGAATGGCTTTAACCCCTTTGAAATTAGCCTGAATTTTGTTCAGTATTAGTTTGAATTCTTGTCCCGGATCAATGACATAGCAGTCCTCATCACCTATTAAATAGGTATTTACTTGAAAATAACCATTAGGAATTTTAATACATTTCATCAATATTTCCTCCTTGAAAATAAAATAAACCTTGAATAAGGCTTATTTCTTTTCTTTATGAACAGTTTTTTTGTTGCAACGTGGACAAAACTTTAAGATTTCAGCTCTCTCAGGATGCGTTCTCTTATTTTTATCCCCAATATAATTCTCCTCGCCACAAACTGTGCAACGATAGATTACGCCTTCTCTCATCTTTGACACCTCCGGATTTAATATCGCTTTAATATAATACCACGCATGAAACGATATTTCCACATTTTTTTTTGCTTTTTTATGTTATAATAGCGAATGGTGATAGACATGAAACGTAATGAAACAAAGACAGTATTTGTTGGCGATGTCCAAATTGGTGGACAAAATAGTGTTGTAATCCAATCGATGACGACAACAAGAACAGCGAATACAGCAGAAACCATTAACCAAATACTTGATTTGGAATCTTTGGGCTGTCAAATTATTCGTGTCTCTGTGCTCGATGAAACTGATGCTAAAGCAATTGAAGAAATAGTTAAGAACATTCATATTCCATTAGTAGCAGACATTCATTTCGACTATCGTTTAGCATTATTAGCTATAGAAGCCGGGGCCAAAAAGATTAGAATTAATCCTGGAAATATTGATACTGATAAATTGAAATTAATTGTTGAAGCCGCTAAATTACATAATGTAGTAATTCGTGTTGGTGTTAACGGTGGATCATTACCTGAAATGAGCAATAAATATTCTGATAAAGCCGTCGCAATCTTTGAAAGTGCAAAAAAATGTGTGGAAATGCTAGAAAATCTAGGCTTTTTTGACATTGTTGTATCACTTAAGTCTTCAAATGTATTGACAACTGTTAAGGCTTACGAGTTGGCAAGTGCTTATTTCCCCTATCCATTGCATATTGGTGTGACTGAAGCTGGCGATGCCTTGACTAGTTCAATTCGCTCTGGAGCAGGATTAGGTATTCTTCTTAATGAAGGAATTGGCGATACTATTCGCATTTCAATGAATGATGATTCGCGCAAGGAAGTAATAGCCGCCAAAGAATTACTTAGCACTATGAATCTTTTCCGAAAACAACCTATCCTTGTTGCTTGCCCTACTTGTGGAAGATGTCAAATTGATTCCTTCTCAATCGTTAAGAAAGTTAAAGCCTATCTTGATACAATAGATTCAGATATAAAAGTAGCGATTATGGGATGTATAGTAAATGGTCCTGGTGAAGCAAAAGAAGCCGATATAGGCATTGCTGGTGGCAATGGCCAGGCAGTTTTATTCAAAAAAGGGCAAATTACTGCTAAAATAGCTGAAAAAGATATTGCAGAAGTATTAATCGAGCAGATAAAACAGTTGATAGCATAGTAAAATCTCCTAATTCATATCTTGAGTTAGGAGGTTTTTTTTATATGATTAATAACATAAAAAATTTTCTTAACAATTTAGACACTCCAACAGCAATTAACTATGCGAAGAGTTATTTTAATGTTTCATTTTCAGAGGAAGAAATGAAAAAAATTCTGCCCCTATTAGCTGATTGCTGCGATGACTACTTGAATCCCGAAACTAAAGAACTCTTCATAAATCGAATTACTGCAGCTACCAATGAGTCAACTGCTAAAAAGACTGTAAAGATAATGGACTATCTTGCTGTTATGTATAGATTGGTTTAAATCTACTAAATTCTGCCTAAATTCTACTAATTATATACTTTGTGCTGAATGGGCCACATATTTTGCGTACAAAATTGATTATTTTTAGAAACATACTAATTATCTTAGTTCAACAAAAAAAGAAGGTGTGAGCCTTCTTATTTGTGATATGGAACTCTTTCTAATCGAGGATTTGGTATGTCTTGACGCCCCTCTTTTGCTAAGGGCATACCATCTAGTCTCACAAGATCACCAGTAAAACCTACATCTACTTTAAGAAGAGAACTACCTACCCCATAAGAATCGACAGGAGTGTTTTCTCTCTTGAACCAGTTAATTTTCTCAATATCGAATCCACTAGAAACAACTATTTTTACCCAAGGATAGCCATTATCATCGAGAGCCTTTCTTAAAGCCTTAATTTGGGTTGGATTTACTCCATTTGCTTTAATTCCTTGTGATTTCCAGTCAATATTATCAAAATAATGATCAACTAACGAGTCAGAAGTATCAACTCTAACAGCTGCGAGTTTCTCTTTTAAGACTTTTGCAACAATCAAAGAGTCATTAATAACATCGTTGTGGAAATCGACTAAAGCAGTAACTTTTTCTTCTGGGAAAACATCCTCATATGCTTCGGCCGCTTCAAGCGTTGAGCCATTCATTATCTGAATTAGTGCATGAGGCATAGTGCCGCCGCCCTCACTGCCCCACCATTCACCATGAGCAAAAGTACATTGAGCAGCAATACCACCAACATAAGCAGAATAACCATCGCCTTGTTGATTAGTATATACATCCTGACGATCTCCCATGAAGAAGACAGGAGTTGGATCTGCAGCCTTTACTGTATGATAAACATGGGTAGCAACTGAGCTTCGTCTAGCTAGCACACCATCGATAAGACTTTCCAAAAAGCCAAAATCTTGGTAATGTCCAGTGATTTTTAGCACTGGTTCACCAGCCATTATGATGTCTCCATCATTCAAGGCTTCTACAATGAGATGTTGAGGATTACCGGCAAAGGTGTGCACCAAAGCAATGGCTTCATCGATACCGCAAAGGACAACATTATCCTTCCTTTGAAAGAATTGTAATGTAACAATTCTATCTTTAGCGTGAGTTTCTACAATTTTTGTAGTCTTAAGGAAGTATGTTGCCGTATACCAACCATCCCTAATACGGGAATCGAATTTAAAGGTTTGATTAGTTAATCTTTTGATTTTTCCTTGCTTTTTTAGTTCTAATTCTAACATTTTATTATCTCCTATCTATTAGCTTTTTTAAATTCTTCAAGGCGTTTAGCATCTAAATCCTTTAAAATAGCTAGTAAAACTTTCTTTGAGGCTTCATAGTCATCTAAATCAATAATGGAAGCATTTGTGTGAATATTACGTGCACAGATACAATTGGTCAGGGTAATTATTCCTTCTCCTATCCGGTGAATGGTTCCAGCATCGGTACCGCCAGCCGATAAGAAGTACTGGCATTTTGCTCCAACTTTTTTGCACATCTTTTCTTGATATTGCAAAACTGTTGGAAAAGCAATCATGGAGCGATCAACATAGCGTAGAAGGACTCCTTGGCCGAGCATACCATTTAAGTCTTTGCCACCGCCCATATCACTGGCTGGTGAACAATCAAGAACAATTGCGAAGTCAGGCATAATTTTAGTTGTTAAGGACTGTGCTCCACTTCCGCCTAGTTCTTCTTGAACACTGGCACCAATATATAAATCAATATCTAGCTCAGTGTTTTTAAGCAATTGGAGTAGTTCAATTCCCATCAAGCAACCATAACGATTATCAAAAGCCTTGCCTAGGAGACGAGAACCATCCCCTAATTCTTCCAGATCGCCACGTACACAGATAGGATCAAAGACATTTACGCCCATATCCTCAGCTTCTTTTTTGCTTTTACAACCTATATCAACCATCATCTTGCTAATTTCCATGGGTTTTTGTCTTAATTCAGGAGTTAACAGATGGGGTGGTATGGTATCAATTACGCCATTAATTAGTTTGTTGTCTCTAGTTTGCACATAAACTCTTTGGGCCATTAAGGTTTGATTCCAGATAGAAGCTCTAGCATCGCTAATTAATAAGACACCATCATCAAGTATTTTACCCACATGGAGCCCTACTTCATCCATATGCCCAAGTAAAAGGACTTTGGGAGCATTGGGATTCTTAGATTTCTTATGAGCGCAGATGCTACCGATATTATCAGTAATTATCTCATCACATAGAGGTTCATAATATTTTCTTAGTACTCTAGCCATCTCTTGTTCTTTGCCAGAAACAGCCACGGTTTCAATTAGTTCTTTGAAGAGAACTTTCCTTTGCTTACTTAATTTCATGGTTACTCCTTCTGAACAACAATCTTATTGATTGGTTGTCCTAATTCTCGAAACTTTGTTTCATATTCACTAATGATATCACCATCATTCAGAGGACAATTAGGAACATTCTCAAGAACCTTAAAGCTGCTTGCTGCAAATACTTCACTCGAATATTCATATAATCCTTGATTATCAGTCCTAAAAACAATTAATCCATCTTTTTCAAGAATTTTATCATATTCTTGAAGGAACAAAGGTGAAGTTAATCTTCTTTTTGCGTGTTTAGCTTTTGGCCATGGATCAGAAAAATTCAAATAAATGAAACTAACTTTATTGATAATAGCCTGCGATAATGTTGAAGCATTCAAAAAAGCAAAGCGAACATTAGATAAACCATTTTCTTCGATTTTCTTCGCTGCAATTGCTAAGATTGAGCTCTGAATGTCAATGCCAATATAATTAATATTGGGATTAGCAAGAGCTTTTTTTAAGATAAAGACCCCTTTACCGCAGCCAATTTCTAACTCTATTGGTTGATTAACAGGAAATTTTTTCGATAAGTCACAAGGAAAGTCTTTAACAATCAAATCGGAACTTTTAAGAAAATCTTCCGCCCATTTTAGTTTTCTCTGTCTCATAGATTTCCTAATTTAATCAATGCTTCGGTGTAAATTTGGGCACCATCAACTAAATCATCAATGTGCAAACATTCATTAGGACTATGAATTGAACCACTTCCGCGGTCATTCTTAAATTCCATACCGAAAGCAACGGTATTTATTGTCTCTCTTGCATACGTCCCACCACCAATTGTCATCGGTTGGCTCTTAAGATCACCGGTCACATCTTGATATACTTTTAGTAAAGTCTGTATAAATGTTGAATTTGGATCAACAAATAGAGGATTAGAATTGCTTGGGCAATAACCTCTATGCATCGCTGATTTATCTAATTCTTGAATAATTGCTCTATAATGCATATCGTTCGGGTAACGAATATTGATCACAAATTTGTAGCTATGGCCATCATAATGAGCAATACCAAGATTCATGGTTAAGTCACCCATCGGTTCGGAATGGTGAGCAATGCCAATTCTCTTTCCATAATAGCAACTGAATTTATAGCCAAAATGCTTCGCTAATTCACTATCTGTAAACTTGCTTAGAGCCCTTAATAACATAGTAAAAGCATTGATTCCACCTTGTGGAAAAGCACCATGTGAAGCTTTACCATGAAATTTGAGGATTGTTTTACCATCTTTTACAATATATTCAGCCTTAAAATTGTTTTGTTGCATCCAGCTATCATACTCGTTTTTAAAATTCATTTCCTTTTTCAAAACAATCGTGCATTCAGAAGGAACAGAATTGCTGGCAACACCTGCTTCAATTGATTCAATAAGATTATCTTCAAATTCTCCTTCGTAAACATAGGTCATAATGCCCTTTTCCCCATAAATTAGCGGGAAATCGGCATCAGGAGTAAATCCATAAGTTGGAGCAGGTTTTCCCAAAACTTTAAAATAATGGTGTAAGCAACGTGATCCTGACTCCTCATTGCCACCAATAACTATCTTTATTTTTCGTTTTAAAGGGATTTTTAAATCCTTAATAATCTTTAAACCGTAATAAGCCGCAATTGTCGGTCCTTTATCGTCGCTAGTTCCCCGACCATAGATTTTATTATCATGAATCTCAGAACCAAATGGAGGATAAGACCAACCATCACCAACCGGGACTACATCGGCATGACCTAAAACCATGACTGTTTCATCCTGATTACCATAGGTAATTTCAACACAATATCCATCATAGTTAACTGCCTCAAAGCCATCTTCTTTAGCCTTTTGGCAAATCCAATCTAAAGTATTTTTGACAGCGTTTCCAAATGGTTGACCATCTTTTGCGGTTTGGCCATCATAGACACCACCAGTTTTGACCCAATCTTGGACATCTTTTACCATGGACTCTTTTCTCTTCTCAACTTCTTTACGTATATCCATAAGATACACCTCCTATTTCTGCTGAACTGAACCTTTCCCAAAGTTCTTGTTAAATATTCTGATAATTCTCACCACGACTGGCGAAAGAATTGAATTAATCGCAAACTCTAAAACAAAGCTGAAACCAATAACACCTATAAATAAGAAGTAAGCGGCTGTTTTCCCTGATTCAAAGGCTCCAGCGCCAACTGATGCTTCTTGAAAACTCTTGATGATAGGCATGAAAATTATTCCACAACCCGCTGCAAATAAGCCAGTATTGACAATTGGTGCACTAATCGAAGCAAGTATAACTGCCAATACAAAGTTTTTATTACGCAAAGCCTTAAAAATAAATCCAGCAACAACTCCTGCTGCCGTCGCTTTAACAAGACATACGATTACGGTGGCCACTGGGCTATACGCCATAAAGGCTGCCGCATCAAATAAAGTAACTACTCCCATTGCTAAGCCAACAAAACCACCACCTGATGGTCCATAAATAATCGCTGCTACAACAATAGGAATTAATGATAAGGTAATACTGAATGGTCCAAACTTAACAAACATTGCAATAACTTGTAGAATTGCGGATAGTGCCATTAAAAAAGCAATACCGGTCATCCGACTAACTTTTGCGTTTCTCATATTCTATTATTCCTCCCGATTAAGAAGATAAATCTCGTGTAATCCATAAAAGATTAAACTTTTATCAATAATATGCTCTTCCTCGACGGCTACAGCGATGGTAGTAGCGAGACCGCCCGTTAAAATACGAGTACACTTGGCCTTCATCTCTTTTTCAAACTTTTGAATCATACCATCAATCATCGAAGCCGTACCATTAATCACGCCAGAGTTCATACAGTCTGGTGTATTATTACACGCAATTTTCTTGGGTTTTATCAAGGAAATATGCGGCAATTGTGATGCAATACGCACTAAGCTATCAACCGAAGTCTTCACTCCAGGTAAAATAGCACATCCTGAATAAACCCCTTTGGGATCTATTGCAAGAATTTTCGTGGCGGTACCTAAATCTACAATCACCATTGGTGGTTTGTACTTTTTGTTTGCACCAACACAGGCAGCGACCAAATCAGAGCCAACTTCGTTAGGATTGTCAGCTCTTATGACTAAACCGGTTTTAAAACCTGGCCCGAGAATCATTGGTTTTTTGCCAAAAATTCTCTTAACAGCTGATTCCACTACTTTAGTAAGCTGAGGAACTACTGAAGATAAAATTGTACCATCAATCTGATCTGCAGTAATTTCCTTAGAAAAAAGTAATTCTTTTATTGTCTTGGCGTATTCATCAACACTGCGGTAACGATCAGAACTAGTTCTAAAACTCGCTATCATTTCATTGTCTTTGAATACAGCAAACGACAAATCAGAATTACCCAAGTCAAAAGTAATTATCATGCGTTTTCCTCCTTGTTCCCATCTGCTAGTTGCAGTACAGGACAAAGTAATTATAATTCTACAATCATAGATTGTCTACATAAAAACTATCGAAAGCGGTATCGACGTTCTTTTTTTACTATTCCATCATGCTTTTCTTCGACTCTATAGACAATTAAAGCACTATAACAATAAATTTGTTCGCCTGTAGAGGATAAAAAGGCATTGATTGAATATTTAATGTCAATAAAATTATGAGGATCCAAATCATCAAGAAAGTCATTAACACTATCTTCGAGGTCTTGCTCGTGTTCTTCATCGATTACTCGTACTTGTATAAGCATTTCTATCACCAACAATATAATATCTTACATTTCATAGATAGTTTGTCGAAAAAAGGCTTCCCATCAAGGAAGCCTTTCACAGCATTATTTAACTTAAAAACTACTAAATTGCAACTATATTAACAATTCTATTAGGAACTACTATGACTTTCTTAATAGTTTTGCCATCCGTATGAGCTTTGACTGTATCGATTGCAAAGGCAGCTTTTTGCATTTCTTCATTGCTACTATCCTTCGCAATTTTGAAGGTTCCTCTTAATTTTCCATTAACTTGGACAGCTATTTCAATTTCTTGATCGACTGTCTTCGCATCATCATACTCTGGCCACTTAGCTGCGACCAAACACTCTTTGTTCCCTAGCATTTCATTAATTTCTTCGCAAACATGAGGAGCAAATGGATCTAATAACTTAATTAATACTTCCAAATCGGCTTTTGTCAGCTTATCGCATTTGACATATTCATTGCTCAAAGTCATCAATTTTGAAATTGCAGTATTGAATTTAACATTTTCGATGTCATTAGAGACCTCTTTAATTGTTTTATGGATAATATTTTCAAGCTCTTTAGTATAATTGTCACCGGGTACTACCTTTTCTAAGAAGCGATAAGTTCTTTCTAAGAAGCGCTTGCAGCCTTTAATCCCCGCTTCGCTCCATGGTGTCGGTTGTTCATAATCGCCCAAGAACATAACATAGGTTCTCAGGGTATCAGCACCATATTCATTAACCATAGTTAATGGATCAACACCATTGCCACGAGACTTTGACATTTTCTCACCATCTTCGCCGAGAATAAGTCCAACAGTAGTTCTCTTAGCATATGGCTCTTTTACTGGAACTAAACCTTGATCAAATAGGAAATGATTCCAAAAGCGTGAATAAATCATATGACGAGTAACGTGTTCCATGCCACCATTGTACCAATCAACTGGTAACCAATACTTCATCTTTTCATAATTTGCAAACTCTTTATCATTGTTTGGATCACAATATCTTAGGAAATACCAGCTGGAGCCAGCCCATTGAGGCATAGTGTCAGTCTCTCTTTTAGCTTGAGCGCCACAATTGGGGCATTTAACTTCTACCCAATCTTTCAGATTGGCAAGTGGAGATTGTCCCTCTTCCCCAGGTTGGAATTGTTCAACATATGGAAGTTCTAAAGGCAAATTATTGTCAGCGACATATCCACAGTTTGGACAATTGATAACTGGAATTGGTTCGCCCCAATAACGTTGACGATTAAAGGCCCAATCTTTCATCTTATAATTGACCATCTTATGTCCAATCTTTTTCTCTTCTAAATATTCAATGACCTTTTCTTTGGCTTGCTGGACTGATAAACCATTTAGGAATCCAGAATTAATTAAAACTCCTTCTTCAACATCAGTATAAGCAGCTTCTTCAATGTTTCCTCCCGCAATTACTTCAATGACGGGTAAACTGAATTTCTTTGCAAAATCATAATCTCTTGTATCATGAGCAGGGACGGCCATAATCGCACCAGTTCCATAACCCATCATGACATAATCAGCGACAAAGATTGGTATTTCTTTACCAGTCAATGGATTAACGCCAGTTACGCCAGCGATTTTTACACCAGTCTTATCTTTATTCACTTGGATTCTTTCAAACTCGGTCTTCTTCTGCGTTTTATCTTTATAGACTTCTATCTCATCGTAATTAGTTATCATGTTCTTTAATTTTTCGACTAATGGATGCTCAGGAGCAATAACCATAAAAGTTGCGCCGAATAAGGTATCTGGTCTAGTAGTAAAAACTACTAGTGTATCATCTGTCTGTTTAATTTTAAAAGTTACTTCAGCACCTGTGGATTTACCGATCCAATTAATTTGCTCGCTTTTGATTCTTGGCGAATAATTAACATGATTCAAGCCTTCCAATAAGCTTTCTGAATAGTCAGTAATCTTTAAGAACCAAACATCCTTCTCCTTTTGAATTACTTCACTTCCGCAGCGATCACAGTGTCCACCTTGCGAATCTTCGTTTGCTAATACTACCTTGCAATTTGGACAGTAATTCACGTATGTATGTGATTTGTACGCTAATCCTTTTTCAAATAATTTCAAAAATATCCATTGAGTCCACTTGTAGAAAGAAGGCTCAGTTGTATCTACTACTCTAGAAAAGTCAAAGGAAAAACCCGTGCATTTCAATTGATTAGTAAATACTTTAATATTCGTATCTGTCACTTTCCGTGGATGAATACCAGTTTTTAAAGCATAGTTTTCTGTTGGAAGCCCAAAAGCATCAAATCCAATGGGGAATAACACATTGTAACCTTCCATTCTTCTTTTTCTAGATACTACGTCTAGCGATGTATAGGCTTTTATATGTCCCATATGCATTCCGGTCCCCGATGGATAAGGGAATTCTATCAAAGTGTAATACTTGGGACGGCTATCAAAGTCAATCGCCTTAAAGCAATCATGACTATACCAATAGTCCTGCCATTTCTTCTCTGTACTCTTTACATCATAATTTTCCATATTTTTTCCTCCAAAGCATAAAAAAACGTCCCAAATAGGAACGATTTAACGCGGTACCATCCTAATTCACGGTAATTTATTTGCCGTGCTCTTAATTGCTCGTTAACGCCGACAACGGTAAACTCCACAGTTGAGATAGAGACTCTTCAATTGCTTTACACCAACCAGCAACTCGCTAAATGATCAAGACTCTTTATTCTGCTTCTTTATTTACAAACGTTATTATAGCCAAGAAGAAGCGTAAAATCAATGGCTTTCTTCTACTTTTCTTCTTTTGATAAGTCGATTGCTAGTTTCTATTATTGTCATTAATCCAATTAGTGCTAGTAACAGCATAAAAGGCAGAATTACATAAATGTAACGACTCTTTAGTTCCCATAAACAATAGAAAGCCATTGTTCCGCCAATAATAGTCGTTGCTATATGAGGCTTCTTATATTGGCGAATAATACCAATCATCGCCAAGAAAAGAATAAACATGTTAGTCACGTATTGATAGTCAATGATTGAACGTCTAAGCAAAGAGTTTTCACCTTCCAATAACTTTGTTACAAAAGTTGAATAATACCAAGCCCCGATGCCATTATATTTTTTTGTGGCTTCAACACCAATCCCATTAAGTTCGATTTGGAAAGTTCCTTCACCGTATTGATAGCGCATCTTATCGAGAAATAGTTTTAAAATTCCGCCGAGTTTCTCACTATTCATAATATTTTTAATATTATCCCAATAATATGCTTTCTTTTCCGCAACAGATAAGGCATCACTTTTCCAAATATCTAAAATTCCATAACCTGTCCAATATCCTAGCGGACCAGTTAAGCCCATTTGAATCCATGAGGTAATAGGCATGCCATTGCTCCCGACCGGTAGTGATAAGGAAAATACGGCGGCAGCAATTAAATCAAATCCTAAGTTGACAAAGATAAAAACTACGATACCACCGACAAAATAGTACCATCTATTAAAACCTCTTTGATATAAATAATAAAGTGTCATTGCAATCAGAACAATAAGACCTACACCTCGAAAAGCATTTCCAACTCCCACTAGCGCATAGCCAAGAATGAGATCTTTTTTTCTTCCCTCTTCGTTAAAATAGTTTAGGAAGTAATAGATTCCCATTACAAAAAAGAATGTTCCAATTACATCGCCATATATTAGATTAACCATAAAAATGATTGGTAATGAAGTAAAACATAGCAAATATAACAAAGTTATATACTGCTTTTTCTCTTTGAAGATAAGAGCAAATATTTTGCCCAAATAATAAATCATCAAAGTTGTGCAAATAATCTGAATTACTCTAACTAGGACAGTCCCAATTACCATTCCAACCATCTCATCGATAATAGTAAAAACATAGAGGGGTAAGAACGCTAAAACTGTGCCGATATTATTTGGATAGAGATCTAAATAGTCGTTATGTTCAAAAGCCGATCTAATACCCTGCCAATATTCGGTTGGGATACGTATTATATTAGCTTGATCAGCGTATGCCGCAACTGGTATTAAGGCACATATAATAAATATTATTATTGGTGCAATTACGAGAATAAGTTTATTCACTTTTGCAAGATTGCAATGCTTTGTAAGAATTTTGAAAAATATAACAAGTGCAACAAAATATACGATTGCTCCTATCACATACCAAATCGATACTAACCTTTCTTTTCCTTCGATAAAAAGCGGATAATCAAACCCCCACGAAGGTCTTGCTATGAATAGATTAGATATCAGCGTATAACCAAACAGCATGAATACAATTCCTGCTGCTATTAATCCTATAATCTTCCCGACTTTTCTCATGGCGTTTCACCTGCTCACACTTTACCACAAAGCAGGTAAATTGCAACTAGAATATTAGACTGTGGGAGGCTAATCTATTCATCAATTCAGCAATTACCTGCTCCTCTGTTTGCTTATTATCGGCATAAAATGCCGCTGATAAACGAATGAAATGACCATTATCATCATAAGGAATAACAAAAATTGATTCATTTGTAAGTAGCCAGATGGCAAACTCTTTGGCACTATTAATTGATATGTTATCAACTTTGGTAGGCACTCTTATGTACAAATAATAGCCTCCGCCGACTCTCGGTATGTTGAATCCAAGCCCTTTTAGGCCTTCTGAAAGCTTTTCTATCCTTTGGGAATATAGGAATGCCATTTCTTCATTTTTGTTTGATTCTAAAGCTTTAATCGCTGCTTTCTGAATTGGTATGAACTGGCCTGAATCACAATTATCCTTCACAGTTGCTAAAAGCTTGATTATTTTGGCATTGCCACAAGCAAAGCCGATTCTCCATCCTGTCATATTAAAACCTTTCGATAAAGTATGAATTTCAATTCCAACATTTTTAGCATGATTAACGCTAAGAAAAGAGATCCTATCTTTCTTGTCATAAACAAGTGGCAAATAAGCGGCATCATTAACAATGACAATATTGTTTCTTTCTGCTATTTTTATCGCATTCTCATAAATGGTACGGTTTGGCAACTGTCCTGTAGGATTATTTGGATAATTCAAATAGATTATTTTTGCTTCTTGATAATGTTTTTCATCGATTTGATTAAATAGAGGATAAAAACTATTACTTTCTTCCAGAGGAAGATGAATGATTTTTGCTCCTAACCATTTAGCTGAATTTTCTAGAACAGTATAGCCAGGAGAGCAGCTTATAACATTATCTCCTTGATTAACAAAGCATAGTGGAAGATAGGCCAGCGCAGATTTCGCTCCCATAATTGGTAAGATTTCTGTTTGCCAATCTAGATCTACATCGTATTTCTTCTTCATATAATGCATCGCTGCGATTTTAAAGTCATCTATGCCATTGTCAGCGTAGAACCTGTTCTGTGGCATCAATGCCTCACTATACATAGTATCTATCACTTGGATATCGGCCATATCGGCTGGCTCACCTATCCCAAAATCGAGAATTTGCTTATCTGAGATAGTTGAAATAGATTTTTTTAATTGAATTAATTCAGTAAATCGATAAATATTAGGATTTTCAAAAAAATTTGCTCCGCCTAAGCGTTTGCTTACAAGATCTTCAATCATCTATTGTCACTCCTTTGTAAACGATCGTAGGTGTTCCCTTCAACATAATATGATTATCATTTGTCTCTTCGAGAAATAAAGCACCTCCCCGACACTGAGCGATGGCAGTACGCATAATAGAGTTTATACTACGCAATACATAGTAAGATGCGGTAGAGGCACTTCCACAACTGTTAGTCTCTCCTACTCCTTTCTCATAAGTACGTATTTTAAATTCCCCCATATTTATCAGTGAAATCACAGAAATGTTCCCTTGAAATACAGGTGAAATTAATGGTAGTATTTGCTCAAAGTGAACCTTTTCTACATCTTTAACACGGGCTATTGCGTGCTTATTACCAACATCAACAGTTGTAAAAAGCATTCCCTTGAAAGGACCAAATTCTTCACCAATATTAGTTATTAATGGCATTTGAGCACAAACAAGCATATCCTCATAATGTATTTCTGCTTGACCTCCTATTGTATTAACAATAAAAGATTTGTTTTCTGTAATCTGTCTAATCAACTCGCCGATACACAACAAACCATTTCCACACATAGAAGCACTAGTGCCGTCTGCATTGTAAAAAAAAGCGGTATAAGCCGCATTATCTTGCTTTATTAGTATTAATCCATCTGCTCCAATTGAGAATGCTCTTTTACATAACCTCTTTGCTATCTCATTATAATTCACTGATAAACTGTTTTCGATAAGAGAAATGATAAAATCATTTCCATTATTGTTGACCTTCCAAAATATCATTATTTTTCTCCTTGCTAGCAGTAATGAATTCAGTATGTAGCTGATTGGCTATTCCACTGATTAGTTCATCCTGTATATTAATACATATGCCCTTTTCAAATGGTCTAATGCTCTTTGGCTTTATTGGATTTAGAAAATTAATTATTTCATTGATGGAAGACGAATCGTTTTTGCCAAGTAAATAAATCTTTTTTTCAAATATTGAAATGCTATAAAACTTTCTGCAGCACCTGACATCACTCACAATGGTCTTGTTTCTAGAATATATTGAATTCTTTACTATTAGTTTTATATTATTGCTTTTAGCATACTCGACTGCTCTATTTTGAACAACTTGATTGCCAAGACTAGTCATGCATAATAGTTGATCATAACTTAGGCTCTCTAAAAGAATCGGCAAAGAAAAATCATGTGGATCACCGCTTAACACTCCCTGGACATCCTTAATCAATTCTACTTCATCTACATTAAGCATTTTGGCAACTGTTACAGCCGTAAGATCACTTCCGCCACGTCCAAGTGTAGTAATATTAAAATTGATATCATGTCCTTGAAATCCTGGAACAAATAGGATTTTATTTTCACATAATTTAGCTAATAAACTACTAATTTCATACTTTATTATTGCAGAGTGTCCAAAATCGCTATCAGTTATGATGCCGAGTTCAGAGTTACTTATAGCAGCACAGTTGAGTCCTTTAAGCCTTCCTTCGTTGGTCATAATATGAGTAGATACCGTTTCTCCTACCGATGAAAGTAAATCTTTTTCCTTACTAGTAAGCGCATTTGCATAAGACAAAAGAGTATCAGTTGCATATTGATCTCCGTCCCTACCTATGGCAGAACATACTACTATTAGTTTTGATGTCTTTGCGGCACGTGATAATTGTTTATATATTGCCTGCCTAAGTTCTTTAGTACGTAAACTGTTGCCACCATATTTAATGATTCTTATTCGCAACGCTATCCCTCTTTTCGCCTATTAGAATATATGCAAAAATAGGCGAATGTGTTATACTCAAAACGGTGATTCATTTGAATAGTACCTTTATTTTTTCTGATTCAAACAAACGTTATCATACCTTTGACTACTATTTGAAACACAAATATGGTAGAAAGGTATTTAAGGTTGCTCTTGATGCCGGCTTTACTTGTCCCAATCGAGACGGAACTATAAGTACAGGCGGTTGCATATACTGTTCAAAATACGGGAGCGGAGAATATGCTGGCAATCGAAGCTTGGATCTACTAAAGCAATACGAAGAAGGCAAAGCTAAAATGCTGAAAAAATGGCCAAATTCCCTGGTAATCGCTTATTTTCAAGCGTTTACTAATACTTATTCATCCATTGATTATTTAAAGAAATGTTATGAGCCATTTATTGGTATGAAAGATGTTGTTGGCATAGCTATAGCGACACGACCAGACTGTCTAAGCAAAGACATTCTTGACTATCTTGAAACAATTAACAATAGGACCGATTTATATGTGGAGCTTGGGCTTCAAACAGCGTTCGATTCCACTGCTGAAATAATAAACAGGGGCTATCGTTATTCTACTTTTTTAGAAGCAGTAAGACAGTTAAACATGCGACGAATAAATATTATTGTCCATTTGATTAATGGATTGCCCGGTGAAAGCAAGGAGATGATGCTAGAAAATGTAAGACGGATTTCATCACTCCCTATCTCCGGAATTAAATTGCATTGTCTGAATATACTAAAAGATACCGTCCTTTTTGATATGTACAAGAATGGCAAAACCAATGTCATGACAAAGGAAAAATATCTGGACATAGTGTCCGATCAATTAGCATTAATTCCACCCGCTGTCACAATTGAAAGAATAAATACCGATTCAAAACGAAGCGATTTAATTGCTCCACTATGGAATGACAAGAAGATAGCAGTATCAAATGATCTTGATAAATTAATGATGGTTAAGAATATATATCAAGGAGATAAATACAATAATTCTACTAATTTAGTACTATATTCTCACTTTTTAACTGATTTAGTAGTTTCGAAAGGTCTTGTCGTTGATGCAACCTTAGGCAATGGACATGACACATTATTCCTCATAAACAATTATAAAAAGGTTATTTCTTTTGATATTCAAGAGTTAGCCATAAAGCGAAGTAAGAAGCTTTTAGATGGTTATGCAAACATTGATATTATAAAAGATAATTTCATAAATATACCTAAGTATGTAAACCAGCCAATAGATTGTTTAATTTACAATCTTGGATTTTTACCTGGCAGTGACCATAAGATTAAAACAAATCCGACTGATGTAGTTTTATCTTTAAAAAACACACTGCCTATGCTTTCCAAAGGTGGCGTATGCATTGTAGTATCTTATACGCAGCACGATGATGGATTAGAATATGCAGCGATTTTGCATTTTGTAAGCAATCTACCGCATTATAAGTTCATAATTACCAAATTCGAGACTGAATATGTTATAGAAATCAAAAAAAGTCCAGTATAACTGGGCTTATTTTTGCTTTAATGCAGTTGCTAATTGATCGGGACAAGAAGTATTCTTAGAGCCACATCTTATTCCCTTTAGTTTCGCAACCACTTCATCGGTGGGCATTCCTTCAATCAATCGGCAGATACCTTGTAGATTGCCATTACAGCCTCCGACAAAGGAAACGTTATGTACTTTGCCATCAATCACATCATAATGTATCTCTCTGGAACAAGTTCCGGTAGTCTTATATGTACAATTCATAGATACTCCCCCTAAACTTTTTTTATTATATCTTGTTAATTATGATGATGCAAGAAAATTGCTTAACCATTCTTAACCATTATTATCTTCTAAGGTATAATTCTTTGCTTGAGTATGAAATAACTTATAATATAAACTATCGTGCTTTTTCATTAAATTTGTGTGAGAATCATAATCTGTAACTTTTCCACCATTTAAAACTAGTATTTTATCGCAGAATATTGATGAACTCATTCGGTGAGAAATATAGATTGCTATTTTATGCTTTACTAGGCAATCAAAGTTTTCATATATTTCTGCTTCTGCAAGAGGATCTAAAGCACTTGTAGGCTCATCAAGAATAACTAAAGATGAATTCTTGTGCAAAGCTCTAGCAATTGCCACTTTTTGTGCCTCTCCACCAGATAATTCGATTCCTTTTTCATCAAAGGATTTTGAATAGAGTGAATCTATGCCTTCGTCTAGTGAATCAAGTTTCTGTTTCAGACCAACCAAGCATGCTTCTTGATAAGCTTCATCCTTGTGCAGATTATCACCCGCTATATTCTCGCCAATTGAATACGCAAAGAGCTTATAATCTTGGAAAACAGCAGATATTTGACTTTCGTACGAGATAAACTCATATTCTGATATATTTACACCATTAACATAGATTTGTCCGCTAGAGGGCAAATAAAGGCGGCATAATAACTTTATAAGCGTTGTTTTGCCAGCACCATTAAGCCCAACTATTGAAATTCTTTCGTTTTTACCAATTTTAAAGCTAATATTGTCAAGAATTAATTGCTCACTGTGGGGATAATGGAAGGAAACATTTTTGAATTCAATAGAATCAATTGTTCCTTCAAATATCTTTTGGCCATTTTCGACATTTTCCTTTAGGTTCGCTAATTCTGTGAACGGTTTGAGATACTCTAATGACTTGAGTAGAGCTATTGCCGACTCTAAAGTGGTTTGAAGACTAGTAGTTAATGCTACCGCGCTGGATATATATAAGCTAAAACTGCCAATAGATAAATGATCTGTTAATGTTTTTATAGCAATAAATACATATAAGAAGCCACGATGAATCTTGTCTACAGTTCCAATGATACTTTCGAAAAAGTAGATGTTTTTATTTATTTTAAAGAAATATTTGCTGATTTCATCACAATAAGCAGTAAATTTTTCATTTAGCATATTCCCCATATTGAAGAGACGAAAGTCCTTTCCGTAAGCAGGCAGCGAAATAGTGTTACAATAGTAGCCGAATTTACGATTTATAGGAATCAAATCACGGTAAAACTTTAATTCATACTTTGAGCAGAGAATTTTCACAACTACATAGATTCCTACAACTAGTATTGTTACAGCTACTACTATTGGGCTCAATGTAAACAATATGGCACTGACAGAGATAATGGTAATTGCTGAAGAAACAATATTCGAAATAGCATTTTGCATGCCCCAGAAAACGCCTTGATTGTTAATGGCGAATTTCGATCTCTCCATTAAATCCAAATAATAAGGATCTTCAAGGCATTGGAAAGGCAAATTCATCATTTTAATTGATATGTATTGATTCATTCTTTGGTTCATTCGTACACTTTGAGCATCGATAAGGGTTGTATAAAGCTTATTCAATACATTTAGGACTAGATTAACAAGAACGACAATTAGTGCCAGTTTCAAGGCCTCTTGATATGATTTAGTTACAACACCATCAAGGATAAATTTAAGAGAATAAATGCTGAATAGCGTAACTCCGGTTTGAACTAAAGAATAAATTAAAACCGTAAGGTAGAATAATTTATACTGTTTAAAAGAAATGCGAAGAAAAGTCTTGAAGACTTGCCACCTACTGATGTTATTTGTCATCTTGCTCATCTCCCTCTTGATAATACTTGCCTTGAACAGTGAACATGTGATAATACTGCCCTTTCATGCCAATTAATTCGGCGTGAGTGCCATATTCTTCCAATCCACTCTTTGTAAAGAATGCTATATGATCACAGAATTTTGTGCTTGATAAACGATGGGAAATATAAATGGCAGTCTTATGCTTGACTAATTCATCAAAATCGCTATAAATATTAGCCTCGGCCAAAGCATCCAAGGCTGCCGTTGGCTCATCCAAAATAACCATATTAGCGTTCTTGTAAAGTGCACGCGCTATTGCGAGCTTCTGAGTTTGACCACCAGACAAGTCTACGCCATTTTCTTCAATTACTTTTAGTAATTGGGTGTTATATCCTTGTGGTAAACTTTCAATTTTCTCTTTCATGCTTACTTTAGCAATACACTCTTTGCCAAAAGAAATTGCCTCTTCCGATTTATCATTGCCAATAATGTTCTCAATGACACTGCAAGCGTAAATATGAAAATCTTGAAATACGACCGAGAACATTTTGTAATACTCGTCAGCATTAAATTCAGTTATATCGATATTGTTGATAAATATCTTCCCACTTGTGGGCTTAAATAAACCACAAAGTAGTTTTATTATAGTGGTTTTACCTGCCCCATTGATTCCTACGATGGCAAGTTTCTCACCTTTATGAATTGTCAGGTTTAAATCTTTTATGATCTCGACATCGGAGTTAGGATATTTGAATGATACGTTTTCAAACCTAACTTCTAATGTCTCTTGACTGGGCAAAGCTAACCGGCTTCCACTTGGAGAGTAATAGCACTTGTCATCCATTACTGAATAGTATTCGGAAGACATATTTAGATTATTTTTGATTGATGCTAACTTGGCGCTTAATAATCGTAAGCTTACGCCCAGTTGAAGAACAGTCGCTAAAAACATTGACATATCACCTATAGTTATAGCTCCATCAAAATAGCCCTTGATAATAACATAATAAGCAGCAGCATCAGTAATTAGCATCATGATTACTTCCGCTAATGAAACCTCATAACCAAATATTTTGATTTTCTTCGTTAATTTATAATAAACTTTCGATTTATCATCATAATTCTTTTTTAACTTTTCCTGCATATTGTATACGCGAATGTCTTTCCCATAGGCAAAGTCATAACAGGTGTCTTGATAATAGCGCTCTTTTCTTTCGGCATTAGCTACTATTTCTCTCCTATTGAATTCATATTTCTTGGCTATAATGCCAACAATGACTGAAACGGCAGCGCTAACAAAAGAAATGATAATAATCAGAGGATTAAGCGTCGATAATAAAACAACATAAAGAATAATGGAGCAAATAAAAGGCATCATTTGATACAAATCCGAATAAACCGCCTGAAATCCGCGACCATCTCCATCTAAAGCCGAAAAACCTACTCTGATACGATCAAGCGCTTTTGAGTCTTCGTTAAACTTGTATTCCATTCTCATTATTCGATCATTAATACGAATTATTTCATATACCCTAATCGATAGGAAGTTAGCATAACTAACGTCATTGCCGATATTTTGAACAATAATGCAAACAATTGCTATCAAAGTATAACCAATTCCATATTGCCAAATACTATCAATACTATTATTAGTAATCGCATCGATAATTAACTTTGGCACTATAACAGAGATTGCTAAAAGGACACCGCCAAAAACAAAGTTTGCCGTATACCAAACAAAAAGAAACCATTTTTTCTCTTCACAAATTAATTTAAGTTGCCTGGCTAAAACTTTCCAAGCTGACATCTTTCTTGTCGGTTCCATACTATCTCCCCAATTCATAATCTAAATAATACGATTCGAATAGCTGGATGTAAAGCAACTAATCGTTGCCTCTATTATGCCACTTTATACATACAAAAAAAGAACGCATCAGTTGATGATATGTTCTTTTTTCTAACTTGTTAGTTGAATTTAATTCGACCTATGGTTGATCTACTTGAGAATCGGATTGACATAACGGTTTCTCTTCTTAGTTGATTTACCATATTGTATTGATTGAACTGGGCAGCGATGAATGCAGGATAAACAGCGTGTACATTTTGATTTAATCCACTTGGGCCTTCCATCTTTCATCACTATCGCCTCGCAGGGACAATTTTCAACACATTGTCCACATCCAATACATTTGTCATCGGCCCAAAACTTCTTAGTCGACATACCTCCGCGATAGAATCCATATAAAGCTTTAGTAAACAAATAGCCATTAATCCCCTTTGAGAACTCGATAATCTCCCTCTTATTAATAGAGCTTGCAATCTGTTTCATTCTTTCTTCTGCGGCGCTTAACAATGATTCTTGTAACTCATTTGAAGGAGTATCGTACATTAATACATAATTATCGGGCATTGTTATCTGATAGGAAGCATTGATTTGAATTGCTTTTTTTATCAAAATCTTTGCAAACATCCGATCCGCTTGTCCACTGTTGCCACCACAAGTTAGCACGCAATAAAAATAATTCTCTTTATTATTAAAGGATACTTTAGTTGCAAACTCTTCAACGATTGAAGGAATACCAAAAAAATAGGTTGGGAAAACAAAGCCCACCTTTTCCTTAGGACCTAAATCATAATCAAATTGATTCTTTTTCATTGCTAAAGCTATATCAATAATCGTGTCATTTGTCATCTGAGCCAAACGACTTGCAACATGTAAAGAATTACCAGTGCCTGTAAAGTAAAAAATCATAGCTATCCTTTCAAGAAAGCCCCTCTATGAGGGGCAATACTATTCAACTTCTATTAAACCATAGCCACCATTGTGTCTTTTATAAACGATGGCAACTTTATTTTCCTCATCATCCTTGTAGACATAGAATTGATGACCTAATAATTCCATGTTCCCGATTGCTGTTTCTAAATCCATCGTTGTAACATAGATAGATTTGGTTTTTACAGGAATATCAGCATCAACATCGACAACATCTTCGATTTCATCTAAAACAAATGATTTGCCTAAATTTTCACGATGACGTCTGTCCATCTTGGTCTTTGCCCGGCGAAGTTGATCTTGAAGCTTATTGATAACATCATCAATTGCATCATACAAATCGCGGTCAGTAACTTCTCCTCTAAGAATAGCGACTTTGGTTGGAATTGTTACTTCAATTTTGTAGCCAGTTGGCACATCATTGATAACTACGCGACACTCGGTGGTATCTTTAATTAAAAGATATTTCTCCAATGCGGAAAGTTTCTTCATCACCCGTTCTTCGGTAGTCTTCGAAATAGACCTGTTAGTACTTGTAATTTGATATTTCATATGAAAAATCTCCTTCCACTTAAATTATAGTATAATTTTAATGATTTTAAAAGTACTCAATCAACATTTAAAATCTCGATAGTAAAAAATGTTCACATCTATACAAAAAGACAACGCCTAAGCGTTATCTTTAAGAAATCTTTTTAATTCATCAACCTTGTCAAGTTTTTCCCAAGGTAAATCCAAGTCATCTCTACCAAAATGTCCGTAGGTTGAGGTTGCCAAATAAATTGGGCGTTTCAATTGAAGCATTTCGATTATTCCTCTTGGAGTTAGTTTGAAACAATGATAGATTGCTTTCTCTATTACTTCATCACTGACATGAGCTGTGTGGAAAGTTTTGAATGATACTGAGGTAGGTTCAGCTACACCAATCGCATAGGAAAGTTGAATCTCTATTTTATCCGCTAAGCCCGCTGCAACAATATTTTTGGCGATGTATCTAGCCGCATAGGAAGCACTTCTATCAACTTTTGTTGGGTCTTTACCACTAAAAGCACCACCACCATGACGAGCATATCCGCCATAGGTATCGACAATAATTTTACGCCCTGTTAATCCGGTATCTCCAGCCGGTCCACCGACTACAAAGCGACCAGTTGGATTAACAAGCACTTTATAATCAGTATTTAAATGATTTTCTTCAATGACTTCCTTAATAATAACCTCTTTTATGTAGTGCTTAAATTCTGCATCATTGGCATCTTGACGATGCTGGACAGAAATCAAGACACTATCCACTCTTAAATGATTATAATCAGCATAATCAATCGAAATTTGTGATTTCATATCTGGCAATGCCCATTTGAACTCACCACTTAATCTCTTTTGATTGGCTTTTTTAACTAATTCATGAGCGAGGTAGATTGGTAATGGCATGTAACACTTTGTGTCTTTACAAGCATAGCCAAACATCAAGCCCTGATCTCCAGCGCCAATTTCTTTATTGGCACGGTTAACACCCATCGCAATATCAGGCGATTGAGCTTTGATTACAACTTCGATCTTGCATGTATCAGCATTAATGCCAATTTCTTCACTGGTATATCCAATGTCACGCAATGTTTTTCTTGCAATAGCCTCATAATCAATTTTACCGATATTTCCCGTTATTTCGCCACCAATTATTAATAATTGAGTTGTAATAAAACACTCACAAGCCACATGGCTATCAGGATCACGGCGTAAACACTCATCTAGAATAGCATCAGAAATTTGGTCACAGATTTTATCTGGATGACCTGGTCCTACTGATTCGGACGTAAATAATCTTTTCACTTTTAAAAACCCCCTTCGGATTTCAACAAAAAACTTCCTCCGAAGGAAGCTTAAATCTTTATGCTTCCTCTTATCGATCAAGTGCTATATAACTTGCTGGGGATTAAGCACCTACTTTCTTGCGAAAGGGTTGCTACCATATCATTGATTCCCTCAATCTCGTGGTTCTGAATAAGAGTTGTTTTCTGTTTTATCGTTCTTATTATAGAGACAATTAATCTCCTTGTCAACTTCTTTACTCTTATCAAATTCTTTTCTTTCAAGCCCTGATATCTTAGATATCAAATCTAAGTCCATTCCCATTTCTAAAAATACTTTTGCTAATTTTAACTGTTGTTGTTTTCTTTCTTCCTTGTTCATGTTTATCACCATAATCATTATGGTCTTTCTTTATTAAAATAAACATTTCTGCTACAATATAAATAATATTTGAGAGGTACAGAGATGAAAGCAAAAAACAATTTATTATTATTCCTATTATTAGTGACTCTTTCCTTGGCTTCTTGTCAGGAAAAAGCCCATAAAAACTTCGAAAAGTATAAAGATTTAACACCTGTTAAGGCAGCGCAAATTAAAAATGTTATTTTTCTAATTTCTGATGGAGGAGGTTTAGCTAATCTTGATTTAGCTAATAAAGTAAAAACAGCTGGTGGTTTTTTACCCGAGGCAAAGAATCCAAATTCATCTACTATCACCGATAACAACCCAATGTTATTAAAAAATTATATGGTTGGAAATATCACTACCTATAGTAGCAATCAATCTATCACCGATTCAGCCGCCAGCGGTACTGCCCTTTCTACCGGCTTTAAAACTAATAATGGAACCATAGGTCTTGATGCTGATAATAAGCCAGTGGCAACAGTATTAGAGGCCGCCCAATTGCTTGGTAAATCGGTTGGATTAGTATCGACAATTCGTTGGAATCATGCTACACCGGCTGCATTTGGTTCTCATACCGAGAGTCGCGACAATAATCGTATCATTGGCGAGCAGATGATTAATCAAGAGTTAGATGTTGATTTAGGTACTAACTTCGCTAAAAGTTTATATGGAACTGAAGATTATGCAACCAGTAGAGGATACAAGCTTATTAAGAACAAGACTGATTTAACTAGCGTTAATCCAGGTGACAAAATCTGGGGTGGTATCGCTGGAGAAATGCCCTATGATATTGAGCTAAAAGATTCCCAACCTAGTCTCCCTTTAATGACAAATGCCGCAATTAAGGCACTTTCCGATAATAAAGATGGTTTCTTTTTAATGGTTGAAGCTAGTCATGTTGATATCGCCGCCGCCCAACAAGATGCAGTTAAAATGGTTAGCGAGTATCTAGCCTTTGATGCGAGTTTTAAAGTGGCTTTAGACTTTGCTAAGCAGCGAACTGACACGATTGTTATAGCAACCTCTGACCATGATACCGGTGGCTTAGTTCTCCCAAAGGGAGAAGATTTAGATTCAGCTGTTAATGATATCCGTGTCGGAACTAATCCTTCGAATCTGGAGTGGTCTAGTTCTGGTGGTCACACAAATAGAAATGTTGGCGTTTTTATGTATTTGCCTGATGGTATAAATCAAATTACAGGGTTCTCTTCAATGGCAGATAAAGGTGATACGCCACTGAATAGAGAATCCAAAAGCAATGATAATACTGTCTTTGCAAATTATATTGGTGACTTGTGGGGTATTTCCATGTCTGATGCAACAAAGAAATTATTTGTCGATGTAACTGATCAAGGAAATTATGACTCAGAGAAATCTCTCTTCACTTTCAATGATGGTCGAAGTATGGCAGCTAACCAAAGCTGGTATACAAATGCAAAAGGAAAGACAGTACATACACATGGTCAAGTATCAGTCTATTCCGGAGAGCACTTCTATGTACCTGCAATTGTGATAAGCTAATGCATCGTGTAGCATAGTATATACAATGTCTTGCATAGTATTTACTACGTTTAGCCTAGTATTTGATATGTAAGAAAAGGAAGTCGCTTGACTTCCTTTTTTAATAATTTCTTATTATCTAGATGACTGTATTAGTAATAAGCGTTAATTTGTGGGCGGAAATACCTGATGGTCCATAAGCTATTGTTAATGGATTGGCAATATTATTAGTCAATGTTGTTGCGGTTCCAACCTTTCCTAAATTGCTGACAATTGAAGAAAAGGCTGAGCCAATGACATTATTAATCGCATCGCTATCATTATCGCTTGACGAACCGCTAATGTTTTTAGCAAGAACCTGGAAAATGACTTGAGAAACTTGGTTATCAGAGTCATTAATCTTAATGCTTTCTGATGTTGTGGTTAAAACTCCCTTATTATCAGCTGATAATTTGTTATAGCTTACGATATATAGGCGTTCTGGTAGAGTAACATAACTAGCAAAGCTGCCCAAAGCCTCATTTATTTGATTTTTAATCGCCGAAGTTTCAATTGACATAACCAATCTCATTTGGAAATAGGTTGTTTTATCCGTAATTGTAAACTCATCTATATTCGCATTTAAATCTTTCAAAAAATTGATATTGGCATCAGAAGAACTTGTCTGTGATCCTTGGCTAATAATGGAGTCAAAGATATATGCCAAGGTAGTATCACTATAGTTAATAACATATTTATTGTCATAAGTGACTGGGGTTGTAACAATAGAAGTATAATCAGGCTCGCCAGAGGTATTCTTAGGAATATTACTATCCTCTAGTGTGGTTTCAGCGGTAGTTTTCTCTTCGGTTGCATCATAGCCATTGGTAACAATTTTGTCTTCTTCAACATTGGAGAGATCTTTGTAAAGATAATAGACTTCCTTGAACTTGGTATCTCCCAAACCCAAATCATTCAAAGAGTTTCCTTCATAGATTTCATAATCACCCAATTTTAATTGGTTTGGCGTTAAATTAGCAACTGTAAAAACAGCAGCAACAACTAATACTACGATAACAACAACAAAAATAAGCAGACCTTTTAAAAATTTTAGCATGAGTTATCCTCCTCTTTACTTTTTTCCTATTATAGCTTCTATTGAGTTATTTTCCAACAATATTTGTTAAAGGAGTAGTGCCTCCTGCAATAATTGTTCTAACTCTTCATAGCTAGTAATACTATTCATTTTGCCTCTTAGTCTGGCGGCGTTATCAAAACCCTTTAGGTAGAAGCCAACTAAAGTTCGCATCTGTTTTAAGGCAATAAGCTCGTTTTCTTCATACTTTATAAGCCTTTTGGCGTGTTCTAAGCACATTCTAGCTCGTTCTTGAGGAGTTGGCTCTGCCTTAATCATTCCATTCTCTATTAGACTGATGCTATTGTCAAATAGCCAGGGGTTTCCAATACCACCACGAGCAATCATTACAGCATCACAGCCAGTTTCCTTCATCATTCTTAGGGCATCTTCCGGTGTTCGGATGTCCCCATTACCTATAACAGGGATTTTTACTGCCTCTTTTGCAAGCTTAATATAATTCCAGTCAGCTTTTCCTTCATACATTTGGGCTTTAGTCCGAGCATGAACCGCAATGGCTGAGGCTCCCGCTTTTTCCATAAGTTTAGCCATTTCAACGATATTAATATGATCGGCATCATAGCCGATTCGAAGTTTTACCGTAACGGGTTTAGAAACATTATTGACAATATTATAGACGATATCATAAGCTTTTTGCGGATCTTGTAATAATTTCGAACCTGCTCCTGCTTTCAAGACCTTTGGGACGGGGCAGCCCATATTGATATCTACGATATCACAGTCGCAATGCTTGTCTATAATCATTGCTGCTGCTACCATACTGTCGACATCACTTCCAAATAATTGCATACTGCAAGGGTGCTCATTGGGACTAATAGTCAACATATCATAGGTCTTTTTATTATTATAGGTCAAAGCTTTGTCGCTAACCATTTCTGCGTAACTTAATGCGGCACCATGCTCCATCGCAATTTCACGATACACCAAATTACTGATTCCCGCCATCGGGCCAGATATCAGTGGATTTTTGAGAATTATATTACCGATTTTCAACATATTAGTTTTTCTTCACCAATATTTGATAGTAGATGAAGGAATAAATATTTGGAATAATTAAAACCAGCACAAACAAGGCAAGCACTATCCAAAGATTATAAAAGTTAGGAACAAGGATCATGAAAATGATTGCAATGCCGCCAATAATCCAGGCATAACCGCCAAAGCGATGGGTTTTTTGCCAAACGATTTTGCTAGCAAGAGTCCAGGGATTATAAATAGCTATAAAACTATTTCTTTTGAAACGTGGCATATAGTTACCAACGAGAATAATCAAGAAACCAAAGGCAGCAATTGCTACATTCCATATGGCAATTGTGTAATCTAACCAACTGCAAACAAACACTATTTGCATAAACAGCAAAACCGCGCAAGTCATGCTGATAATATTCCCTGTCGAGTTATAACTTACATTTGAGATATCCTTCAAAATCTTTTGGTATAACAAAGGTAAAAAAGAGAGAATCAATCCAACAAGAATTGATAGCGTTGGCAGTAACCATACAAAGTAATTCTTATCATAGGTCTTATCACCTAGCATCGATACTTGGGCTGGTATAATGTGATATACACAAGCAGTAATTGCAAAAGAAATAGCGCCGATAATCATTGTACAAATAACGTTTTTGATAACACTACGCTTCATCTTTATTACCCCCTTTTAGTAAACCCATTATCCATTGAAGAACATCCTGGACAACAGTTGTGTTTAACTCGTAAAAAATATACTTTCCTACTTTTTCATCGGTAACTAATTTTGAGGCACTTAGAACCGATAGATGATGAGACACTGTGGCTTGAGTCATATCAAAATGGGCAGAAATATCACCGGCTGACATTCTCCCCTTTTCTTTTAATAAATTCAATATCTCTCGGCGTGTTTTATCGGACATTGCTTTTAAAACACTTGGCTCATCAGTCATATCATCACTTCCACTTCAAATTATATATTAATTTGTTCATAACAGCAAATGATTATAAAAAAATAGGTAATACTAGTACTAGCGAAAGGAGAAAAATCATGGAGCATCTATTGTACTATTTTATTGTCGGCATCAGTTTTCTAATGTTAGTTTATCTCTTTCTTATCTATCATCGTTTGCAAAATCGCCGCAAAAGTCGTCTCAAAATTTGTGGGAACTACATTATTGGCAACAATGATGTAAATGGTAGCATCGAACTTGCAATCTACAATCATGGTAACTATGAAGTAGAGCTGAGCAATATCGGGTTATGTTGCAACAAGAGGTACATCGTAATCAATAATGATATGGATGAACCTGTTAAGATTGCTGGTCACAGTTACTATAAACTACTGGTAGATTTCAATGAATTGGTTAATGACATTCAAAAAGCAACTTGTGATAGCATTAATTTGAAAATCAAGGCTTATGCTTTAGAAACAGATGGAAGAGTAAATTTTGGCCGCGGTAAACATCTAGCCGAGATCTTTGAACATTATTATTACCAGCAAAGAATAAAAGAAGCCGAACTGCTTTCATCCCAAGCGATACCAACAGTTACTACCTCGATTGATAACGAGAGTGAGCAAGCAGCTGTCATATCGGATTCAGTTGAAGGAATAGCTTAGAGAAGAACACGTTGTGTTCTTTTCTTTTATTTTAATAGCGTAGCAATCATTAACAATTGAGCAGCATAATAAGTAATTGTTGTAATCGTAACAAAAGCTAACTTCTTTTTTCCTGTATAGAAGTATTTAAATAACAAAGTGTAATCAGAGATAGCGAAAACAATGCCTCCACTTAAGATGATGATGGATTTGCTATCGAATCCATAATGTAAAGCATAAACAAAAGAAGCACTAAGCATCCCTGCCATCGCTACTGTATAGACACAGACAAGAATAAATCTCAGTTTATCTTTGACTTTGAGTGTCAAAAGGATGGTTAACGATAGCGCAATGCCAACAATAGGGATCAAAACATGTAAGAAGCTAAAAGGAACCTGGCTAATAAAGGTAAATGCAATAACATAGAAGCACTGAGCTACAAAAAAGAAAGAAAAGCCAAGAGGGATAAACACCCTGTTATGCTTAATCCTCTCAACATTGCTTAAGCCCAAAAAAACATCACCTAAAAAGGAAAATACTAAAGCAAGAAGAATAACAGTAAAATACTGTCCGCCTAATGCAAAACGATACTTTATTACAATCGCTAAGACAACAAAAAGCGCACTTGTGCAGCACTTGGCCAGCAAGCGATTAATTGAATCGGGTTTTATTAATGTAATGGCAAGCATCCAAATAAATGATAAGCCATACAAGGCCAAGACTACATGCAAAGGGGACACCTCCTTAGTGAGTATTCATCGTTTTTAGTTTTAAAGCATATTGAAGATCTTCCATTGTCAGAATATATTTGGTGTTACAAAAATTGCAACATAATTCAACATCTTGATTATCAACAATCATTTCTTGAATGTCTTCGACTGGCAAAGTAGCCACGCCAGCAATGAAACGGCCTTTTGAACAGTTGCAAGCAAACTTAACTGGACTAGTTGAAAGAATCTTTATCTCTGGGAATAATTCGCTGAGAACTTGCTCTAAATCCCCAATTTTTAGCATATCGCTAACTGGTGGACACTGTGCAGCAAAGTTTTCCGCATAAAGTAGGTCTTCTTCTTGATAGCCGGGCATCAATTGAACAATTAAGGCTCCGGAAATAAATTCATTAATAGTTATATGCGTACCAGTAGCAACCACAGAAGGTACTTGTTCAGATTCTTTGAAGTAATAACTGAAATCTTCACCAATCTTCCCACTTTGCAGTTCAATTTGGGAGCTAAAATTACGTTTCATGCCAAGATCTTTTATTACTGTTATGATACCTAGGTCACCAATTGCTTCTTCAACTTTTGTGATTGTTTCATCAATATTTGGTCTAGCAACATATCCGCGAATATTACCTTCACAATCAGCATCAACTACAATGCTTTTTAAGGGACCATTAGCATCAATTTTGACTGTCAATCGCCCGTTTTTTTGCATTATGCCCATGATGGCTGCAATACTGCAGACTCGACTCAAAGCATCGCTTGCTGCACTGCCCAAGTTATGAGCAGCACAAATCTTCTCGCAACTCTTCGAAGTATCAGCCAAAAATATTCTAATCTTGCCATCATTTAAGATGCCTCTAATAATCTTATCCATATTTTATTCCTCTTAAGAGAAAAACGCCTAGTGGCGTTATTCTTTTGGTTCTTCTTGATTTTCCTTTGGAGTCTCAGGGTTAACCGCTGTTGCAGGTATTTCCACATCAACTTTAACTTTTTCGGGAAGTTTGCCATTATCAATTAAGCTTTTCACTTCTTCAAAGGTTAAGGTTTCTTTCTGCAACAATGTTTCAGCAATTAAGGTCAAGACATCTTTGTTCTCAACAATAACTTTCCGCGCCTTTTCCATTGACTCAGTAACAATTTTCTTTATTTCCTGGTCAATTAAGTAGGCTACTTCGCTAGAAATGTTACGGGATGCATTTGTATAATCACGGCCTAAGAAGACATTGCCTTCTGGCTGCTCATATTGGATTGGTCCTAGAGAAGACATACCAAGGTTTGTAACCATCATTCTAGCTAGTTTTGTCGCTTGAGAAATATCTTCTTGTGCACCAGTAGTGACATCTTGAAAGAAAACTTCTTCGGAAACACGACCAGCTAATAAACCAGAGATTCTTTCTTCTAGTTCGCTCTTTGTAACTAAGAAACGTTCATCAGTCGGTGTCATTAAGACATAGCCACCTGCTTCTCCACGAGGGATTATTGTTACTTTTTGAACCTTCATAGCACTTGCAAGTTTCATACCCACAATCGCATGTCCTGATTCATGATAAGCAACCAATCTCTTTTCTTTCTCGGTAATGATCTTTCCCTTTTTGGCTGGGCCACCCATTACTCTATCAATTGCTTCATCAACTTCCGCCATGCCAATAGTTTCTTTGTTTTCTCTGACTGCAAGAATTGCTGCTTCATTGAGAACATTTTCTAACTCAGCACCACTGAATCCTGGTGTTCTATAGGCGATATTGGAATAATTGATATCTAAACCCATTTTTTTGTTACGGGCATGAACTTTTAATATAGCTTCACGGCCATTACGATCTGGTAGATTAACAGTGATCTGACGGTCAAAACGACCTGGTCTTAACAACGCTGGATCAAGAACATCTGGACGGTTGGTGGCGGCAATAACAATAATACCTGAATTGTCAGCAAATCCATCCATCTCAACTAGTAATTGGTTAAGAGTTTGTTCTCTTTCATCATGGCCACCGCCTAAGCCAGCACCTCTTTGACGACCGACAGCATCAATTTCATCAATGAAGATGATGCAGGGGGCATTCTGCTGGGCTTTTTTAAACATGTCTCTAACTCTGCTGGCACCAACACCAACAAACATTTCAACGAAATCACTACCAGAGATACTAAAGAATGGAACACCAGCCTCACCTGCTACGGCTTTGGCTAACAATGTTTTTCCAGTTCCTGGTGCACCTTTTAGAATAATGCCTTTAGGGATTCTAGCTCCCATACGAGCAAATTTGCGGGGATTTTTTAGATAGTCGACAATTTCAACCATCTCGGCTTTTTCTTCATCACAGCCAGCAACATCAGCAAATCTAATTTTAGAATTCTCGATGTTCTTCACTGGAGATTTACCAAAATCAAATGCTTTGGAATTGCCATTACTACCGCCCATTCTTGAGAAGAATATAAGCATGAATACAATAACGATGACTGTAGGAATCAAATAGATTAACAATGAACTCCAAATGCTTGTTTCAAAAGCATTAGTAATTGTGACTACTTGTTCAGTAGAAGTATTAAACGTATCGATATAACTGTAGAAATCAACGACATCGCCATTGTATGAATCGGATTCAGCCACAATTGGAATTGTTCCTGAGAAAGTATAAACTACAGCTTTCCCATCAACAGTTCTGGTAAAAGTTCCAGCAAAATCGATGACTTTTTCTTGTTCAGCAACATTAAAACTTTTAACAGTAGTACCAGGCTTAGATAGTTCGGCAACCATCGACTCATAACTATTGAATGAATATTTGTTTTTGTTTGATGAACGAGCGAATGAAACAATTGCCACAATAGCAATTGCGACAATTAGTAAATAAGGCCACACAAAAGCAAGCCAATTCTTCGGCTGTTTTGGGGCATTGGGTTTTTGATTGGGTTGATTATTCATCTAGATTCCTCCTCTAAAGCAAATCTGTATTTATTACTCCGACATATGGTAAGTTTCTGTATAACTCATCATAGTCTAGACCATAGCCAACAACAAATTCATCGGGAATAACAAAACCCGCATATTTGATATCGACTTCTTTAACTCTTTTTGTCTTCTTATCTAGTAAACAAGCCACTTCAACTGAGCCGGCCATCCGATGGCGAAGCAAAGAGGTAATGGTATCAAGAGTTAGTCCACTATCAACAATATCTTCAACAATGATGATATCGCGACCTTCGATTGACATCTCTAAGTCTTTTATAATCCGAATTTGTCCCAATGAAGTAATACCTCCTTCATAGCTAGACACCACCATATATTCGGTTTGCATATCAATCGTAATGTGTTTCATTAATTCTGCCATAAATGGAACAGAGCCTTTTAATAAACCAACAAGAATTGGCTTTCTACCAGCATATTCTGTGCTTATTTGTTGACCGATTTCACTAACGCGCTTAATGATTTCTTCTTCACTTATTAAAACTTTTTTAATAATATTTGGCATAATTAACTCCTTTTAATAGTATTTATACATTTTAACACATATATGTTATTTTGCAATGCTTTTCGCTCGTATAATCGGTAGATTAAAGGAACCAAAATAATCTCATTCGCCGAATTGGTTACAATCGGCCAAGTCTTTCTTTGCCACACGGGTATCTTTTTATCAATAAAAAGACGTTTTAGAGACTTATGGCCAGCTTTTAAATTAATGTAATCATCAGGTTGATAAGTTCGAATGGTTAAGGGGAAGTCGGTTGGCATAACTTGAACGCCTTCCATCTTCACACCCGTTAAAGCGACAGAAAAATACCGAGTATCCATTGTTTCTAACGAATCCAAGCGATAAGAATACGATACTGTCTCATTATTGATAACGCTAATTATATCGTACGATTTATTCATAACAATGGTACCAGCAAGCTCAATGATTATATTAGGCTTAGGCGATACAAATTCCTTTATTATCTCATTCAACCTGCTCCCTACTAAATGCTTTCCAAGTTCAGGGCAAAATCCAACAATAAGTTCAAACAAAGCAATTCGTTTCTCTTCTTCAGTCAAGTTGGCAAACTCACTATAATTAATCTTTGAATCATGAATGATAGCGAGAGCATGTTGTCTTTTCACCTGCCACTCGTCTTCATTCTTTTTCATCTCAGCAATTAGTTTATGACGATCTTCAGCACTTAGTTGACTAACAATATCTAATCTAATAGCATTCCGGGTATAATGCTTAGTAAAATTTGTTTCATCATCACCGAAGGTGATGTCATTAGTTAAACAGTACTGTCGCAAATCGGCTTTGGAAAGATTTAACAATGGGCGAATAACTCGCATCTGATAAATATTTTCTTCTTCTCTAATAGTTAAACTATCGCCTACACTTTTACGCATTTTCTTGAATAAATAGGTTTCAAGAGCATCGTCTTGCTGGTGGGCGACCACTAAAGCTTTGGCCTCTTTTTTATCATATATTTTTTTAAAGAACTCATAGCGTTTTTCCCGTGCCCAATTTTGGAAATTTCCCGTAGGCTCAACCGCAGATAAAACGTAGATTTCTAAGCTATGCAAAGCACAGTATTCGCGCACTATCATTTCATCGCGATTACTAGTCTCTCTTTTGTGATAATTAATATGGCACACTGTGGGAAGATATCCAGAACTAACAAGCATGTCCAAAAGAGCCATTGAATCTGGCCCTCCTGAGACTGCGGCTATTAAGGAATCATTCTTTTGAATGTCATATGTCTTTAAATCAAGCATTTAATCACCATTAATATATTAGCATATATTTATAGTTTTTACACAACCTTAATTGCAATTAAAGTTACATCATCTGTAAGGCTTTCCGAATATGTTGCTAAGATCTTTTGAACTAATGTTTGCGGATTTGCCTCTTCATTGCTCTTGAAAATGTCTTCTAAGTCCTCATTTCGAATATTTAAGCCATCACTGGCCATCAAAAGTAAGTCATTTTTCTCACTTTCCATTACATAATCGAAGGCTTCGACATCCTCAACAATCCCAATTGGTAAAGCTGAAGAAGATATTTGCGTCAATTTATTGTTTCGAAATAGATAAGTAGGTGGAGCTCCGGTTTTGGTAAAGCAAGCCATTCCAGTATGGTTATCAAGGGAAAGAATATCCAGTGTTGCGTATGACTCATTAAGGTTTTGCAATTTTAAAACTGAATTGATTATCTTAACTGCTACCCCATTTTTAACTCCCATTTCTAAAATTTTTTGTAAGACTGAAATTGTAGCTTTGCTAGCTTGTGAGGCCTTTTCACCGCTACCCATTCCATCACTAATAACAAAATGCATCTGTCCGGTAGAATTAATCACAACATAAGTATCGCCACAGACCTTCTCTTTGGCTAGGCTTCCGCAACCATATAAAAAAGAATAATCACGTTTCTCTTGAAAGGTTAGTTGATAATAATCATCAAAGTTGGAACGACAAATAGTAGCATCTGCCAATGGCGTTGCCGATACTTTCTCAAGCACTTTTTTTATTGCTAAGTTATCAAAACTTTTGACAATTCCTAACTCAATTGTGATTAAATCAAGCTCATCGCGTAGATACTTCACATAGATAGGAAAAATACGGGCTTGTGCTAAAGTTTTTTCGATTTCTTGTTCTATTTTGCTGCCACTAATACCCGCCTCATTAATATCAGTTTTGAGACTTTCAACGATGTTAGCGACTCCTTTAATATTATCACGCATCAATCCTTTCAAATCATTATATCTACTGATGTAGCGCTGCTCTAAGACATTCTCTTGACGATGCTGATAACAGCTTCGTAAGAGTATACTAGCCTTTAGACAATTACTAGTTATATAATTATGTTCATCATTGCTGATATTTTCATATATAAGTTTCTGACAAGTCTTCAATATACCATTTTGGCTGTTATAACAAACTTGACGCTTAGGGCAAAGCGTGCAAACCTCTTTACAAACTTTTACAATGCTGTTTTCCTGCGCTTTATCTACACTTTTATCAAATACTTGGCTGATTATACGATCATTGATTTCTTGAAGTGTTTCAAGACGATGAACTATTTTTCCTTGAAGTTTTTCATAATGTTTTTCTTGAATGATAAAAATTTCTTCATTGCTAGGGATTCTTTTTTTCAGTCTTGCTAATAGCGTTGAAGGAATTAGCAGAAAAATTAAGCAACTACTTCCCCATTCAATCAATGCATATAAGGGTAATAACTCTTCGCCTAAGAAGTAATTAATTGCAAAGAAAGCCGCAATATAAGAAAGGATAATTATCAGTTTCGGCTTGGTAGAGAATAGACTAGCGGCAAATGTTCCACTAAGCAAATAGGCATAGTAAATATCAGGTACTTGAGCAAAGGCTTTTAATAATACACAAGCTAGTAAACTCACTAGCATTCCATTGCCAGTCCCACATAGACAAGAACTCAATAAGCAAATTGAAGCGATTAGAATGAAAGGTATACTTATAGGTAAGCCGAACGAAGGTATTCCCATTGCTCCAGACATGAATACTATGCAAGCCGTAGTAATTAAATATGAGCTATAGAAACGATGACCTTTTTGTAAGCAACCAAGATAGTAAACTAAGCAATAACAAGCGATCGATAAAAGTATTGATACGAAAATATGATTGTAAGTATAAGTCACTCCAATCCCCCGATAAAACAGATATCGCATTAGTAGATCAGCTAATAAGGTTGCTAGAGGCAAACTAATTCGTATGCTTACCTTTAGTAAACGAATTGATAATAAAGCAAGGAAGAAAAAGAAACAGCCTATTAACAAAGCAACATTGTCAATGTAATTATATACAGCAAGAGCGACAGCACTAGCTATAATAGCAAAGACTGTTTCCAATTTGCCCAAATAATAAGCAATGGCAATTATCGGCAAAAACAACAAGGCATTTCTATCAGCTATTTGCACATTACTAATAGCAAAACTGAGAGTGGCAAATACTACCCCCCTCTTCCAATGCAAATTTGTCTTTTCTCGACTTTTAATGGCAACATTTGCCTTACTATAAGCTTGATCCATGTCATCACCCAAGCCTGAGTTTATCATCTATAAGGCAAAAAAAATGTCGAAATTATCTAGAATAACGGCATTTTTAGTTCAATATATGTTGTGCCAGAGTTTCCTAACTTTGGCCTTGTTCGTAAGATAGCCCAATGATTAGTCTCTGAGAGACTCAAAACCATCGTTTTTAAAATATCACCACGATTATAGCCATGAATTACTTCAATCAAATAAATATCTTTATCCAAAGCTTCATCAATCTTTTGCATCAACACTTCATAAGCATCGTTGCTTGAAAGACGATGGAGATCAACCTTCATTTCCATAATCAATCATTTTCAAGAACTCTTCTTCCGTCAAGACCTTGACTCCCAATTTCTGAGCTTTATCTAGTTTTGAACCAGCCTCAGCGCCAGCCACAACATAGGATGTTTGTTTCGAAACACTACCTGATACTTTAGCACCAAAATCTTCAAGTATTTTTTGAGCTTCATTTCTTTTCAAGCTGCTTAATGTCCCAGTTAAAACAACTGTTTTATTATAAAAAGGATGATTAATATCGATTTTCGAATCATTGCCCAAATAGGAGAAATTTAAACCCTTAAGTTTTAAATAAAGGAGTAAATTTTGGTTATCAGGATCTGCGAAATAGTCGACTACTGCTTGAGCCATAATTGGACCAACATCTTTTATTTGCTGTAAATCTTCATTGCTAGCCGTTGCGATAGCATCCATTTCTTTATAGCGCTTTGCTAACAGTTTAGCTCCTTTGGCGCCAACTTCTTTTATCCCTAAGCCAAATAAAAGTTTCTCAAGGGAATTTTCTTTGCTTTTTTCAATCGAATTAAGAATTTTTCCTATCGATTTATCGCCAAATCCATCCATTTCCTTGATAGTTTCAACTTGACCATCTAAATCATAAATATCTGAAATAGTTTTCAATACCCCAATGTTATAGAACTCTTCAACTATTTTATCGCCCAGTCCTTCAATATTCATTGCTTCGCGTGACGCGAAATGAATCAATTGTTCAATATTCACCCGATCACAAGCCGGATTAACACAATAATGAGCAGATTCTTCATTATTTCTTACCAATGGCAAACCACAAATCGGGCAAGTCTTGGCCATTATAAAGGGTTTCTCACTGCCATCACGACGATCTACTAATGCTCTTACAACCTCCGGTATGACATCTCCGGCTTTGCGAAGAACGACATAATCGCCAATCCGAATACCTTTGTCAATTACAAAATCTTCATTATGTAAAGTTGCCCGCTGAACGATTGAACCAGCAACGCGAACTGGTTCCAAAACTGCATTAGGTGTAATTTTACCCGTTCTGCCCACCGTAAAAACGATGTCCTTCAGCTTTGTAACCACTTCTTCAGGTGGGAATTTGTAAGCAATAGCCCATTTTGGTGTTTTCGCCGTATATCCTATTTCATCATACAGATGCATATCATTCACTTTGATAACAATTCCATCAATATCATATGCTAATGATGGCCTTTTCTCAGTATATTCAGCAATATAATTCAATACAGAATCGATACCGCGGCAAATTCGCCAATTGGGATTGACACAAAAGCCCATTTCCTTCATTCTTAGCATCGCATCGCTATGATAATGAATATTAAAGTCGGAAGCATTAACAAAATAATACATGAAATTATCGAGATGTCTTTCAGCAGCAATTGTTGAATCCAATTGTCTGATTGATCCGGCAGCCGCATTGCGCGCATTAGCTAGCAATGCTTCACCTTTGAATTTTCTCTTTTCATTCAACTTATTTAATACTTTCTTGGACATATAGACTTCGCCACGAACTTCAAACTCGCGCTGCTCTTCAACGCGTAAAGGAATAGCCTGAATAGTCTTGACATTTTCAGTTACCATTTCACCAACAGTACCATCACCACGAGTTGCTCCATAATCGATAATACCATCCTTATATTGAACAGACATTGCTAAGCCATCAATCTTAAGCTCGCAAACATACTCAATCTCATTCGTATGAATAATATCCTGTATTTTCTGGTCAAAATCACGTAAATCATCCTCGTTAAAAGCATTGGCAAGTGAAAGCATTAATCTTTTATGAGTGATTTTTTGAAACTGTTTTAAAACAATTCCCCCAACTCTTTTAGTTGGCGAATTTGATGAATCTATCTCGGGATGAGCGCGCTCTAAAAGCACTAATTCTTGAGTTAGGCGATCATATTCTTGGTCACTAACACTAGGATTATCCAAAACATAATATTCATAGCCATATTTCTCTAAAAGATGTCTGAGCTTAAGAACTCTTTCCAAGACTTCATTCATAACTGTCTATCCCTTCTTTTTGATACCAGTAAAGTTACGGGAAATAGTTTTCTGACCGACCTTAGGGTCTTTGAAAACAATTACCAACGAGGTTTCATTAACCAAAATAATGATTCCTTCACCAAAAGCAACGTGCTCAACCATTTCTCCTGGCCGATAACCTTCGTTCGAATTCTGTAAAACTGAATGTTCACGCACCTTTTGGGCTGGCCGATGAACAAAGGGTGTTGTTGGCGCGGAAGTAAATCGCCGATAGGGAGTGATTTGCGTTTGAATTTCTCTTATGAAACGCGAAGCTGTTCCATAGCCTTTTGAGGCAAAATTATAGCCTGTACTGTAACTAATAAAGAGTTGTTTCATCGCTCTAGTAAAAGCAACATAGGCTAAACGTCTCTCTTCCTCTAATCGATCATTATCTTCATAACTGTTATCTAAGCCATCGATAGAACGAATGCTATTAATTGATCTAGCATTTGGGAAAACTCCTTCAGATAAGCCGACCACAAAAACAAAGGGAAATTCCAATCCTTTTGCAGTGTGAATAGTCATGAGGGAAACATAGTTTCCATCAACCATTTCATCCTGTGATGAATAAAGAGCTATTTCTTGCATAATTTCGGCTAATTCAACTTCAGGATTCGCTATTTGGAAGTTAAACAGATAACTGCTTAATTCCTTTAAGTTTTCAATTCTTTCCTTTTCATCACTTTCACGCAAAGATGGTGTGTACTCCACTTCTTCCAACAAGTTTTCGAGCAATTCACCATAATTAGGTTTATCAGTTTCATTCAAACTATGCCGATATTTCTCCATGGCTGCCATCAAAGTATGTAATGGCGAGCTTTCAACTTTTTCTGCATATTTATTAGCTAGGAATTGATATGGTGTGATATTCGCAGCTTCAGCAGCGGTATAAATACCGGCCAATGTTTTATCACCAACGCCGCGTTTAGGTGTATTAATAATTCGATCTAAAGCCAAATTATCTTCTGGACGCACCAAAAGACGTAAATAGCAGATAGCATCCTTAACTTCTTTTCTTTCAAAGAATTTAACGCCGCCAAAAATACTATATGGTATCTTTGAGGTATATAAAGCACTTTCAAAAGCCCGTGAATAATAGTTTGAACGGTATAAAATTGCGAAATCGCGATAACTGAGTTGTTGATTCTTTGCAAGCAATTCTTTGATGCGTTCACTCACCCATTTAGCTTCAATTTCTGGCGTTGAGGCTTGATAATATATAATTTTTGCTCCTGATCCATTAACCGTTGTTAGATTCTTTGCTATCCGTTTTTTATTATTAGCAATCAATTCATTAGCACCATTTAAGATTGACTGAGTTGAACGATAATTGCAATCCAAAACATAATCAACGGCACCAGGAAAATCCTTTGCAAAATCAATAATAATATCGATATTAGCTCCACGCCAAGTATAGATAGTTTGGTCAGGATCACCGACAACAAATACATTGGCATCAGAGCCGGCTAAAAGTTGGATTAAACGATATTGAATATTATTTGTATCCTGAAATTCATCAACCAAAATATAGTTAAATCTTCTTGACCATTTTTTATAAATATAATCATTGGTTTCTAGAATTTGAACAGTTTTTATTAATAGGTCATCAAAGTCTAGGTAACCATTGTTTTTTAGATACTCTTCATAAGCTGCATATATTTCCGCCCGATTATGTTCACCATAAAGATTCGCGCAACTTTGCAAAGCTTGTTCCGGATTAATTCGATAGGTTTTGCACTCGGAAATATAATTAACCACCGATGATGGCTTAAGGACAATCTTTGCATCTGCTTCTTCTAGAAGTTTCTTTACTATTTTTTCCTGGTCCTCTTCATCGATAATAATGAAATTGTGCGGATAATTTAATGCACTAATCTCTTCCCGCAAAAAGCGAGCACAAAAAGAGTGATAGGTTGAAATGTAAGAGCCACAATTTTCGCATTCTAAAGAGTCTTCTACTCTTTTCCGCATTTCTCGTGCTGCTTTATTGGTAAAGGTGATTGCTAGTATAGTCCAAGCCGGAACGCCACAAGACTCAATTAAATACGCCAATCTTGTGGTCAATACCCGAGTTTTGCCACTTCCAGCACCAGCAATAACCCGAATATACTTGTCATTACTCGTAACCGCATCATATTGTGAAGAGTTAAGTTTTGTTAATAAATCTTTCATGGCAAATCTCACCCCATTCTCCTATTTCACATACGACAATATTATAACATAGAAGCGATAATTTATAAAGAGAGAAAGCAGCTCTTGAAAGATAAAATTTTATAAATTTTTCTTTCTGTTATAGGCAAAGAAACACAATTGTGATAAAATAAGCAAGCGAGGTGTATTATTATGAAACCAGTAAGAGCATTAACATTTGGCGGTCTGCTTGCCGCACTACATATCATTGCAACTATCTTGTTGCATTTTGCCTGGATCCCTGGCATTGAGCTGATTATTTTATTTATTGTTCCTTTCTTCTCCGCCATGTATTCTTACAAATGCAAATTTAGAGAAACCATTATCTTTGCACTGGCAACCTTAATTGTTTGTACAATCATTGATCCCACTGCTGGATTACTCTACATCTTACCTACTCTTGCAGTAGGAGTTGTCTATGGAGAATTAGTTAAGCATAAAGCTAATGGAACAACCATCGTTTATACCCTAACAATCTTAGAGTTTGCTCTGTTCTTCTTATCAGCAGTCATTTTAAAATGGTTTACCAGCGTGGACATTATTCTCAGCTTAAAGACAATCTTCCACCTAGCAAAAACTAAAAATGATTTCTTGTCATTGGGATTGCTGCTAGGCTATTCCTTCATGCAAGCTTTCTTATTACATTTCATTTTAAGAGCACAGCTAAAGAGAATGGGAATTACTGTCACCAAAACTACTAACCCACCATTTTGGGTATTAATTCTTTCAATCGCAAGTTTAATTGCTTGCTTTATGCCTTGGAAACAAGATATCTATATCATCTTTACAACAACTGCCGCGATTGTTTTCAGTTTACCAATTGCTCTATATGGATATCAAATTACTTCAAAACCATGGATAATATTAGCGGTTCAAGCCGTTGTATTTCTCGGTGGAACATTACCATTGCTAAAGGTTTATACTTCCTATCAAGCAGTACTACCATACATCATTCTCTTTGCACCACCAGTTCTTTACGCTCTATATGAGTTAATTATGCATACATATGTCCAACAACCAGCGAAAGTAACAAACGCAAAAAGCACAAAAAAAGACAAAAAATAATCTTTAAGGAGGAGCATTGATGTTAGAATTTTTCAAAACATTTGGTCAAGGCCTACTCTACGTCATTATTAGTCCTTTTTTGCTTGCAATTTTTTCGATATATCTTGTCTATGCCATCGTGACATATTTTATTTTGGAAATATGCTCAATTTTCTGGTTCTTCTCTGGCCGCAATATTAATAGCGAAGATGATGAAACTAGAGAACTGTTGAAGATTCAAAATGATATTGCCACCGCAAAGGGCATAGCTGGAGCGGCTACTATTCTTCCTGACAATCCCGAGTTGCAGGCCAATACCGCTCAAATAATCTCCAAAAAAGAGGAGGTGTCTTCAGATGATGATGATAAATCGAGTTCTGATTAATCTTCCCCTCTTAGTAAAACTAAGTGAAACGGAAAAGAAAGTATTAATAATCCTAGCTGTTGTTTTCGCTTTTGTCTTTGTAATCGTAGGACTAATCGTTAAAGCTATTCGTTCTTGGATGAAAGAGCAGTCTAAACATATTGATTTTTATCTCTATGACCTCTGCAAATACCGTGTCTTGAAAACACCAAACGAAGTTGTTAAGTATGTCTATCGTCGCGAAACGAAGACCCTATATCTAAAGATACGTTGGTCTTTAAGAATCTTTATCCTTGCTGCCATTGGTTTTATTATCTATTTTGAATATGCCGTGGGTACCGATTTCAATCGCGCCCTTACCATTGTCACTGATCTGCTTGTAAAACTTGAATGGCCAACAAGCACTTTCTTTGGGATTAAAATGGTTAGCGGTTGGCCGACAATTATTAAATCGCCAGTCGTATATCTTGATTTAACAGGTTATATCACCTACGTGATGTTAATAATAACACTATGGATGGTAATCAATCTATTTATTCAAACATTGGGTTTTGTTAGTAAGCAAAGACGAGCACGAAAAGTCTCGGTATCAGCTTTTGGCCGCAGTCTTGATCCGGAGGAAAGAAATAATGAATAACGAAGAGTTCCTTGCAAAAGGTGAAAAAGTTCTTTATACAAAAAAACTATCTATCTTTCGCATCCTAACGAATACTAATGCTAATGTTATATTGTTAGTTGCTTTCATCATCTTATGCTTACAATACATGCTGCCTAACTTTCTTAATTACCTTTTCCCTCTCATTGTATTACAAGCCGGTTTGTTAGTCGTTATCATTATAATCACAGTGTATGATTATAAAACTTCTTGCTTCTTTGTCACTGATAAGCGATTAATTTATATTGTTAGTTCACAGGGTCAGCGAAAATGGTTAGATCTTGAATATAATCAGATAGCTGATGTCTATACCTCTAATTACAATATAATTGTCGTTACCAACGACAACAAAAAGCATAAATTAGAAACGTTATCAAAGCCTAATCTAGTGGCTGAAGAAATCAATAAAGCAAAGAAAAAGTCCAATTAATGGACTTTTTGTTTTTCTATTCTCTTGTTTTTCTTCTTAACTGTCATTTCACTAAGTTCATATAAGCACTTAGTCGTTCCATACAGTTCCAACAACTTGCTTAATAATATGGCTGTTGCTTGACAATCATTGCTGGCATCATGGAAGGAAATGTCAGACATGTCATAAAATTCACAAGCTGTTTTCAGCGATGGGACTTGACCAAGGGGCAAATCATTGACATGAATATAAACTCTAGCTAGGTCAACCCAGCGAAAAGTAGCAACATCAATCATCTCTTCATTATAATTAAAAAGAATATTGAACATTCGCTGATCATTGCTAGGATCCCATCCCAGCAAGATAGTATCTTGAAAATTGAAATCTAACAAGTACTCAATGACTTGCTTTCTAGCCATTTCCAAATAGATGCCTTCTCGGCGCAATATCTCTTCATTTATGCCTGTATATTCAACAACATATTTATTCAAGCGAACGCCTTTTCGTGGAAGAATTAAAGTCGAGAAATCACTGATTTTTTCGATACTATTTTCCTTTAATTCATAAGCGGTCATCGCTATTTGAATCGGTTGGCTGCCACTTCTAGCGGAAACAAACTCGGTATCAAAAACAATTATGTTCTTAATGGCTTTCACAATTCATCTCTCCACTCTACAATGCTATCGCCCTAACGATAACGAAAATGATGTAGGCAATTAAAGCTGCATCTAAGGCTAATATCAATATATTTAGACGCTTGCGTCCACGTATTTTCTCTTTTTCGTTGCGTGGCATCTTACTTACTCATCCTTTCACTAATATAATAGGTTCTTCGGGGTTCTTGGAAATGGCAAAACATCTCTAATATTTTGCATACCTGTAATATACATCAAAAAGCGCTCAAAGCCAATACCAAATCCTGCATGTGGAACACCACCATAACGGCGTAAGTCCAAATACCATTGTAAGCCGGATTTTTCCATTTTTAATTCATCCATGCGTTTGACTAAATAATCATAGCGCTCTTCTCTTTGGCTACCACCAACAATCTCACCGACTGAAGGAACTAATAAGTCACAAGCAGCGACTGTCTTGTTGTCATCGTTTAGGCGCATATAGAAAGCCTTAATCTCTTTTGGATAATCGATTAAGAAAATTGGTCCATTGACATGTTTCTCACATAAATATCTTTCGTGCTCGGATTGAAGATCCATGCCCCAATAGATATTGCCATCTTCAAAAACGTGGCCATCCTTAACCGCTTGTTTAAGGATCTCAATACCTTCAGTATAAGTCATCTTCCTAAACTCACTATTTAAGAGATTCTTTAGACGTTCAATTAATCCCGGCTCAATCATTTGATTGAAGAATTCCATTTCAACCGGACAATTTTCTAAAACATAATCAATGCAATACTTGATCATATCTTCGATTAAGTCCATATCATCGCCCAAATCAGCAAAAGCAATTTCTGGCTCAACCATCCAGAATTCAGCCGCATGACGCGTTGTATTGGATTTCTCAGCTCTAAAGGTTGGTCCAAAAGTATAAACATCTCTAAATGCTAAAGCATATGCTTCCGCATTCAACTGGCCCGAAACAGTCAGTCCAGCTTTCTTGCCAAAGAAATCTTCACTGTATTTTCCATCATTTCTTGTTGTTACGATGAATTCTTCCCCGGCTCCTTCGGCATCATTTGAAGTAATCAATGGTGTATGGACATAGACAAATCCTTGATCTTGAAAGAATTCATGAATGGCCATGGAAAGAACAGATCTTACTCTAAACACCGCACTAAAAGTGTTAGTTCTCGGTCTGAGGTGAGCAATCTCTCGCAAATACTCAAAACTATGGCGTTTTTTCTGCAATGGATAGTCATTATCAACACCACCTACTAGAACGACATTACTAGCCTTGATTTCAAATGGTTGCTTAGTATTGGGTGTGAATACGAGCTTTCCAACAATAGATATTGCACTGCCAGTACTAAACTTCGCAATATCAGCAAAGTTTTCCAATCCGTTCTCATAAACCAATTGAACATTCTTAAAATATGTCCCGTCATTCAGCTCAATAAAGCCGACACTATTATTGCTACGATTAGTCCGAATCCAACCTTCCATTTCGACGAAATCTAGAGAGTCTTTTTCCATTTCAGATCCAGTCAAAGCTATATCGAATAATTCTCTCGCCGTTCTAAATTCTAGCATTGCTAAAACCTCCTTAAATATAAAAAAGAGGAAACCTAGGAACGAGTTACCGCGGTGCCATCCCAGTTCGCCTCTTTTTGTGCGCTCTTTATACCATTAACGCTGGTCACGTCTACTCCAAAAGTGTTCTCAATATCCATCCATTATCCTTCTTCCACCAGCAAGGACTCGCTCTCAATTTCTAGGATATATCGGCTTTTTTCTTAATAGATACTATATATTATATAGACGCAAAGCCTTACTGTCTAGACTATTTTTTCGGATAATTTCTGATTGCCTCATTCATTTCTTGCTCATTGCGAGCTTTCAGAATTGGCAAGTAGTCATTATTCTTTAAAATCTCATTAGCTTTTTCATCATAATTGATTAAATCTTTGATATCTTCGGGGACATCGCCCTTCAAAACTTCCGGTTGCTTGTTCTTGCCACCCTTTTTATAGATTAGGGGAATAACAACCGAGTTACCAGCAATTGAAATAATTGCCGCAATAGCTAATGCAATAATGAAGTCAACACCAAAAGCAAAATGTAGTAAAAACATAAGTCCGATTGCAAAAATAAAGACAATCATCGAGATGATATTAAGTTTCTGCTGTCTCTTCATGACCCCATTACACCACTTATCGATATCAATGAGTTTTTGATTTGAAGCTGGATATTCAAAAGCCACAGCATAATCGATATATTTATCATCAATAGTCACATATTGATCAATCTGCCGGGCACAAGCATTTAGAAAGGCTAGTTCCTTGACCCTAGTGATACAGACAGTTGCTAAAAAACGATTCTCTGCTGTTACATAATCATTGGCTTTGCAAGCCAAAACCCAATATCTATCTTGAAAAGAAAGCGTATTGACATCGATAGAAGACAAATCTACTGGTTGATTCTGCGAAAACATTTCATAATACTTGTTCATTTATTTATCCCTTTCTGATTTATCCAAGGTAATAACCTGTACAAATCCCTTATTTTTCATTAATAATAAATAGATTGGAACGCCAACCATTATAACGATGGTCTCTCCTAAAAATACTTCCAAACCGCTTAGGAGCAAAGGCAATTCCAAAATAAAGTATAACTCTAAACCGATGATTATGCCATTAAATAATGGTGGCCAGATTGCCGCGATAGCAATTTTCTTCGAATGGCTTATCCCAACACAACTTAAGGCCGTAGCCAGAGTTCCAAAAAGAATATCAAATGGTCCTAATGAGCTGAAGCAATTAGCAATTGCACAGCCTAGAACTATTCCATAACTATACCTTTTATCAAAAAAGCAAAGTAAAATCAGGACTTCTGAGACTCTAATTTGAATAGCGCCATAGGAAAAATCGCCAAGAGCAATTGTTAATACAACATAAATAGCTGCAACAACCGCCATTTTCAACAGATTTCTTAAAGACAACTTACTCATCGCTTTAAAACCTCATATTCAGTAATTGGCCAGCTAGGAAGAACTCCTAGTGACAAAGGTGAAAAGAACTTACGTTTATAAAGCTTAGAGCCCACTTTTGCAATCATTGCGGCATTATCGCCACAGCACCATAATGGTGGTAGAACCACATCAATATCTGGGTAAGCTTTGTTGACTTCTTCTTGCACTCTCTGTCTTAGATAAGAGTTGGCAGCAACACCACCAGCAACAATTACCTGCTTAACATCCCTAGTCTGTAATGCTAGAATAAGTTTCTCAACAATCATCTCGACCGCTCTTTTTTGAAAAGAAGCACACATATCATTGACATTAATGCTTTCACCCTTTTGTTCCAAGGTGTGAACATAATTATTGATGTAAGTTTTTAAGCCACTATAAGAAACATTATAGGGATTATCAGTATGAGGTTTGGGAAGTTTATAAACTGGTTTGCCAAGTTTTGCAGCTTTATCAATCTTTGGTCCTCCCGGATAGCCTAGACCAATAATGCGGGCAACCTTATCATAGGCCTCGCCAATGGCATCATCCTGAGTGGTGCCAATAATTTCAAAACTAAACTCTTCTTTCATATAAACAATCTCCGTATGTCCACCAGAAACTACTAATGCCATACAGGGAAATACGATTTCTTTCGCATAGCTATTAGCATAGATATGTCCGACAAGATGGTGAACGGAAATTAGAGGAATATCGAGAGCCAAAGACAAAGTCTTTGCTGCTTGTAATCCCACATGCAAAGCCCCAATTAAACCAGGACCATTTGTTACAGCTACTGCCGCAAGATCATTAACATCAATCTTTGCATCAAATAAAGCCTCTTTTAAAACATAATTAATTTTCTCAATGTGCAAACGAGAAGCAACTTCAGGCATAACTCCACCATATTTACAATGGGTGTCTATCTGGCTAGAAACCACATTAGCATAGAGATTTCCATCTTCATCACAAATGGCGGCACTTGTTTCATCACAACTGCTTTCAATTCCCAAGATGTATTTTTTCATAGTGCTCTCCTTCCTGCAGATTCTTAACCATTGCAATCGCATCTTCGCCATCACTATAGTAACCTTTGCGAATACCAACTTCCACAAAATCAAAAGATTTATATAAGCTAATGGCTGAAAGATTACTCTTTCTAACTTCTAAGTCAATGACCACAACATTTGCTTTCTGACAGCGATCAATCATGTCATTCATTAAAACTTTTCCAAGTCCATGACCTTGTAATTCTTTCATAATGCTTACTTTGGTAACTGTCGCATAATCATTTACTATCCAAATACCATAGAATCCAATAATCAAGTTCTTTTCCTCGAGGATGAAAATATAGGCATACTTATTGGTGGTTAATTCCTCCACCATCATCTTTTCATTCCAAGGAGTCTTGTAAAGACTATTTTCCAGCTTCATAATAGCTTGGATATCTTCCATTACCATTGGTCGTACAATCATATAGCCTCTCTTAGATAGACTGGCACTAGTGCATCAACATCCGCACAATTACCAATTATCTTACTCAAATCAAACATATTCTCAACAAAATCAATCGGTTTCGCTTCTAGACCTAAGACTTGCGTATCACCGACCAATTCATAGTCAGGATATTTCTTCCTCAAGGCATCAAGTTCTTCAATATTAACTACTTGATCTTTGGTTATAGCTTTACCATCTTTATATACTCCCACATATGCTCTTTTATTTCGAGCATCTAATATTGCGATTTTAAGCCCTCTGACGCCCGCGATAGCTTGTAAGGATGAAAGTACACAAACCGGTTTTTTTAACGCTAGTGACAAAACTTTTGCAATTGTAAGCGCAATTCTGATGCCAGTATATGATCCTGGACCATTTGTAACAACCACGCGGTCAATCTCATTGGCTTTAATCCCAACACTATCCAGTGTCTTCTTAACTTCTTGGATAGCAAATTCTGATTGTCGTTGCCAAGCAACATACTGGGTTTTTGAGATAATCTTATCATCATCGGTTAATCCCACTACTAAATACTGGGCAGTGGTATCAATAATTAATTGTTTTCCCATAACTTCTCAACCCTCTCTAATATCTGATCATAATGCTTACCAAAACTAGTAAAAGTATATAAGCGCTTATGATTACCTTCAATTTTGATGTCAATGCGCAAATACTCCTCAGGTAAAATGTAATCAATATATTCTGGCCATTCTACCAAGCATAAGCCATCGCCTTGCAAATACTCATCTAGACCAATGTCTTGTTTCATTCCCTCTAGACGATAGGCATCAATATGATACAAAGGCAAACGCCCCTTAAAGTAACACCGAACAATATTAAAAGTAGGACTAATAACTGTTTCGTTAACATTTAGTCCCAAACCGATACCCTTAGCAAAAGCCGTTTTGCCACTACCTAATTCACCATAGAGCAAAATAACATCACCAGAGGTAAACTGCTTTGCCAAAGTGCTAGCAAAAGCTGCAGTATCTGCTTCTTTATTTGATTTAAATTGATATTTCAATTCAATCGCCTCCATCGCCATCATATATCATAGCATATAATTCTTAATAAAGTAAAAATAGTAAACTATTTTAATTGCATAAAGTGTTTGTAGTACTGATTTATAACTTCATCGTTAAAAGGATAGGCACCCGTGTTGCACTTTTGAATAATTTCATACAGAGCCGCTTTGAGCAAATAATCTAAGCGATCAGGATACTTCATCTTTTCTTTATGTCTTAAGTATTCCATCTCATCAAGGATTTTCAGTGGCTGATTAGGTTTCAAGCCAACGTCAAGATCATAGTCGATATAGATTATCATATCTTCCTCGGTTCGAACCGGTGAAGCAATGTTGACATAATAATGAATGCCATCAGGACGAATCATGCAGATGACGTTATACCATTTATCTTCAAAGAAAATGGTTATGGCTGGTTCTCTAACCTGCCAACTTCTACCATCGCCTTCATAAACTGTCGCCGCATCGTTACCAACGACTAAAAGTCCATCATGATGTTCGAGGACTAATGACTTATCCCACATCCGATGAACATTACCGCTATGCTTAAAACTACAAATAGGGACCCATTGTCCTTCTTTTAACATTCAAATCACTTCGCTTTATACATTGATAACAAGTTTATTATACCTTAAAAAGACATCGCTTGTAGATATATTTTTGTTTATTTTAAAAAAAGGTGACTACACTTTGGCTAGGAGGATAAATATGAAACAACCACCATATATGATTACGCCTAAAGATCGCTTATATTTAGAAGACTTACTAAACCAGACTTTACTAGCTGCCAAAAAAATTGAGTATTATCAAACACTAGCTAAGAATCAGTCAATTGTGACAACGCTAGAAGATGTTGAAAATGTCTTGACAACTCACTATGATGATTTGCTATTAATTATGGAGGGATAAAAGATGGAGAAAGCAAAAAAAAGTGCCACCAACAAGGTAGCAACTTTCAGTGATAAAGACATAATCAATGATACTCTATCAACATTAAAAAGCTTAGTTAATCTTTACAATGTCTACTCAATAGAAACTAGTAATGAAGACCTGTATGACGGCATTGAACAATTGCGCTTAGAAACTAGCGAATTGCAAAGGCAAGTATTCTCGACTATCTATGGTTTAGGCTATTATACTCTCGAAGCAGAAACTAATGAAAAGATTCAAAAATCTATTAACCAATTCGATAGTATGCGTTCGCAAATTAGCAATTAGTGGTACTACGTACCACTTTTTTTCGACATTGCAGTAGTATTGCAACTTGGGAAGGTAAGTAGAAAGCCCAAATCAGAACTAGAAAAATGGTTTTATCATACAAGTTATTAAGACCGACATTTAGATCACATAATAAAAGACCAATAGCGCCAATTAGATAAAAAATATTCTCTTTTATCATTCTTTTTTTCGCAAGGGTTATCATTGAACTAATAACATTAAATAAAGACATGGCATAATAGAATGTCGCAACTATACTAATTGGCATATCCAAGGAAGGATTTGCGCGACATACTAGCCAAGCAATCAAACCACCAAGACAACCGGACAGAACTTGAAAAATAATCCATTTTGGTTTATTAACATATAGTAAATAGCAAATCTGAACTAAGGCAAAAAAGCCAATGCCTGCATAATAATACCAACCACTCTTAAATAGCAAAAAATAATCAGCAATCAAGACAAGGAAAAGGCTAATGAAAAGGGTTGGCTTTTTTCGTAAAGCTTCACTATCGCTAATAGTGACCATAAATACCGAATTAATAAAGATACTAATATATTTAATTAAATTTATTGATCCTGTATCAATGAATGAGCCCGCTTCACCAATAATAAAAGTCAAATAAAGCCCTAACTCGATCAACAAAAATACAATTAGCGACAAATTTCTTGGACTTTTTTTCATTCTTTCACCTGCTTTTTTAGAAGAAAGCCAACCGATTAGGTTGGCTCTTAATTATTCGGCTTTGGCGTTTGCTTGGATAATCTTATCAACTAAATTTGATGGAACCTCATCATAGCGAATAAACTTCATCGTAAAGGTCGCTTGAGCTTGAGTCATCGTCTTTAAATCAATAATATATTTTGAAAGTTCACTTTGCGGAACTTCGGCGGTAATGTATTGTTCTTCACCAACTGGCTCGATACCCATAATAATACCACGACGTTTACTTAAATCGCCCATAATGTCACCAATAAATTCATTTGGACCAACGACTTTAATTTCCATGATTGGTTCTAGAATGGTTGGTTTAGCTTGTTTGCAGCCATCTTTGAAAGCAAAGGAAGCAGCCATTTTGAAAGCCAATTCACTAGAATCGACTGGATGGTATTTACCATCGTGCAATCTAGCTCTAATTCCGATAGCAGGGAAACCGGCAAGAACACCAGTCTTCATAGCATCTTCTAAGCCCTTTTGAACGGCTGGTATAAAGTTTGTTGGAACGGCCCCACCAAAGATGTCATTAACAAATTCAAAATCTTGTTCGGAGTGATCAAATTCGATTTTGACAACACCATATTGTCCACTGCCACCAGATTGTTTAACATAGCGGCCTTCAACATCGGCTTTACCCTTAATGGTTTCACGATAGGAAATCTTAGCATCGCCAAGAATGACATCAATATTATATAATGATTTCAATTTATCTACGATAACATCAATATGAGATTGACCTTGGCAGCCAACAAGTAACTGTTTTGATTCCGCATTACGCTCGGCGGTAACTGATAGATCTTCAGAGCAAATTTTTCTTAAAGCATCGGTGATTTTACCTTCATCATTCTTGTTTTTAACTTCAACAGCGAAGTAAATGGTTGGAGCAATTGGTTCAACACCAGCGTATTTAACGGTTTTGGATGGTTCACATAATGTGTCACCAGTTTCTAAGGATGCTACTTTCATCAAGATACCGATATCACCAGCAGTGATAGTGGAAGTTTCTAACTGTTCTTTGCCTCTAATAAAAGCAATATTGTTAATTCTTTCTTTGGCATCTTTATTCATATTGAAAATAGTTTGATCTTTCGAGACACTGCCACTTAAGACCTTAATGAAAGAAATTTTTCCAACAAATGGGTCAACCATGGTTTTAAATACTAAAGCTGAGAATGGAGCAGTAGCATCAACCTTATCGTTGGTGGTTTCTATTAATTCATTAGCTACGCCAAAGGAAACCTTTGGTTCATCTTCACTTGAGAAATATTCTTCACAAATTCCTAGCAATCCCTTAACACCACTATTCTTTGCAGAGGAGCCAAAAACAACTGGTGCTAAAATGCCGGCTGCAACCGCTTGTTTCAAAGCTGGTTTTAATTCCTCAATAGAAATTGGTTCTTCGGCAAAATACTTGTCGAGAATGCCTTCATCAAAGTTTGCCGCTGCCTCAATAATAGCGCCATGTAATTGGGTCGCTAAATCACGATATTCGGCAGGAATTTCACAAACCTTGTTATCAATACTGGCGGTCATATCAACAATATGCAGATAGCCTCTGTGTTGATCGGCTGTGCCAATTGGCCAGGTAAATGGAATCGCTTTTTTCTCGAAATCCTTGTTTAGTTGTTCTAATAATTCATCTAATTTGATATTTTCTTTATCCATTTTATTGACAAAGATAATCGTTGGTAAGCCATATTGACGAACTGCGCGCCAATTCTTTCTACTGCCAACTTCAACGCCCTTAACAGCATCACAAACAATGACAGCATTTCTGGCTACCCTTAACACTTCCTTAATTTCCATTTCGAAATCAAAGAATCCCGGTGTATCAATGAAGTTGTACTTTTGGTTATTATATTCGACTGGTACAACGCTGGAATAGATAGAAATCTTTTGGTTCTTCTCTTCTTTGGTAAAGTCGCTAACGGTATTTCCATCGTCAACATTACCCTTCTTACTGATGGTGCCGCTTCTATGCAGCAGGGACTCAACTAAAGAAGTTTTGCCACTTCCTTGGTGTCCCACAATGGCGATACTTTTAATCGCACTGGGTTGATAATCCTTCATTTTATTCCTCCTGAATTATTGTCTAAAAAAACTCTCGTGCCAATATAATAACACACTATACCTGTTCTTTTAAAGAACAAATTACATTTTACTGGTGAAAAATACGATAAACATCATTCTTATTAATTTTATAGGCATCAGCAACACTACGGATAGCATCGCGTGTTGACATTCCTTCGTCGACAAGTTTATTAACTTCCGCCACTATTTCGAAATGACTTATTGATGGCTTCTCTTCTTTTTTGCACCCTTCTACCACTAATACCATCTCTCCTTTGAGCGGTCTAGTGATGGCGATATTTAATAATTCTTCTAAAGTTCCCCGCAGATACTCTTCAAATTTTTTTGTGAGTTCACGGGCGATACAAGCCTTGCGTAAACCAAATATTTTATTCATAGCTTCTAAGGTGTCAACTATCCGATGTGGAGCCTCGTAGAAGATCATTGTTTCCTCTTTCTTACAAAGTTCCTCTAATTCTTTCTTTCTATCACCATCATGATGGCTCAAAAACCCATGAAAATAAAAATGATTTGTTGGTAAGCCCGAACCAACTAACGCATTAATTAATGCGCAAGGTCCTGATATTACTTCTACCTTGATGTCAAGGTCTAAACATTTGCTAATGACTAAACTACCAGGGTCAGAAATACCCGGGTATCCCGCATCACTAGTAATGGCAACACTGCGGCCATCATGGATAGCCTCAATTATTTTCTCTGATTCAAAAGCTTCATTATGCTCATGGCAGGATACTAAAGGTGTTTCAATGCCAAAATGTTGACATAGTTTGCGCGTATTACGAGTATCTTCGCTAGCAATAAAAGCGACATTCTTCAATGTTTCAATCGCTCTAGGGGTCATTTCTTGTAAATTGCCAATGGGTGTCGATACTATGTAAAGCGTGGCATTATTGTTTTCCATTTTCGTTCTCTTTCATTTTATTGACAATTTTTTGAACATCTTTTAAAGCAGCAACTTTCGTATCTTCCGGATTCTCCAAACGTACCTGACCCGTTAGAACATTGATGCTAGTAATTTTATATAGAGAATCTTCGTATTTAATTCTCAAACCAATTTTAGGTAAACCTTTCCTAATTTCACTATATTGTTCATCTTCATATTTTAAGCAGCAAATAAGTTTGCCACAATGACCGGATAATTTTTGAATGTTCAAAGCCAAGAATTGATTCTTAGCCATATTAATACTGATACCATCAAACTCGCCTAAGAATGAACTGCAGCAGAGTGGCAAGCCACAAGAACCAATACCACCGATTAGTTTTGAACGGTCTCTAGTTCCAATTTGTCTCAGTTCAATCCGGCATTTCAATTTAGCAGCTAAATCCTTTAAAAGTTCGCGGAAATCAACCCGATTATCAGCAACATAAAGGAAGATAATCTTAGAACGATCCAAGGTATATTCAGTTTTTAACAGATTCATTTCTAATTTAAAATTAGCGATACTACCTTTGCAGATATCATGCGCTGTAACAGCTAGTTTAAGATTTTCTTGATAATTCTGCAAATCCAAACTCGTAGCAATTCGGATGATAGGTTTCAACGACAAAGGTGTCTTCATTTTCTCAACCGGTGTTGCTTCAATCACAACATGGCCCAGCTCAACACCGCGGACAGTTTCCACCACAACATCAGTTCCCTTGACAATGCTTTCATCATAAGTATGAAAGTAATAAGGTCTAGTATTTGCAAAGGCTACACCAGCATAAAAACCATCAGTGTATATTTGCCCACCGTTATCTTGATTATTGTCATCTTTCTTCTCTTTTCTCTCTATTTCCATTAGATAAGTCCTCCTTTTTTTACTATTTTATAGAACAGTTGATCTAGCAACAAAGGTCCATTCACATTGTAGTCAATTTTGCCTCTGGCCAGCATAACTTGTAGAACCGCATCATCGACTTCAATATACTTAATTGCTAAACTATTGGGCTCAAAAGGACTCTCAAGAAATTCATCAATATGTCCCCATAACAATTCTCGCAAATATATTTCAAGTATCTCCAAGTATAATGCACAATCATCACGACTATTCAATTTCGGTTCGATCTCTTGTTGAACAAAATAATGTATTTCTAGAGGCGAGGTAAACAATTTCATAAATGTTTCATGAGCCAAATCTTTAATTGTATTGTAAGAACTATTCTCAAGTAACTCTGTTACTTCCTCAACCGAATTATTGAAGGTTGCAAGTATTTTAGCATCAATTGAAGAAAGTCCAGTCTCAATTAACTCGGAAATTAATCGTTCCTTTGATAAGCCTTTTAACCGAACTAATTGACAGCGAGAAACAATTGTTGGTAAAACCTTCGCAATATTCTCAGTTGTCAAAATACCAATAATATTGTCGCTTGGTTCTTCCAAAAATTTTAACAAGCGATTTACGGCCACCGTGTTCGCATTTTCGATTAAATGAATCACATAAATTCGAATTCCTTTCGGTTCCAAGGCCGTTCTGCTAAACGCAGCCTGTAAACTCTCTATTGCATCTTTGTTTATATTGCCACCATCCTGATTAATGAATTCAAAATCAGCATAGCTGCCGTTTTTCATTCGCTCGCAGGTTAAGCATTCTTCACAAGCTAAAGGATTTGGATCCTCGCAAACAAAACTTTGTGCCAAGAAAAGAGCAGTTTCCTTTAATGGCATACCACGAGAGCCACTAATTAGGTACGCATGGCTGGTTTGCTTGCGGGAAAAAGCATTATGAAAAGTCTTATATGCTATTTCCTGATTTGCTTTTAAAAGCTCGCCTGTTTTCAAATCTGCTCCTCCTAGATGTAACTATCAATTACCTTCATTACGTCATTAACAACTTCTTCAATGCTCTTAGAAGCATCGATTTTCTTAATTCTTTCGGGATATTTTTCCAGTAAAACTAAATAGCCTTTTCTCACCTTTCGGTGGAATTCAATTCTTTCTAAATCTAAACGGTTAACTTCCCGATTAGCATCTTTATCAATTCTTGATAAGCCTGCTTCCGATTCAATATCAAAATAGATGGTTAAATCAGGTAGTCGACCCTCGGTTGCAAATAAGTTGATATTCATAACCTTATCAATGCCGATATCTCTAGCATAACCCTGATATGCCAATGAGCTATCGATGAAGCGATCACAAATAACAAGCTTGTTAGCATCAAGGGCAGGAATTACTTTTTCAACCAAATGCTGGCGTCGACTAGCCGCAAATAACAAAGCTTCGGTTAATTTATCCATTTCCGTATTATTACGTTTAAGTAGAATTCTTCTGATTTGCTCAGCAATATAGCTGCCACCAGGTTCTCTAGTGTAGACCACTTGCAAGCCTCTATTCTCTAACAATTCAACAACCTTATTCGCAATGGTTGTCTTGCCACTGCCTTCTGGTCCTTCAAATGTGATAAACATATTTTCACCTCAATTAGTAATATTTTCATATAAATATTATAACGCACAGCCAAAGCTATTTCCATAAATATTTGGTTTGATTTATAAAATGACTAAAAGGAATGCGAAAATGTTGTAACTAATAATAAATAGTGTATAATTATAGTGTCTTCAGGGTCGGGTGCAATTCCCTACTGGCGGTATACCCCGCGAGCCAATCGGCTGAACCGTTGTAATTACGGTGGCAACAGTAAAGTCTGGAAGAAAGAAGCGATTTTTTAGTTTCTTTTGATTGTGATCCTGAACTTCAGGATTTTTTTATTTGGAGGTAAATTATGAAGTTCGGAAAAAAAGGTTTAGTTTCGATTATCTTAAGTTGTCTATTTTTTGTGGCCGCTATTGTTGTCTTCTGTCTCAATCTAACGATTTGGAGTGAACTAAGCAACCACAAACTCATTAATGCTTTAATTGGTGTGATTATTTTCGTTGGCATTATTTTCCTAGTTATTGCATTTTTTGACAAAGAAGCCTTGGGTGGAAAGAAAAAAATAATCACCACAAAAATGATGGCGGTTGTGGGAGTAATGAGTGCAATCTCTGCAGTTCTTTATTTATTTGTTAAGTTTCCATTGCCAATCTTCCCAAGCTTTCTTGATATACAGGTATCAGAGATACCTGCATTGATTGTTGGTTATGCCTACGGTCCCTTTGCTGGTGTCTTAGTTTTGCTTATTCGTTTCATAATAAAATTGCCCCAATCTGGGACATTCTGTGTTGGCGAAATTGGCGATTTAATTATTGGAATTGCTTTGGTGATACCATCCAGTCTAATCTATCGTAAGTATAAAACATTTAAAGGAGCCATTCTTAGTTTCATTATCTCGGCTTTCTTGGCCACATTTGTTGCCATGCTAGCTAACTGGATTATACTAATACCTTGTTATGTCTATTTCTATTTTGGTGGCAACTTTGAAGCGGTCGTTAAGATTTGTGCTGTTGCGATGCCAAAGATTAATGCAACCAATTTTATGCCGCTTTACTTATTTGGAGCGGTGTTACCATTCAACTTATTACGTTATTCATTGGTCGGTGTAATCACCTTCCTAATTTATAAACGAATTCATATTTTGATAAATAGGATCTAAAAAAAAGAGGGATTTGTAAATCAATTCCCTCTTTTTAGTACTATTCAACTACGATTGCTTGAACTGGGCAAGAATCTTTAGCTTCATTAACTTGTTCGGCTAAATCGGCTGGAACCTCACCTAAGACATTCTCGGCTAAGCCATCATCGCCAATGGCGAAGACTGCTGATGCAACACCAGCGCAGAGACCGCAACCAATGCATTGTTCCTTCTTAACTTCTACTTTCATGTTAGATAACCTCCTAATATTATTGATAAAACAATTATAGATTAACAGCAAAATTTCTGCAAGTCATTTATCTGAATTGACATTCACTTTTTTATTATCTTTCAATATCAATTATCTTTGCAATATAGTCAACATCCTCAATTGTCAGTAAAAAAAATCTTTTTTCTGATAATTTCTTCATTTGATGATTCATATGTTTGCATTTTACCATTAAAATTTTACATAATATTGACAATTTATCTTATATAAAATTAGCTTCATTTTGATAGCGTATTTCTTGACTATCAATAATTGCTCATATAAAATCTACTTATACTAATAAGGGTGGTGATTTTGATGTATGAAATTCTAGCCAAACGCCAATTAGCAGAAAATGTTGTTGAATATGTTTTTGCTGCGCCTCTTATTGCTAAAAAGGCCTTAGCCGGAGAATTTGTTATTCTGCGTGTTGATTTTGAAGGCGAAAGAGTACCATTTACAATCTGTGATTACAATCGAGATAGTGGCACAATTACTCTGCTAATTCAAACAGTAGGATATACAACCGCTAAGCTGTCAGCATTAAATGTTGGTGATAAAATTGCTGATTTAGTCGGTCCTTTAGGCAATCCGACTGATTTGAGTCTCTATAAAAACATTCTTCTAGTCGGTGGTGGAATTGGTACTGCCGTTATCTATCCGCAAGCCAAACACCTAAAAACACTTGGTAAAACTGCTGACTGCATAGTTGGAGCTCGTAATCAAAGCCTAGTTATGTATGAAAATGAATTGAAATTATCCACTAATAATCTATATATTATGACCGATGATGGTAGCTATGGTGAAAAAGGGTTTGTCACCACAAAAATTCAGGAATTGCTAGCCACCGGTAAAAAATATGATTGTGTCTTTGCTGTTGGTCCCCTACCAATGATGAAAGCTGTTTGTGAGTTAACAAAAACTTATGGGATAAAAACCATTGTAAGTATGAATAGTATTATGGTTGATGGTACAGGTATGTGTGGTTGCTGCCGCTTAACTGTTGGTGGTGAAACTAAGTATGCTTGTGTTGATGGCCCGGAGTTTGATGGTCATTTGATTGACTTCAATGAAGCTGCAAATCGTGGTCGCTTCTATCGTGAGCAAGAACAAACTCATTACTGTAAGTTAACAGGAGGAAAGAAATAATGAATAACAATCCTCGTAATCAAATGCCTACCCAAATCGCTTCAATTCGCAAGCACAACTTCAAAGAAGTTGCTTTGGGGTTTGATGATCAACTAGCAAAAAGTGAAGCCGAAAGATGTTTAAATTGTAAAAATCCCGCCTGTGTTAAAGGATGTCCCGTTAACGTTAATATTCCCGCCTTCATCCAAGAAGTTAAGATAGGTAATTTAACAGCAGGGGTCAATAGTTTAAAAAGCGACAATAGTCTACCCGCCATCTGTGGCCGGGTTTGTCCCCAAGAAAGTCAATGTGAAAAGTATTGTATTCGTAAAGAAAGACTTGGCGGTAGCGTAGCTATTGGTGCCTTAGAAAGATATACTGCTGATTATGCTATTTTTGGTGATTATCAGCAAGCAATAAAAAAGCCAATTAGCAATAACAAAAAAGTTGCGGTTATCGGTAGCGGTCCTAGTGGACTCACCTGTGCTGCTCAACTTGCAAAAGCCGGCTTTTCTGTTACCATCTATGAAGCTTTTCATAAAGCTGGTGGTGTTTTGGTCTATGGTATTCCCGAATTCAGATTACCAAAATCCTTGGTTGAAGCTGAGATTAATACGCTTAAGGAACTTGGTGTCAATTTCGAATTTGATGTTGTCATTGGCAAAACCATCTCGCTAGAAGATCTCCTTAAACAATATGATTCCGTTTTCATTGGAACCGGAGCTGGTCTACCCTCCTTTTTAAATATCAAAGGAGAGAACCTGAATGGGGTTTATTCTGCCAATGAATACTTAACTAGAGTCAATTTAATGAAAGCCTATGATGCTAAAAGCATCACTCCTCTCCAAAGAGGAAAGAATGTCGTGGTTGTTGGCGCTGGAAATGTTGCCATGGATGCAGCAAGAACAGCATTAAGAGTTGGTGCTGAGCATGTTTATTTAGTCTATCGAAGAAGTCGGAGTGAAATGCCAGCTCGTGAAGAAGAAATCATTCATGCGGAAGAAGAAGGAATCATTTTTAACCTTTTAACAAATCCAGTTGAAATCATTGGTGAAAATGGTAATGTAACCGCGATGAAATGCATTCGAATGGAACTTGGCGAACCCGATTCATCAGGAAGACGTTCACCAAAGCCAATTAGTGGCAGTGAGTTCCTCTTCCCTTGTGATCAAGTAATAGTCGCTTTAGGAACAACGCCAAATCCTTTACTGAAAGCCAATACAAAAGGGTTATTGACTTCCAAAAAAGGCACCATTGAAGTCAATCCAGAAACCGGTGAAACTTCAATTCCCAATGTCTACGCTGGTGGCGATGCTGTCACCGGTGCCGCAACTGTCATCTTAGCCATGGGTGCTGGCAAGTTAGCAGCAGCCGCAATTATTAAGAAGTTCAGTAAATAATATTAACTAGCATGATTAGAAATAGTCATGCTTTTTTGTCTTTCGCTTTATTTTTCTAGGTTTTTAATGTATCATTAAGAGATGTAAAGTTTAGTTAGGTGGTGTTAGTATGAAACAAATGATAATTGCAATTGATGGGCCAGCTGCTAGTGGCAAAAGCACAGTTGCTAAAACTGTTGCTAAAGCTCTCGGATATCGTTATCTTGATACGGGAGCAATGTATCGTTGCTATACTCTTTTTGTTATCAATCGAAATATAGATTCTTACAATGAAGAAGAAGTAGGTCGCCATGTGCACGAAGCACGAATTGAAGTTAATGGTAGCCAAGCTTTCTTAAATGGGAAAGAAGTTACAAAAGATATTCGCTCAACTCAGGTTACTTCCCTAGTTTCCAAAGTCTGCTCTTACGCTGCAGTTAGAGCCTACATGGTAGAAGAACAAAGGCGCTTAGCCAACGATGGCAAAAGTGGTGTTGTTTTAGATGGTCGTGACATTGGAACTTATGTGTTTCCAAATGCTGATTTAAAGATCTTTTTGACAGCTTCTTACGAAGTAAGAGCTAACAGAAGATATCTTGAAAATATCGAAAGAGGAATAAACACTTCTTTGGAAGAGATTAAGACAGATTTATTGCGTCGCGATAAGGAAGATTCTACTAGAGAGATTTCTCCCTTAAGTATCGCTTATGATGCAATCTATTTGGACAATTCAGCCATGAATACGGATGAAACTGCCCAATTTGTTCTTGATCGGGTTAAAGAAATCGAGGAAAGAAATCATGCTTAGTGGTAAAGTAGCAATCGTTGGTCGTCCCAATGTTGGAAAATCAACTATATTTAATCGAATTATTGGTACGCGTTATTCCATCGTTTCCGATGAAGCGGGTGTCACCAGAGATAGAATCTATGGTAAAGGCATCTGGCTGACAAAGGAATTCTCTTTGATCGATACTGGTGGTATCGAAATTGAAAATCGGACTTTTCAGGAGCAAATTCGGTCTCAAGCAGAAATCGCTATTGAAGAAGCCGATGTCATTCTTTTCATTGTTGATGCAAGAACAGGCGTTACTGATGATGATAAATTGGTTACCAGAATCTTACGCAAATCAGGAAAACCAATTGTTTTAGCTGCCAATAAGGTTGATGATCAACATCTAAAAGATGGTATTTATGATTTCTACTCTTTGGGAATTGGCGATCCCATCCCCACTAGTGGAATTCACGGCATTGGTATTGGCGATATTCTCGACCAAATTATCAAATTATTGCCTGACAAAGAGGAACAAGAAGATGCTAGTGAGATAAAGTTCTGCTTAATAGGTCGTCCTAATGTTGGTAAATCAAGCTTAGTGAATGCCATTTTAGATAAAGATCGGGTTATTGTTTCTAATGTTGAAGGGACAACTCGTGATGCGATTGATACTCCTTTTGAAAGAGATGGCGTTAAATATAGTGTTGTTGATACTGCAGGATTGAAAAAAAGAGGCCGTATCTATGAAGCCGTTGATAAATACAGTGCCTTACGAGCCTTAATGGCCATCGAAAGAAGCGACATTGTGCTTCTATTAATCGATGCAAGCACGGGTATTAGAGAACAAGACAAGAATATTGTCAGTTATGCTTTAGATAACCACAAAGCCATCGTTATTGTTGTAAATAAGTGGGATGCCATCGAAAAAGATGAAAAAACGATGTCTGATTTCACCAAAAAGATTCGTAATGAATTCAAATTCATTGATTATGCCCCAATTGTCTTTGTCTCAGCATTAAACAAATCGCGCCTTCCCTCTTTATTTGAGGCTTTGAAACTCGCTTATGAAGGGGCGACAAAAAGAATTAAGACTAGTACCCTTAACCAAGTTGTTATGGATGCTCAACACTTCACCCCACCAGCTGAATTTAATGGCGGCACCATTAAAATTAATTACTCGAATCAAGTTGGTACTAAACCACCAACCATTATCTTCTTCTGTAATAATCCTGAATTCCTTCACTTTAGTTATAAACGTTACTTAGAGAATCAATTAAGAGAAGCGTTTGGCTTTGAAGGGTCACCGATAAACATGGTGTTTAGAGCAAAATCAGAATAAAAAAACCTTCGCTAATTATTAAGCGAAGGATTTTTATTTTGTTATCAGTATTTTATTCTTTTTTATCTTCCGATGTATTAGTTACTTCACTCTTCTTCTTTTTAGGATAGAAAGTGAAAGTTAAGAATATACCGAATAGGCCTATAAGAGCGAAAATCACTGCAATTATCCAGGCAATTGTCTCATCAGTAATTTTGATATTGAAGAAACAATAGGTACCAATAGTAATTAAAACAATTGCAAAATACTTGTAAAATTTGCCACCTTTTGTAGTTTTTTGATAATAGACTTCATTGACCACGTTGACAATTCCTCTCAGCCAAATTGCAAGGCCAATAATCATCGAAACATTTTTGGTTATCTGAGCATTCAAGACATAAATGTCGAAGACAGCTAAGAAAGAAGTAACAATCAAAAAGATAATTACTAGAATCTCAATTGAGGATATAATCTTCAACTCGGCATTCTTGTTTTTAAAACGATCGAGATTAGACATAATAAAGAAAGCAAAATACAAGATTAATAATACTCCAATGACTGCACTGATGACTTTCTGCGAGTTAATAACATTAACAGCAGGACAAATCAAGATTCCCACAACCAAGAAAGCAAGACCTAAAATCGCATAAACTAACCAATCATATTTGAATCTCTTCATAGTTCATCCTTTCTATTCGCCAGTCTTACGACTATCGAATTTCTTTCTTTCATTTGTATTTAAAATCATTTTTCTTAAGCGAAAATCCACAGGTGTAATCTCGACTAATTCATCGTTATTGATATAATCAAGAGCGACTTCTAATGAGAATACTCTTGGACGCTTTAAGACAACGGTATGATCCTTACCTGCTGAACGCATGTTTGAAAGGTTCTTACTCTTTACTACGTTTACAGCGATATCAGTATCATATGCACACTCGCCAACTATCATACCCTCATATACTTTACGTCCTGGTTCAATAAACAAGGTACCACGACTTTCAATTTGTTCAATCGCATAGTGAGTTGCTAGACCATTATCTGTTGCTACTAGAACGCCAACTTTACGTTCACCAACCTCAGCACTCTTGCGTTCACGATACTCTTTATAAGTATGACTCATGATACCATAACCTTTGGTTAAAGTCATGAAATCAGTTGAAAAGCCTAATAAGCCACGGGATGGAATTACGTAATGGACACGAGCTTGATTTTGATTAGTGGACATTGTAATAACTTCGCCACCTCTTGGTCCCAAGGCTTCCATAACACTACCTAAGTAATCTTCAGGTACATCAATTTGGAGATCCTCATAAGGTTCACAAACAACGCCATCAATCTCTTTCAAAATGGCCTTTGGTTTGGAAGCTTGAAGTTCAAAACCTTCACGGCGCATATTCTCAATCAAGATTGAAAGATGCAATTCACCACGACCACAAACGATCCATGACTCACTATTCTCAATTCTCTTAACTCTTAAGCTAACATCAGTTTGCAAAGCTTTGAAAAGACGTTCTTCAATCTTTCTAGCGGTGACAAATTTGCCTTCTTGACCCGCAAAAGGAGAAGTATTGGTGGCAAAGGTCATTTCCAAGGTTGGCTCATCAATTCTAATTGGTGGCAACGGTAATAAATTGTCGACATTACAGATGGTTTCACCAACATTAATATCTACTAAACCACCAATAGCGACAATATCGCCAGCATACGCTTCATTAATTTCAATTCTCTTTAAACCCATAAATCCATAGAGTTTTTGAATTCTAAACTGCTTGACCGTTCCATCAAGACGCATACAGCTGACAACCTCATTGACAACCATTTTGCCTTTTGTAATTCTACCAATGCCAATTCTACCAATATAGTCATTGTAATCAAGTAGGGCTGGTTGGAATTGCAATGGAGCATCAGCATCGACTTTTGGAGCTGGGATATATTTGACAATAGTGTCAAAGATAGGATCCATTGTTACTTCTTGATCATCAGGATTTGGTGAATAACTTGAGGTTCCTTTTAATGCTGAAGCATAAACCACTGGGAATTCTAATAAATCATCAGGAGCCCCTAATTCAATAAATAGTTCCAAAACCTCATCAACTGCTTTCACAGGATCAGCATGAGGACGGTCGACCTTATTAATAATGACAACTGGTTTAACATGGGCCTCTAAAGCTTTTTTCAAGACAAAGCGCGTCTGAGGCATAGTTCCCTCATACGCATCAACTACTAGTAAGACACCATCAACCATGTTCATAATTCTTTCAACTTCACCGCCAAAATCAGCGTGACCCGGAGTATCCATAATATTAATGCGGTAATCTTTATAATTGATTGCCGTTGATTTAGCTAGGATGGTGATGCCTCTTTCTCTTTCAATATCATTACTATCCATAACTCGAGTTCTGACTTCTTCGTTGGCTCTGAAAGTACCTGATTGACGTAAAAGTTGGTCAACCAGCGTTGTCTTTCCATGGTCAACGTGAGCAATGATAGCAACGTTACGAATTTCCATATAACAACACCTCGTTTTTCTAACTGTGAAATTATATCATATTATTTAGTCATGATAAAGAAATTTCTTTAGAAATTAACGGAAAGTTAAAAAAAGAAGAGCTATTTTTGCTCTTCCTTCTCTTTATTACTTAAAATTTCGATTCTGGCTTCTAACTCATCAGCTAATGCATCAATGATAATTTGTTGCATTGGTTTATCATCTCTTTCCAAATGATAGAGTTCAAAAGCTTTGATATAATCTTTCTTCTTGTTTACATGGATACAGATGTAAGGATATCCAGCTTTCATTAATTGATAATTAATGATTAAACGTCCAACTTGACCGTTGCCATCACCGAAGGGGTGAATGTTTTCAAACTTTAAGTGGAACAAGGCAACTCTTTCAATAATATCCAAATCTTGCATCTCAACATATTCTTCAAAAAGCTTGTTCATATAGTAGGAAATATGTCTTACTGGTGGTAAATTGCGAGCATGGGGAATAGTGATATAATCAGTCCGATACTGACCTTTAAAATCATTACTTGCACCCATATATACCAATGAATGTAGTTCCTTAACGATTGCTTCATCAACTTCAACATTGCCTTCAACAAGCTTCTTAACATACTTCATTGCTTCGTATAAACCGATTGTCTCTAATTCTTCTCTATTATTATCTGTGACATTAGAAACACCCGAGTTTACAACATCCTTAACTTCATCTAAGGTTAAACTATTTCTTTCGATTCCATTGCATTGCCAGATAAAGAATAATAAAGCTTCTTCTTCACATTCCTTGTTTCTTGCAGGATGAATGTGTTTTAATTCCTGATACTTTCCTAGTAATGCATAGAGTTCTTCACGCTTAGCCATAATAACCGCCTCCTTTACTAATTATAGCATATTTCAATAGAAATAAAAGTGCTTATGACCTCTTTTCTATCGGCGTTTCATAAAAGCTTCATAGACCAATATTGAGCCAGCGATAGAGACATTTAAACAATCAATCTTCCCGCCCATAGGAATAAAGACTTCGGCATGCTTTTGATCATACCATTTCTTGTTAATTCCAAAGCGCTCATTTCCGATCACAATAGCAATTTTTCCCTGATAATCGTATGATTGATAATCTTTGCCCAAATCAGGCTCGCCAAGATAAATTGTATAATTATTCTTAATCAGATAATCTTGAATTTCATTGTAATTACAGATGGTTTTTGCGTTTACTAATTCTAATCCTCTAGAAGACGTTAATGTTTTAGGATTGCTGAACTTACTCACTGGGTCACAGGCGACCACTAAGTCAACTTTCGCCGCATCGCAGGTCCTAATCATCGTGCCAAGATTTCCTGGGTTCTCAAGACCATCAAGAACGACTATAAAGGGGTATTCTTCGGGATTAGCCGACCTTAAATCCACATATTTCTGCTCCACAATGGCGATAAAACCAGTAGCATTTTCTTTCTCAATAAGGGAAAGATAGGTCTTTGTACTGACTTCATATATTTGGGTAGAATTATGGGAGAAAAATTCTTTAATTGTTAATGCTTGGGGACTATGAACAAGCTCAGGACAATAAATAAACACCTTTAAACCAAGATGCTGATTCATTAGATAGCCAAAAGTAGTCAAATCTTCAATTACTGCCACTTCCCTAACAGGATGGCGTTTTAATTGCTTAATCTCTTTGACAATGGGATGGCTAATACCTATATTAAGTGTATTCATCTAATCACCTATCTATATTGTATATTCTTTTCGTAGAAAAGTAAACGAGAAAAAATAAATGACCATTGTATTGACACTATTGACCCAATAAGGTAAAATAATACCGCTTGCCACTATAGTTCAATGGCAAAACGGATCCATGGTAAGGATCAGTTCTCAGTCCGATTCTGAGTAGTGGCACCATTAAATGAGAAAGTGATAACTCGTGCTGTTATCACTTTTTTTGTCTGATAATTGACAGTAAAATAACAATTTCATATAATGAAGTTACAGGTAATTTTTCTATAATAAGGGTCAATCAAATCTATATATAAGGGGGTATGAACTAAAAAATGAGAATTGGCTTCATCTTTCCCAGTCAATCTACCCAATTTGTGGGAATGGGAAAAGAACTATACGATAATTTCCAAGTAGTCAGAGATGTTTTTGCTATCGCCGATAACTATTATGATGGCAAAGTTTCGAAAATCTGCTTTGAAGGTCCAGCCGAGTTGCTTAATCAGACCGAATGGGCTCAACCATGTATACTTACGCTTAGTTATGCAGTATTTAAATTACTTCAAGAGTACGATATAACTCCTCTTGCAGTAGGCGGCTTCTCTTTAGGAGAATTCTCAGCTCTAACAGCTGCTGGTGTAATATCTTTTAAAGAAGCATTAAAGGTAATCAAAGTTCGAGCTCATGCTATGCAAGCAGCAGTTCCGCTAGGGGTTGGTAAAATGATTGCAGTACTCCATAATGATTTACATCATGTCGATGAACTTGCAGCTTCCTGCAAAGGATATGCGACAGTGGCTAACGCAAACTCTTCAACAAATGCTCTTTATGCTGGCTATGCTTATTCAATGGATGAATTTCACGCTAAATTAGATGCCGAGCACATCAAAAATCGTGTGATTACGGTTTCGGTACCATCTCATTGTAAGCTAATGTTACCGGCAATTCCTGCTCTTACCGATGCTCTCTTCGATTGTCAAATCAAGGATCCTGTTATACCCTTATTGTCTGGATTTGATGGTCGCCCAGTCATCGATGGAATGGATGCCGTACGAAAATCTATTGGTCAAACTTTTAATCCTGTCTTCTGTGAAAGAATTATTCGCAACATGAAAGAGATGGGAATTGATACCTATGTCGAAGTTGGCCCAAACAAAGTCTACAGTAAATATGTTAGAGAAATCACACCAGATTCTAACAGTCTCCATGTCGATAATCTAGAAAGTCTCAATGAAGTTTTGAGTTTACTCAAACAGAAAGGATAATGAGAATGAAAGAATATACTTCCTATTATTTAGTTAAATATGATGATTTGAATCATCACGGAACCCTATTTGCTGCCAAAACTGCTTATTTATTTGTTGCTACCGGTTTTGCAGCTGCAGCGATGGCTGTCAATGATCCCGACAAAATTGTTTTGATCAAACTCCATGGAATGTCTTTTACAAAGCCACTCGAAAAAGGTGATGTTATTCTCTGCAAAGGCCAAGTAGTCAAAGTCGGAAAAACTTCCCTCACCACTTATATTTCTATTTCTTCAATGCATGGTTATACACCGGTTGAAGGTTATGCAACCTATGTTACCGTTGATGAAAACGGTAAAAAAGTACCACATGGCCTTGTTTTAGATGAGACCGATGACCCAGCGGAATTAAAGCATCGTGAGGAAGCCTTAAATCTGAAATAATCTAAATAAAACGAGAGAAATTATTCCCTCGTTTTTTCTTTGTTAATTAATCATCTAAAATCCAATAGAATGGATAAGAATGTGATAGATATTTTATATTATCTTGCTCATCAAGTAAGCCAAAGAAACGAACCATAATCTTTTGTGTATCACCAACCGAATACAGTTTTAAAGTTTCGGTTATTTTCTTACGAAAAACATAAAGTTTCCGGTAATCAGTTAAATCATCTTCTAAGGCTTGAAAGTCCTTAGCAATCTCATCATCTAATAAGCTGTGGTTCAAAAGTCTACCAATTCCATAAAACATTTCTTTGTTTCTTTCAACTGTTAAGGAGTCAAAGGATAAACCATCAATTTTGACTGTATTTTTAAGCAGTTTATTTATCTTTTCATCATTCTTCAGCACTTTCAAATCATCATCAAATTCTGCCATATCACTTTCCGCGCCATCATAACAATCGACATGGTTCTTATCCATCGGAAAATGAAATTCTATAAGTTTAATTTTATTCTCTTTTACGATGAAGGAGATGTTCAATAGGCGATTCTCATAATGACGAACTTTGGGTTTAGAGGAAAGAACATGATCTAACATCCAAATTGCTTTGGTAGCTTTTTCATATTCACTTCTGCTTTCTTGACCAATATTCTTCATATAGCCAACATATCTTTTGTAGCGCTTCGCATCATTATAAAACTTGTACAATGCGTAAGCCTTAACTTCATAAATGCTATACTCTTCGAATTGCTTTACCACATAGTCATCTTGCCAATCAACATC
>CAYIYR010000004.1:0-69810 GCA_964367815.1 uncultured Eubacteriales bacterium
GAAGAAAATGATTACCCGAGCTAAGGCAAGAACAATACATCCTAAGCCAATGGCACAAAAGACTGTGTATCCATCTCGTAAGCCAATCGCTAGAAAAATGATGCCAATTATAAGTGCTGGTAATTCTGCTAGCAACATATAAAGTTTATATGAAGAACGATTAATTTGATTTCTTCTAATTCTGATTCCCTTACGCATAATTCACCTAATAAATTGGTTGGATTTGCAACAAGGCATCATAGTAAGCCTCAACCATTTGATAATTTAATTCGAGCTGACCAGCGATAACATGTAAATCGGTTTCATCATCATAATTTGCTAAGCAATTATAATAGATTGCTCCGGCTAAATAAGGATATTCATCCTTATCAACTTCCACTGGATAACAATCTCCTAAATATGATAAGAGCAAATCATAAGCATCTTGATTAATTGTCAAATTGTTATCAACATTGTAATGATGAACTAAGTCCAAAACACCTGGTATAGCTTCCTGCTCCATAAACGGAGTGACTATCGTAGGATTAACTTCAAGCATCAACTCACCATGGCGAACCATGATATCTTCATTAATATCCTGATCGGCCAATACCTCAATCAACATTGTTTTCAAATAATTATTGGCTTTCGACTTCATGAATTTTTTGATGACCTCAAGATATAGTCTCACATTGCGTTTCTGTAACTGATAGATAGCCATGGCCACAATCTCAGATTCCTTATCAGCATCAATCAGCTGCATCAGTTCCTCGTCTTTTAACATATCATACGGTGAATAGTCCTTGCCACCCCGCTTACGTTTTTTCAACAAGTCAGTATAGGTGTTATTGAAATATTCATCATATTTATAAGGAATATATGGCATTGATAGTTCTTCTTCAAGAATTTCAATGGCTTTATCATCCTCTTCAATTGCGACTAAAGCGGCAATTTTTATTGACAAGAGATCATAATAGTATTTTTCACTACTTTGAATGATCTTATCCACTTCTTCAATGGCTTTCTCATTCTCAGAAAGATTTAGATAGCAAGTAGCCCGTTGAAAGCAGGCCAGCTCACCACTTTGATTTTTAAGTTCTGCCAAAGCAGCCTCGTAATTCTTCTCTTTAATTAATTGTTCTATCATACACTTACTCCATTATTAAAATAAACAGTCAAAGTCGCATCGGTATTGCCGGATAAGGAACTACCATAACTGCCAATATATCCCGAGCTTGACACCGCTGCAGTTAGTTTTGTCCCCAGTTCAGCAGAGTTCTTTGCAAAACTTGTCTTAATTTCCATATCAGCATAATTAACGTGATTATCAACTAAATACTTGATAATTCTATTTAACTCAGTTTGGGAAGAAACAACAAAATTGTACTCATTATCATTGACCTGATACTTCATTGTACTAAATATATCATAAGTCACCGTAGCAGATGGATAAGTTACATCGGTGTCTTGAACATAGTCAGTGAGAAAAGTTGCATCATTAATCAATAAATAGCGATGAGTGAGACGCTCTTGGGTAGAACCAGAAAAGTGGAGATTCCCGCCAGTAGCATCCGTAACATACCATGCATCATTAATATTGACTTTATTCCAAGCATGACCGGCGCCATTACTCTTGAAATGGCCGCTAACTTGGATAGCTTCAATTCCTTCTATTCTTGATAGAAGGACAAAGGCTTTAGAGATTCCATCACAGACAGCTCTTTTTGTCAGCAAAGCGCCTTCTAAGAAGAAGCCCTCATATTCCTTTAGATTGCTGCTACCACTCATATATAAATCTAATAAGGCATCATCATAACAGATATTGTTAACTAGATAATCATAGATAGCATGAACCTTTACTTCCGGTCTCATATCATCCGAGATGATATCTTTCAATATTGCCTTTGCTTCTTGATAGATATAATCAGCAACACTACCAGTGATTGGTGCTGGCTTATAGCCTTCAGCAACAACATTCAGCAATTGCTCAGAGTTATAAACTGGCACTGCGTTAGTCGCAATACTATCGATTGCAAAATGCCGAGTTGTCTCGTTTTTTGTAAAATGCTTAATTGTTGGAATTACTTGGGTATAAGCATTAGTCTCAGCAGCCTTTTTGCTAGCCGGATTAATGGAATGATATTCAAAGTTGAAAGTATAATCGCTACCGCGATATTGATATGGACAGCGGTTCAAATTATAGTAGTAACTGACACTATTAATGGCTTTATTCACCACAGAATCACCAAAATTGCTACTAACAGTATAATTGGCAGTGATTGGTAACGAGGTTATACCATAGAAAACACAGGCTTGAATGACTTTTCTAAAGTCATCATCATTATTAACGGTCGTTGATATTGTTTGTCCCATGTATTGGATAGAAGAGTTATTGTTGCCAACTGGATTATAAGAATTTACATAATTCTTCCAAGGCTCATCTGCGTTAGAAGATCCGCTTGAGGTAGAATTTGTAATTGAACTACTGCTACTATCAGTAATGCTACTGGTTCCACTGGAAATAGTGTTCGAACTATTAGTGACAGATGTACTATCACTACTAGCCTGTGGCAAATTGTCTATAAAGTTCTGCAGCATTTCACAGCTTGACAAAGTAAGGCAGAAAATGATGCTTAATGCTATAAATAATAGATTACGTTTTTTAAACATACTATCACCTCTTCCATTAATCATAGATGATTATGGAATTTCTTTCAATGTTTTTACAAAAAATAATCCTCCACCAATAATGATGGAGGAATTAACAATTTATTGACAATAAACCGGCTGGATGCAAGTTTGTTTATTTTGTCTTCTCATTGCATAGGCTCAGGGTAATATTAATATCGCCATTATTGACCATTAAAATGCTCATAAGCTCGGCTTTTGTATATCCACTTATTTTCCCGATTCTCGTGAAAGACCAAGTGTTTTTTTCATAATAGAAGCACAAAGAAGTGCCTTGATATAAAATAACATCGCCGAGTTCAGTTGTGATAGAAGTATTATTTTGAGGTAAGGTAAAACCAATGTTACCAACCTTTTCAAAACCACCATAGTCAGCTGCTGAATAAGTTATATCATTCTCAGCAAGAAGTTGCACAAGAGCTTGTGTGGACGAGTTATCGACTAATTCAATTGTTAGTCTCTCATTATTGATATAGGCATAGATTATTCCTGCTTCTTCATTACTAAGTAATGAGCTACTGTACTTATCAGAATCGCTGAATGAAGAATAAGAGTTTGATGAATGATTTGTAGTACATGATGTTAAGGCAAAAACAAACCCTATCATCAATAAACTAATTACTTTTTTAATAATCATCCACTCTCCTTCCATTCAAAATTACTCTATTCGGTAAATATTATATTTTCTTTCCTAGTTGATATGCTTCAACTAGCTTTTTATCTTCCTTTGAAGCTTGCTTAGGATCATTGATTCCACCGCCACGAATAATGCCTTTTAATTGGACATTATTAAAGCATTCTACCCAGCCGCCAAGACCAGCATATGCTCGATTAAAAGCCTCATCACTCTCATCGGCTGCTGTCGCAACTAGGTACACTTCTCTAAACTTAAAGTCAGTACCGTACATTGGATTCATTCTATCTAATAAGGTCTTCATCTGCCCTGACATCTCATAATAATAAATTGGTGTCGCAAAAACTACAACATCACAGTTCTTGACAGTATTCATAATAGAATCTACATCATCTTTAATAACACATCTATGATTGATTTGACATGCTAGGCAGCCACGGCAAAACTCAATATGCTTATTCTTTAATGATATGAATCTTACTGTATTTCCGGCTTCAATAGCTCCCTTTTCTAAACTATGAGCTAATATTTCTGAATTTGAATTCTCGCGCAAACTTGTCGATATGATTACAATGTTTTTCATTTTCCTTCCCTCCACTCCTTGGCTCTTTTTCCAAATAAAGCAACATTCAATAAATCGGCCTCATCGCCATAGATAAAACTTTTTTGTTCTCTTGATAACTCAACTGGGACGAGATTTTCTTTGACCGCATCGGTATGAATTAAATAATTAAGCTTTGTTAGAAGCCTCTTTCCCTGCCATTCAATTTGCTCAGATTCTTGAATTTTGAGTCTTTGGAATTCCTTGATAATAAAGAGTTTTACTTCAGCGGAAATCCAACTGGCAAATTCCAATGCAATATCCCTATGTGCAAATGTTCCCCCTCCGACTCTCCCGGATTTCACGCGAATGCCAATTGCGTTAGTTAGTTCAATCCATTTTTTAGGGGAAATAGTAAATGCATTCTCGCCAGGCTTACTTTTAAACCCCTCGAAATCGGTGGGTTTGAATTCCTGATTATTAATAGTTTCCCACAGTGTTAGAAATTCGAGCGTATCCACTCTTCTCATCCAATTTGCAATCACTGGGTTAGTTTCACCATCAGTCTTAAACCTAGCAATATCCGTCAAACTAACGAAATCATCATCACTAATTCCTGTGATATTTATCTCCTTACCTTTAATGACCAATTTATTCATAAAGGAATTCCTCTTTTCTATCTTTATACCATTTTTCTTTGTTTTAGTCGACAATTTCTCTTAAAAAAAGGCATTCTGTACTTCTACAAAATGCCAACTTTTTACATATGGCGTCCTCAGAGGGATTCGAACCCCCGACCTACGGCTTAGAAGGCAGTTGCTCTATCCAGCTGAGCTATGAGGACGTGCCTATATAATATAAACCATTTTTATCACAATTTCAATATAGAATTTTTATGGTTTAATTTTTTTATTTAAGGTTTTCCGCCGATTATTTCAACTGTGCACGCCAAGGACGTTCTTTCAACTTCTCAATGCCGATACAGAAGCCCATATAAAGTGGGATAGAGTACTGAGCGATACAGATCACTAGCAAGGTTGCGGTTACGCCTAAAGTTTTGAAGCTAACTAGCTCCATCAAATCTCCTAAGCCAAACAGACAGACAAAGAATAATAGCAGCATAATAATATACATAGTTCTTCTGTTATTATTGAATGGCCGACAGGTTCGGTAAAGGACCATAAAACCAACCGCCATAGTCGAAAGAATTGTCATTGTTGAAATCATCTGATTAGTTAAGGTTGAGCCTTCGGGGAAGATGCTACCAATACCAATAATTACTATGTAATTAATGACAATTAAAACCGCGCCGGGTAGTGCACTGACCAGAACATCGCGTAAGAATTTGCCTTTGATTTGCGTGTTATTTGCTTCCAAAGCCAAATAGAAGGAAGGAATAGAAACCACGAACCAGTCAAAAAGCATTAATTGAACAGTTTGAATTGGATAAATATTCTTAGATATAATTACTACAAGCGTTAAGAGGAAAGAGAAGATTGTCTTAGTTAAGAACATGGTTGCGACACGCTTAATATTGTTAATTACTCTTCTTCCCTCTTTGACTACGAGAGGCATAGATGAGAAGTTAGAATCCAATAAGACCAAGTGAGCGACATTACGAGTTGCTTCACTGCCGTTTGCCATCGCTATACTACAATCAGACTCCTTCATTGCTAATATATCATTGACACCATCACCAGTCATAGCAACAGTATGACCATTTTGTTTTAACTTTTTAATCAATATTTGTTTTTGCTTTGGAGATACTCTGCCAAACACAGTATAGTGCTCAGCACTACGTGCGACTTCTTCATCACCCATTCCATCTAAACTGATAAAGTGATTAGCATTATCGACTCCAGCCCGCATCGCAATCTTAGAAACTGTCAAAGGATTATCACCGGAGATGACCTTGACATTGACATTGCTGTCTTTAAAATATTGAATAGTTTCAGCTGCATCCTTGCGGATAACATCTTCAATCGTAATTAATGCTAATGGAGTAACTTCATTAAAGATTTGTTCAGGATTGGTGATTTTAGTATTACTAGCAGCAACCAATAAAACTCTCAATCCTTGCTTAGCGTAACGTTCTACATCAAAAGAAATACTTGATTCCTTATAATTCTTTGGCATTACAAATTCAGGAGCACCAATAATATAGGACATCTTGTCATTTTCAAAATAAGCGGCCATATATTTACGAACGCTAGAAAAAGGAACAATCGCTTTTGTAGAAGCTTTTTTTACTTGACCAAACTTCTTGTTAAGAGCAACTGCGGTAGCATTTGTTTCTTTCACATTGCCTAATACCATTGATATTATCTGTTTTACAGATAAATTAATGTCAGTTGGATATTCAATTACATCCCTAACTCGCATTGTTCCATCTGTAATAGTCCCAGTCTTATCAAGACAAAGCATATCGACTCTTGCCAACATCTCAATGCAATATAAATCCTTAACTAAGGTATTGTTTCGACCAAGCTTAATTACTCCATAAGCCAGTGAAATAGAAGTCATTAAGAACAATCCTGATGGAATCATTCCAATCATACTTCCTGCGGTACTAATAATTGATTGACGCCAGTCATTAGCAGTTGCTACATAGTAGTTATTTAAGAACAATACCGTTCCTAAGATTACAACAATCACAGTTATTACTCTAATCAAGATTTGCAAAGAATGCATTATTTCTGATTTTGGCTTAGTGTATCTTTTGGCTTGTGATGCTAACTGCTGAATATAGTTTTGATCGCCAACTCTTTCAACTTTCGCATAGCAATCGCCCGAGACAATAAAACTTCCCGAATATAATAATCCACCGGGTTTCTTCACAATCGAGTCGGCTTCACCGGTAAGCATTGATTCATTAACTTCTACTACGCCCTTGCGGACAATGCTATCAGCACAAATCTGTTTGCCGGCATCTAAAAACATAATATCATCTGATACTAGTTCATCTGCTTTCACGTATTCTTTCTTTCCATTTCTAATTACTTGTACCGAAGGAGCAGAAATCAAAGATAGGGATTCAACAGTTTTCTTGGCTTTTAATTCTTGAATGATACCAATAACCGTATTGATGATAATAATGAAAACAAATAAAAGGTTTTTGTAAGACTGGGCAACTATTAAAGCCGCAGCTATTAATAGATTAAGCAAATTGAAAACTGTCAAAACATTGCCGACAATGATTTGACCAACCGTCTTAGCATTTTTATTAGTGACAATATTAACTTTGCCCTGAGCAACTCTGGCAGCGACTTCCTCGCTTGTCAGTCCCTTACTAACGGTTATTCTTTTGGCTTTAACTTCCTTTTGTTCATTGACTTGTTCGCTCTCTTCAATTACGGGCTCACTTTTCAATTCTTCATTAGAAACAGTTTGAGGGGCTATGTCAATATTCTCAAATTCAGTTATCTTCTTTTTTCGCGCCATTTGACATACCTCCTCAGTTTATTTTAATTATATAGAATATGGGGCTTATTTTCAACACCTTATTTTTAATAAAAAGAGAAATTTATTTGATTTTTTAGATAGTTTTTTCAAATACAAAAAAGCCGCCTTTCGGCAGCCATAAATCTGGTTTTGCTATTATTTATAAGTAGATTTCGTTATAGTATATGCTTCCGACTGTCACATCTTCGATATTTTGATAACCACTAACTGCTACTTCTTCACCTGCTACAGTAATGGTGACACTTTGAATATTAGCAACGTCGCTCATGCATACAAGCAATGCTTCATATAGATCTTGGGACACAAGATTTTCTTCTGTTAAGGCTGTGACACCAAGCTCTAGTTTTAACTTGTTTCCTTCTAAATTAACGCCTACGATATCGAGACTTTTAACTTCTTCGATTAGCTCTAACCCAGTAATTAATGGCGCTTTTTCTTGTAATAAATTGGAAACGGTTGAAACAGTTATTTCTTTGCTATCAATTGTCTTGCTAACAGGAACATAAGCAGTTTTATCATTGATTGTCATTTGATAATAAGCAACCATCCTATTAGCTCCAGCTTTATAAGAAAAGACATGATTATTTATTCCAAAACTCTTATTTAGTTCATTTGGAAGCGGCGTATGACCAACAGGCATATGGGTCAATTCTTCACCTTCCACTTTTATTTTTAGTGAACTTACTTCTGGATATTGATTAGCAGTCCAGGCCATGGCTTCAATGATTCGCAATTCATTACCAACCTCATAGCCAGCAAACTCCTTAGAAAAATCAACTGTCAAAATTCCATTGCTTACTTCTAAAGTATTGATCTTAGTAGATGCTGGCAAAACTTCACTGTAACCTTTGGTTATCAGTTTGCTACCGCCCCTCATCAAGCTAAAAATATAGTAAATTTCTTCACCTAAATCAGTTTTCTTTTCAAAAGAAACCGTTACCGGCACAACATAGCCACTCTTGCTTATCAAATAAACTTTTCTTTTAACTGCTGATGCCATTTCGCCACCAACTTCGTCAACTTGACTGATAGGTTTCCGATTGGAAACAACATGATCGACTCCTGCATACGTTATTACCCCTAGGATGACTGCCAAGATGGAAGTGTAAATCCAAAACATTTTTTTATTACGTAGTATTCTTTTCATATAAATCCCCCACTTTTAGATAATAAAAATATCTACTGTTTGATAATATGTCCTACATAATAAAAATAGACCTTCAATTACATTAAAAGGCCTACAGCGATAATTCTTCCATTCTAACGAGTTCAACTACTGCTTGAGCTCTTCCCTTAACTCCAATTTTTTGCATCACGTTAGAGATGTGATTACGAACTGTCTTCTCACTGATGAACAATATCTCGCCAATTTCCTTGGTTGATTTATTGCCGATCAATAATTCAAACACCTCGCGTTCTCGCTTGGTTAGTACCGATGGCATCTGATACCTCCTTCGGTGTCTACATTATCGTATGCAAAAAAGCACAAAAGGTTAGTGATTTTGTGCCTAATTTAGTTTTTTCTTTACTTCCTCTGCCACATTCCTTGGCAAATGCTGAGATAATTCCTCAACAGTTGCTTTCTTTATTTGCTCAATACTGCCAAAAACTCTTAATAGTTCTTGTTTCCGACTTTGACCAATGCCAGGAATCCCATCTAATAAAGAAGATACTAAAGATTTACTTCTGGTATTATGATGATAGCCAATAACAAATCGATGGACTTCATCTTGCATCTTGGTCAGCAGGAAGAAAAGGGGTTTATTATCTTTGATAATAACTTTCTCCCCGCTATCGAGAACTAAAGCATCAGTAGAGTGATGATTGTCCTTACTTAGTCCGATTACCGGCATGTTGATGCCCAATGCTTCTAAGGCCTTAATTGCCGCTTCAATCTGCGTTATGCCGCCATCAACAATCAATAAATCACTTAAAGAAGTTTGTTCAACAAGTTTACGATAATAACGCCGATAGATAATTTCATACATGCTTTGAACATCATCACGGGTTTCCTCACTTTGAATCTTATACTTCCGATAAAGTTTCTTTTGCGGTTGACCATTAACAAATACCACAACTGCACTAACAGCCGCATCTCCTTGAAGATGAGAATTATCAATTAATTCAATGGTGTATGGTGTCGGACAATTAGCTCTTCTTCCCAGCTCCTCTAAGATGGTAAGTACATCAGTATCCGGCGTTTTATTAGTTAAATACTTTTCTTCCATTCCTTCAACAGCGTTTTGAGCCGCCATTTGCAGAAGTTTTAATTTATCACCCCGGCTCGGTGTGATTATCTCAGCTTCTAAGGCCTCTTGTAAAGTATTAGCATCTGGCAAATCAGGAATGACAATCTCTTTAGGTTTTATATTCTTCTCATAATATTGCATAATATAAGAAATAAAGGAGCTTTCAGCATCTCCATAATAAGATAATACTTCATTATGCTTCAAAAGGAGAATTCCATTACGGAATATAAGGGTTGATATAGCAATATACTCATCTTTGGTATGAAAAGCGAAAACATCGCGATCAACTTTATTCAAAATCTGAACATTTTGTCTACTAGCAATATGATCTATTCCCGCGATTAAATCACGGTATTCCTTAGCTTGCTCAAATTCCATTTTCTCAGAGCACTGATACATTTTATCCTGTAATTCCTTACGAATTTCCTTCGTTGACCCCCGTAAGAAATTGGTAATACTATTTATAACCGGAGCATAATCATCACTAGTTATTTGATTAATACAAGGTCCTAGACATTGTCCGATATGATAATAAAGACATTGTTTCTTCGGTATCTGGCGACACTTACGTAAAGGATATAATCTATTCAATAAATAGAGGGTTGAATGTGCCGCAGAACTATCAGAATAGGGTCCAAAGTACTTAGACTTCTTATCTTTGATCGATCGCGTTATTTGCATATAAGGATGGTCTCCCATCTTAATTTGGATATAAGGATAAGAGCCACCGTCTTTTAAAAGAATGTTATAAGGTGGATTGTGGAGATGAATTAAGTTAATCTCTAACAGAAGTGCTTCCTTCTCTGTTGAAGTAATAATTGTATCAAAAGTTTCAATTTCTGATACCATTTTCTGCGTTTTGCCACTATGCGGACGATTAAAATAAGAATTTACTCTAACATTGAGTCGCTTCGCTTTCCCAACATAGATTATTTTCCCTTCTTTATTCTTCATTAAGTAGCAACCAGGCAATGGCTTTAGAAGTGCTAGTTTCTCTTTAACAAGATCGTTAGGCATAACTAGTCCTTAAAGACGACAACAGTCGCTCCCATACCACCATCATAAGCTCCACCATAATGGAACTCTTTGACATTAGATTTGCCCTTTAAATACTTCTGAACAGCATTGCGCAAAGCCCCACTGCCAAAGCCATGAATAATGCGTACTGTTTTGAGTCTTACGCGCATGGCATTATCTAAATACTTATCAACAGCTTCCAGGGCCTCATCAACGTGCATACCAATAAGATTTAGTTCCATTGGGACATGTAATAATTGTTCAGCCTTCATCATTTTTTTCTCGACAATTTCCATACTTTTTTCTTCTGTATGCTGAAGATTGCTGCCCTTGACTTTTAAAGAAATGCCACCAATGTTAACTAAGTACGCATCACCATTTTTCCGCTCAATCTTACCCCGGCGCTTAGCGGAAATTACATATGCATAGTCGCCAACTTCAAATGGCTTTTCGGCTTGAGTTACTTCATCCTCAATAATTTCGGGTTTCAAGGCATTAATACGGGCCTTAGCGTTGATTACTTGGTGCAATTTTAGGTCATCGTTATTCTTTAAATCATTGAGAACATCTTCAACACTTTGCATCGCATCAACAACAAGTTTATCTATTTCTTCATCGGCATTCTCTTTAATCTTCAACTCTTCTTTTTTTAACTTATCTTTATACTCTTCAGCAGCAAGATATTCTTGCTTAGTTTCTTCTTTTTGTTTCTCGATCAATTCCTTTTGGTGATTTACTTCTTCTAATTCACCTTCTAGTTGCTCAATCAATTCATCCGATTTGCTCATATAGTGCTTTCGATAGTTCTTTGCCTCATTAATCAGTTCTAACGGAAAGCCTAGATTGGTAGCAATCTCAAAGGCATAGGATTTTCCTGATACACCCTTTAATAATTTATAAGTTGGTTTCATTTCTGTACTATCAAAAATCATTGAAGCATTAGTAACATAACCCTGTTCAATTGCGAAAGTTTTCAAATTCGCATAGTGAGTTGTAGCTAAAACGATAGATTGACAGCGATGAAATTGAGAAATAACCGCCATCGCAATGGCTTCACCTTCTTGGGGATTAGTCCCACCACCAACTTCATCAATAAGAACCAAAGATTTATCATTGGCTTTTTGAACCATTTCAGTCAACTTACTAATATGAGATGAAAAGGTTGATAGAGATTGCTCAATTGATTGATCATCACCAATATCAACATAGAAATCATCAAAGATGCCTAGACGAGAGGCAAAATTACAAGGAATAGCCAGTCCACACTGATTCATCAATGCAATAATTCCCACAGTTTTTAAGGCAACTGTCTTACCGCCAGTATTAGGACCAGTAATTAAATAAATGAGATTATCTTCTCCGCCCAAACTAAAATCATTCGCTACAGCTACTTTTTTATCAATCAACGGGTGTTTAGCGCCTCTAAGGTTAATTATCTGTTCTTGACTTAACTCAGCTACAAGCGCGTCAATACTGATGCCATATGCACCTTTAGCAAACATAAAATCTATTTCTTCAATCATTCTTTGATTACGCAGTAAGGTCTCTCCATCCACAGCAACTAACTTTGTTAGTTCTCTTAGTATTCTTTCAATCTCTAGATTCTCCTGCTGTTTCAAAGCAGCAATCTGCGAATTCAAAAGAATCGCCGCTTCCGGTTCGACATAGACTGTTTGTTGACTGGCGGATTCATCATGAATAATCCCATTCAAAGCATTCTTATAAGCAGCCTTAACGGGAATGACTAAGCGATCATTACGCATCGTAATTAAATTATCCGCTAAATAGGTGGCCTTTGAGCGAATAATCGACTCCATTTTTCTTCTAATCTCAGAACTTTTCACTGATATTTCCCGTCTAATTTTCGCCAATGCGGATGAAGCATTATCATAAATTTCAAAGCTTGGTGTAATACAGAGATCAATCCGCGCCTTTAAGTCCTTGAGAGGATGTAACGTATTAATATAATATTCAAACTCAGGATACTGATTAGACTTTAAGGAATTAAAGAAGCTTTTCATTCTTACAATCCCCGTCGATTGACTTCCTATCCGATATAATTCTTCTGGGCTTAATACACCCTGTTTCATCGCTTTATCAACTGAGATAGATAAGTCATGAATGTATTCAATTGGACAACGGCCAAAAGAATCGACAATACTTAAGGCTTCGTTAGTCTTGTTCAATTCCTCAAGAATATGAAAATAGTCAGTACTATAATCCATTTCCATTATTCGCTGCTTGGTAAAACCTAGGTAAGCGAATTCCGCAAGTTGCTTCTTGACCGCTGCAAACTCTAGAATAGTTTTCGCATCACGCATAACTCATCACTTCCAGTATTATATTTTACCAAAATTTAGACTGCTTGTCATAGAAAAATATGCTAAAATGAAAACAGGTGATAAATATGGCTCAGAACATCGTCGTTTTGACTTTAAATGAAGAGACTTTTAACAAGTTAAAATATTTTTATGCTGACAAACAAGTTGCCAATCCCAATGAATACATTATCTTCATGGCGAAGACCGAGGCTTGTAGTGTCACCGTTTATTATACAATGAATACCGTATTTCAAGGCAAAGGCGCCGAAGATGAAGCTGCTATTTTTGGCTATAATCCAAATAAGACTTGGTTATATAATGCCTCTCATGGCGGTAGCGATGAAGTTGGCACTGGAGATTATTTTGGGCCAATTATTGTCGCAGCAGCTTATGTATCAGCAAAAGACATCCCTTCATTAAATGCTTGCGGTATCGGTGATTCGAAAAAGCTAAGTGATGCCTTTATTCTTGATCTGGTACCAACATTAATTAAACAATATAAATATTCTGTCCTCATTTTAGATAACAGCAAATATAATCAATTGATTAAAAAAGGGTGGAATATGAATAGCCTTAAGGCTGCTCTTCATAACAAAGCTCTTGCAACCCTAAATAAGAAGGTTGGCAAGATACCATTCTTTGTCATTGACCAATTCACGCCAAAGGATAAGTATTATCAATATATCAAAGATGAAAAAGATATCGTTAAAAATGTGGAGTTTATTACCAAAGGTGAATCGGCTTCTCCCGCAGTTGCTTTAGCGTCCATGATTGCACGCTATACTTTTCTGAAAATGATGCAAAAAATGGAAGAAGAATTAGGAATAAAAATTCCACTTGGTGCTTCCTCTCAAGTAGAGGCATTTGTTGCTGAATTTATCAAAAAGAATGGTGAAGAAAAACTCACTAACTATGCCAAAGTTAATTTCAAAACCACAGTAAAAGCCAAAGAATTGCTAAACGACAAACTTGTTTAAAAGGTTAGCTAATATATTATTATAAACAAAAACACAGCAATGCTGTGTTTTATTTTTTCTTAAACCGTATATGGTTTTAAGTCCATGTCTTTGTTTAGTTTGCAGATGAATAAGGCAATAATATCAATCATTGATTCAATATCATCATAGCTAGCTACTTCAACTGGACTGTGCATGTATCTTAAGGGGATGGAGAACAAAACCACTGGTTCACCATGATTGACTTTGACAATCGTATCGCCATCCGTTCCCGTTCTTCCAGTCCAAACTTCATATTGCACAGGCTTGTTTAACTCTTTGGCACATTCAGCTAATAAATCATTTAGCCTCCGATTAGGAATGGAGCCTAAGCAAATAACGCCACCCTTACCGAGTTTTACTTCGCCGGGCATTTTTGCTCCCGCATAATCAGTTGAAAAAGTAACATCCACAATTAAGCTGACATCAGGTTTAATCAAAGCTGATGAAGAATAAGCGCCTCTTCCGGTATTCTCTTCACCCGTGGTAGCTGTACAATAAATGCCAATTTTTGCTCCAGCTTTTTTTGCTTTCCAGGCCGCACATTGAGTGATAAAGACACCCAAGCGATCATCAAACGCTCTAGCTGAAACTTGATTATTCTGCAGTTCAACTAAATCAGTATCGTGAATAACATAGGAGCCAAGAGGAACCACGGCTTTAGAATCATCTTCTTTGTCACAACCGATATCAATGAATAAATCTTCACATTCTACTTTAGCTTTTTCCTCAATGACATTATTGGTTCCAACAACACCATGAATAATTCCTTCTTTAGTTATAATTCTTACTTTTGTACCCACATACAATTTTGGACTGATGTCACCATTTCTTCCAACAGTTAAGCTACCATTGCTGTTGTAGCCGTTAACAACTAAGGAAATCTCATCCGCATGAGCAGCAATCATTAGTTTAAAATCCGCATTTGGATTATAAACTGAAGTCAAGCTCCCTTGGTTGTCCAGCATAAATTTATCAGCTTTATCAGCAAAATAATTAGCTAGTAATTTTGGCAATCCATCTTCATAACCAGTTGGAGATGGAGTCATAATAATATCTTGTAATAATTTCTTATCCATGATAGAACTCCTTTATTTAATTGTTAATTCGATATCGGGTATTTTGCGATATTTTACGCCTGCTGCCTTGAGCATTTTCTTCCCTGCAAGATCGCTTTCGGTACCATTATACTTATCATCACTGAAAACAATCTCTTTAATACCACTTTGAATGATTGCTTTGCAACACTCATGGCAAGGAAACAGTGAGACATAAATAGAACAACCCTGTAGATTCATAGTGCTATTTAGAATAGCATTTAACTCTGCATGTACTACAAATGGGTACTTGCTTTGGAAATACTCGCCTTCATTACACCAAGGGAAATCATCATCTTCACAGCCATAAGGAAAGCCATTGTAACCAACACCAACAATTCGTTTGGCTTGATTAACAATACAGGCGCCTACTTTAGTATTTGGATCTTTGCTTCTCATAGCGGATAGCTTTGCTATCCCCAAGAAATATTGATCCCAGGTTAATTGTGCTTTCATTAGTTTCCCCTCCTCAAAGTTCCATAGGTTCTAAGATTATCTAACACTTCTTCAAAATAGTTTGGTAATGGAGCTTCTACTTGCACTCTAATCTCCTTACGCGGATGAATAAAGGCCAGAGTCGCAGCATGCAATAACTGATGATCAAAAGCCGGATGTTTTGGTCCATAGATTATATCTCCTACTATCGGAAACTTGGCGGCCTGGAAGTGAACTCTAATTTGATGAGTTCGGCCGGTTTCCAATAAACACTCCACATAAGTGAAGCCTGGAAATCTCTCTAATACTTTAAAATGCGTAATTGCTGGTTTACCATCAGCAACTATCGCCATCTTTTTTCGATCATTCTTCATGCGCCCAATCGGAGCGATAATCGTCCCCTCATTATGAGGTAACTCCCCATGAACTAATGCTAAATAGCGTCTATAAGCTGTTTTACTTTTTAATTGTTTAGATAAGGACTCATGGGCTAAATTGTTTTTAGCTACCATAATCAAACCCGATGTTTCTTTATCAAGTCGGTGAACAATTCCTGGACGCATTTCACCGCTTAAATTTGATAATTCTTGGAAATGGTACAATAAGGCATTCACTAATGTGCCTTCATAATGACCATTAGCAGGATGAACTACCATTCCCGCCGGTTTATTTATAACTAGTAAATCATCATCTTCATAGCGAATATCTAAAGGAATATTCTCACTATGTAAGCCAATATCTGGTTCTTGATACTCTTTCAAATGAATGCGATCACCAGTTTTAACTTTCGAACTCGCTTTGCAGGGACCATCATTTACTAAAACATAATGACCATCAATCAATTCTTGAGCTTTAGTTCTCGTTAAATCTTCGATTAAAGTCGATAAAGCCTTGTCTAGTCGCTCATTATTTAAGCTACTATCAATAATAAAATCACTACTCTTCATGACTTTCTTCTTTCTTTACAATATGTTCTTTAGGCTTCTCATCCTTTTCCAGAAAAATAAAGCTGATCATAAGGACAATCGCCCCACAAGTTACTAGCATATCTGCCACATTGAAAACTGGGAAATAACTATTGAAGATTTTGAAAAAATTAAAATCAATAAAATCAATGACCTTACCAAATAGGGCCCGATCAATTAAGTTTCCAAAGGCACCAGTAAAGACCATGCTTAAACCAACCTTAGTCAAAAGATGATTCTTACCTTTGAAGTAATAGACTCCAATAAGAATGCAGGCCAATAAGGAAATACCCGTTAACAGCCAACGCTGTCCGGCCATTGTTCCCCAAGCTGCTCCCTCATTATAAGTCAGTTGAAAATAGAACCAGTCCTTGATAATTGTAATCACTTTACCACCGGATAATTGGTTTTTAGCAATTACTTTGGTAACTTGATCAGCAATCACTCCGACCGGAAATATAATCAACAAGAATAAATTTTTCTTTAGGAATTCGCGCATTTCTCTTTTTCCTCATAGCGATGATAGACCGCTGCGCATCTCTCGCAGAGACCTTCTTCATTTACTTTCTCGAAGTGGTTCCAGCAACGGACACATTTCTGTCCTTGGTGGGCTTCTACTTTAATTTTAACAAAATCGTAGATATTTGCATCTAAATTTGTAACTTCTTCAACAGAAGAGACAATAAAGAAACGTTCTTTCTCAACTTTTGATAATTGATGATAGATTTTCTTGACCTCTTCATCCATGATTTCTAAACTGACTTTCGCTTCTTGAGCGGAGCCAATCAAACCATCATTACGTTTTTCTTCTAAGGCTTTTAAAACTTGGGAACGGAGTTTGAGTAAACGCTGGTATTCGCCGCTTAACTTCGCATCCACAGGTTGATGTTTCGCCATTTCTAGTAATTGGACAGTTGCCTTATCATTATTCATCAAACCATACATTTCTTCCATTGTAAATGGAAGCATTGGTGCCAACAAGCGAACCAAAGTATCTAAAATAGTATAGATAACACTTTGAACTTGTCTTCTTCTCAATGAATCATAGGCATCACAATAAAGAATGTCCTTGGTAATATCGAGATAGAATGAACTTAAATCAATAGCCATATAATTCAAAATCTCGGTTGAAACGCTGTTGAAATCATAGTTATCGTAAGCATCTAATACCTTATTTGTTACTTCTTGTAAACGATTCAAAACATAAGTATCGATGATATCAACCGTAGCAGGTTTGTCCTTAGCATTGTCATAAGTACCATAATTGCCATCGCTTAGGTTACCATGTAAGAAGCGGAGCGTGTTTCTAATTTTCCGATAAGATTCGGCGACTTGTTTCAAAATATCATCAGAAATACGCATATCAGACTGATAATCAATACTGGCAGTCCATAGTCTTAAGATATCGGCGCCATAAACGGAGCAGACTTTATTAGGATCGATAACATTGCCTAAAGACTTAGACATCTTATTACCCTTGTTATCTAAGGTAAAGCCATGGGAGACAACAGTCTTAAATGGTGATTGACCATTAAAGGCTGTCCCAATCGTAATGGAGGAGTTAAACCAGCCACGATATTGATCGCTGCCCTCTAAATAGAGGTCAACAGGATATGGTAAACCTTTTTCTTTAATTACGGCCGTATGCGAAGAACCAGAATCAAACCAGACATCCATTATGTCTGTCTCTTTCCGATATTTGTTATTTGGTGAATGAGAATTGGTATAACCTTGGGGTAATAGTTCTTGAGCGGTTCTTTCAAACCAAACGTTTGAGCCATACTCCTTGAACAATTCTACGTAATGGTCAAAAACTTTCTTATCAATAATTGGTGTTTCATCTTCACAATAGATGATTGGTAGGGGGACACCCCAAGCTCTCTGACGAGAGATACACCAGTCATAACGATCTCTTATCATATTAGATAGTCGAACATCGCCCCAAGAAGGATACCATTTAACTTTCTTAATCTCACTGAGAATTTTCTCTTTGATTGGATCAATGGAAACAAACCATTGGGCCGTAACTCTAAAGATAATTGGCTTATTTGTCCGCCAATCATGGGGATAAGAGTGAGTAATTGGTGTTTCTTTTAAGAGCGCACCACATTCAGTTAGCATCTCTAATACTTTAGTATTAGCTTTCCCATAAAATAGTCCTTCTAACTCAGGACCAGCTTCTTTGGTCATATAGCCCTTATCATCAACTGGACAGAGAATATCAAGATTATATAAACGACCAACATTAAAGTCATCTTCACCATGGCCAGGAGCGGTATGAACACAACCAGTACCAGCATCTTCGGTAACGTGATCGCCTAAAATAATTGGTGAATAACGATTATATAGTGGATGTTTAGTTGTGATGCCCTCTAGTTCTTTACCTTTAAAGGTCTTTCTGAGTTTCATAGATCCTAAGGATAATTCTTTGCCTAATTTCTCTGCTAAACAGGTTAGAAAGATAAAGACGCCCTTTTCTGTTTCATAGACACCATATTCCAACTTGGCATTTAAACAGATTGCTAAGTTCGCCGGAATTGTCCATGGAGTGGTTGTCCAAATGATAAAAGACTCATCACCTGTTAATACATTCTTGGTATCAACTACTTTAAAGGCCACATAGATAGAAGATGAAGTAACATCATAGTACTCAATCTCAGCTTCCGCTAAACAAGATTCACTCGATGGTGACCAATAGACAGGTTTCTTCCCTTTATAGGCTAAACCATCCAGCGCCATCTTGCCAAAAATCTCTATCTGTTTGGCTTCATACTCTTTATATAAAGTAAGATACGGTTTCTCATAATCACCCATGCTGCCTAGACGAATAAATTCCGCCTTCTGACGAGCCACTTGTTGCAAGGCATAATCGCGACACATATCGCGGTATTGAGGCATCGGGATTTCTTTCCGATTGATACCTTTCTTTTGAAGAACCGACTCAATTGGTAAGCCATGAGTATCCCAACCAGGAGTATATGGTGCTAAAAAGCCTGACATATTCTTATATCTAATGATAAAATCCTTTAAAATCTTATTTAAAGCATGGCCAATATGGATATCTCCATTGGCATATGGTGGACCATCATGAAGCATGAAATAAGGTTTACCAGCATTGTTCTTAATAATTAAATTATAAAGATCCATGTCCTGCCACTTCTTCAATTGAACTGGCTCTTTGACTGCTAGATTACCCCGCATTTCAAACTTGGTTTTCGGCATTGTTAATGAATTTTTGATTTCCATTTTAATCATCCTTTCTAAAATAAAAAACGTTCCTATATAATAGGAACGAATTATCGCGGTACCATCCTAGTTCATAGATAAATCTATGCTCTTAATTGCCGTAACGTGGCTAACGAACTCTTCTACTCATTTCAAAGAATCTCTCCGAAGGGATAATTACTGATAATTCCTCTAGTGTTTCACCAACCCACTAGTCTCTAAAAAGTCTTTCTCAATAATCTTGTCTTCTTCAACGATTTACAAGACTGATTTTCCCATATTTCATAGTTATTGTCAACGATTATTGTATTTCATACAAAAGAAAAAGTCCCGTTAAGGACTATTTAACATCTTTGCTAATTAAGAAAGTTGAAGCATTTATTTTTTTGACAGAAATTGAAAGAGCGAACGCCACACCACAAACAAAGTCAATAATTCTTCTAGCTGTCAGTTTGCTTTGCTCATCTTTCAACAAGTGTTCAAGATTAACAATAACAGCATTACCTAAGATTATCTGCTGAGCGATAGTTTCAGCATCCTCATGAGCAGTCGGATTAAAAACCATTGTATTCGCTGGAGCAACATTTTTTGGTGCTGGTTGAGCTTCTTTTTGTTCATTGCCACCATAGAGTTGATTATTTAGCACACTATCATCATTAGAAGAATGATATAAATCCCGATTACTTTCGAACTTTGGTTCAACTTTATCTGTATCAGGGATTATTTCTTCTTCAACCGGAAATAAAAACTTGCGTACTTTATCATTGCTCATAAGCGGCTCACCTCATTAAGTTATTTTAGCACAAATTATTTATTTGTACCATAATTTACTAAAATAACATCATCACCAATAGTGACAATCGCTTTATAAGGAATAATCAACTCATGTTCTCCCTTTGAAAAGCGAGCAAGAAAACGTCTATTCTGTTGATCTAGTACCAACGCTTTGATCTCTTCTTTCTCAAACTCATAATCAATAACGGCCCCAATAGTCATCCCATCATTGATATTGATGACACGCTTGGCCATCAAATCACTAGCGCGCATATTTCCACCTCAGTCTACTATATTCTTAAAAATATCTTTTTAATACTTCGATAGCGTTTTTCTCCAAGCGGGAAACTTGGGCTTGTGATATCCCAAAATCCTCAGCTATCTCTGCTTGGGTACGGTCTAAATAGTAACGATCATTAATTATTTTCTTTTGAAGAATATCTAAATTATCAATGCCTTTTTTTAAAGAAAGCATGTCACTTATCTTATCAACGAAATCCGCTTCATAACGAATCTGATCAATTAAATATAAAGGTTCACCATCTTCTTCATATACAGGATCATACAAAGAGCCAACACTTTGAACTGATTCCATCGCTTCATCAATTAACTTTTTATCGACTCCCACCAGTGTCCCAATCTCTTCATTATTTGGTTCCCTTTGATTTCTAATCAGAAATTCTTCTTTGGCTTTCAGCGACAAATAGGCGAGATCTTTTAATTGTCGAGATACTTTAATCGGAGTATTATCACGTAAAAAGCGCTTAATCTCGCCACTAATCATAGGAACAGCATAGGTTGAGAAACGAACATTATGACTCAAATCAAAATTTTGAATTGATTTAATCAGACCGACACAACCAATTTGAAACAAGTCATCTAAGTTATTATGACGATCAGCGAAACGCTGAATAACGCTTAAAACAAGCCTAAGGTTACCGAGGATTAATTCCTCATATGCTGATTCATCGCCAGTCTTATACGCTTGAATATAATCAATAATCTGCTGATTACTTAATACTTTTAGTTTATTCGTATCAATGCCGCTAATTGTTACCTTGTATTTTGCCATTAAAAAACTCCTATGTCTAATAGGAGTATGACCAAATTTACATGAGCTTATTCAAACGATTACGCAGTTTCTTTATTATACGTTTCTCTAACCTAGATATGTAAGATTGGGAGATACCCAAATACTCTGCTACCTCTTTTTGAGTCATTTCTTCATTGTTATCTAAGCCAAAGCGAAGAACTAGTATTTGTCTTTCTCGCTCTCTTAATTCATTGATAGCTTCAAATACTTCATCTTTCTTTTCACTTTGCTCAAGATTATCGACTATTGAATTAGTTTCGTTGCTAATAATATCGGAAAGCAGTAACTCATTGCCATCATAGTCAATGTTTAATGGCTCATCAAATGATACTTCAGCTTTCATCCGTGATTTCTTTCGCAGAAACATTAGAATTTCATTCTCAATACAACGCGACGCATAGGTTGCAAGCTTGATGTTCTTATCGGGCTTAAAAGTCTGAATCGCTTTAATTAGTCCGAGAGTACCAATGCTGATTAAATCTTCGAGATTAGTTAGATTTATTTCATATTTCTTGGCCACATAGACAACTAAGCGTAGATTATGCTCAATCAATTTATCGCGGGCTTCCATCGATCCTTGACTAAACTTTTCTAAGTAATACTCCTCTTCTTCCTTGCTTAATGGAGGTGGTAATGTTTCAGAACCATTAATGTAATATACTTCACCATCTCTAATAATCAAATGTAGAATTCTTTTTAAACGATTAAGTAATTTCATCATCATTTCCTCCTAAATAAGCAAGACATTCAATAGACAATCACAGCCATAAAAATCATAATTTCCGCTAACTTTCGCAACTAAGACTCTCTGTCTTATATGCTTACACTTATGTTTTAATTCAATCTCACCGATAACTAGTTGATTAGGGTCATATTCAATCATTTTGGTTGGTGGTGTACAGATATTGGTTTGTTTGATAAAAATAACTGGCAATTCTTTGACTGTCAAACTATTGCCGGAGTCGTAGTACCCTTTCAGTTTCAAACTCTTCCCTTCACTTATCAAAATGAACTGATAAGTAAACTGCTGATGCCGGATGTATTTGCATAGTTTGATCAATACAAAGCGCATAATCAGACCCGCAAGTAACATCGAAATATAAATGAAAAGCGCCATCGTGTTTTTAGCAAGCGGTAAAATTCCGGCTAAGTGAATCTGATTAATAAATAAGCTCTCAATTAGAACAACACTAAAGTAAAAAAAGAAATAGATTAAAACTTCTTTAATATGTATTTGATAATATATGCATACTATTATTAGCAAATAGATGGCGCCTAGATACCAACTGCTGCGATAAAAAATTATTACTAGTGAAGATGCAAATATGAAAGCTATTTTTAACAAGAGTTTTCTTCTTTTTCCTACTATCGATGCCGTATAAAGTGTTGCTGCTAATGCATTAAGAAGCAGGCCCAAAAAAGAGAGATCAACATAGACATTCATATCATCACCGGTCATACTATAGCAGTTATATTGTGCGCATTTTGTCGGATAATGAATTATTATATTCCGAGATAATGCGATTAATTATTACCTCTTCACAGTATTTCGGATTATTCTCTAAAAATTCACCATTTAAGTTATACTCTAGGAAAAGGAGTGATATTAGTGCTAGCCCAAAGACTAAAAGAGTTGCGTGAAGCAAAAGATTTGAGCCAAAAAGAATTAGGCGAAATACTTAAAATAAGCAATAAAACTATTTCTGACTATGAGCGTAACATCTCCACTCCTGATATTGACACTCTTAAAAATATGTGTGAATTCTTCGGCGTAACTATTGATTACGCTGTAAGTGATTCAAAAGAATTAGAAGAACAGACAATTGAACTATACTGTCAAAATCTTGCCCTAAGAATTCGCAATGCGAACCTAGATAAAACTGCCAAGAAACAATTAATTAATGTTATTGAAGGAAGTGTTCAAGGCTACTTAAAAAAATAAGAACTCCGGTTAAGAAGTTCTTTTTTTTACATCCTTTTATTCTTGTTCTGCCTCATCTTAATGGAAGATACTATCGCATAGATGATTGCTATCCCCACCAACCCCAAAGCTACATAAAATAGCCATGCTAGATCAAAAAACATTTCTAATGAAGTGCAAGAAAAGACTGCTCCTAACAAGGTAAAAATAATTGCTGATTGCCGGTAGTGCGGTTTCTTATCCATGCTTGCTCTTTCTGCTTTGGAAGCATATATGTAAGCATTGTTGAAAAGAAAACCCTTTTCCTTAAACTGAAAACATGCGATAACAAAACATGCCATCGCAATTACACCAACAATGATTCCACCTGCAATCATACCAACACCTAAAGAATAAAAAGCAGTCAAAGATTGCTAATTATTTCTTCTCCTTAAGAAAGCCGGTAGTAAGGACTCATCCTCAACTTTCGGTTCCTTGCTAATACTACTATTTTCAAAAATCTGATCAACATCAGGTTGTTTCTTAACATTCTTAAACTGGTCCGGATCAATTCGCTGAATTTGATCATTACCAAGATCCAAGCTTAATGAATCATTGATTGGACGATCACGTAATGGACGATTAACCTTATGCAAATCGCCACCTGCAAAATCAGTTGCGATTACCGTTACTAACATATCATCTTCAAGATCTAAATCAACTGCGACACCAAAGATGACATTGATATCACTATCACCGGAAGCTTCGCGAACAATTTCAACCGCTTCATTAGCATCTAACAAAGTCATAGTCTTACCACCAGTTATGTTAACGATCGCATTGCGAGCACCTTTAATTGAAGCCTCAAGCAATGGTGATGAAACCGCTTGTGAAGCTGCATCTTTCGCCCGATTTTCGCCTTGTCCACGACCCATACCAATCAAAGCTGTTCCCTTGTTTGCCATGATATTCTTGACATCAGCAAAATCTAGATTAATCAAAGCTGGTTTCAAGATTAAATCGGTAATTGTTTTAACGCTGTGGCAAAGGACATAATCTGCTTCCTTGAAGGAATCACCCAATGGAATATCACCGCTCATTTGTAGCAATTGATCATTGGAAATAACTATTAAGGAATCCACATTTGGTCTTAACGCCTGTAAACCTTCGACAGCATGAGCATTTCTAACCTTACCTTCAAAAGTAAAAGGTCTAGTGACGATGCCAACCGTTAAACAACCAAGTTCCTTACAGATACGAGCAATAACAGGAGCTGCTCCAGTACCCGTACCACCACCCATACCGGCAGCGATAAAGACCATGTTTGCACCTCTTAAGGCATTCTTAATATCATCAATACTGGCTTCAGCAGCTTTGCGACCAAGTTCTGGATTCGCACCGGCTCCCAAACCATGAGTAATATCTTCGCCAAGAGTAATTCTATTTTGGACTAGTGTCGAAAATAAAACTTGAGCATCAGTATTGACCGCCCAAAATTCGACACCATCGATTTTCTCCTGGGCCATTCTATTTACAGCGTTATTTCCAGCACCACCAACACCAATAACCTTGATGTTAGCAATGAATTCTTGATTTGGCTGGTTTTGGAAACTCATACTATCTCCTCCTAAATCTGTACAAGACTTAAATTAATTAACGACATTTTTGCTAAATAATAAACTAATCCGCCCACAGCGACATTAAACTGGGCACTACGTCCGCCAACATGTCCAATAGTCCGGCGGTAACATTTTATGTTGAGATATTGAGAAACTTTAGTTTCAATGCCAACAATCTCTGCTCCGCCGCCGGTAACAATTAAAGGAACATCCGGCGTCTTCACTAGAAATTCGACTGACTTCTTAACTTCCGACAAAATCATATTTAAAGCATTTTCAACAATCTTGACAATGTCAATCTCTTTAATGATTTTCTCATCGACAGGATTCTTAAAAACGCCAACACTACTAGCTTCATTAGTCAAGGCACTGCCATATTTTAATAACATCATTTTAGCAGTTTTAATATCAACACCGAAGGTCTTCATTAATTCATCAGCGATACAGTCGACACCGTATTTTCCTTGCTTATAACTACATAATAGGTAGTCATAGAAAGTTGATACAGAATTTGACTCACCACCAAGATCAAGAATCAAAGCGCCATTCTTATATTCCTGTGGTTTTAATAGCAAGGCAGCATTCGCTAAAGGTGAAGAAATGGCATCTAAAACTGTGATATCCATATCTTGAAGTAGATCAACATAACCACGAGCAATAGCAATTGGTAGAGTAATAACAAAAGCATCTAACGAAATCTTAGTTCCGCGATAGCCTACGGGTTCATCCCGCTTATACACTTCTCCATCTAAGAAATACTGAATCGGATAAATTCCGACCACCATCTCATGTTCAAGAATTTGGTGGCGGCTAACTGCCCTTTTCAATAGATCGATGTCCTTGCTGCTGACTAAGCGACCATTAGCGACAATGTTTTCGGCTTTTCTGCGATATACATTCATGTTATTGCTTGGCAGGATTAGGACCACTTCATTAATTTCATAGCCATCCTTACCAGCAGTATCAAAAAGGCTTGTAATCGTAGTTTGTAACTCGGTTTTGGAAATGATTTCGCCATCGTGTACACCCTTTGTGGGAGATAAATAGTTAGCACAAATATGGACTTTTTCATTATGAATGGTCCCGATAACTAACTTAGAAAAGCTTTCGCCAATGTCAATGGCGGCATAAACTGTACTTGAAATCATTACTTCCACCTCTTAATGATTTTAGCATAGAAGCTAGAAAATGTATAGATTATTTCAACAAAAAATCCTTTCAGAAAGTGACATATTCTGACAGAGATAGAAAAATGCCTACTGCTATGCAGTAAGCCATAATCAGATTTTTCTTCATTAATTACGAATAATGGTTATTTCTTCTTCCAGCATAATTCCTTCTTGCTGATAAACACGTTTCTTGATTGTTTCTATTAGAGCATAAATTTGTTTTCCACCGATGTTATTCGGATTAACTATAAAATTTGCGTGTTTTGAAGATATGTTGTTTTTAAACTCACAATCACTCAAGTCTATCTTTCTAATTAATTCATAAGCCTTATGACCAAATGGATTTTTGAATATGGAGCCAAGAGATGGTTGATTCAAAACTTGGGTCTCTTGCTTTTTTTTGATAATACTTGTTAACCTTTCTCTTATCACTACTGATGGGACTTTTTCGGCGACAATTATCACTTTTAAAACAATCATCTTTTGGGTCATAAATACCGAAGTTCGATAACCGAACTGGCACTCATCATGATACACCCAGCGAATTATCCCTTTATCGAGTACCAATACTTTCTCCACTAGTTCGCCAATTGAGCGACCATAACAAGAAGCATTCATAACAACGCTGCCCCCAACACTTCCAGGGATACCGCTGAGAAACTCTAATCCACCTAAATCTAAATTTGATAAAGCTAGTATTAATTTTGCGTTGCTTGCCCCTGCTTCGATTAGTGCACGATTTCGATTAATATCAATCCTTGAAAACTCTTTTCTAAACAATAAAATTGGTGTCTCAATCAAGGAAACCGCAAATAAAGTGTTTGAGCCTAAACCTAATACTGCGTATTCAGTTGAGCCAAGACAATCTATGACACTTTTCAGTTGAGATACACTTACTATCGGTATCACAAAATCAAGGATACCCGGAGTTTTCATCGTCGAATAGTTCAGGGCCGAAACATTGCGAAGATAATTTATCTGACAAGCATCAAGCTTCTGTACTATTTTTTCCATATTTCTCAATTAACTCAATGAATCTTGGTAATACATCATCTACTATTTCTTTCTCCGCTTGTTGTGACATAATTGTTAATAGCTTCTTATTTGATAGTAAATTTTCAATAGCACTCTTAAGCCTTTTTCCTGATAAGTCTTTCTCTTCAATAATTCTTGCGGCTCCCCAGCGTGAATAATGCTTGGCATTTTGGAGCTGATGATTATTTTTAACATAAGGACTGGGGATAAGTATAGCTGGTAAGCGACAGCTTGCAATCTCTGCTAACGTTGAAGCCCCACTGCGGCAAACAATTAGTTCACAATTTTTCATTGATGCAACTAAATCATCGCTGTATTCTTTGATGCAAACATCATCGCGAGTATTAAGTAAATCCATAAACTGATATTTATGATTATGTCCAATGATTACTAAGATTTTATAATCGGTCTTTTTAATCTCTAAATAGTCTTTGACTATTACGTTCACGCTTGTTGACCCTAGACTACCCATAACAATGATAGTATCATAATGAGTCATACTAGGTTCAATACTCTTACATTTTGTCATCAAAGGGTTACCAATAAAAGTCACTTTTCGATTACCCATATTTGTTTTCTCATAACTGGTGATTACCCTTGTTGAAAAAACACTTGCCAACCTGTTTGCTTGTCCCATTTTAAAATTCTGTTCATGGATTAATACAGGTATTTTCATACTCCATCCACTATAAGAAAGAGCAAAAGATAAGGCACCACCAAAGCCAATGACTAGGTCGATATCTTTCTCTTTAATTTCTTTTTTTAAAGCCCGAATTGTTCGCTGCATTTTAATCGTAAAAGTTAAGCACTTCTTAGGCTTAAAGCCACTGCATTCAACTGCTATAAAATCTTTTTTTAATCGATTAAGTTCCTTGCTTTCAATCTTGCTTTCTTGGCCAATGTAATAGACCTTATGACCTCGTTCTTCTAAAGCGTTTCCCACCGTTAGTGCGGGATAAAAGTGACCGCCACTGCCACTTCCGCAGATCATGATATTCATCTAATTCCTCCCTATTTACAGCCACTAATACTCCAACAGAGGAAAGGGTGATGACAAGCGATGAGCCTCCATAAGAAATAAAGGGCAAAGTAATACCCGTAACTGGTAGCAAGCCAACAACAACAGCTAGGTTAATGATGGTTTGAATTGCCAACAGAGATGTGATTCCTGTAGCTAAAAAAGCCCGATAGTTATTTTTTGCGGATCTAGCAATTCTAAATCCATACCAGAATAAAGCCGCAAATAAGCCAATAACGATTAATCCCCCAATGAATCCCCACTCCTCAGCTAGCATACTGAAAGCAAAATCATTGAAAGGCTCAGGCAAGTAATAATGCTTTTGAATACTCCCATTAATTCCTAGCCCTAGAATTCCCCCTGGTCCAATCGCATATAATGATTGGATTATTTGGAATCCACTACCTAAGGGGTTCTGCCAAGGATCAATAAAAGAAGTAATGCGTTCTAAACGATAAGGAGCACTGATTATCAGCGCCGCGAAAGCCATTACCCCGACAATACCTAGTTTTATATAGTTACTAATTCTAGTTTTTGATATCATTGTCATCACTACTACTGACCCCAGCATGACAACGCCGGTGCCAAAATCTGGTTGCAGCATAATCAAGCCAAAGCCAATGAAACATGGTAGTAATACTGGAAGAAGAATGCCCTTAACAAAAGTTTTGGTCTCTGCATACTTATCATTCAACACACTTGCAGCATAAATTATCATCGTAAGTTTGAATATTTCTGCAGGTTGGACTGCAAACGAACCAATACCAAACCAACTTTGTGAGCCATTTCGTTCTTGACCAAGCCCTGGTATCAAGACTAATCCTAAAAGGATTAAAGAAATAATTAGCAGAACTTTAGAATACTTGCTTAGAATCGCCAAATTCAAGCGACTGCAAGCCCAAAAAGCGCCTAATCCGATAATTATAAAGAGGATTTGCTTCTTCGTATAGTAAAAAGCATCACCATAAAGGTATTCCGCCCAAATAGTTGATGAACTATAAACTGTATATAAACCAATCAGTGTTAAGCTGATAGCAATAAGAATCACCATTAATGAATTAATACTGCGGTTTCTACTGGTAAGCATAATCAAATCGCCTCATAAAAATTTATGAAATAAAGTATTAATTTATGTTTGGAATTATCTTTAAAACAAGTTTGAAGAAGGCACAAAAAAACCGCCTTATTTAGGCGGTCTTATTATTTAATTATTCAGCTTTGCTTTTTTCAGCTAACCAAGAACCAATTTTTGGGGAGACTTCTTTTTGGCTCTTTGAACTAACATACATACCGATGTGGCCGACTGGGAAAGAAACGAATTCTTTATCAGTGCTGCTAATAACATCGAGAATTGGCTTACTGCTTGATAATGGTACCAAGTGATCATACTCAGCACAAACAGCAAAGACTGGGCAGGTAATGTTCTTTAGATTGACTTTATGTCCGCCTAAGACTAATTCGCCCTTCACCAATTTGTTATCTTTGTAAAGATCATTGATGAATTGTCTAATGGTTTCGCCTTCTTGAGCTGGTGAATCAAAGACCCATTTCTCCATTCTTAAGAAGTTTGTTAAGAACTCTGGGTTATCAATTTGCTTGTTGTTTGCTAAGGAAACATACTTGTCAATTGTTAGGGAGAATGGTTTTAAGAGCAAGTAGGAAATGTTCATTAAATCGCCAGGAATAACGCCATAGGCATTAACTAAGGCATCGGCATCCATGTGTTTGCTCCAAGCAAATAAGAGAGCATCATTAGGACTAAAATCAATTGGAGTAACCATGGTTACTAAAGCATTGACTTTCTCTTGGTGTAAAGCAGTATAGATTGTTGAGAAGTTGCCACCTTGGCAGACGCCAAGAAGGTTAATCTTGTCAAAACCAGTCTTTTCAATGATGAAGTTAACGCATTCATCCATATACCAGTTAATATGATCATCCATACTCATATATAAATCTTCTGCAGTTGGATAACCCCAGTCGATGATATAGCAATCTAATCCTTGATCCAAGAATGATTTAATAACTGAACGATCTGGTTGAATATCCATCATGTATTGCTTATTTACTAAAGCATAAGTAATCATTAATGGTCTCTTAATTCTTTTAGCAACTTTCGCGATTGGTTTGTAATGATAAAGTTTCATCTTACCAATACCGAAGACAACCTCTTTGGCTAATAAATCGGATTTTACTTCATTGCGACTAATACTCATGAGGTTTTTTGTTCCTTTGAGAATGTTTTCTTGGAAATCAATTCCCTCTTGAATCGTCTTTTTGATATCAAATAATTCCATTATTACTTACCTCCGTTTTCTTTTTTGTTGCAAGCAGCAACAATTTTCTTCAAAGCAGCAATTTCTTCTTTCAATGTTTTAATTTCTTTGGTGTTATAGTAACTTTCTTTGCGTAGATCATAGACTGTTTTGTATAGATTACGCATTTCAGAGTTCTTTGGAACTGGAGCCCAGGCTAAGAGTTTCTCAAGAATTAAATCGGATTCAGTTTTAAATTCGGCAGCTCTTTTGCCATATTCGCCAAATAATTGGGAGAATTCATCGGTACCGAAAACTTTGATAAAAGATTCCTCATTGATCTTAATGAATAGATCATAGAATTCCTTCATGGTCTTTGGTGTAGCACCATTCTTTGTAATCTCTTGGAATTTTTGGACAACTTCAATTAAGTTTTGTTTGCTAACTTCTTCAATTAAAGCAACTAATTGAACTTGAGCAAGATATAACTTGTTGAATTTATCAAAACCAGCTAAGAATTGTTCGGTATCTTCTTTGGTTGCACCAAAGCCGGAAACATTAAAGAATTTACCATAGGTTTTCTCGTAGCAATCAAATGATCTCTTATAAATATCAATATAAGCATTCTTGTCGCCTTTAAAAGCTGCTTGAACATCTTTTGCAACATCTTCAGCAGAATCAGACCAAGGAGCAACAAAGCTATTTGATAGTTCTTGATAATCCTTGATTAGTTGTTTGGAATTGTTGAATAGTTCTTTGCCACCTTCTGGTAAGAATGGGGTTAAGATATCTTCAGTTAATTTCTCATAGACACTGCTCTTCTCTTCGATAAACTTTTTGACTTCACTAGCACTAGCGAAAGCATCTTTACCAATTAAGCTTTGATATAATTTGAATAAATCATTATAGACTAATGTACTATTCATAATTTTATTAAAGACATCAACTTGGGTTTCATTTGTATTGAACATGTTATAAGTCCAAGGTTGTCCTTTAAAGAATGGATTTGAGCCAAATTGCTTCTGCCAATCTCCGAACATATTTTGATAACTTTTAACCATATTCGTATACATATCATTTAGTAATGACGAATCACCTAAGCCAACTGTGGTTCCGGTGAAAGGGGCGACTTTCGGCATCACGTCCATCCAGCTTTTAATTAGCTCTTGTTGGCGCTTTAGACTTTCTTGAAAAAAATCACTCATGTATAATTCCTCCTCGTGAAAATATGAATTACCATTCACATTTGAGCCTAGTATAAAGGAAAATATTTCCATTGTAAAGCACTTTGCACAATTTTTTTCACTTTTTTTAACGATTTTTTTAACATTTGTACAAATTTTTTAATTAGTTTCTTTATGAGACCCTGTTCAGAAAAATATTTTGAAACTGAATTTTAACAAAAAACTCCGCTTTTATCAGCGATTACTGGTTCACATTTCTTTTTTTACTGTTTTGTTATCAAATTTCTATTAACTTATTAACCTTTTATTATTAATTTACGCGTATATATGTGCGAGATAAGTTGAAACCGCTTTCAACCAAATAGGACTTTTTATTGACTTCTTGCTAGTATATAATGTGGGCATTCAAGTAGGAAGGAGAACTCAATTCATGAAAAACAAATCATTAGTCTGCGCTTCTAATTTCTACTTTTATTACTTTTATTATCGCAAGCAGCATTGTTAAAACCTGCTAGTTTTGTTTTGTAAAAGTAAAACTAATGTGGTGTTATTACGATGCTGATTTAAGAGTAATAACATTGCAGTCTATCATGAATTCCAGTGTTATTACCGAAAGTGATAACACTTTTTTGTTTCATTATTTAAAGAAATGTGAGGGATCTATGATGAAATTATTTAGAAAACTATTAATGGTAGCACTGATGGCTACCGCAATTACTACTCTTGCAGGCTGTGGAAACAATAAAATTAAGATTGGTATTCTGCAACCCGTTGAACACTCAGCTCTGTCAAAAGCTCGTGAGGGCTTCATTGCTGGTTTAGCAGAAAATGGATATGGTGAGGATAAAGTAGAAATCAACTATCAGAATGCTTTAGGTGAAAATGCTTCCTTAGTTTCGATGTCTTCTTCCCTAGTTAGAAAGAGTGATTTAGTCCTAGGCATTGCGACTGGAGCAGCTCAGCAACTAGTTGCCTCAGGGGCTGAAATTAATTTTACGAAACCAATTCTTTTTACAGCGGTCACCGATCCTGTTGATGCCGAATTGGTTACTTCACTTAGTAATCCGGGCAGCAATGTCACAGGGACTAGTGATATGAATCCTGTTGAAGCTCAGATTGCTTTGATTAAGGAAGTCTTACCAAGCGCTAAGAAAGTTGGCATTCTCTATACCGCCAGTGAACAAAACTCGGAAGTCCAAGCTCAGATGGCAAAAACAGCTGCTGAAGCTGCTGGATTAACCGTCGTCATTAAAACAATTTCACAAGCTTCTGAAATCGCTGCGGCAACCACAAATCTGGCCAAGCAAGTTGATTCCATTTATATTCCAACTGATAATTTATTGGCTAGTAATATGACCCTTGTCGGCCCGGCTGCCAATAATGAAAAGACACTCTTGGTCTGTGGTGAAAGCTCCATGGTAACAAATGGTGGTCATATTACCCTATCAATCGATTACTTTGAACTCGGCAAAATTACAGGAAAAATGGCTGCCGAAATATTAAATGGTAAAGCGACCTCTACTATGAACGTCCCCGTTTATCCATTGGAGTCCTGTACAATAGATATTAACGAAGATGGTTTAAAAGCAATTAATGTCAGTTTGCCACAAAGTATTAAGGATAGAATGGATAAGTAGCTAATATGAGTTTCTTAATAATTATTCTAAACATATTGGAAACAGGTCTTCCCTATGCTCTATTAGCCTTAGGAATCTTCCTGACTTACCGTCTTCTCGATATTGCTGATCTTTCCGCTGAAGGTTCATTCACTCTTGGTGGTTGTCTAGGATTAACTCTAACAGCGATTGGTGTAAACGCCTATTTATCGGTCTTCATCGCCATAATTGCTGGCTTTCTAGCCGGTTGTTGTACTGGTATTCTTCATACCAAGCTGAAAATTCCTTCTCTTTTATCCGGTATTATCACCATGACCGGTTTAATTGCTATTAACTTAGTCATCATGGGACTTGCTAATGCTTCATCGCCTTCTAGCAATGCGGTTACCATTGGATCTAGTGGGCGGGGACCAAAATCAATCTTTGATTATGTATCTCTTTTCAAACTACCATTGATGAACCAAGTCTTAGTCATGGTTGTTATCACAATATTAGTTCTCTTAGTCGTTTATTGGTTCTTTGGAACTGAGATTGGTCAAGCCATTCGGGCAACTGGTATGAATCGGAACATGGCCAAAGCTCAAGGAATTAACACTTCAAGAATGCTTATTTTTGGTCTAGGAATTAGCAATGCGATCATTGCCCTAGGTGGAGCCCTATGGGCTCAAGGTTCAAGAAGTTTTGAAATTGGCAATGGTACAGGAGCCTTAGTTATTGGACTGGCCGCCATAATTCTAGGCGAGACAATATTTGGAAAGAGATCATTTAAAAATTGGATTATTTCCGTTGTTCTTGGCTCTATTGTCTATTTCACTATCATCCAAGTTGCAATCATTCTCAACTTCCCTCACTATTTAATGAAGTTGCTATATGCCGTACTAATTACAATTGCACTTTCAATACCTCTTATTCAAAAAGCATTTGCCAAGAAGAAAAAAGAAAAAGTGGTGATCACCAATGCTTAAAATTACAAACATTTCTAAAGAGTTTAATCTTACTGGAAACATTGAAGACCGACGAGTTGCCCTTGCTGACGTTTCATTGACAATTAAAGATGGTGAATTTGTTACAATTATTGGCGGTAATGGAAGTGGTAAAACCACTCTGATGAATCTAATTGCTGGCGGTCTGCTTCAAGATAGTGGCACGATAGAAATAAACAATCGTGATGTAAGTCGCTTGAACGAGCATCAACGAGCAAAATTTTTAGGACGAGTCTTCCAAGATCCTAATTTAGGCACCGCCAAAGATATGTCGATTCTCGAAAACATGGAGATAGCGATGCGTCGGACTCGAAAAAGTACTCTAAAATGGGGGTTTAATAAAGACAACAAAACTTATTTTGTTGAACGACTATCAACCCTAAACTTAGGGTTAGAAAACCGTTTAACTCAGAAAGTTGGTTTGTTATCCGGTGGTCAAAGACAAGCCTTGACCTTGATAATGGCAACCCTAAGTCAACCAGATTTATTGCTTCTTGATGAGCATACAGCGGCCTTAGATCCTAAAACCTCAAAGATAGTTTTAGAAATTACCAATAAAATTGTCACTAGCAATAAACTAACAACCATCATGATTACCCACAATATGCAAGATGCCATCACCTATGGCAATCGGCTAATAATGCTGCATAATGGGAGAATCATCTATGATGTAAAAGGCGAAGAAAAGAAAAAATTGACAACGCAAGAATTAGTTGCCAAATTCGAAAGCACCGCAGATACCTCAATGCTATAAATAATTCCTACTAAGATAAGTTTAGCTAGATAAAAGCAAAAGATGACTTGCAACAATCACAAGTCATCTTTTCTTATTTCTTTTTATTTATATGCTTTTTCAAGCACGCAAATGTTTCATCGCTTAAATCATGTTCAATCTTGCAAGCATCTTCTTCTGCAACTTTGGCATCAACTCCCAAAGTTACGAAAATGTCTGTTAGCAAATGATGACGTTCAGCAACCTTGCTAGCAATTTCCCAACCAGTATTTGTCAGAACAAGATGTTCATTTTCATCAATTGTTAAGAATCCATCTGCAACCATTTGCTTAAGTTTTACCGAAACAGTGGGCTTAGAAAAACCCATTGATTTGCATAAATCGATGGCATGAACGCCCTCTTTCTGCTCCGTCAAAAAATATATAGCCTCAAGGTATTTCTCATTCGTTTCATCAATTTTCATTTCATTTCCCTCTTTTCTGACAGGCTTGACACTGCTGGCAACTATGACAGCAGCCAATACAGGCGATATGTCCTTTCTTGCGTGCTCTAATAATATATCTAATAGCTAATACCGCCCAAAATGCGACAATACTAATAATCATTATATCAATAAATTTCATCTAAATCACCTTCGCAATACTATAAACAATAAAAGCCACAACCCAAGCTAATACGCATTGGTAGAGAACCACTAGCATTGTCTTTCCACGGCCATACTCTTTTTTCATTGTCGAAATCGTTGCAACACAAGGAGTATAAAGCAACACTATCGTTAAAAATGATAGCATGGAAGGAATTGTTCCAAGCAGGATAAGCAGCCCGCCCTCACTAGAGAGCATCTCCATCGTACTAATAACCGCTTCTTTGGCTGTAAATCCAGCAATTAAGGCCGAAACAATTTTGCCGTCCCCTAAGCCTACTGGCTTAAATATTGGCGCCAATAGATTACCTAAATGTTCGAGTAAGCTAACATTATTGATCACATCGGTAGTAATAAAAATGAGTTGGGTATTGTAAGCTTGCAAGAACCAAACAATCAAAGTTGCTAAGAAGATAACGGTAAATGCTCTTGTCAAGAAATCTTTTGACTTCTCCCATATAAGCAGCCATGTACTCTTTAGTGATGGCAAGCGATAATTAGGTAGTTCCATAACAAATGGTATGGCTTTTCCTTTCATAATGATTTTGCCCATCACCAAAGCCGTTACAATGCCTAGCAAAATACCGACTAAATACAAACAAATAATGATTAGTGACTGTTGCCACCAACTGAACACGCCACTATTTACAATGGCAAAATATACAATTGCTTTAGCTGAGCAACTAATAAAAGGAATTAAACCAATGGTTATCTTCCGGTCCCTTTCGGAAGCCAAAGTCCTCGTGCTCATTATCGCCGGAACTGAACAGCCAAAACCAATTATAATAGGAACAAAGCTCCGACCCGATAGTCCAATTTTCCGCAGTGGCTTATCCATAATAAAAGCAATACGAGCCATATAGCCAGAATCTTCTAACAACGATAGAAATAAAAACATAAAAATAATATAAGGTAATAAAGATATAACTGCCCCTAAACCGCCAAATAATCCCTTATCAAGAAAATCAACAACTGCGGGATTAGTTCCAAATTTTGTTAAACCATTAATTACTATTTCATCAAGACTATCTATGCCCCAGCTAATCAAATTGCCAAGATATTTGCCAAAAACTTGAAAGGTAAGCAAATAGATAGCGACAATTATCAATAAAAATAATGGTATGGCGGCTCCTCTATTAGTCAAAATCTTATCTATTGTTTCACTCCGCTTGCGCTCCTTACTTTCTTGGCACTTGATTACACAGGCATTTGTAACTTTATCAATAAAGGTATAAGTCATTTCAGCAACCGCAGCATCGCGATCTAAATCACAATCAGTTTCCATTTCAATAACACTATGTTCAATTAATTCTTCCTCGTTGGTATCTAACTCCAAACGTTTAGCAAAATCAGTCCCAGTCATGATCAGATTCATTGCGCAGAAACGGGCGGATACATCGATTTTCTCCGCATGATCTTCAATTAATAGAATCGTTGAGTGCAAGCATCTATGAACTGGATTATCTTTCTCACAAATATCAGTAACCTTTGGCTTTTGATGATTCTGGGCGGTTTTAATCAGGCAAGCCATTAATTCATCAACACCTTCATTTTTGGCGGCCGAGATAGGAATAACTGGTACTCCTAACATGTCTGACATCTTTTGGACATCAATTGTACCACCATTGTTACGAACTTCATCCATCATATTCAAAGCCACTACCATTGGAATGTCTAATGACATTAATTGGGTGGTTAAGTACAAATTCCGCTCTATAGTGGTCGCATCAACGATATTGATAATACCATCGGGATGTTGATTCAAAATACAATCCCTTGTTACAATTTCTTCTTCGGTATAAGGACGCAACGAATAGATACCCGGTAAGTCAATGATTTGGCAGTCTTTTCGACCCATATAGGTTCCTACTTTGGCATCAACAGTCACTCCCGGAAAGTTTCCAACATGCTGATTAGAGCCAGTAATCTGATTAAATAAAGTAGTCTTGCCACAGTTTTGATTACCAACTAGTGCAAATCTCATATGATTTCCACCTCGATGTCTTTAGCTTGATCTTTACGAATTGTTAGATCATATCCTCTAAGTCTTATCTCAATCGGATCACCCATTGGCGCAAGCTTAATTACTGTGACCAAAGTCTTGGGAATCAATCCCATGTCTAAAAGACGACCACGCAAGATTCCCTGCCCGCCAACTTTGCTTATCATAACGCTATGACCAGCTTTAATTTGGTCAAGAGTTAAGGCTTTCTTATTTTCTGTCATACTATCACCTTTTCTATATAGTTAGTCTTGCCTAACCGAATTTATTTTAGCATGTCTTTAGATAATGTCAATCAAAATTCATAAAAAAACTAGCAGATTTCTCTGCCAGCTTAATTTTTTACTATATTATTATTTGAAAGGGAAATTCAAAGGGATTTGCGGTCCTAACATTCCCATCGACCCTGTGACAATTATTAGCAGAGCAACAAAAGCAATGAAAGAGCCTAACCCAATCAATTGCCATTTTCTTGGAAGGTCATGAATTACCACTGCTGAGAAAAAGAATGGACAATAACCTATGATGAAAATCAAATATGGAACATTCGACTGCCACCAAGATTTATCCCAAGTTAATACTCCTGCTTTATTCAATATGATCTCAACAATGACCGCTAGAACTGAGCCAACCAAGGCGGGAATAATTCGTCCCAATATAGCTTTTCTCTTAGTCTTACGCTCTTCAATAGTCAAGTCTTTGTTTCTTTTGTTTGCTTTATAGAACAAATTATTTGGATCAGCCAGCCAATTCTTATTGCCATCAAAAAAATTAATGCCTTCGCTATCTGGACTAGTTTTTAGCAGTAAGCAGGCAAACATGCCTAAAATAAAAAACATAAAACAGATTTCAATATTATATCCTATCAATATTTGATAAGCCGAGTTACCTTGAGCGATAGTACCCCAAACTGGTGAACCAGTAGTTGCATAAACCATCGAATTCCAGGTTTCATTAAAAACATCCATTGCCCAAAAAGCAACAGCACCAAACAAAATATTAAAGAGTTTCTTTTTCACTAAGCAAGCGCCGATAAACGCAACAATTACAAATATTGGTACTATGTACCAATTTAGCTTAGATAAATCCTGTAAATTTTCTTCCAACTGCTGAGCAGTCACCAAATAATTAGCCATATTCCTAACCTCCATATTATCTATAATTCATTATAAACTACCTTGATAAACTATACTAGAGCAAAAGAAATATACCCATGTCCAATAATTGCATTATAGAACTCGCTATGGTAAAATTATTGTACACCAAATGAACATATGGTGAATCCGAGCCATTATGTCCTAAAAATATTGATAAATATTCACGGCTATTGGCCGGGGTATAATTGGAAACGGTTATGCCTTCCATTGTGAAAAGGAGAGAAAGAATGAAGAAAAAGTTGTTCAAGTTTTTTGCTGCCTTTGTAGCAGCATGCAGCATCTGCACTATCGCAGTAGGCTGTAAAAATGATGGAATCGAACTGAAGATTCTAAAAGAAGAAGATGACAGCATGATCAACACCTACGCGATGATAGCAGTTGATCCAAATGCACCATTTATCTCATCGACTGATGGTTCTGCCCTAGCAGCTGGATCTGTATCTATCAATACAGCAGGAGCTGATGCATTCATCGAATGGATGAGTAGTAGCGCAGGTCGTAATTTGATTAAGGACTATGGAAAAGCCGATTACGATGAGTATTTATTCTATTTATTAGACACCGCTGAAACTTATAGTGGAACTATCGCTGCGGCAACCTCTGCAACCAAGACAATTCGTTTATCGACAACAACGTCTGTCAATGATAGTGGGCTGCTTAGCGCAATTGTACCAACATTTGAAAAAGATTATGGCTATGAAGTCAAGATATCTTCCGCCGGAACAGGCAAAGCAATTGCGGCAGCCACTTATGGAAATGCCGATCTAATCCTAGTCCACTCAAAGTCACAAGAAGAAACATTTATTAATGCGCACTATGCAAGAAAAGTGGCCTCTTTTAAACAAGAAAGACTAGCATTCATGTATAACTATTTTGTTTTAGTCGGGCCGAAAAAAGACCCTGCCAAAGTAGCTGATGCTGCCAACGTTAAGGAAGCCTTTAAAAAGATTTCTGATGGCAGCTACACCTTTATTTCACGTGGTGATAAGAGCGGTACACATACAAAAGAAATTTCCTTATGGGATTCAACGCTAAAGATTACAACTGAAGCTACTAGTGTCAAAAATTATCCTTGGTATGTTTCAGCAAATGCTGGTATGGGTGTCTGCTTAACTCAAGCGAATGAAAAAGGTGCTTATATCTTATCCGATAAGGCAACATTCTTAACCTTTAAAGCCAACCGTGGAATTATGCTTCAAGCATAGTTTCAAGTTAAAGTATTATTATGAAAGATGCATTTAGACAAGCCTTTGAACTAATCTTTAGTGGTGACATTGAATTAATTAACATCGTTCGTACCACTTTAATCATGAGCGTATCAAGTTCCCTTATTTCCCTAATAATTGGTGTGCCTTTAGGAGTTTTGCTTGCTTATAATGATTTCAAGGGAAAAAAAGTTGTAACAATTATTGTTCGCACATTAACTGGTGTCCCACCGGTTGTCTGTGGATTGTTTTGTTATATGCTTTTTTCTGGGGTTGGACCCCTTGGCTTTATGCATCTTCTTTTTTCTATTCCTGGTATGATAGTGGCTCAAGTTTTGTTAATCACTCCAATAATCATTGCTACTACCGAAACATTTGTAGCAACCATTACTGTTCGGATTAAGGAGACAGCCATGGGTCTGGGCCTTAGTAAGGGCAAAGCCTTTCTATTAACCGTTAACGAAAGTAAATATCAAATTTTTTCTACTTATTTGTTAGGATTTTCTCGAGCTATTGCAGAAGTTGGAGCTGTTTCCATGGTCGGTGGAGGTATTGCATGGCATACTAATGTTATGACAACCGCTATCGCTCAATATACAGGAATGGGGAATTTTGATAAAGCATTTGCTTTGGGAATTATTCTCCTATTATTAGCTTTAATCTTCAACATAGTGATGTTTATCATCCAAGGACGGCTAAAATATGATAATAAATAATTTAACTAAAACATTTAAAGGCAAACAAGTCTTAAATATTTCAAGCTTTACTTTTGAGCCCAATAGAATTTATGCGATTATTGGAGCTAATGGCAGCGGTAAATCTACTCTCGGGAAATGTTTGGCGGGAATAATTCCTGCTGATAGCCCAAGTTCTATTGAGAAAAGCAATCAAAAAATTGGCTATCTTCCCCAAGTAAATTACGCTTTTGCCATGTCGGCCTGGAAGAATATTATGTTAGGTTGTACTAATGAAATTCAAAAAGAAAAAGCCAAAAAATATATGGAAGAACTTGATTTCACTTCCTTAGCTAAGCAGTTTGCACCAAAACTATCTGGTGGCGAAATTGCTAAAATGGCATTGATTCGCTTGCTTATTCATGATAATGATTTCTTAGTTCTTGATGAACCAACGGCTTCCTTAGATGTTAAATCAACACTTACTGCTGAAAGATTAATTAAAAACCATCAAGAGGAAAGACAAAGCACTATTATTATAATTACTCATTCAATCAAGCAAGCGCTTCGACTTGCCGATGAAGTTCTCTTTCTAAATGATGGACAGCTACTAGAATATGGAGCAGTTCAAGAGGTTATTAATCAGCCAAAAAATGATCTGCTTAAGGAATTCATTAAATTATTAGCAATTTAAAAGTGAGGTATTTCCTCACTTTTTCATTATTTCAATACTATCTCCGGCTTTTATTGTTCCTTCGACAATGACTATCGCAAAAATGCCTTCTTTAGGCATAATGCAAGACCCAAATCGTTGGGCAATCTCGCATCCAAGATCGGCATGACATTTTTTCCCGATCTGCGATACCTCTAAAATAGTTGATCCAATTTTCAGTCTTGTGCCAACTGGTATCTCATAAAGAATTAACCCTTCGGTGGTAATATTCTCAGCAAACTTACCCTCACAAATACCCGTAACATTCTTTTTCATTTGCTTAAACTTATCTATGCTCTCAACTCCAAGAAGACTAATTTGTCTCAATCCTGGTCCCGCATGAGCATCATTAACAATGCCATAATCTTTTCGGCATTCGATTTCTCCAACTGGATGCTTGCAAACACCTTTAACTTCACTAACATTAACCGCAATTACTTTTCCTTTAGACATTATGAAATTCGCCACTCTTTCCTCCACTCTTGTAAACAAGTTTACAATTTGTGAAATATACATATTTGTCAATAGCTTTAACCATATCATAGATAGTTAAGGCTGCAACGTTACAAGCTGTTAATGCTTCCATTTCAACACCAGTACCATAGTTAGTCTTAACTGTTGCATAAATGTCAACACCATACTCCTTAATCTTATATTCAATATCAGCATTGCTAAGAGGAATATTGTGACACATCGGAATGATTTCATAAGTCCTTTTTGCAGCCATAATTCCGGCAATCTGCGATACTGCTAAAACATCGCCCTTTGCAATTTTGTTGTTCTGAATACAAGCTAATGTTTCCGGTTGCATATGAACCTCAATCATCGCAGTTGCGACTCTTGGAGTTACTTTTTTTTCTGAGATATCAACCATTTTCGCATAGCCATGTTCATTAAAATGTGTTAAGTCCATTTTCTATCCTCCTATTTTAACCATATCTATTTTCTGACGTTCACCAGCATCTAATTTATGACTGGCAGGCTTAGCATATATCGCTAAGCGAATTGCTTTCTCCAACTCATTCTCATTATTGAGATAATCTTTTAGATTATAAACGAGATTAGTGTGCAAGCAAGGAATAATCTCACCAAATGCAGTAATCCTTATTCGATTGCAATTCTGACAAAACTTATGAGAGATTGGTCGGATAAATCCAACCTCAGTCCCCATATATTCATAATACTCTGCGGTATTGTCAGTATACAAGTAAGTCATTTTATGATTTCTAATTATTTCATCAGCGCTAATGTAATACTGTTTATAATATTCCTCAGTATCTTCAAAAGGCATTAATTCAATAAAGCGTAGTTTTGCATTGACACTCTTTGCAAATGTCACCAATTCATCTATCGAATTATCATTGATTCCTCTTTGTAAAACAGTATTAAGTTTTAGCAAATACCCTAACTCAAAAGCATATTTAATTCCTGAGATAACTTCATTAACATCACCAAAGCTAATATAGCGATATTGCTTCGCATCTAGAGTGTCTAAACTTATGTTAAGTTTTCTTAATCCTGCCCCATAAAGCTCCTTCGCATACTTGTTTAACAATAACCCATTAGTAGTCATCGCAACATTACCGTTGACCAATGGAGAAATCTGTTGAACTAAATCAACAATTCCTTTTCTCAATAAGGGTTCACCACCAGTGAGACGAATTTTTGTAACTCCCAAGTTAACGCAGCACTTAGCGATTTTAGCAAACTCCTCGATTCTCAAAACATCATCGTGCTTAACTTTTACTTCTTCTTTTGTAACACAATAGCGACATTTAAGGTTGCATAGATCAGTTACAGATAATCGCAAGTAGTTTATTTCTCGTTGAAATTTATCTTTCATTCAATTATCCTTACCTCTCCTAAGTGCTCAATTGTATAATCTTTAAATTGTAGCAATGTTTCCTTAACTTCTTCACTTTTTAGTAGTTCAATAAATCTAACAATTCTATCATCTTTCAAATTGTCATAGGTGGTCAAGAAATCATATTCCTCATTTGCAAGAGGCACAAAGCCTAGATGCAAAGCGTTCGCAACCGAGCCAATGCCCAAGCCACATTCAGCAACCTGATTTTCAATAGCAACACCTACTGCAAGATGAGTATTATACTCTTTTTCATAACCATTAATGGCAGACACAGGGATCTGCTCTTTTTTTAATAAGTAATCAAAAAGAACTCTGGTTCCAGATCCTCTCTGACGATTTGCGTAAGGAAGATGTCCATCAGCAATCTGCCTAATGGTTTTGATCGAAGTTGACTTATTTTGCATAATTCCTTGAGTTCTGCCAACACCCTTAATTAAAACCATTTTTTGATTAGGAAAATATTTTTTAATATAGCTCACATTGTAGAGACCGGTTTCTTCATCAAGCAGATGAATTGGTGCAATATGACATTCGCCTTTTTGCAAAGCAATAATCCCGCCCATACTACCAACATGAGCGGAAGAAATCGGCATTTTATCTCCGATGACATCAATCATCAGATCATGGCTACCAATAATTACTAAATTTTCTTTTATAGTTGTCAAAGGCTTACGAAGATTAATTTCTACTTCACTGCCTTCCTCTATTCCTTCACTCAAGCGGTCAATATAAACTAAGCCATCAGCTTTTACTAAAGACATAATTTGAGCAGCTCCTCTTTCTAAAGGCGTGGCTACTAACTTATTATTTACAAATCCTAGGCACATACGAACATATTCTGCATGCTTAAAAGAAGACACAATTGATCTTGTCAAAGTAGCTTTTACAGTCTGTAACTCATCAGCTGCCAGTCCTTGCATCTTAAGAATAATGGGTCTTAAAAAAAGTTCAAAAACAAGATATGCTGAAACAGGATAGCCAGGAATACCAATGACCGGTTTACCCTGAATTATTCCAAGAATAGTTGGTTTGCCTGGCCTGATTGCAATACCATGTGCAAAAACAGTTCCTAATTTTTCTATTATTTTTACCGTAAAATCTTTGGTCCCTGCCGATGATCCCGCATTAATTATCACTAAATCGTTCTGATCTAAAGCATCTAGAAGTGTCTTTTCTAGCAGTTCCATATTATCATTAATTACAGGATAGCGATGCGGAATTCCACCCAATTCATCAGTTAAAGCAGCAAACATTTTTGAATTACTCTCCATTAGTTTGCCAACCCCCAGCTGATTGACATCGTCAATCATTTCTCCACCAGTGGGAATGATTCCAACTCTTGGTTTTTTATAAACATTGATGGATGTGTTAGCTGATGCATAAATAGCACCTATATCTACTGGACGTATTTTTCGCCTTGATGGGAGAATCATTTCTCCAGCCACAATGCTTTCACCTTTGACCCTAACATGCTGCCAAGGATAAGCTGGACTGATGATTTGCACTCTATCATCGTTCAAGATAATAACATCTTCAATCATTATTACGGCATTGTATTCTCCGCTAATCGGATTACCAGTATTTACATAAATAAAATCAACATTTTCAACTAATGTTAAAGGTTTCTGCTCGGTCGCCATTGTGGTTCGCTCAGACTTTACTGCAATACCATCCATTGCGGCAGCATTATACATAGGATCACATAGCAGAGCATAAATGGCTTTCTTTGTTACTCGGCCTAAAGCACTAATGGTATCAATAGATTCCCCATTTAGTTCAACGTTGCCCAATTCTTTAAGATACTCATCATAGATGCTAATATCATTGTTTTGAATATATGCCTTTCTCACAGCAATTTCACCTCCAATAGAGTATTTTTTTCAATGCCTTCCACGAAAGATGGAATAATAATGTATCCATCCGCTTGTGCTAGAATATTTATTAAGCCAGATTTATAGAACTTGGGAGTTGCAGTATAACCATTGTCATCCTTCTCAAGTTTAACTGGCATGACTGTTGCTCTTCCACTAGCACTTGGAAAATTTGTTTTAGCTCGAGCATAAATAACATTATTACTTTCACACCCATACAGACTTTCTAAACAGTCAATATAGATGAGTTGTAGAGCAACTAATGCAGCCATGGGATGCCCTGGCAAACCGACTATTAGTTTTTCATTACTTAGACCTACCATTGTTGGCTTTCCAGGTTTCAATGCTAAACCATGAACAAGAATCTTGCCAATAGCTTCAATTGATTTTTGAGTGTAATCCCGACTGCCAACTGAACTACCACCAGAAATAAAAACTATATCTGCTATTTCTAGGCCATGTTTAATAGTTGCAACTAATTTATCATAGTCATCGTCTATGATGGCTTTTCCGCAGAATTGACAATAATCTATTAGTTTTGTTTGTAACAAATAAGAGTTGACATCACGAATTTTTGTATCAATAACTTTTTGACTAATATCGATTATTTCATCTCCGGTTGAAATAACAAAAAATCGCGGTTTTTTATATACATTTACATATTCTATACCCGCACCAGCAAGAACACCAATACGAGCGCTATTTAGCTTTATGCCTTTCTTAAAAATGATTGAGTCTTTCCTAACATCTTCACCAATTCTTATAACATTCTCATAAGGTCGGATTGGCTGATAAACAAATACTTCTTTATCAATTTTAGTTGTGCTTTCAATCATTACTACTGCATCACAGCCGGAAGGTACCATTCCGCCAGTAGGAACGTAATAACAGTGCGCAGATTCCACTACTGCATCAGTCTTTTTACCCATCTCGATATCGCCATCATAGGCAAAGATGGCAGGCACGCTTTGACTAGCACCAAAGGTTTCATTTGAATTAAGTGCATATCCATCCATCGTTGATCGACTAAACTGAGGAATATTTTCCAAGCTTAAAACATCAGTCGCTAAAATACGATTGACGGCCTCTTCAATCTTTATTCTTTCTATTTCAAATTTTAGATGCCTTAAGACCAATTCTTGAGCATCTTTGACTTCCAATACTTTCAGCATCTAACGTGCACACTCTTGAATCTGTTGTAATAAGGTTTGAATACCATGAATAAGAGGTTCAATAACTGACTCAAGGTTTTCTTTGCAGGCTTTTGGTGATCCGGGCAAATTAACAATAACGCTTCGATTTTTAATACCACAAACCCCGCGTGACAAAATAGCTCGATTAGTATATTTCAAGCTGTTGAAGCGCATAGCTTCCATAACTCCTGGCGCCTCTTTCTCAATAACGAAACGAGTGGCTTCAGGCGTAACATCACGTGGTGAAAAACCCGTTCCACCTGTCGTTAAAATCAATGAAATCTGTTTATCACAGCATTCTTGCAACTGAGCAATTATTTCATCTTTTTCATCAGGAATAACTTTGCAATAAACAACTTCAAAATTATATGGCTTCAATACTTCTTCTATGGCCGGCCTTGACAAGTCTTCTCGTAAACCTTGAGAACATTTATCACTTAATGTGATAATTCCTACCGTTATTTTATTCATAATATCACCAACTCTTAATATATTCTATATTACCACTCTACAGGCACTATGGTCAACAGAACAGCAATTCATAGAGTGCAATTTCTTTTTAAAAGTGTTGCTCTGTAATTGTTTGTAACAATTATTTATGATATTATAAAAGAAAGAGTGCGAGGATAATATATATGAAAGCATTTATTGGCAAAATACTAGTAGTTGATTTAACAACAAAAGAGATGAAAACCGAAGCAATTCCTGAAGAGATTTATTATAATTTTTTGGCAGGAAAAGGGCTAGGTGCTTGGTATTTATATAACAATATACCAGCCGGTGCTGATCCATTAGGACCAGATAATATCTTGGGTTTTACCGCCGGTGCATTAACTGGTACCGGTGCATTGCTCTGCGGACGCTGGACAGTAGTCGCTAAATCTCCACTGACTGGTGGTTGGGGCGATGCTAACTGTGGTGGCAACCTAGCACCAGCAATTAAACAATGTGGTTATGATGCCATTTTCTTCAAAGGGATTAGTGAAGCCCCTATTTACTTCTATTGTGATAATAAAGGGCCACAATTAAAGGATGCCTCTGAAGTTTGGGGAATGGACGCTACTGAAACTGAGATTAAACTTGTTAAGGACAATTGGGTAACCAAGAAGCCCCGTGTTGCTTGCATTGGTCAAGCAGGAGAGAAAATGTCTCGTATCGCTGGTATTTGTAACGATGCCGGTCGTATTGCCGCTCGTTCCGGATGTGGAGCCGTAATGGGCAGTAAAAAATTAAAAGCTATTGTTCTTGCTGGCTCAAAACCAATCCAAGTTGATAATTTTGAGGAAGTTAAGAACATTAGTAAGAAGCTGGGTACGAAGTTAAAGAAAGCCAATGCTCCCGCAATTTTAAAGGGCAATATGATTTGGATGGCTGGCTTAGCATTAGATAAAGCCAGCATGCAACTACCACTAGATGGCATCTTATTGGCGATGCTCTTTAAAAAATGGGGTACACCACTAAATACACCTATGGGCATCTATTCCGGTGATGCTCCCATTAAAAACTGGGGCGGCTCTGTTAAAGATTTCCCCGGCAAAGAGAATAAAGTATTCAATCCGGATTACATCATCAGCCGCGAGTTCAAGAAATATCATTGTTACTCCTGTGGCATGGGCTGTGGTGGCATCTGTACATTAAAAGGTATCAAAGATTGCGAGTTTCCTGAAACTCACAAACCAGAATATGAAACAATCCAAGCCTTTGGCGGATTACTTCTTTGCAACAATGTAGATAGTATTTTCTATATTAATGAACTTTTAAACCGCGCAGGAATGGATAGCATTTCTGCAGGTAATACTGTTGCCTTTGCTATTGAATGTTATGAAAATGGCTTAATCACCAAGGAAGATACAAATGGTCTTGAACTTAACTGGTCAAATAGCGAGGCTGTTGTAAAACTAGTTAAAATGATGATTAATCGTGAAGGCATCGGTGATATTCTCGCTGATGGTTCACGTGTTGCTGCTAGAAAAATCGGAAAAGACAGCGAAAAATTTGCGATGAATATCGGCGGTAGCGAGCCCGGTATGCACGATAGTCGCTACGATCCACAACTAGCTATTCACTTTGTCACTGAACCAGCACCAGGAAAACATACCATTGGCATGGAACTAGGTTATGGTACTATGAACCTTGCCGATATATGCACTTGGGCTCCAGTCGTTAAACTAAGTCGCAAAAAGTTTGAATATGTCCCTTCCCTAGAGATGTCTATGCGAGCTGTTGCTACTTCCTGTTATTCGATGCTGACTGATGGAGCGGGTGGCTGTATGTATGCTCAGATGTTTGGAACTCAGCATTGGAATCCTTGCAATTATCTAAATGCAGCTGTCGGTTGGAATCGAAGCGGTGATGATTACATGGAAATCGGTAAGCGAATTCAAACAACAAGACAATTATTTAATATAAAGCATGGCATCGATCCTACCAAAGTTAAGCTGCCTAAAAGAATGCAAGGTGTTCCTCCTTTAGATAAGGGACCATTAAAAGGAAAATCTTTGGAAACCGATCAAATGGTTGAATATTATTTTGAAGGTTTCAAATGGGATAAGAAGACTGGAATTCCCACCAAGGAAGTTATTGAAGAATTAGGCTTAAATGTCTTTTTAGCAGAAGGAGGCGTCAACAATGGCTAAGAAAAAACCGGTTTTTGACTATAGTATTTGTGTCGCTTGTGGAATTTGTGTTCAAGCTTGTCCATTTAGCACCTTAGAGTTGCAGAAAGAAGACGTTGACAAATATCATAAACCTTACCCAGAAATAGCGAGACCTAATTGCACTGGCTGTGGAATGTGTTCGCGCCAATGTCCACTAGATGCAATTAAGATGGTTGAAGAAACAATTAATGAAGGTTAAAGTATTTCCACCACTTTGGTGTAATTTTAAGAATCTAGACGACCGCGGTTGGTTGACACTTAATGATGGTGCTGTTTTAAGCGATGCATTAAAAAAAATTAGAATGGGTAGGATGATGGCCCAAATAATGCAAGTTCACCTTAATGGATTACGTGAAAAGAATCTTAAAACGCCATTGCATGAAGGTGACACCATTAGTTTCTTTGCTATTATTGGAGGTGGCTAGAATGAATCAGCGTTATATTCGTAATATCGGTTCCCTAACTGCTAGTCAGCAAAAGAAGTTGTCAAAAAAGACAATCATGATTGTTGGTCTTGGTGGTTTAGGTGGTTATCTAGCCCAAGGTGCTGCCCGCTTAGGTATTGGAAACCTAATTATCTGCGATAATGGTGTTTTTGATGTTACAAATCTGAACAGACAAGTTTTCAGCAATACAGAAAATATTGGTATTTCTAAAGTTGAAGTAACAAAAGAAGAATTGAATAAGATCAATCCCGATTGCCATGTTGTTAGTTACGATGCATCAATCACTGATATTGATATGGGTAAGATAATAATGGATTGTGATGTTGTAGTTGATGCTCTTGATGGAGTTGAAACAAGACTGATACTTGAAAAGGCTTGTAACGAGCAAAACAAGATTCTTATTCATGCTGCTGTTAATGGTTGGGTAGGTCAGATTACTACTATCTTCCCATTTGAAAATATGATTAGTAAGTTATACTGCAATAATGATTTACCAGATCATCCAAGTGTTTTGCCAATGACAGCCGCCATTGTAGCAAATTATCAGTTATCTGAAACAGTTAAAGTTTTATTATCCAAGCCTAAACTACATGGTAAGTTATTAATTATTGATCTGCAAAATTATCGATTAAGTAAAGTAAAAACTATATAAAATAAGAAAACCGCCATCATAGCGGTTTTGTTTTTTTATAACTACTTATTTTTTTGAATTGCCTTATATATCTTACGCATATCCTCACGATTCATTATCTTTGGCACAGGATATAGTGGATTTGCTTCACTTAATGCTCTTGTTATCATGGTATCAATATCTTCATCTTTGATTCCTTCAATTTGTGTTGGAATCTTCATGTAAGCATTGTATTCACGGATAGCAGCGATAAATTTCTTAGCAAGTTCTTCATCAGTACTTCCAGTTATATTCACTTCTCTTGCAAGTTCTGCAAGTGGTTTATAAGCTGTCGATCCATAATAATCCAATACATATGGAAGTATTACCGCATTAGCTAAGCCGTGGGGAACTTGATAGAAACCACCCAAAGTATGTGCGATTGCATGGACATTGCCAACATAAGCTCTTGTAAAAGCAACTCCAGCATCATAGGCTGCAATCTGCATATTATTTCTGGCAACCATGTTATTTGGTTCATCGTAAGCAACCTTAATGTTAGCGAAGATTAACTTGGTAGCATTAATCGCTTTGGCTCTTGTCTTTGCTGTGTTACTGTGACCAATATAGGCTTCGACCGCATGAGTCAAAGCATCCATTCCAGTAGTTGAAGTAATATGAGGCGGCAATTTAACCGTTACGACAGGATCTAATACCGCATAGCGTGGTGTTAGATGAGGATCATTAACAGCATACTTTTCATGTGTTTTGCTATTAGTAACAACGGCGGCAATGGTGGTTTCGCTACCAGTACCAGCAGTTGTAGGAATCGCAAATAGCGGTGGCAACTTATGGCCAACTTTTAAGACGCCCTTCATCTGAGGAATTGTCTTATTAGGATTCACTGCTCTTGCGCCAACCCCTTTTGCGCAGTCCATGGCTGAACCACCACCAAAGGCAACAATTACATTATGCTTATTTTCTTTATATTGTGCTAAAGCTTCCTCAATATTGTCAATAGTTGGATTTGGAACTGTCTTTGAGTAAATGGAGTATTTCAAACCCGCTTCATCCATTTTCTTGCTTAGCGTATCAATCATGCCTAATTTGTACAAAACACTGTCGGTAACGATTAAAACGCTATCCCAACCTTTGTCTTGGATAAACTTTGGTAAACTTTCAATGCAGTTTTCGCCTTTAATAATCTCTGGTTCACTGAAATCCAAAAAATTAGTCGCAATCCGAAAAACGCCTTGATAAACTCGACAATAAAACTTGTACATTCCGCTCATATTATATAGCCCTCCTAGATATGACATTTTCATTATACAATTAATAAAGGCATTTTTCCATAGCTTTACAACACTTAATTTCATTCTAATAATGTTGGCAGCAATCATTAATACTCATCTTTATTAATTATTATTTGCCTATCATTAAAAGTCGCTTTCCTTATTGATTAAAAAATGCTAAGGTGTATAGTATGAAAACACTACTAATGGGCATCAACGCTAAATACATCCATCCCAATTTAGCAATTAGACTTCTCAAAGCAAATACCACCTACGATGTGGATATTATCGAATTCAATATCAAAGATTCTTGTCAAAAAATCATTGATTATGTCTGTGATAATCACTACACCGTTTTAGGCTTGTCCTGCTATATCTGGAACATTGAGATTATCAAACAGATCCTTCTTCAACTAAAGGGCAAAGAAATAACGATAATTCTTGGTGGACCGGAAGTAAGTTATAATGCAAACTATTATCTAGAAAATGATCTGTGCGATTATGTCATAAAAAATGAAGGCGAAGAATCATTTCAACTATTATTAGATTATCTCAATGGTAAACATGACTTATATTCTATTCCTAATCTCTATTATAAAGGTTGTTTTACCTTTGATAAACTAGTGGATATTAAGTCAGCAAAGATGGCCTATAATCTGCTTGATGATGTTGAGAATCAAATTGTCTATATTGAGACATCGCGCGGTTGTCCCTTTCATTGTGGCTACTGTATGGCTAGTCTTGATAACAAATTGCGCTTTTTTGATATTGAGTTAATTATGCAAGAGATTATTAGGCTGCTAGACAAGGGCGCAAAAGTTTTTAAATTTCTTGATCGAACCTTTAATGCTAATAAACAAAACTTTCTCTCTCTAATTGATTTCATTATTAGCAATCACAAAGCAGAAAACTCTTTCCAATTTGAAATAACTGGTGATTTGTTGGATGAAGAGGTTATTGATTACATCAATAAGCGTGCTCCAAAAGACTTGTTCCGTTTTGAAATTGGCATTCAATCAACTAATCTACATGCAAATTTAGCAGTTGGCAGAATTCAAAACAATGAGCGCTTGTTTAGAAATATTCGCTTAATTCAAGAAGTTAATATTATTGATTTACACCTTGATTTAATCGCTGGTCTCCCCTATGAAGATTATCAATCATTCCAGAAAACTTTTAATGAAGTTTTAGCACTAAAGCCAAAAGAGCTTCAATTAGGATTCTTGAAGTTACTCTATGGAACCCAGTTACATGAACAAGCCTCATCTTACAACTATCATTGGCAAAAGAATGCACCTTATGAATTGATTGATAACCAATTTATGAGTGCTAACGATATCAAAAACATTCATTATTGTGAGGCAAGTTTTGATAAGTATTACAATTATGGAATCTATTCGCGGACCATGGCTTATGTCTTAGACAGTATTAATGATCCCTATCTTTTCTTCTATGATCTTGGCCGCTATATTGACGATAAGAAACTATTACTTCTTGAAGATTTCTTTGTCACTCTCGATGACTTTCTGTCTCAGAGATTGCCAAACAATTATAATAATTTGCATAAATTGTTGATTATTGATTATCTGAATCACTTCACGATTAAGCCTCAAGCTTGGTGGAAAGAAAGAATCAGCCCAAAAGAAAAGAATAATCTTCTCCGCTTTTATTATGAAAAGGGATTGTTAGATTATCCTTTAGATACTTTATACAAATACAGTCTGCTTATTCCACTTCAAAATGAATATATTTTAGCAATCTACCAAGCCAATACTTTGCATCTGCAACTTTTAGCTTGCTAGTCTACATTGGAAAATTCATCAATATAAATACCATCGCCTTTAACATCTAAGATGTCTTCAAAGATGATTTTTGTTTGAGCGATTGTGACATAATGACACTCGAAATCAATTCGGGAAACTAAGCCTTCAATCTCTAAATACTTTCCTTTTCGATAATAGATAACCTTAACTCGTGATTCCTTCTTAATCTGACGTATTTTCACGCCTAGTTTATCATTTTCTTCTTCCGATAATTCTACCCGTTCAACCACGGTTTTTTCCTTTTCTCTCAAAGCCTCACGAAAGCCTTTTAGTGCATCAAAAGGAAGGAATAATTTTGCGCGATCACATTTATCATTCCGCATTATGACCACCTACCAATTTATTACGTTTACAAGTTGTCGCCCCTTTCTCAAGATTCATACCTCGAAGAACCGCATTCTTACCAAATCTCTTCTTAATCGTAATAATAGTTTCTTGGGCGCGGCGTTCCTTGTTAATCTCTTCTGTATCAACAAAGAGATTATATTGTTCATATTCCTCATCAATAACATTATTGAAACTAACAGCTACACTCCTAATCGGTTGGTCCTTGTTAGTTGTTTCCTTATATAAATTGATAAAGTATTGGAGGATTATCGAATATGAATTAGTAACCTCTAGCATAGTAACTCCACCACCAGTATAGGAAATTATGTTATCGGCATAGCCAATACCTAGAGAAACATTATTTGTCACTAAATGCTTATCAACTAAGTCTAAGCAACCCAGTTCAACCATTTCTTTTAAAACTAATAACGCCTTGTCATAATTATAATCATGAAAGAGAATCTGACTGTTTGATAAAGAGTTATTTTTTGACTTGTAAGCTTTAATTTGCCGCATTGTACAAGTTTCTCTTCCCCATGCATGATCGATGAGATATTCAGCATTGACTCCAAACTCTTTATATAGAATAGATTCATCAAGATGAGCGATGCCATACATATCAGTTACCTTGTATTTTTCTAATCTCCGTGCTATTCCTCTACCTATTGACCAAAAATCTGTCAATGGCGTATGATGCCACAATGTATCTTGATAGCTTTTCTCATCTAGGACTCCCATATTTCCTTTGACATGTTTAGCGGTGATATCCATCGCAATCTTAGCCAGATAAAGATTGGTTCCTACTCCTACAGTTGCCGTAATACCCGTTTGCTTATAAACAGCATCAATCAGCATTCTTGCCAGCGAAATACCATCGACTTTATAAATCGATAAGTACTTGGTTGCATCAATAAAAACCTCGTCTATCGAATAGACATGGATATCTTCTTTAGCAATATATTTCAAATAAATAGCATAGATATCAGCAGAATATTTAATATATAAATTCATTCTAGGTTTAGCAATAATATAATGGAGATTTTGTGGTATTTCAAATAAGCGGCAACGATTATGAACACCAGTCGTCTTCATCTTCGGACTAATAGCTAAGCATAAGGCCCCTTTACCACGGCTCTCATCCGCAACAACTAAATTAGTTTTAAAAGGATCTAGGTGGCGTTCGACACATTCAACCGAAGCATAAAACGTTTTAAGATCAATACACAAATATGTTTGATTGTCTGCCATAACTACCACCTACTTCAAGTAGGTCCATTTTAACATTATCATTTTAAAAATCAATCGCTTGTAAAAATATTCCTGACTATTTTTTTCACTTTCTTCTTTTCTATAAAAAGAAAAGATACTCAGTTATCATCCACCGAAAAAACAAGTTGCTCAAAATACTTTCCTCTTTCACAATAGTTTTTGAATTGATCAAAACTGGCACAGGAAGGAGACAAAACTATAATTTCCTTTTCTTGGGCATTCCTTAGTGCCGCCGAAAATGCCTCGCTCAATGTAGTACCATACCAAGCACAGCTTATCTGATTAATTATTTTTTCGCGTGCTTGCCCGTAGGCATAATAATGAACATGAGGATAAATCGCTAAGCAGGAGAAGTCAAGATTTTTATCCTCTCCCCCAATCAAAATATGCAATTCCCTATTAGGAAAACTTTCAATCGCTTTGATAGTTGCGGCTGGCGCAGTAGACTTTGCATCATTGTAAATTGCGACGCCTTTAATACTTCTAAGGTATTCTAAGCGGTATTTGGGACCCTTAAGTTTCTTAACGCATTGGTTAATTCGCGAGACGCTTACACCAAGTCGGCGCGCGATAGCTAGACAAAGCAAAAGATTACTAATATTGTGTTTCCCCAACAATCCCGCAGTTGAGCAAAGAACTTTTTCACCCTCATAAATAAAACCATTCGCAAAGTAATAATCAGCTGGTTTGCTAAGTGAGAAGGAAAGATCTGGATAGGGATAATCTTGAAGGCGTTGTACAATCAATTCATCGTCAAGATTCAAGATAAATAAGCTTTGATCATCCATGTTGCTAAGCAGTCTAAATTTGGATTCATAATAAGTTTCTAGACTTTCAACTTTATCAAGATGGTTTGGTGAAAGACTGGTAATTGCTGCAATTGTTGGTTTAAAAGTATCAATATTCTCTAATTGGAAATTTGATAGTTCTAATAAAACTACACTTCTAGAAGTAATCTCTCCAATCGCACTAATATATGGAACATCATTATTACCTAGCATATAGACCTTAAAATCTTCTTGTAATAGTTGTTGTAAATAAGTAAGCGTAGTGGTTTTTCCATTGCTACCAGTTATCGCTATTATTATTCCCTTTGGATTGAAACGATAGGCTAACTCTATCTCAGATAAGATTTCACCACCATTACTTTTATATTTTTGCAGTAATGAGTCTCTTAAGGGAATACCGGGACTACGAATCAGATAATCATATTGAAACAATTGATTGTCACTAACACTTTCAGTCAGAATAACTGAATAATTATCTATTTCATCTGCTTCGTCCTTGTTAACGAGAATCGCAAAATCTAAGCCTCGTTTGCTTAATTCCTTGGCAACCGCCTTATTGGTTAATCCATAACCATACAAAAGATACTTCATGAAAGAACACCTACCATTGTCGCAACTAAACACAAGCAGAAGCCAGCCAACCAAAAGACCATTACAATACGCCACTCGGGCCAACCTTTCTTTTCTAAATGATGATGGAATGGTGCCATCAAAAAAATGCGTTTTTTGGTAAACTTATAATAGGCAACTTGTATAATTACAGACAAAGTTTCAGCAATAAATAAAGCGCCCGCAATTACGAGAACTAAATATTGTTTACTAAGCACAGCAATTAGCCCTAAAATTGCCCCTAATGCTAGACTTCCACAATCACCCATAAAGATTTTCGCTGGATGGAGATTATAGACTAGGAAGCCAATAAGAGAACCAATAAGACAAACAAGTAACTCTGCTATGGCATAATTGTAGTTCTTCAAAAAGATAACTACAAAAGGTAACAACGCGAAAAGAATAAGTCCACTGGCAAGTCCATCTAAACCATCACTAAAGTTCACTGAATTCGCACTTCCCACTACGATGAAAATCACTAGGGGAATCATGAATAAGCCGAGTTTTAGAAAAAGGTTGATAATAACTAGGTCAATACCCGATACTCCGCCATAATACTGACCAATAATAATTAGGCCTACTAAACCAACTATACCTTCTAGGCAGAGACGAAAAAGTGGGCTTAAGCCTCGATAATCATGGGTGTATCTTTTTAATAAATCATCCAACAAACCAATTATAAAGAAAGCGACAAAGACAATAATCACCCCTCTTGGCATGGTTTGTGTAACCCAAGAAGGATGAATAAGTGTGTAAACAAGAATAGTTGTGGGGACAAAGATAAGGCCACCACTGGTTGGTGTTCCCTCTTTCTTGCGATGATTTGGCAAGGTAAAGGAACGCTCAATCTGACCATTATGACTTCTTCTGATATACCATTTAGTCGCCAGTAAAGATAATAATAAACTTAGGATAAAACCTACGATACTATGAAGAAAAACTAGTGTTTGCTCAGACATTGATTAAACACCTCTTTATCATTATAGGGAATCTTAAAATCTTTGATTATCTGATAATTTTCTTGGCCTTTACCAAAAAGTAAAATGATATCATTTGGTTCTGCTAAACTAATAGCTTTAACTATCGCATCTGATCTCGATAAATAAGAAAAGGTTTTGTTCTCATATTTTTTTAATCCTTGCAATGTTTCATCAATGATAACTTTGGGGTTCTCATAGCGAGGATTATCACTGGTGACAATCACTTTATCGGCTAGTCTACCTACTACTTCACCCATCTTTGGTCGCTTGGTCCGATCACGATTACCCCCACAACCAAATACCGCTATTATCTTTCCATTACAAATAGGTCGCATAAAACTCAAAACTTTTTCTAATGCATCGGGTGTATGGGCGAAATCGATAAAAGCACTATATTTACTTTGATAGATACACTCCATCCGCCCACTTATTGGCGAAAGATGAGCAAGAGAAGGCAATATCTGTTCATCTCGGAAACCTAGACATTTCAAAGCCGCATAGCAAGCAGTGACATTATATACGTTGAATTTAGAGACTAAGTTTGTCTTGACTTGCTGACTGTTGATATTAAATACGCTTTGGTTTCGTGTTAGGTGGCACTGATTAATAAAGTAGTTGCAATCAGATGTTGTACCAAATGTGCTTACCATTCCCTTGGACTGCTCTTTCATTAATTGAGCATACTTGTCATCATTGTTAACAATACAGAAACCATTGGTTTTTACCATACAAAATAGCTCTGACTTTGTCTTGGCATATTCATCAATTGTATGGTGAAAATCAAGATGCTCATGCGAGATATTAGTGAAAATTGCACCACTGAATTTAATCTCACTTACTCGTTTCAAGGCCAAAGAGTGACTTGAAACTTCCATAATCACATGAGTACAATTTAAGACTTTCGCATTATAAAACAAACGCGCTAGAATAACGCCATCGGGAGTTGTGTTATCTAACTCTTCTTTATAGTCCCCGCTAAATACACCATTAGTCCCAATCAACATCACTTTGACATCAAGAGTAACTAACATTTGATAGATGCAACTAGCGGTTGATGTCTTTCCATTTGTTCCAGTCACGCCAATGATTGTTAAGTCATCATATGGCTCATTATAGAAGTAGGCTGCCAACCGATTTCGCTCATCCTTAATTGTCGGGCAGTGGTAGATTCGATCACCCGAATACTTATCACTTATAACCGCTACTGCTCCATTAATAAAAGCCTCATCAATGAAGGAATTACCATCATGATTATGACCTTCATAAGCCAAGAAGATGTCTCCTTCTTTCACCTTCCTAGAATCAATTTGTAAGGTCATCGCTTCTGTCGAATCATCACTAAACACACCAATAAATTCTAAGACATTTTTCAATATCATAATATCCCACCGCTTTCTTTCAACATAACTACTATGGTCGCCCCACTTTCTAATCTAGTCCCTACTTTCGGTATTTGATCAATAACTACATCGCCTTCACCAACCAATTCAAACTTGAAATTAGCTGACTTTAAGTCCCTCTTATTTCGACCAATATAGTTTTCTACAATATATGTTTGAGGATCTAGCCAACTATACTCTTTTGGCAATTCATCCTTTTGAGGAGAAATATCTAAGGAAGCGAAGGCATCAAGCAATATTTCTTTCACAATCGGTGCACAAATAGTACCGCCATATTGAACAGGAGATTTTGGTCGTTCTAATGCCACATAAACTACAATTTGGGGGTTGTTCATGGGTGCTGCCCCCATAAACGATAGAATATACTGACCATCAAGATAGACACCATTCTCCGCTATCTGTGCGGTACCTGTCTTCCCGCCCACTCGATAATTATCAATGTAAGCATTTCTTCCCGTTCCATTGGCAACGACGCTTTCTAAAGCCACCCGCATTTTCGCTGAGGTTTCTTTTGAAATAACTTGTCTTCGCATAGTTGGCTGTTTCTTAACAAGAACATCACCAGTAGATCCTTGAATGATTGAATCAACAATATAGGGCTCATAAAGGTAGCCACCATTGATTATGCAAGATAATCCAGTAACCATTTGGATGGCGGTTACCGAGATGCCCTGACCAAAAGCAGTAGTCGCATTCTCAAGCTCATGATAGTTGTCTTTGGCAAAGAAGATACCAGAAGATTCGCCATAGATATCAACTCCCGTTTTAGCAGAAAAGCCGAAGGCTTTAATATAATCATAGAGTTTGTCGGCACCTACTCGGCGCGATATTTCCACAAACCCAGGGTTAGAAGAGTTTTCAATTACTTCTAGGAAGGTTTGTAGTCCATGGCCACCCTTTTTCCAAGATTTTATTGTTCGACCACCAATAACTTCATAGCCGCGATCATAATAAGTATCTTTATACATATCAAAAACTTTTTCTTCCAACCCGGCCGCGAAAGAAAAGACCTTAAAAGTAGAACCAGGTTCATATGATTTCCAAACTGGTAAGTTTCGATTATAGATTTCTTGAGAGTATTGTTGATAGTTATTCGGATTATAGTTTGGCCTACTAGCTATTCCAAGAATCGCTCCATTATTAGGATTCATTGCAATGGCATAGGCGGAGGTGGGATTATACTGCCGATATGCATTTTCTAGCTCTCTTTCCAAAGAGTTTTGAATATCTAGATTGATAGTAAGCTGCAGATTCATACCGCTAGCAGGAGCTTCCAAACGACTTTGATAATCGTTAAACAATCCACCCTTGGCATCCATGATATAGTTCAAGCTTCCATCCTTACCAGCAAGAAGCTCATCATAATAAGCCTCAAGACCGGCCAGCCCTTGATTATCAATGCCAACAAAACCAATTGTTGCTGCCAAAGAATCTTCATAAGGATAATAGCGAAGATTATCTTGGATAAGATAGACGCCATCAAGATTAAGTCTTTTGATTGCCCGTGCCTGCTTATCACTAATCTTCTTACCTACTCCATTCAACTTAACGATAGAAGTTCTCTTACTGATTTGTCGATAAATGCTATCTCTATCCCCACCGAGAATGGTTCTTAATGATTCAGCGGTCTTTTGCGCATCTTTTATCTGATAGGGAATAACAGCAATGGAAGTAACTGGCAGATTAATTGCTAATTGATTTCCCTTACTGTCTAAGATAATTCCTCTAGAAGCACTTATGGGAAAACTTCTTTCCCATAAATCGGTGGCATAGGAAAGTAAAACATTTTGCCTGATTATCTGCGAGTATGCTAATTTCAAGAGTATACAAACTAATAAGCATATGCAGACAGCATTGATAATTTTTATTTTTCTTTGCATACTACGAAAGAGCATATTTTAATCACCATTTTAATCTATGTTTTAATCTTTCTAATCATTCTAGCAATAGCTAAGTTTGACAGTTTGCCCTAGCTATACTATTATTTAGAAAGAAAATATTTTCTTTTAAAGGAGACTTCTATGAAATTTTTTGTAAAACTAGCTTTCCTATTTGGCTTACTCATATTTGATGTTGTTCCTGTCCCTATGGCCTGCGATAATCCGCAAAGACAAATGACCGTCTACTTTGTTGATAGTACCCAACATTGGCCATCGGACGAAGATAGCATCTATGGCACCGTGGTCATAAAGATTAATTCCACCTTAAAAGAGGAGCAATTAATCACTCCCACTAAGGACGGATATACATTTGATTATTGGGCCTATGATGAAAAAGGTGAAGAACCATTTAATCTTTCAGATAAGATGACCACGACTTATAACAAGCCTATTTGTAAATACTGTCGCTTACTATATGCTATTTGGACTGAGAACACAGCAGATGCTTAAAAATAAGACAATAAAAGTAATCGTTCTTTCATTGCTGCATTTAGTTGTAGATTTTTTGTGTGCTTATATTGTTGTTACCAAGCTCTACAACCGCGTTGATAATAATCAAGTTTATACCGTTTTTATCATCTATAATCTTTTGGCTTTTGTCACACAACCTCTAGTTGGACTGCTAATTGACAAAGCGAAAAATGAGAAAGTCTTCCTAAATGGATCTCTGGTTCTTCTCATAATTGGTTGTTTGGTTTTTCGTTCTTTCTGGATATCGGTAATCCTGTTAGGATTAGGCAATTCTTTCTTTCATGTAGCTGGAGGCAAGATTACTTATAATACTGCCAACAATAAGCTGAAAAACCTTGGCATATTTGTTTCATTAGGTGCCATTGGATTGACAGCAGGCATGTATTTTTCTTATTCATCTGTTTTGATAACTATTGTTGTAATGCTTGCCATACTTACCATAATCTTTAACTTGCTAAAGGAAGAAGTAGTTGAGATTACACCTGTCCCAATGAAACAGTCATCACCACGCAACATTTTCTTAATCATAGCGTTGATGTTTATTGTTCTGCTTAGAGGAATTATTGGCAAGGGAATAAATTTTGGCTGGCCTAGCACAAATGTTGACTGGTTATTCATTGCTATTGCCATTAGCCTAGGCAAGATTTTAGGTGGTATTCTAGCGGATTCCATCGGAATAAAACTAACCGCTATCATAACCATGGCTATTTCTGTAATTTGTTTGGGTTTCTTACCTAATTATATGATAGCAACTCTTATTGGCTTAGTAGCATTCAATGCTACCATGCCGATAACATTATATCTTTTGAATTCACGGCTAATAAATCACGAGGGTCTTTCCTTCGGCTTATTAGCAGCAACTCTTTTCCCTGGCTACCTAATTGGAACAGAAATAAGTGCTATCGCTTTAAATCCCATAATTCAAATGCTTGTTACGGCCTTTTTCACGCTAGCAATCATCATTTATGTAAACAAAAAGGAGGTAATCCTCCCATGATTGATATTTGGCTGCTTATCTTTAATCTTTGCTTCACAATTATTATTGAGTTGCTTGTATTCTTCTGCTTACGAATCAAAGACAATCGCTTGTTTAAAAGATTATTCTTAGTTAATTTACTAACTAATGTCCCTGTGAACATCATGCTTCAATTATTAATCACTCTGCCACCACTATACTATTGGCTAATAACTATTGCAGCGGAAATTGCAGTAGTAATCGTTGAAGCCGAAATATACAATCATATAATTAACAACAAAAAGAAATCCTACCAGCTTTCGCTTGTCTGTAATTTGATTAGTTTTCTAATTGGAATAATTATTGGTTTAATCTTCTAATAAAAATCTTAGCTTATAAATGGCGACCGTCAATGAATTAATTTATTCACTTAGTCTTCATTCCCTCCTTTGGGATTATAATCAGCTGGTATTGTAACCTTTGCATCCGTACCAACACCAATTGTTGAAGTAACATAAAGTGATGAACCTTCAATTACTTTTAATATCCGATACTTAATGTTTTTAATCCCGCAGCAATCAATTTTGCCGGAAAGTTCACTATAATTAAAACCTACTCCATCATCAATAATTTCTACGATGTAGTTTTGACCTTCTTTGTAAGTCTTGATTGTTACCGTTCCCCCATTCGCTTTCTTAGAAATACCATGTTTAATGGCATTTTCAACTAACGGCTGGATTGTTAATGGTGGAACAAAGAAATCTTTCTCCTTAATATCATAATTAACATGTAAACGATCACTAGAATTAACTAATTCTAGATTAACATAAGTTTCTATATGCTCAAGTTCTTTGGAAAAAGGAATCGGATCCGAATTGCTAATGGTATTGATATTTGACCTTAGATAATTCGAAAGATCACAGATCATTTTATCAGCTTTTTGGGGCGACTTCAGAATCATTGCTCGAATGACATCAAGGGTATTATAGAGGAAATTCGGCCTAATTTGACTCATCATCAGTTGAATTCGGCTATCTTGTAGCTGGAGTGTCAAATGCTGATTCTCTTCTAACTTCGCAGATAAACGATAGATAATAAGTAAGGCTTGGATTAGAATATAAGCCGATGTAAAAATCATAAAGCAATACTTATTATCAACATAACCATTTACCAAGTAGCTAGATGTAATGTGAGCACAGCCAAAGAAAAGTAAAGTATAAGCAATAAATTCGGTCTTGGCAAAGCGAATTTTCTTTTTGACTAAGCGATAAATTAGGATACCACAAGAAGCTGCTACCATTGTCATTAAAAGAATTGCTGATACAATTACTGTTTCGCCTAAATCATAAATTCCCAATACTTGCAATAACCAGCAAACTAAGAAATACAAAGTGAAGAATACCATCAAAAGATTAATCCAACGATTAAAAACATGGGGACTCTTCTCTTTTATGAATGCTAAAAAAGGGAATGGTAAAAGTAGCAAGGCGAAATACAATACTAGTGAACTAATATAAGAGTTTATAAAGCCGAATTCCGGCAAAGGAGTTAAGGCAAAGATCATAACAGCAACTATCATTGCTGTCTCGGCAATATACCTGACACTCTTCACCTTTAATCTGGGATTCTTGATAGTAAAATAGTAGATAAAGAAAACAATTCCCATCGCAAATAAAACAATTCCAAAAATGCAATCAAATAAACTATTATTTAGCAGGAAATTCCGGACTTTTCCTTCATTTCCCATATAGATATCATTAACTCTTCCATTATAAAAATTATAATTAGAATGAATACTTAATTCGATCTGTTTGCTGGAATCAGTACTATCAACATTAATCAAATTCCAATTGTTTGGTGAACTCTTACCGCCAATTACACTAGACCTTACATCATATTCATAAACCTTGATGCCATCTATTGAGGCAATGACTTCAGAATTAAGTGAATAAAAAGCAATAACATAGCCATCGGGAATATCAGAAGGCAATGTATTATAAATGATTAATGTCTCTCCAGTCTTTAGTTTCACGCGGTTTGAGAAATCTAAGTCAATCTTTTCTCCGTCTTTATAATAAAACCATCCTGAATTATAATTGGATATCATTGTTTGAGTCTGAATATTTCCGCTTCGAAAACTATAAATGAACGCTACAAAAACCGTAAACGTCGCCATAGCGCATAGGACAATAATTGAAAATCGTTGCACTCGCCTTTTCCACTTCTTCATATGATACCCTCAAAGTTTGTTCTTTATTTTATAATACTACTATATCACTCAATAGTAAAATATTTTTTTATTAAGTTAATAAAAAACCTACCAGATGTTTCCAGTAGGGTTTTTTTCATATTTAGAGACGTTCGATAATTCTGAGCTTAGCACTATGGGCGCGATTGTTTATCTCAATTTCCTCTTCCGTTGGAAGAATCGGCTTAGGAGTGATTAAACGAAATGCGATTTTCTCACTCTTTGTGGAAATTGGTAAACCCCGATGCCAAGGGGATCCCGACGTTTTCTCTTTAAATAATTGCTTGACAATTCGGTCTTCAAGTGAATGGAAAGTGATAACGCAAAGTCTGCCACCACTACCCAATAAATTCAGTGCCTGTTCAAGGCTCTCTTTGAGAATTGTCAATTCGCCATTAACTTCTATTCTTATCGCTTGGAAAGTACGCTTAGCTGGATGCCCCTTTTCCCGTTTGGCGATACCAGGAATAGCAGCACTAATAATATCAACTAATTCGTAAGTAGTTTCAATCTCTTTGACCGCCCTTGCTTTTACAATTGCATCAGCAATTCTTCTAGCATAGCGCTCTTCACCGTATTCATAAATAATCTTCGACAGTTTTTCAACGCTATAGGAATTGACCACCGTCTTGGCACTTAAACTTTGACTTTGATCCATCCGCATATCAAGCGTAGCATTGCGGTTGTATGAGAACCCCCGCTCCGCTTGGTTTAATTGAAAGGAAGAGACACCAAGATCAAAAATAATACCGTCTGCACGAGTGACATCGTACCATGATAATTCCGCTTTCATGTTTTTGAAATTAGCATGGATTAATGTGTAATTTTGAGAAGAGAGAGAGGACAGACGTTTTCTAGATGCCTCTATAGCAGTCAAATCTTGATCGAAACAATAAAGATGACCACTGGTACTTAATTCCTTTAATATATGATAACTATGTCCCGCAGCACCGGTGGTGGCGTCGACATATATACCATCTGGTTTAATATTTAGACCTTCTATACATTCTTTGAGCAATACTGGGATATGGAAGAACTCAACCATTAGGTGTCAAGCTTCTCTGCGAGTTCATCAAATGAATCGCATGCATCAGCATAATATTGTTCCCATTTTTCTTTTGCCCAAATTTCGATATGATCTAAATTTCCGACAATGACAATTTCTTTCTTGATATCAATTTTATCAATCAATGTCTGTGGCAAGATTACACGACCATGTGAATCGCAGATGCAATCACATGCACTACCAGCTATCATTCTGACATGTTTACGATGATCAGCATGATTATCTTTTAACTCCAAGAGTTTTTCTTGCAGTTTTTCCCATTCATTCTCAGTATAAATTGATAAACACTTGTCATAGCCCAAAGTGATAACCGCATTTTCACCAATTTTGGAGCGGAATTTTGCAGGGATTATGATACGATTTTTTTCATCGATATTGTGATAATACTGACCTATGAACATATCTTATCCCTCCCACTTTGTTCCACGTGAAACCACTTTGTATCACAATAATAGCAACTTTCCTTCCACTTGTAAAGTACTTTCTAAGAAAAAATAGTAATGACACTTATGAATGCTTGTTGAGTTTTTAAGCGATTTTGAAACTCCTACTCTTTATAAAGATTGTAAAATCTTTAGAAATATGCTATATTGTTAGGCATATTAGGAGGAATCCGCATGAAGATAGTAATTATTGGTGATGGTAAGGTTGGTCGGGCAATTACCGAACACATTAGCCAAGAAGGCCATGAAATCGTAGTTATCGACAAAAATCCACACAATATTGAAAAACTAATTGATACCTATGATGTTATGGGAATCTGTGGCAATGGAGCAAGTTATGATATCCAGGTTGAAGCTAGAGTTCAAGAAGCTGATTTGCTAATTGCAGCAACTAGCATGGATGAAGTAAATATCTTTAGTTGCGTACTTGCTAAAAAGCTTGGTGCGAAAGACACCATTGCCAGAGTTCGTAATCCTGAATACCATTCACAAGTCCAATTCATGAAGGATGCTCTCGGTATCTCCATGATCATCAACCCCGAATATGAAACCGCAATGGAAATTGTTCGGATGATTGACTTTCCCGGCGCATTAAAAGTTGAAAAGTTTGCTGGTGGGAAAGTAGAATTAATCGAAGGAATTATTGAAGATAAGAGTCCCCTAGTAGGTCAGACTCTATTAAATATTCGCAACAAATACCAAATCCAGATTTTAGTTTGCGCTGTTCAAAGAGAAAATGAGGTTTTCATTCCGACTGGAAACTTTGTTCTGCAGGCCAAGGATAAGATCCATTTGGCAGCTCGTAGAGAGAATCTCTTAGCATTTTTTGCTGCCGTTGGTGCTGATCAAGAAAAAATTGACAATATCATGATTATTGGTGGAGGCAAGATAGCTTACTACTTAATCGATGAACTATTAAAGTCTAGATATCACGTAAAAGTGATTGAGTATGATGAAGCTCGTTGTCATGAATTAAGCGAATTATTTCCAAAGGCCGCCATTATTCATGCCGATGGAACTGATCAAGATATCTTAAAAGAAGAAGGCAGCAATTCTGCTGGTGCTATCATTTCACTAACAAATATTGATGAAGAAAACATGGTTATCTCCATGTATGCTCAACAATGTGGAATCAACAAAATTATTCTTAAAATAAATCGTAATTCTCTTGCTCAAATGATTCAATCGGTCCGAGTCGCTAGCGTTATAGCGCCAAAGGATGTAACGGCCAATCAAGTATTAAGTTATGTCCGAGCCAAAGCCAATAATCGTGGTAGCAAAGTTGTTACTCTTTATAAACTTGTTAACAATTTAGTCGAAGCCTTGGAATTTGAAATAAACGAAAGTGCTCTGATTATTAACATTCCTTTGAAAGATCTTCATGTTCGTGAAAACATTCTAATAGCTTGTATTATTCGCAATGGTGAAGTAATTGTTCCTAATGGTGAAGATGTTATCAAATTGAATGATAATGTAATTGTCGTTACTGCCAATGCTCACCTTGAAGACATTAATGAAATTCGTGGGTAATTTAACATGAACTACAAAAGCGTCAGAAATATTCTCAGTAAAATATTAAAACTTGAAGCAATACTTATGGTGCTTCCTCTTTTAGTTGCTATTATTGATAACGAAGGATTACGCAATATCCTTGCTTTCGCTATCACTATTGTTTTGCTAATAACTTGTGGACATTTATTGGGAATTAAAACCCGTGGTAATAATAGTTTCCATGCACGCGAAGGACTTGTTTGTGTCGCTCTTGCTTGGATTCTAATGGCAGCTTTTGGTGCTCTACCTTTTGTCATCTCTAAAGAGATACCTAATTATATTGATGCTTTCTTTGAAATATCTTCTGGATTCACCACTACCGGGGCTAGTATACTGCCCGATGTTGAGATACTAAGTCGAAGCACTCTCTTCTGGCTGAGTTTCTCCCACTGGATTGGTGGCATGGGTGTTCTAGTCTTTATTCTAGCTATTCTACCTGATGGAGATGAAGCTTCAACTATGCACTTGCTAAGAGCAGAAAGCCCGGGACCACAAGTTGGTAAATTGGTTTCAAAAATGAAAGTGACGGCTCGAATTCTTTATCTAATCTATATTGCTTTCACACTTATTCAATTTATACTACTTTGGGTTGGACCGGATCCAAAGCTCGACTTCTTTAATAGTTTGGCTTTGTCATTTGCAACCGCTGGTACTGGCGGCTTTAGTGTCTTCAATGATGGAGTCGCTTCCCTGCTACCTTATTCACAATATGTTCTCGCTATCTTCATGCTCCTGTTTGGTGTGAACTTCAGCTTATTCTATTTCATCTTAATTGGCAAAGCCAAACAATCTCTTAAGAATGAAGAATTGCGTGTTTACTTAGGCATAATTGTTGTAAGTATAGCGATTATGTTTGTCAGCACTTATTCAACATATCAAACTTTCAGTGATACTTTTAGAATTGCTTTCTTCCAAACACTATCGACAATGACCACCACTGGTTATAGCATAGTTGATTATAATTCCTGGCCAACCATCGCTCAAAGCGTAGTCTTTTTCCTGATGCTTGTTGGGGCCTGTGCTGGTTCAACTGGTGGAGGTCTGAAAGTATCAAGACTAATTATTCTCTGTAAAACAGGCATTTCGAAAGTTAAAAAAATGGTCAGTCCTAGAAAAATTGAAACGTTGAAAATTGAAGGAAAAGTAATTCCATCATCGACAATAAATAATACGCTTGGTTTCTTTGCTATGTACATTTGTATAATCATTATTGTGGCTTTTGTTATTGCAATCGATGGCAATGATTTGATTACTAATTTATCAGCCTCCCTGTCCTGTATTAGCAATATCGGACCTGGTTTTAGTCTAGTTGGACCCTCTGGCAATTTCTGCTCATTTTCCTGGTTCAGTAAGATTATCTTATCATTAGAAATGATAACTGGTCGTTTGGAACTATTCCCGATACTAATTCTATTTAATTTCAAAACATGGAGGAAATATTAATGGAAAACTTTACTTACTACAACAAAACAAAGATAATTTTTGGCCGTGGTGTTGAGAAAACTTGCGGACAAGAATGTCGCCAATATGGAACCAAAGTTTTGCTTCACTACGGTGGTGGCAGCATCAAAAAAAGTGGTCTTTATGACCGCGTTGTCGCTTCACTAAAAGAAGCAGGCATGACCGTTTATGAATTAGGCGGTGTTCAACCAAATCCTGTTCTAAGTCTAGTCCATAAAGGCATCGACTTGGTGAAAGCTAATGGCATTGAAATTATTCTGGCTGTTGGTGGTGGAAGTGTTATCGATTCAGCCAAAGGCATTGCTTTAGGTGCTAAATATGATGGCGAAGTTTGGGATTTCTATTCTGGTAAAGTCTTACCAAAAGCGATTCTACCACTTGGCACAATTTTAACAATTCCTGCAGCGGGAAGTGAAAGTAGTTTTTCTACTGTCATCACTAATGAGGATGGCTTGATTAAGAAATCCTACCGGAACGATTTAAATCGTCCTCTTTTCTCATTCATGAATCCAGAATTAATTGCGACTGTCCCTCCTAAACAGATGATTGCGGGATCAGTTGATATCTTTTCCCATATCTTAGAAAGATATTTTACAAATGCAACACATGTCGACTTAACTGATGAGCTTTGTGAAGGTACCTTTAGAGCGTTAATCAAGAATGCACCTCTTTTCATCTCTGAGCCTACCAACTATGATTATGCTAGTGAAGTAATGTGGACTTCCACTATTGCTCATAACTCCATCTTAGACACCGGTCGTATAGCTGACTGGGGCAGTCATATGATTGAGCATGAGTTAAGCGCTTTATATGATGTCACTCATGGCTTAGGACTTGCAATTATTGTTCCCGCCTGGATGAAATATGTCTATCATCATGATATCAAACGCTTCGCCCGTTTTGCTAACAAAGTATGGGGTGTCGCCGAATCAAATAACCTTGAAGAAATGGCAACGATTGGTATTGCGAAAACCCAGCGTTTCTTTGAAACACTCGGTGCCAAGACTTCCCTAGCCGATGCCAATATTCCTTGTGATCAATTTGAATTAATGGCTAGTAAAGCGACAAAGAATGGTCCAATTGGAAAATTTGTCCCATTATATAAAGAAGACGTAATAAATATCTATAAATTAGCTAAATAAAAAGAGGAACCTAAGGACTAGTCT
>CAYIYR010000005.1:0-60892 GCA_964367815.1 uncultured Eubacteriales bacterium
CGTTTACACTTAATTATTTTACTATAAAATAAGGCAAAATCAATACAAATAACCCGAACGAGTATTCACCTTTTTGCGTTCTAAAAAAAAAGAGCCGATTTTTTCCGACAAAAATCACTTGGCTCTAAAAAATGAATTTATTAAATTTATTTAAAAGTCGATTGTAAAACTTCAGTAAATTTTTCTATTGCTAGATTTTTATGCCCCTGAAAGCACCTTGCACAATTGCTGTCTTGCCATTTGAGAAGTACTTTTTGATACATTCTATCGACTTATGACTAATAACAAACTGCATCTTCCGACTATCCTCTTCAGCTGTCTCTTCTGGCACCCCTGTTGCAAGCATAAAATGCTTGATGATAAGGTATTTCTTGTATGAATCAAGAGCAAGTCGTCTCCCTTCGGAGGTCAAGACAATATCAGTATAATAATCTTTTTCAATGCAACCTTGGTTTTTTAACTCGGTCATGGCTTTGTTGACTGATGGCTTTGAAACGCTAAGCATCTCAGCAATACGAACAGACTTGATTGGCTTTTTAGCTAGTTCAAGACGATAGATAGCATCTAAATAAAAGCGTAGTGAATCACTTAACACTTTACCACCTCACAATATCACTATAGCAGATTTTTTAGGTAAATACAAAAAAAGATCTCCCTTTCGAGAGACCTTTGAGTAAGAGTAATATTTTTTATGGGATTGCAATGAAACCGATACAGACCCAAACAATCAAGACTAGTAGTGCGAGCACGCAGTAGCCCATGATATCTTTTGCCTGTAATTTGGCAATTGCGAGTAATGGCAAAGCCCAGAATGGTTGAATCAAGTTTGTTGATGCATCGCCCCATGCTAGAGCCATTGCAGATTTTCCTAAATAAGCTTTGTATTCATCCGAACCATAAGCATAGCCTAGTTTTGTCAATGCCATATTATTAGCAGCTGGCATAACAATTGGTCCTTGAACTGCCCATTGACCACCACCAGAAGGAATGAAGAAGTTAATAATACCAGCTGATAAGAAGGTTAATAATGGATAGGTTGTTTTGTTAGAAATGTTATAGAAGAAGTTTGCAACAACTTCAGCTAAAGAATCATTGGCTTTAACTCCACCATCATAGACCATTAGTCCACAAATTCCACCATAGAATGGGAATTGGAGCATAACGCCAGCAGCACCACCAGCGGCCTCACCGACAGAGTCGATTAGTTTTAGGGGGTTACCATAGAAGGCCATGGCTAGAACGAGGAATAAGAAGTTAACGAAATCAATTGTTAGAGTGAAAGGCGATTTAGTCTGAATTAATCTTTGGAAATAAATAAAGATTACAATCGCGCCGAGTGCGACGATGAAGTAGTTAATGATTTTAGAATTATTTAGTTTCTCATTAACTTTCATTTCGCTACGTGGAACTTTGACTTCCTGAATATCATCATCGACTAAGACAGAAGGATCACAGACAACAACTTTATCACCTTTTGGATGAATTGCCCACATGACTAAGGGGAGTAAAATCATTCCACCAATATAGTTAAATAAGTTATATGGTGCGAAAATTGTATATTTGAATGGGATTGACATTGGTAGATGTAATTCATCACCTGTAACATACTTAGCATTTGGTAGTACTAATGGTACGGAACCAGATAAACCACCATGCCACATACCTAAGCCTAAGTAACCGCAAGCGACTAATAGAGCAAAGTGTGTGCCCGGAACGTTTTTAGCAATTTCTTTTGCAAGCATAGCAGACATAATTAAGGCAGCGCCCCATTGGATGAATGCTACAAAGATTGAGAAGAAAGCTTCTAAGAAGACAGCTTGTCCTGGAGTCTTAGGAATTCTTGCAATTTTGGTTAGAACCACTTTCATCTGAGGAGTATTCGCAAAGACTGAACCAGTGATAATAATCAAAGACATTTGCATTGAGAATCCTAGTAGTGACCAGAATCCATAGCCAGAGTTGTTCCATTCCATGCCATACCAGCCATCATAAATTAGACGACCGAATTTGCCAAAGAATGTAGCTTCGCCAGCATAACCTTGAACTGGAGTTTTAAAGGTAAACATAACGATAGCGGCAAAGACGAATGTAACGAATGTTAACAAAGCAGCAAAGATAAAAGCATCTGGAAGATACTTGTTAACTAAGGCAACGCTACCGTTAACAAACTTTTCAACAATTTTTTTCATTTTTTTCATTCCTTTCAATTGTTGGATAGGATAATCTTGTCGAACGTAAAGTGCATCATAGTAATCAACACAAATATGGCGAAATTATTATTCATTGCTCCTGTATTCTTCGTAGTTGGTCAATGAAATGTCGAACTATTATAAGTGCTGTTTAAAGGGAGATAAGCAGCAAACGTTATTTTTTTGATTTTGGCCGTGCTGAAAATAAAGAAAGAGTCCTCTTTCTTTATTTTTTTGGCTTTGATCAAAAAAGAAGCACATTGTTCAAGCATTTCAAACTAAGAAGACTGACACGACCAGATGAGTAATAATTCCCTCCCCCTATGTAGCATCTTTCACTAAATTTGATGCACTTACTGCCATCACTATTACACTAATTTTTTGGGGTGTCAATATGGTATAAAACAGTATTTTTTTGTTATATTAAGCTAACTTTTACTTGTACAATATGTTAGACCAGGCTAACTAGGAGCAGAAATTAAAAATAGTGGTTAAATGCATGATTTTCTAATTGTTGATTTTGTGAAAAACTATTTTTGTCGAAAAATGTTTTGCCTTCTTCTAACGCTCTAAAAATAAATGTTATCTTGGGCTAACAATTGATTATTATCTAACTATCATTTGATTGATTATGCCAAGTACACTACTCTAGCATAAAAAAATCCATCGCTTTGATGGATTAAGAATTAGCTTCTTTACTATTTTTTATGTAACGTTCTTTCTTTTGGCGTTCAATATCTTTCTTAATTATTTCCCGCTTATGTTTCTGCTTTAGTTTTGCAATCTCTTGTTTAACTTTCTTTTTATAATTCGGCTTAACTTTATTTTTCGCATTCTGTTTAACAACTTTTCTTATCTCATCATTCAATGGATTAGGCTTATTTCTTCTGACTGGTTGAAATAGTGGTTTTAAATCGACCCAGTTTCCATCACGATATTCTTGATTTTTAAAGTTGACTCCTCTTTTTTTCAAACTTTGGAGTTTAAACATCTCATCTTTGTCATATAAGGTATAACAAATGCCCTCATTCCCATTACGCCCTGTTCGGCCAGCCCGGTGGAAATAGAAGTCCTCTTCATAAGGTAAATCATAGTTGATTACCTGGCTTACACCTTCAATATCGATTCCCCTGGCCGCAATATCGCTAGCAACAACAATAGTGAACTCATTGTTACGAATTCTCTTCATGGTGGTTCTTCTGACAGTAGAATTCAAATCGCCATGTATCATCCCGCAATTATAGCCATTTTCTTTCAAATCCTGATATATCTTTTCAACATTTTCTTTCTTCGAAGCAAAGATAAGAACAATATATGGATTAATCGCATTAATCAGTTGTTTTAAAACCATCAAACGGTCACGATTCCTGGTTGGATAGGCAATGTGGGTAACATTCGCCGCCGTTATGCTTTGTTGTGCTAAATTAACGTACTCAGGTTTCTTTAAATATTTCTGCAAAAACTGTAAAAGATTTTCTGGTAATGAAGCACTAAAGGCTAAGACCTGAGTAGAAGGTTTCATTTTCGATAGGATTAACCCAACTTCATCCAAGAATCCGGCTTCAAGAATCATATCCGCTTCATCGATAACGCAGATTGTCGCCGTTGTAATATTTAACTTAGCAGCAGTAAAAGCGATATCGGTAATTCGTCCAGGAGTTCCTATTACGATATGGGGGGTGTTATTCACACTATTAATATCTCTATTCCGATCAGAGCCACTAGAAAGTAATTGGACTCGCAAACCCTCCATGTTTTTAGCAAAAGGTTTACACATTTCAAAGATCTGCTTGGCAAGCTCTCTTGTAGGAGCAAGAATAAGCGCCTGAACTTTGTTGCTTTCAACATCTACTTTTTGTAGTATTGGTAGCAAAAAAGCGTGGGTCTTACCGCTTCCAGTTGGAGAACGCCCACAGATGTTTTTATTTTTCATAGCCATCGGTACAATCTTTTCTTGGATTGGGGTAGGATTAATAAACCCTTCTTGCGCCAAGGTGGTTAAGATTTCTGGCTTTAAAGTTAAATCAGTAAATTTCATTTCTATCACCTTTAATATTATACACTATAAATAAGTAATATTGTAGTTAGCAAAAATAAAATGTCCAAAGAGAAAAATTAATCATTAATCAATATATTAAATTATTAAGCGACCTTTTTTGTAGCATATTTTCATGATACTCATAAACTATATTGAGGCGATATTATGTTTTCTTTCCCCTATACTCCCATGCCGATTCGTCCTTTCGCTCCTCTTTCACAAGGAATGTTCAAAGCGGCATTACCAGTTAGCCGAGCTCTAGATATTCCAAGAGCTAGCAATTATTTAAATGCAGCTCTACCACTAACAAAGCGTTTCTCTTGGGGTGGTTTGTTTAGTGGTGCCAGCAAAACTATCTCAACAATTAACCAAGCCCTACCATTATATAATCAAGTTCGTCCACTAATTGGCAATGCGAGAACATTGTTAAGAATGGCTAAGGTAATGAACCGTAATGGTTTCGGCAGCAAAGAAAGTGAAGAAACTACGACTGAAGAGCCAAAAGAAGAAGAAAAAACTTGGCCAAAAGAAAAGGACATCATAGATGTCCGAACCGCTGAAGAGAAAATAGAAACCGGCCCGGCTAAGCCATTCTTCAGCTAATTACTTTTTTAATTAATTCCAACTCTTTCGCAATACTTTCCCGCTTGGATGCATACTCGGCAGGTATTTTGGAGTATATATTTTCAAGATAGCGCGCATAATCTCCCCACTTTTCAAAGAAGAGTGGGTCTTTCTGCTGCAATAAATATGGTCCAAAAATTATCTCTTCTTTAGACAGTTTTTGTTTTCCTTTTACCGCTTTAATTACTTCGTAGATAATTTCATTCTCATTAACAAGTGTTTCTGCTGCAATTAGGTAACCATTAGACACTAGAAAATGGCGTAAACCGGCTGCATTGTTATTAGGCTGCATAACAATGCACTCAATGTAATTCAATTTATTGGGATAAGCAGAGAGAATATCAACAATATTGTTTCCACCCATACCCGCAATACTCAACTGTTTCACATCAGTTGGCATTTTCTCTAATCCCTCGCTAAGAAGCGGAATGATAAATTGGCCGGCACCAATCTCTTCAATGTTTTTAATCGCTTGATTAAGTGGTTCCTGCTTATTATCCATCGCATAAACAAAAGTCATAGGATAACGGTGAACATAGGCCAATGGTAAAAAGGCATGGTCACAACCAATATCCGCTAAAGTTTGCGCTGGTAGAAGATAATCAAGAACTTGTTGCAAACGAGCCGAAAGTTTCATTAATGCTCGCCCCGATAGTCACCAAAACGTTTTGCTCTTGTCGGATGGCGTAACTTACGTAAAGCCTTGGCCTCAATTTGTCTAATTCTTTCTCTGGTGACACCAAATTCTTTTCCAACTTCTTCAAGTGTCCGTGGACGCCCATCTTCTAAACCATAACGCAAGCGAAGAACTCTCTCTTCACGATCAGTCAAATCCTTCATGACATTATATAGTTCATCTTTTAATAATTCATGGGTCGCATAATCGCTTGGCGAAACAGCATCTTTATCCTCAAGAAAATCACCTAAGTGAGAATCATCTTCCTCACCAATAGGAGTTTCTAGTGATACTGGCTCAAGAGCGATTCTCTGAATCTCTCTAACTCTTTCTGGAGTAATTCCGCCACCCATTCTCAGTGCTACTTCCTCAGCTGTCGGCTCACGACCAAGTTCTTGAATTAAAGTTCTTTGAACTTTGGTCATTTTATTGATGGTCTCTACCATATGAACTGGGATTCTAATAGTTCTGGCTTGATCCGCAATCGCTCTAGTAATTGCTTGCCGAATCCACCAAGTGGCGTAGGTTGAGAATTTAAAGCCTTTATCGGGATCAAATTTCTCGCTAGCTTTAATTAACCCCAGATTACCTTCTTGAATTAAGTCTAAGAAGAGCATTCCTCTACCAATATAGTGCTTAGCGATAGAAACAACTAACCGTAAGTTCGCAGAGATAAGGACACTTTTGGCTTGCTCATCTCCATGTGCTACTCTTTCTGCTAATTGAATCTCTTCATCTTTGTCAAGTAGTGGTACCCGACCAATTTCTTTCAAATACATCTTGACCGGATCATTGATCTTTACATCAGAAGTGATAGTTGCTAATGAAGGCTCCACTAGAACTTCTTCTATGAAAGATAAATCTTCATCATCGGGCATATCTTCATCCGAGTAATCATCTAAGACATCAGCATCAGCAGTCTCCGCAATCTTGGAAGGATCAATATCATCAATATCATCCAAGCTTGCTGCTTCATCAAGGTCATCATTGAGTAAAGTGATACCCATATCGGTAAAATGGCCTAGCAAAGCATCGTTCTGCTCATCGCTTAGTTCAAGGTGGGCAACCGCTTCGTTAAGATCACTGATTAAAATTTCCCCGTTGCTCTTTCCTATCTTCTCAAATCGCTTAATAATATCCTCTAAGCTTTCGACCATATCATCATCATTACTCGCATTAATTAGATCGCTAATTTTGTCTTTCTTATTACTGTTCATTTGTACTACCTCCATTACTTCCTTTTTGCTTCTTCTTGCGCTGCTCAATTACTTTAGCCGCCAAATCAGCTTGCTTCTTGGCATCGTTTGTTTCGAGTATCTGCTTCTTCACATCTTTTTCTTCTAAGTCTTCTATATAATCAACTTGAACAATTTTTGCTAAACGATTCAAGTCTTCTTTCGGATATATTTCGCGGATGATTTGTCCTAGTTCTAAAGCCACTTCAGGAGTAGCCTCATCGAAGAGATCAGCATAAGACACCTGATTGCGTTCATTGAATTTTTGAATTATCAATGCGGCAAGATTACGACCAATTGGCGTACATAAACTAATATCTAAATTCTTGTATTTGATAATGTTTAAGGGCTCTTCTATCATCATTTGAATAATTTGCCGATCGACTTGGGCATAACGATTCAAATGTTCGGTTTGTCTATGCCTACTAACTCCATTTGGATATTCATAATTGAATTCCTCAGTTTCATCCTTTTTTGGCTTCATTAATTTCTTAATGTCGCGCCTGATAAGTTCCTGACTAAAGCCAGAAATATCACTAACTTGTTTGATATAGTGCTCTCGATCAAACTCATCAATCTTAGGTAATGCTAAGAAGTTAACAGCTTTTTGAACATATTTCTTGGCATCCTCATGATTGTTAAAATTAACTGAGCGACCAATATAGAACAATCTAAATTCTGTTGAATTCCACAAATCGCTAATTTTGACTCTAACAGCTTCCGCTCCTTTTGATTGCAGCAGCTCATCTATATCTTTCGCATCATTGATTGGTTTTACTACCATTACTTTCAAACGTGAATTATCTAGAATTGATAATGATTTGTAGGTGGCATTCAGCCCTGGACCATCACTATCAAATAAGAGCCTAATCTCTGACTTTAAACTCTCTAAAAGTTTTATATGATCGTTAGTAAAGGCTGTGCCCATCGTGGCAACCACCGAATTAATTCCTGATTTATATAAGGAGATGGCATCCATAAAGCCTTCCACAACATAGGTTGATGTTTCTTTCTTGCCAAAATTATTCGCATTGTGATAGTTATAAAGCATATTCCCTTTATGAAACAAGATTGTTTCTGGGGTGTTAACATATTTCTCACCAGTTGTCTGATCGATTCTTCGACCACTATAGGCAACAACACGACCGTAACTATCGCAAAGCGGAAATATAACTCTTCCTCTTAATCGATCAATATATTCTTGATTGCTTGTTTCCACGGCCACACCACTAGTGACTATTTCATCTAATGTGTACCCTTTTGAGGTCAAAAACTTAATAGTTGAAAAACCGTCATTTGGGGCGTAACCAATCTGAAAGCGTTCAATTTCTTCGCTATTGAGATTTCGCTGTGCTAAATACTTATTACCCACTTCACCACTTGCTACTTTCAATTGATAACTATAATAATTAGTTAAATCTTTCAGTAATGACAAGACTCTAGTTTCAATAGAGTTAACGGTTTTTGTTTCCTGCTTCTTTTCTAACTCTTTGGGAAACGCTACGCCCGTGATTTGGCATACTTTCTTGACAGCCTCAATAAAACTTATTTTCTCATAGTCGCGAACGAAAGTAAAAGCATTGCCCGTCGCTCCACAAGAAAAACAAGTGAAAATCTGCTTTTCTGGCGAAACAACAAGTGATGGATGAGCATCATTATGAAAAGGACATAGTCCTTTATAATTCTTTCCAAGGCGTGACAAAGGGATGTAATGACCAATTACTTCTACGATATCTACATTGCGGCGAATGTCTTCAAAGATGCTTTGGTTCACGCAAACCCTCCTTAAATGTCAAAATAATTTTCTAAATATTGTTTCAAATCAGCAATTTTTATTCTTTCTTGTTGCATAGTATCACGATTTCTAAGAGTCACTGAGCCATCAGTATCACTATCAAAATCATAAGTGATACATAGTGGGGTCCCAACAGCATCTTGGCGACGATAACGTTTGCCAATACTGCCGGCTTCATCATACTCACAATAGTAGTGTTTGCTTAATTCATTGAATACTTTCTTGGCTTGTTCACTTAACTGCTTTGATAATGGCAATACCGCAACCTTAATGGGAGCAATGGCAGGATGGAAATGCATAACAATTCTTGTATCCTTCTCATTAATCACTTCTTCATCATAAGCTTGGCAAATTAGAGCCAAGAACAAGCGGTCTAAGCCAACCGATGGTTCAACAACGAAAGGTGTATAACGCGCATTGGTCTCAGTTACCATATAATCAAGATTCTCACCGGAATATTCACTATGACGTTTTAAATCATAGTCAGTACGATCTGAGATTCCCCAAACTTCACCCCAACCAAAGGGGAAGAGATATTCAATATCACTAGTTCCCTTGGAGTAATGGGCTAAATCTTCTTTTGGATGATCTCTAAATCTTAATTTCTCAGCATCTAGTTTTAAATCAGTCAAGAATTTCATGCAATTTTCTTTCCAAAAAGCATACCATTCCAAATCGGTTCCTGGTTCGCAGAAGAATTCAAGTTCCATTTGTTCAAACTCTCTGGTTCTAAAGATGAAATTACCAGTAGTAATCTCATTTCTGAAAACCTTGCCAATTTGGCAAACACCGAAAGGAATTTTTCTTCTCGTTGTTCTTTGAATATTTTTAAAATTCACAAAAATACCTTGGGCAGTTTCTGGGCGCAAATAAACAACGCTCTTGCTATCCTCGACTACGCCCTGAAAGGTTTTAAACATCAACTGAAAACGACGAATATCAGTAAAATCGCTTGATCCACAAACTGGGCACTTAATGTTCTCTTTTTTTATATATTCTTGAAATTGCTCACTAGTCCAATTTGATGTTGCCAAATTTGGATCGTGTTGTTCAATTAAATTATCGGCTCTAAACCGAGACTTACAATGTTTACAATCCATTAATGGATCAGTAAAAGTTGTTAGGTGTCCGGAAGCTTCCCATACTTTAGGATTCATCAAAATAGCGCTGTCTAAACCAACGTTTAATGGTTGCTCCTGAACAAATCTTGTCCACCAAGCATTTTTAATATTCATCTTTAATTGGGTTCCTAAAGGCCCATAGTCCCACGTATTTGCTAAACCCCCATAAATTGCCGATCCTTGATATACAAAGCCAGAATTGACGACATGGCTAACAATTTTCTCAAATTTATTATCCATAATAAAGCACCTCACTTATAGTGAGGATTATATGTTTATTAGCCTATGCTGTCAACCTACTATAAGTGTTATTGGTCTAAACAACCAACTATTAATTTATAAGATTTGAAGGTTATACCAGCACTAGTTTCGAGGTGGAGAAACATATCTGTTAGCAATTCTTTTTGAATTGATTGGTCAATCTGAAAATCATCGATATTGCTGATGTCCGCCTTCATAACATAGCGAAAACTCCGTAGGTATTCAGGTGATTTAATCGGTTGATTTAGATGCCTATTGCAGTTATCACAAATAAATCCACCTTCATTGTATGAAACAGTTACAATTCCCTTTGTATTACCACAAGCAACACATTCATCCGCATTTAAATAACACCCAGTATAATACAGATGATATTTAAGAATGACCGCAATGATAGTTGCAAAATTGTTTTTGGTTTTCAGATGATTGAAAACTGTATCAAATAGAACATATGAGTGGGGAAGATCAGGATTCCGAATAATCGATTCTGTGACAAAAGTCAGCAAAACACTAGTTCTTAAATCAGTAAAAATAGTCGGTAAAATTGTTCTAACTTCACCAGCTACTAATGTCTTATTTCCATCTTCACTCTTAAAATTTAATTGATAGTTTCCATAGGTATAGGGTTGAACTAGAGAAGAAAATTTGCTTGGAGTTTTCAAGGCTCCTCTAGCTTTGAAACTAACCTGTCCTTTTGGTGTTAATAAAGTTACTATTACGCTATTTTCTTGATAAGGTATGGCGCGTAAAACGTAGCCGGTATATATCTTATCCATAGCTTATTCACGATAGCCAAATTCTTTTAAGTATTTGCTATTATTGCGCCAATCTTTTTCCACTCTTACAAATGTTTCTAAACGAACTTTTGTAGCGAAAATACGCTCGATTTCTTGCCTGGCCGCTGTACCAATTTTTTTAATCATTGTGCCACCTTTTCCGATGATGATTCCTTTTTGTGAATCACGTTCAACAATAATAGTGGCATATAGGTTTAAAGCTTTGGTAGTTTGATTCATTTTTTCAATAACAACCGCCACAGAATGGGGTATTTCTTCCTTGGTAAAATAAAGGATTTTTTCCCGTATCAATTCCCCGATCAAAAAGCTCTCTGGATTATCGGTAATCATATCATCGGGATAATACTTTGGTCCCTCTGGCAAGATTTCTTCCAACACTTTTAATAAGGATTCGAGGTTGTCGCTCTTCATGGCAGATACTGGAATAATGGCTTGTAGTTTGTATTTTTCTGACCAAGCAGCAACGAGTCGCATTATTTCTTTCTTTTCCAATAAATCAATCTTGTTAAGAACTAATATAAGAGGAACTTCACTCTTCTGGATATCCGAAACTAATCCTTCAAGTTCTTCCGGTGTTTCTTTTGTTCCATCGGTAATTAACAAAACAGCTTCCACATCATGATATGATGCACGAGCAGAACGGTTCATATATTTACCGAGTTCATTTTGGGCGCGATGAATTCCTGGTGTATCTAAAAAGACTATCTGCATAGATTCGCTATGAAAAACACCCCGAATAACATTTCTTGTTGTTTGTGCTTTTGGCGAAATGATAGCGACTTTTTGTTTAATTATGCTGTTTAACAGCGTAGACTTGCCTACATTTGGGCGGCCGATTAAGGCGACAAAGCCTGATTTATAACTCATTTATCGATGTCTTCCTTTGTGAACGCAAAGGGAAGTAATTCTCTGATATTGCTTTTTTTGATATCCATATTTTTATTAATCATATAAATTGGAGCCTCACTTGGAATCATTTCTGACAAAACTTGTCGACAGGCACCACAAGGAGAAGTGTCACCATCAAAGTCTGAAATGATGGCCATAGCAACTATGTCTTCTTTGCGATAGCCTTGGCTATAAGCCGCAAAGATAGCATTGCGTTCAGCACATACCGTTAATCCATAGGAAGCATTTTCCATGTTCGCACCAGTAACAACATTCTCATCCTTCATTAGGATTGCTGCGCCAACATGAAAATTAGAATAAGGAGCATAAGCATTTTTTAAGGCCTTTTGCGCAAAAGCGACTAACTCATTAACTGTTTTCATTATTTTTCCTCCCTAGCGTAATATATTTAACTCTGTCAAAATTTGATTTTGAAGAGCAAACATCTCTTTCTCTTGCCTTTCGTTTTGATGATCATAACCTATCAAGTGTAATAATCCATGTGTAAATAAGAAAGCCATCTCTCTTCTTATGGAATGACCATATTTTCTTGCTTGACGTTTGGCTGTGGGATAAGAAATGATTATATCTCCTAATAGTGTCGGAACACCCGGCAAATATGATAAATCATCCGCCTCCAATGAAGCAAAACTCAACACATCAGTCGGACGATCAATTTTACGATACTGTAAATTGTATTTATGAATTGTCTCATCATCAACGATAGATACTGACAATTCATAAAGACCATCGTGATAATGTTCATTCAGTACCTTGCCGCCGATAATTTTAAATAGTTTTTGATAGCCCACCAATTTCTGTGAGAGACTATTCTCGTAATATATTTGTATTTTCATGTACAAATTATAACACATCATTATCAAAGATAAAAGATATCACCCGGACAAAATAATGAGTATAATCAACATCAATAAATAAACAATAATCATCCGATAGAAGCTTAAGAAAGGGTATGTACAAAAAAGATATACGCTTGGTTTTTCGCTTGATAGTTTTACACTTGGTAAAGCCAAGAAATAACCGTTCCAATTTTTTATAATCTGAGACGGCTTAACTTTCCTTACTCTAATTCGACCGGGATCATAAATTAGTGATTCTTTCGCATTAATTCTTTCAATAACCGCATAATGGTATCCCCATGCTCCTTTTATGTTAATTATCATATAGGGATAATCTAATCGGTATAATAAATTATCGATTTTTCGTCCTGACACTACTTCAATCCCATTCTCCTGTAGATAGTTACGCATAGCAAAAAAACTATTTCCCGATAATTTATCTTTATTATTTATCTTCTTTCCGCTTGCGCACAAAATCATTCGCATGCAAGCCGTTGCGCATTGATTATGCCTTTTCTGTGGAATAAACCTCATCTGATCACCCGTTCTATCATATCGTAAAGACTATGTCAATAAATCTCATTTTTCTCTCTCCTCCGCTTGAATAAGGTAACATCTTTTGGTATCATATAGGAGTTAAAGATGGTGATTTAATGGAACTATACTCGCTAGTTTGGTGGGGATACATAATCGCAGGTCTTGGTCTCTTTCTATTTGGGATGACCTTTTTTGGCGATAGTCTCCGTAAACTTGCTGGTAATAAATTAAAAACAATCATTGATAAATGCACATCAAATACATTTAAAGGCATTTTGGTAGGTATGCTAGTGACTGCTGTCTTCCAGTCCAGTATGGCTACCACTTTACTTTCCATAGGTTTAATTAGCGCTGGCTTGATGTCTTTGCCCCAAGCAATAGGTATTATAATGGGTGCCAATATTGGTACCACTGCCACCGCTTTTATTATTGGTTTAAATTTAACTGCTTACGCACCATTCTTCGTACTAGCTGGAGTTATTCTAATTGTATTCTTCCCTAAACAGAAAATAAAACAAATTGGAGAAGTTGCTCTTAGCTTTGGTCTTCTTTTCTTTGGCTTATCCTTAATGGAGAGTTGTTTAAAATTGCTTGCACAAGAACCAGTTTTCGTCAATATTGTTACTGGTGTTGGTGACAAACCATTTTTAGGAATGTTAGTTGGTGCTTTAGGAACAACTGTTCTTCAATCTTCTTCCGCCTTTATCGGCGTAATTCAAAGCATCTATAATTCTACTGCGGCTTCTGGGGCGACAATTAAAATGATGATTCCGTTACTATTCGGTTCAAACATCGGCACTACTATATCCTGCGTTATTGCCTCGGCAGCAGGAAAAACAGTAAATGCCAAGCGCGCCACCACTATTCACGTTGCCTTTAATGTTATTGGAACAATTATTTTTATGCTCCTTTTAACTCCCTATACCCATCTTGTCGAATTGTTGTCTAGTTGGTTGAATCTTGATCCAAAGATGCAGATTGCGGTTACTCACATTCTCTTCAATGTTCTCACTACCATTATTCTCTATCCCTGCGTGCCTTTGCTTGTAAAAGGGGTCAAACTGCTTATTCCCGAGAAGAAAGGCAAGAATGAAATTAGTTTTGATCTTTCTGTCCTCGATCACAACGTTATGGAAATCTCCCCTTCAACGGCACTAACAATAGCGCGTGAGCAAACCGTTATTATGGGAAACTATGCTTGTCAGTCAGTTGAATTGGTTGTCTCTTTCTTTAATGAAAAGGATGATGAGAAAAAGGAGACTGTTTTGAAAATCGAAGAAGCGATTGATATGTTTAATGAGAAACTTACTGACTTCTTTCATCGTCTTGGCAGCGTTGAGCTTAGCGCCAATGAAATGAAAACTTACTGTGAGATTTTGAAAACTTTCCGCGATATTGAAAGAATATCTGACCACTGTGAAAACCTAATCGAATATTTTGATGAGTATTACAAATCAAATGAAGTCATCCACTCTTCTGCGAAAGAAGAAATATTGACCATGCTAACCATTGTCGAAGATATGATTACCAACTCAATCGACTTTTTCAAAAATCATGACTATTCTCTTGTTAATAGAGTTGAAACACTAGAAATGTCACTCGATAACATGAATAAGACTGCCAGAAATAATCACGTTGAAAGATTAGCAAGCAACCAAGATGTAGGAAATAAATATATCACCGTTGTCTTTGCTGATATAACCGCTAATATTGAAAGAATCGGTGACCATTGTACTAATATTATCGAAAACGTTTTAGAAAATGGTAAGGCAAAAGATATTCTATAATAGTAATTAAGGCAAAAGAAATAATCATTATTTAAATCATGTAAGGCAAACTTGCATGATTTTTATTCTTGTTCAGATAATATCTCGCTAGCCTAATATTAAGTATAAAAAAAGAAGAGTATTACTCTTCTCTTATTACTTTAATTAATGGTATGGTCATTTCATCCTCAAGAATTCCAGCGTGTGTAGATTTCATATTGCTTTCGTCTGATTTTGAAGTAGAATAGCCAAACATATAATCGCCAATCGCACAAGCTTGGAAGTCCCCAATAAAATGTTCACTCAATGGATGATGCTCATATAAACCAAATAATTGTTTATCTAGTACTTCTTGTTTTGTAAATAGTTTGAAATCATTACCAAAGTATTTATTAAATAATTTATCAAATTTCTTAAGCTTATTCTTCTTTACATAGAATGTCGTATTCCGTGGTTCAATCGATGGTAAGCGTTCAAGTAATTCTAGTATATCGGGATAATCATATAGATTGATCTCGCTCACATCATGGTGACCATGATCGGCGATAACAAACACTACCGCATCACTTGGTAATTTGTGAGCCAGTTCAGAAATTTTATCATTAGCCATCTGTAAGAATTCAGTAATTTTCACATCGGTAGTTCCCAAATCATGCATTGAATGATCGGGCTCATCCCAATAAGCATACATATATTGTTTCTTATCTCCTGAGTTTGAAAATGACACAATCTTATCAATAAACTCATCAAATGAATTACATGGGTTTGTTGCTGACCAAGAGGGATTAATTTCTTTGGTAACGTAACCCGCCTTATTCAACGTCTCTTCGAAACTAGTGTAAGGAACGATTGTATTAGCAACATGGGGCTGAATCGCTTCTCCATCATAATAGCCTGCACTCAGAAACATAATCACATCTTTATCTAATTGGTGAAAATACTGATGCCATCCTAGCCAGCCATTCTCAATTGGTGATTTCGTGGTTTGAACAGAGGTGGTTGCTGCGACAGTAGTACAAGGAAACACTGATAGGAAATCCATTAGTTTATTCTTTTGAAGAAAAGCAGTTTTAGGTAAATGCTTATCAATAATTTTACTACCCATACCATCTAGCAATAAAACAACAACGGTACGGTATTGATTCTTGTCTAGAAGACAATCAACTTTCTTTAAAGTAGAATACTTATAAGGAAGCAAGAAATGGCGTCTAATTGACGCCATCAAATTTACTAAACAATTTGTATAATCTGGTAAAACTATTTTCTCAGCCATCTCTTTCACCACCACTAGAAATTTTCTAATAAAACTACTTTCTTCTCAACTAGACTCTTTGGAACATCAATAGTTCTTTGGTTAGAAGAACCTTTGAATTTTAATCCGAAACTCATTAGGTCCTTTTTGAAGGGGCCATCGACTAAGACATCGATATACTCCAATATCGTTTTTGTATGGATATTTTCCAACAAATCTTCATATAGAAAGCCGGTAAATGCCCAAATATTAATCTTGTTTGCTTTTAGTTTCTTAACTAATTCCAATAGAGCTTCTGGCTGTACAAAGGGTTCGCCCCCTGACAAAGTTATGCCACTCTTCAATTTATAGTCTACGATTTGATTAACCATTTCATCAATATCTGTCAAATATCCGCCATTAAAATCATGAGTCTGAGGGTTATGACAGCTAGGACAATGATGTGGACAGCCTTGGGTCCAAATAACTATTCTTATGCCAGGACCATCGACTATGCTATCAAAGGTTAATGGCGCTGCTACTCTTATTTGCATATGCCGTGTTTAACTCTATCGTGTTCTTCTGCTCTTTTTGCGTTATTGAAACGATCGACTGTACCAACTAAATAACCTGTGATACGGCGAATTCTCTCAAACTTAATTTCGCTCTCTTCTTCATTACGGCCACACTTAGGACAAATATGTCCTTCAATGACTCCCGTATATCCACAAACTGGATCACGGTCGACAGGATGATTAATGCTACCATAACCAACGCCAGATTCTTTCATCGCTCTAACTATCATTTCAAAAGCTTCGACGTTATTTAGTGGATCACCGTCTAATTCAATGTAGGTAATATGACCAGCATTTGTAAAAGCATGATAAGGCGCTTCAAGTTCAATCTTTTTTAAGGCTGTAATTGGATAATATACTGGAATATGGAACGAATTTGTGTAATATGAACGATCGGTGACTTCAGGAATTACTCCATAACGTTTCTTGTCAATGGCAGTAAATCTTCCTGATAATCCTTCAGCTGGAGTTGCAATCAAGGAGAAGTTCAAATGATACTTTTGGGTTGCCTCATCCATACGTTTACGCATATGAGAGATAATCTTTAATCCTAATTTTTGAGCATCTTCGCTTTCACCATGATGTTGACCAATTAATGCTTTTAAGCATTCAGCAAGGCCAATAAAGCCAACGGTTAATGTTCCGTGCTTGATAACACTTTCCAATGTATCGTTTGGATTTAATTTTCCAGAATCCATCCAAACTCCTTGTCCCATTAAGAAAGGGAAATTCTTAACTTTCTTATGAGCTTGAATATCGTAACGTTGTAATAATTGTTGAACGCATAATTCAATGGTTTCATCTAAATCATTAAAGAAATGATCAATTTGTGGAACTGTATTGTGTAAGATACCATTCTTAATTCCTAAGCTTGGTAAGTTAATAGATGTGAATGACAAGTTTCCTCTTCCGCTAACTATTTCTTCACCATTTACATTGCCAAGAACTCTGGTTCTGCAGCCCATATAGACTGCTTCAGTTCTTGGATCTCCTGGTTTGTAGTATTGGAGATTGAAAGGTGCATCAATAAAGCCAAAGTTTGGAAATAAACGTTTAGCGGAAACCCGACAGGCTAATTTAAATAAATCATAGTTAGGATCACCAGGATTATAGTTAATTCCTTCTTTTACTTTGAATATTGTAATTGGGAATATTGGTGTCTCACCATTACCCAAGCCTTTTTCTTCTGCCAACATTAATTGTTCGGAAACCATTCTTCCAGCAATGGAGGTATCAGTTCCGAAGTTAATACTTGAGAATGGAACTTGAGCTCCAGCCCGTGAGTGCATGGTATTTAAGTTATGAATAAACGCTTCCATTGATTGGAATGTCGCTCTTGTAGTGTCTTTCATTGATTCTTCACAAATCTTCTTTTGTAGCTTATCAATATCATAAGGAACATTTAAGGATAGTAAAAATTCTTTTTCTTTATTGTGAAATTCTCTATTGTCTTCAATATTTGGAGTCATAGTAGACAAATATTTATCTTTAGGAATCTTGATGTCGAAAATATCTAATGCCTTAAGCATATTGGCCTTATAAATTCTTGCAAAGGTCTTGCGAACGCCCTTTGCTAAGTTATAGTCAAACATTGGAATACTTTGACCACCATGTTGATCGTTTTGATTACTTTGAATAACGATTGCTGCAAGTGCCGAGCAACTCATAATGTCTTGAGGACTTCTCAAGAAACCATGACCGGTTGAAAAACCATTCTCAAATAATGGATCTAAATCAATCTGGCAGCAGGTTAAGGTTCCCATATTCATGAAATCTAGGTCATGGATATGGATATCACCATGTTGATGCGCCAAAGCGAAGGCTGGCTTCAATTTGTACTGCATACAATACTCTTTAGATATAGTTGAACCATATTGAAGCATCATACCCATAGCAGTGTTGCCATCAATATTAGCATTTTCACGTTTAATATCAGCATCAATCGTATCGAAATCAGTGATCTTTTTGATTGCTTGAATTAGACTGGAGTTTTCGTTTCTCTTTCTATTTCTTTCATCACGATACAAAATATATTCAATGCTGGTCTTGCCATGATTGTTTCTAATAAGGGTGCGTACCACTTCATCCTGAATATCTTCCACACTTGGAGGATTATCAGGGAATAAAATGTTGAGTCTTTCAGTCACCTCTTTTGCTAAACGACGTGCTGTTTCTGACTCGGCAAATTTGCCTTCTTTTCTTGCTGTCGCGCTGGCAGCTTTGAAAATTGCATCAGCAATGCGAACTTCATCATACGGGATTTTCCGTCCATCTCTTTTAATAATTGCTGTAACCATTTAGTGTCCTCCATTAATTCTTTTCGGCTTTTGAGAGTTTGAAAAAGACTGATCAAAGTTGTTGAACTTAGACCAAAGCATTAATCCATCTCCGATACATTTGTCCGAAAGTAGGCTCATTATAAGTAAAGCAAGTTTTTGGTGTCAAGCAAATTACATCAAATTTTTTTACTTTTTTTACAACTTTTTTTAGACCGAAAAATGTCGAAAAATAAAAAAGTACCATTAGTATACATATATTTCCGAATTTGTACATTTTTGCGCAAATGCTATGTAAAATATAATACTATGTTTTGAAAAGTAAAACGAAACTTGCTCTCTAAATTTTTTTGATTATTCTACTTGTAAAGAGATACTATGTATCGTATAATATTTTTGAGTAAGAGAGGGATTAAACTATGTTGTCACAGCTTGAGAAAAACAACTTAGAAATTTTCGTGTTAGCCGCATTAAGGTCTACGCCATCATACGGTTACAAGATAATTCAAGATTTAGCCCCGATTGTTAAAATATCTGAATCTACCCTCTATCCGATTTTGCGAAGGCTAGAAGATGATGAGCAATTGGAGACCTACCATGTTGAAACTAATGGGCGCATAAGGAAATATTTTCGGATAAAAGAAAAAGGAATTAATCGTGTTGACTCCTTCCGACAAGATCTAGAAAATATTCGCAATATATTTAATTACATCTTAAGAAACAAACAATAAAAAAGCTTAGACATTCATACAAGTGATATCTAAGCTATTTTTTTACTTCTTTTCTTTTAATAAATCTCTGATTTCTTCTAGCAAAACTTCATTGTTGGGTTTCACTGGTTCTAAAACTGGTTCTGGCTTTGGTTCAGGAAGTCCGGCTTTTGCTCTTTTCTTGGCTTCACGACGATTCTTGGATTCTTCGGCGCCTAAAGTAAGACGCATAATGACTTTCATTGCAATAAAGATTGCTAAAGCAATAATTAAGAAATCAATGATAGTTTGAATGAAATTACCATATTGCAAAATAACAGCGGCTTTAGTAACTTCACCTGCGGCATTTACTTGCTCTGGAACTAATACTGCCATTGCTTCTTTAATGTTTACGCGGCCAATCGCACCAATTAAGGGCATGATGATATCATTAACTAAACTGCTAACAATCTTTTGAAAAGCACCACCGATGATAACACCAACAGCAAGATTCATAACGTTGCCACGGCTAATAAATGTTTTAAAATCTTGGAAAAACTTTTTCATATTTTCACCTCTATATTAATAAAATTATACATTGACATTTCAAATAATGAAAGCCTTTTTCATTAGTAGATATAGTCTTCGACTTTCTTAACTTCTTTCAACTCATCAAAAGTCATCTCATATTTTTCCAAAAAGGTGTATCCAGCTTTTTTAATCATTCGCCGAGACCGAGCATTCTCCTCAAAACAGCCAGCAACAACATAGTCAAAAATATTTTTTAAATAGTTTGTCATGAATACTAGTGCTTCGGTTCCATAGCCTTTATTTTGATCTTCTTTGCGAATTACGATGCCGAGCATTACCATCTGCTTATTTGCATATTCTCCAACATTGTAATTATATTTGTTTACATGAACATATCCGATATAATGGCCATTAGTAAATAAAGAAATACCAGAATTATATTTCGAAAATCCCTCATAGAATTCATCCATCTCTTCTACGTTGGTGATGGGTAGAAACCCTGCTGGCTTTGTAACTTCTCCAATTGCCAATACTTCCACCATATCTGTTTTATCTGTTTCTTTGGCCAAACAATAAGTTAATCGTTCTGACTTCAATGTTATTTTTTCTAATCCAATCATGTTTATTCTCCTGGTAAGCACTCTTTAAAAAGTCGCAAAGCATTCTTATAAAATATTTTCTCAAGATCGTCTTCACTAAATCCTTCCGACTTCAGTGCGCTGTATAGTTTCGGCATCTCACTGGCATCCTTGATATCGCTAGTTGGTTCTATTCCATCAAAATCTGTCCCAAACGCTAAGCATTCAATACCGCCTATATCACGAATGTGCTTTATGTGTTTGACGATACTTGGAATCATTTCTTCATTAGGATTATCTACCAAAAAGTCTTTACAAAAATTGATTCCAATTACGCCTCTTTTGTTTGAGATCACTCGAATCATGTCATCTGTTAAGTTTCTCGGAAACCAGCATTTTGCTCTAGCATTCGAATGGCTTGCTACAAAAGGTTTGGTACTATATTTTGCTACATCATAGAATCCACCATCCGATAGATGCGATACATCAACAATCATTCCTAAACGGTTCATCTCTTTTACCATCTGAATGCCATAGGGTGTTAGCCCCTTGTCACAAGGATAGTCATAAATCCGATGATGCTCGCTGTCGTACTTAAAATTGGGATAACCAATACCATTATCATAATTCCATGTTAATGTAACCAATCTTACTCCACGCTCATACATCGTATAGAGATTGTTTATATTGCCCATTGTCATCCCACTATCTTCGACAGTGAGCAAAGCCGACATTATTCCTTCTTTGCGATTGTTTATAATGTCATGATAAGTGCGTATGGGTCTAATATAATCTTTATTGATTTTCATCTGACTATCAAAGCAATCAATAAGTTGTAAACAACGCTCAAATGGTTTCGGTGTTAGTTTAAGCGGCAAAAACATTGCAAAGCACTGTAATAGATAATCTCCTTTTCTCATTTTATTGATATCTATCTGCAGATCATTACTTAGTAAATTGACTGGCTTTCCTTTTTCGCTCTCATTTAGAATTCGAGAAATTGTATCACAGTGTAAATCTATTAGCTTCATATTCAAACCCCCTAGTAAATATTATAGCACGGAGAGTTGATTTTATCTTTTATTAATGCTATATTTTAGGAGCAAAAAATAAGCGGTCATAGCTCAGCTGGATAGAGCGGTCGCCTCCTAAGCGACAGGTCGGAGGTTCAAATCCCCTTGATCGCGCCATGCATATGCGCCCGTAGCTCAGGGGATTAGAGCACAACCCTCCGAAGGTTGGGGCCGCGCGTTCGATTCGCGCCGGGCGCACCATATCAATCAAAGCCTAGTTCTGCTAGACTTTTTTTATTTTAATAAAGAAATCTTCCATTTTTCTTTATTCTAAACATTATTGGCTTTATAATATATCCTAAGGAGTTGGTATTATGGACAAATATGATATGTTGATAAATCAAATAGATTGGAAATCATTGCTAGTAGCAAATTATCGCAATCTAAATCTAGCGGAAGATGAAGTAATGGTTCTTTTAGTAAGCGATTACTGCCTCAGCCAAGGGGAAAAGATGATAACTCCTGAACTACTTGCCCTAAAAATGAGTTTTGATTATCGGCGAATCAGTACTATCCTTACCCAACTTATGAATAAGAGCCTGCTCTTCTTAGAAGAAGACAATGAAGGCAAACTTATTACCTCAATCAAAGGAATAAAAAAAGTTATTATTGATGATTTCTTAAAAGAACAGAATAAAGTTGAAAAAAGTGATCAAAACGAAAAGACTGAAAAGAGTTTATTTAGTGTGTTCGAAAATGAATTTGGTCGCCCCCTTTCCTTTGCAGAAATTGAAACACTTAAAAGTTGGCTTGAACAAGGCTTTACCGAACAGATGATTATGCTAGCGATGAAAGAAGCTGTCGTGGCCAAGGTTAAGAATGTTCGCTATATAGACAAGATTCTCCTTGAATGGAGTCAACAAGAAGAGCGTAAGAAAGAAGGCTATACCACCATTTCTGATGGTTGGCGTAAAGATATGCAAGAGTCCATCAAAATTGCAAACCTTGAATGGGTTGATGATAAAAATGACAAAAATAAGTAACAATGTTTTACTTGACTATCTTCATGAATTGTTTCCTGATGCCCACTGCGAATTAAACTATCACAATCTATTTGAATTGCTGATAGCTGTTTCGTTATCGGCTCAAACAACCGATATTGCCGTAAATTTTGCGACGCCAAAACTATTTGAATGTTTTCCTACTCCACTTGCTTTAGCTAACGCTAATATCGATGAGGTAGAAAGTATTATCCACAAGATTGGCTTATATCACAACAAAGCAAAAAACATCATTGCCACAAGCAAGATGTTAGTTGAACAATATGATAGTGTAGTACCTAATACAATGGAAGAGTTAGTAAAGCTTCCTGGAGTAGGTCGCAAAACAGCCTCAGTTGTCCTAATTGAAGGCTTAAAAATTCCCGCCTTTCCTGTTGATACTCATGTTAATAGAGTCAGCAAAAGATTGAAAATTGCCAAAGAGACCGATGATGTATTGATTGTTGAGAAAAAGCTTCGGAAATTGATTCCTCCGGAGTTTTGGGGAATCGCTCATCATCAAATGATTTTTTTCGGACGTTATTTCTGCACTGCTACTAAACCCCATTGTTTTGAATGTAAGTTGAAAGAGTATTGTCAATATAAGAAAAAGTAATTAACCTTTAATAATAATATTATAATGATTGGAGGTATAATCTCCTTTTTCGTAGCAATAAAAACATTCTAAATAATAAAGTTGTCCATGTTTAACATCTAATTCAATAACATTAGAAAAGCTTTTTATTATTGTCTCCTCATCTTTATTTCTGACAATTACGCCATATTGGATTTTTCCATAGATGGCTTCATTAGAATAGATCTTATTATATCCTTGATTGCTATTATATAAGGTAGTTTGTAAGGGGAAGTTTAGGAAGACTTTCTTTTTTGTTTTTAAAGCATTAACTTGAGTAAGCTCTGGCAAGGTTTCTGGTTGAACAACATTGGTAGGTATTCGTTTCTTAGCAAAATAACCAGTAACTATCATATTGCTTGGAGTATGCTGATCTGGTAACAAGAAAGGTGTAGTCCCTTTTACTACTTCAACCTTTTGCAGTGATGATGGAACCTCAAAATACTCTCCACTCTTAGACTTTAACTTCATAATCTGCGAAAAGATTTTCCTCGCCACAATTACTCGACTTGTATCTCCACTTGAGCGAAAATAATTATTAGTTCCCTTTTCGGCTTTATCAAAGCCAGTCCAAACGGCCGCCGTATAATTCTTGCAGAAACCGGCATACCAGACATCTTTACTAGCATCTAAAGGATAATTAAAAACAGCAGGATTATCAAAACTAGTAGTTCCGGTTTTGGCAGCAATATCACGATTAGCTTGTCTTAAACTTCCAATCCCCCAATAATTATGATTAATTACATCTTTTAGAGTATCGCTCATAATAAAAGCCGTCTCTTCTGATATCATTCTTTCACTGATAAGCTGATTATCGATAGTATGACCACCGATAATCTCAACTCGTTTGACTACTGTCGGTTTAGTATAATACCCTTGAGCTGACAACACACGATAGGCTGCTGCTAGCTGAACAGGAGAAACTCCATTCAGCATTCCGCCTAAGCCATATGACATAGTGAATTCTTCTGGACTGCAATCTAAAATTCCGATATTATCTAGATACTTTATCGTTTCATCCAAGCCAATTCTATTAATAACTTTTTGGAGAGTGGATAAGGCAGCTGTGTTTCGCGAATAACCTAGCGCTTCTTCGACAGTCAATTCTCCCATATAATTTCCATCAACATTGGACACGTTAATATTTGTCCCTGGATAGGTATAGGGAATATCATCAACTATGCTCGCTCCATTCCAATCAAGATGTTCCACTGCAAGAGCATAAGAAAGAATCGGCTTCATAGTTGATCCTGGCTGACGGCGCATATCATATGCTCGGTTAAAAAGTCGCTCACCGCGATAATTGCTACCGCCAATTACTCCGACAACTGCGCCATTGCTATTATCTATCACTGCCGCCCCAATCTGTTGATTTTCATCTTCTATCACAATTGAAGGATCTTCACCGGCTTGCACTAAATCCAACTGTGATTGTAGTTCCGTATCCAAATAAGTATATATTCGCATAGGTGTTGAATAAGGATCTAAGCCCGTTAGTTCATTAACTTGCTCATAAACTATATCAATGTACGCCTGATATGGATATGTTTCTGCTTTATCAATCTTACTAACTAACATCTCTTCAATACTTATTGCTTTCGCATGATTTTTTTGTACTTCATTAATATAACCATTAATATACATATTGTCTAAAACATGATTGCGACGTTGCAAGGCGTTTTCAGGATACCTGATCGGATTATAGATAGTCGGAGATTTTACAATAGCCGCCAGCATCGCCGCTTCTACTATATTCACTTGACTGATGTCTTTGTTAAAGAAACGATGGGCGGCATTATTTACTCCCGGTGTTATTCCATCAAATAGAATTAAGTTTGCGTAAGCTTCAAAAATTTCTTCTTTTGAGAGTTTTCTCTCCATTTTGTAAGCAAGATAAATCTCCTGCAACTTACGCTTATAAGTTTTCTCACTACTGAGATATTCATTTTTGATCAGTTGTTGTGTCAAGGTTGAACCACCTTGCAGCGAATCTTGATCTTTAATATTCTTTATAAGCGCAGAAAGTAATCGTGGCAAGTCAATTCCATTATGCGTAAAAAAGCGTGCATCTTCAGCACTAATCAAAGCCGACACAAACTGCTCTGGTAGGTCAGAATAACTTACGGCAAGAGGAAAGTTATTGTTTATTGTTCTAACGACTTTGTCATTATTATCATAAATGGTTGAGGGACTGGGATTGGAAGGATATTGGATATCGTTTAATTCAAGTCCCTTTAGAGTATTATATATGAGTGTTCCACTCACTAAAAAAGCGACTAAGGCAGCTATACTGAAGATATTGAGAATGATGCGTGCTGTCTTCTTAATCAAAATAAGCTTGGTCTACTACTTTTAGATAATCAACTGGTGCGAGATAGTTTGGTGGTACAAGATGTCCTTCTTGTTGGAAAATTTCTAATGGTATCGAACGATACTTGGCTTCAAATAAGCGCTTAATAACTTTAGCATCCAATAAATACACAGTGTTTTTTAGAGTGAAGCGGACTAAAACAAAAGCAATTCCTCCATGTTCATCAACCTTAAATAAATGCTCAAGTTGATTATCGTGAATATTTGCAAATGGGAATAGATTAACATTGCGTGTTTCTTTCGCTTCAAAGTCAATATATTTACCTTTATATATTCCATTATAGTCGGTGGTACTTGGCTGCATAAAATAAGCCTCATCAATCTGATAAGAACCCGTAGAAGTTTTATGCGCTCCCACAACCTTAATTGGTGTTGGTTTCTTATATATTATTGCTTTATTAATTTCCCGATAATAATCGTTGCTTCTGTTTATCTCATCTTCGAAATTCATCCCTCGCCCTGCAAAGTTAACAGGTTCTTTACTATTCTTTTTTTCACTGCTTTTTTGACCAGTTGGATATTTAATCATAAAAATCATTCTCCTTTATCTCAAGAATAGTTTCTGCGCCTTCTTGTATTTCAAACTAATAATAGCACATTTCATCAAATGTGACACACTCACGATGTTTCTTTATGCAAAAAAACACATCTAAAAGAAGTGATGACCAAAGAGGTATTGTTAATGTGATATTTGAGAGACACACAATAGGAAAGACAGATACAAAATAGTCAGAAATTAAACCGATTTATTATTGACTAAAACAAACATTCTTCTAAATAATTCCTTGCGCTCACTTTCAAATTGAAATAAAAAGAAATCTTCAAAGGTAAAAAACTTACTAAATAATTCAATCCATTCGTCTTTAGATAAATTATGAGCACGCATAATTCCATCCTTCTCATAAAGGTTTGGTGCAAATTCATTCATTTTTATCTCTTCAGCAAATTCCTTTGTTAAATAGGGGTTCAAGGTGATGATTATTTTACCGCCATTCTTAACAACTCGTTTTAGTTGTGATAGTATCTCTTCGGCTTTATCCTGAGGAATCACATCCAAAACATTGCACGAAAACGCACTATCAAAGTAATTGTCACTAACAAGATTAAGTATTGTTTCATCACCAATTAAAGTCTTAACATTACTTAGCTTGTTTGCCAAAGAAGTTGCATTGACATATTGAATAGCGTTGTAAGACTGATCAACGGCAATTACATTAGCACCATTGTAGGCTAAGGAAAAAGTTGCCCATCCACTTCCGCAGCCATAATCTAATACTGTCTTCGCACCAGTAGCAAGTTGGCGAAAGACTTTTTCTAATACTTCACACCCCAACAAATCATCCTTGATAGTTTCGATGGGCATATTGGTAAACATCTCATCCCAAAATTTCATAGACTTGGCATATTTTTCCATTTCTTTGCTCCTATGCTTCTTGAATGTATAATATTGATATAGTCACTAATTGTCAAATGCTTTTAAATGTTTTCTAACTTCACTTATCCAATAAATACTAGGTGTTTTCCATTGCATTACTACGTAAAATTTGCGATAATATATAAAGACGATTTTGGCAATCGCTGCTTGAATAAAGTAGAGGAAAGTCCATGCTCGCACTGACTGCGATGTCAGTAGTGATTGTGTCGGATTAAAAGATAAATCCGAGTAGATGGGAGCATCTAACGGCGGGTAAGAACCTAAGGCATCAGCTATGGTTTAATCCCTTAAAGTGCCACAGTGACGTAGTCTGTGATGAAAATCCAGAGTGGAACGCGGTAAACCCCACAAGCGAGAAACCCAAATTTGGTAGGGGAACTCAAAAAGAAGAACTGAATTCTGGCTGGGATGCCTAGCATAGATAAATGGTTGCCTAATACAGAACATGGCTTATAAAATCGTTACTCACTTATGAGAAAAGGAGATTACTAATGAAATGGTTTAAAGAATTGAACACCCCAAATAAATTAACGGTTATCCGGATGTTTTGTGTTATCTTACTAATTGTTTTCGCTTTGATTCAAACCTATGTTCCTAATCTCTGGTCTTTCATATTTTTACAAGCTGAATTTAGCTGGGTTAGAATTGTAATTCTCTTTCTCTTCGTCTTTGGTTCAATAACCGATTTCTTAGATGGCAATATTGCTAGAAAAAGAAATATCGTTACAACCTTTGGCAAATTCCTCGACCCTATCGCTGATAAATTATTAGTAAATACATTAACTCTTGTATTAGCAATTTGGGGAGATATACCAATGATTATTCCTATCATCTATATTTTCCGCGATACAATTGTCGATGCAATTAGAATGATAGCAGTCCAAAAGAATGTTGTAATTGCGGCTTCAAAACTTGGCAAGCTAAAAACCTCATCACAAATGGTGGCCTTAGTATTTGCCATTGTCTTTGCGCCAGCGGCTGCTAATTATTTAGCAATTAATATTGTCGTTCAAGTATTAATTTATATCTCTGCTGCTATTTCTTTAATATCTGGTATTGAATATTTTTGGAAGAATCGCAAGTATGTCTTGGAAGGAGCTAATAGTAAATGAGTAATATCGTTGAATTATTGGTACAGAAGAAACTAACACTTTCAGCAGCAGAAAGCTTCACTGGCGGTGGATTTAGTAATTTTATTACTAATATTCCTAATTCCAGCTATACTTTCAAAGGCGGACTAGTTAGTTATAGCATCGCTATTAAAGAAAACGTTTTAAAGGTCGATCACGCATTGATAGAAAAATATGGTGCTGTATCTAAACAGTGTGCTGAAGCTATGGCTATTAATTGTCTTAAATTGTTTGATACTGATATTGCGGTAAGCTTTACCGGTAATGCTGGTCCTAGTGCCAGCGAAGGTAAAGCAGTTGGTCTTGTCTTCTTAGGATATGCGACCAAACAAGCTTGTGAAATCATCGAACTCCATCTAACTGGCAGCCGTGAAGAGATTAAAAAGCAAGCAATTGATTATATGGTAAACAAAATAATCAACAATATTATTTAGGGTTTTTATTGGGATTTAACAATGTATTATATAGAAGGGGTATTAGCGTTGGCTAATATAAGGTAGAAAAGTATGGCAGAAAACAAAACAAAAGTAACCGCGGATGAAGCTTTAGATGAAGCGCTAAGAACGATACAGAAGCAGTTTGGCAAAGGCGCAGTAATGCGTTTAGGCGATCAAAGTGATTGTAATGTTGATGCTTTGCCTTCTGGTATCATGCCATTAGATTATGCTCTAGGCATTGGTGGTTATCCAAGAGGAAGAGTTATTGAGATTTTTGGTCCCGAATCTAGTGGTAAGACTACTGTTGCCTTACACGCAGTAGCGGAAACTCAAAAAAATGGTGGAAGAGTAGCTTTCATTGATGCCGAACACGCAATCGATCCTGCTTATGCAAGAAATCTTGGCGTTAATGTTGATGAATTGATTCTTTCGCAACCAGATAGTGGCGAACAAGCAATGCAAATCGCTGATTTATTAATTAAAAGTAATGCAATTGATTTAATTGTAGTTGACTCAGTCGCTGCTCTTGTTCCCCAAGCAGAACTCGAAGGCGAAATGATGGATGCTCAAATGGGCATGCAAGCACGCTTGATGTCAAAAGCCTTAAGAAAAATCACAGGAAACCTAAGCAAATCGAGATGTACAATCATCTTCATTAATCAACTAAGAGAAAAACTCTCCACTGGTTATGGCGGCGGTGGTGAAACTACTTCCGGCGGTAGAGCTTTGAAGTTCTATGCCTCAGTTAGAGTTGATGTGCGTAGAATTGAGACTCTCAAAAAAGGCACTGAACCTTATGGTCATAAAATCACATTGAAAGTGGTTAAAAACAAAGTTGCCCCACCATTCAAAGTTGCTTCTGTAACAATTCTTTATGGAGAAGGCGTTTCAGAGATGGAAAATATCATCGATATGGCAATTGATAACGGTATCGTAACTAAATCTGGTTCTTGGTTTAATTTCAATGGCGAGAAAGTCGGTCAAGGTCGCGATAGTGTTAAGGCCTTATTCCTTGAAAATCATGAAATTTATGAACAGACCAAGACTCAAATGAGAGAAAAATTATTTGGAGGAAAGTAGTATTATGAAAAAAGGTCATATAGTTCTATTTATTATCGGAGCTATTTTTCTAGTCGGAGCCATTTTCTTTGATGTTTTGGTTATCAATGCTCTTGCGGATTTGGCAATCAATAACGCTGAAGCTGGTTCGACGGAAGCTGGTGCGGCCATTGCGACTGTATTTGTTATTCTAATATCAGTTATTTTCCTAATAATTCCTACACTAATCTGTAATATAGTTTCGACAATCTTATTACTTGTGAAGGTTAAATTCTTCATTACGCCGCTAAAAGTTATCTCCATTGTAGGCGTTGCGGTAGAGTGGGCAGCCTTCATCGGAATCTTTATTTATTTATATACTTTATAGGTACTTCGGTACCTATTTTTTTACAAAAAAAGTAAGGCGTTAACCTTACTTAGTCATCATCATCATTCATATTCAAAACTGACATGAAAGCTTCTTGTGGCACTTCAACACTGCCAATAGCTTTCATTCTCTTTTTACCTTCTTTTTGCTTCTCAAGAAGTTTCTTCTTTCTAGTAATATCGCCACCATAACACTTAGCAAGAACATCTTTACGAACTGCCTTTATATTAGTTCTAGCAATAACCTTTCCGCCAATAGCAGCTTGAACAGGTATTTCAAACTGTTGCCGCGGGATTATTTTCTTTAATTTCGAAGTGATTATTTGTCCCCGTTGGAAAGCTGAATCACGGTGAGTAATAATCGCTAAAGCATCAATCGCTTCACTATTAAGCAAAATATCCATCTTAACTAGGTTAGATTGTTTATAACCTTTTAAAACATAATCTAAAGAAGCATATCCTCTGCTAACTGATTTCAAATTATCAAAGAAGTTAAAGATAATCTCCGCCAAAGGAACATCATAAACCAAGGAAGTTCTATTTGCGTCAAGATAATCCATCGTTACATAGATTCCTCTTTTATTCATGCAAAGCTCCATCAGCGAGCCAATATAATCAGGTGGTGTCATAATGGTTGCTCTCACATATGGCTCCTCAATATGTTCGATTCTTTGGGGATCAGGCATTTTCGCCGGATTATCAAGTGTCATCATTTCACCATTAGTTAAGAAAACATGGTAGTTAACAGAAGGAGCAGTTGCAATTAAGTTTAAATTGTATTCTCTTTCCAATCTTTCCTGAACAACATCCATGTGCAATAAGCCTAAAAAGCCGCAGCGGAAACCAAAGCCTAAAGCTTGGCTAGTTTCAGCTTCATATTCTAAAGATGAATCGTTTAAACTAAGTTTTTCCAAAGCATCTTTTAAGTCATTATAGCGATCGTTGTCAACGGGGAACAAACCGCAATAGACCATTGGATTCATTTTACGATAGCCAGGTAAAGGCTCGCTAGCAGGATTATCAGCTAAAGTGATGGTATCGCCTACCTCCACATCCTTGATAGTTTTGATAGAAGCTGCAATCCAACCAACTTCACCAGCGTAGAGAACATCTGCTTTGACTTCTTTTGGAGTCCTAAAGCCAACTTCTAGAACATCATAAACCGAACCATTGGCCATAAATTGGATTTTATCGCCTGGTTTGACTTGACCATCTTTTACTCTTACATATGCGACGACGCCTTTATAACTATCGTAGATAGAATCGAAAATAAGTGCTCTTAATGGAGCGTTAATATCCCCCTTTGGAGCAGGAACATATTTAACTATCGCTTCTAATACTTGATCGACATTAAGCCCGGTCTTCGCACTAACAGCTGGGGCATAATCACATGGTAAACCAATGTCATTTTCAATTTCTTGTTTGACCATTTCTACTTGAGCACTTGGAAGATCAATTTTGTTAATAATTGGAATAACTTCTAAGTCATTATCTAATGCTAGATAAAGATTTGCTAAAGTTTGAGCTTCCACACCTTGAGTTGCATCAACAACTAATAGAGCTCCTTCACAGGCCGCCAACGAACGAGAAACTTCATAAGTAAAATCCACATGTCCCGGTGTGTCAATTAAATGGAAAATATAGTATTGACCATCTTTAGCGTGATACTTGATTTGAACAGCATTAAGCTTAATCGTAATTCCTCTTTCTCTTTCTAAATCCAAAGAATCGAGTAGCTGCGATTTCATTTCTCTCTTCTCAACTGTTCCGGTCAACTCTAAAATGCGATCAGCTAGCGTAGATTTGCCGTGATCGATGTGAGCTATAATAGAAAAGTTGCGAATTTTTGTTTGATCAAAGCTCATATTAGTACTCCTTTAAATCGACTATAATTATACAAGATAATCAGCAAAGAATAAAGCGAAAAAAAAGCGATTAAATCGCTTTAAATAAAATTCTTACCCACAATAGATTGGGACATACCATTCAGATACCCCGCTACATCCATTTTGCTTTTTCCCGCGGGCTGAATTACCAAAAGACGGAGCGATCCAATCTTACATGCAACTATCAATTCTTTATGGTCAGCAATTATTTGACCAGGGATACCAGGTTTTGTATCATCAGCAATCTCAGTTTTATAAATTTTATAAACATTATCCGCAAAAGTAGTATAGGCGCCTGGTTTCGGAGACAACGCTCTAATATGGTTAAAAACTACGCGCGCATCTTGATTCCAATTAATTCTTTCTTCTTCTTTTTTAATTATATAGCCAAAAGTGACTGCACTTTCATCTTGCTCTACTCCCACTAATTTGCCATCTAAATAATCTGGCAATACTTTGATTAATAAATCTCTGCCCATTATTTGAAGGCGTTCGGAAAGAGATTGTAAATCATCACTATCATCAATCTTAGTTGACTCCCAAGCATAAACACAGCCAGCATCCATCTTATCAATCATTTTCATGATGCAAATACCGGCTTCCTTATCTCCATTCATAATTGCACGATGAATTGGAGCTCCACCTCTTAACTTTGGCAACAATGAGCCATGCACATTAATGCAGCCATAGGGAGGAATATCTAACATGGCTTGAGGGACAATTTGGCCATAAGCACAAGTGATAATTAAATCTGGTTTAATGTCATTAACAAAAGCAAAATCTTTTCTGATTTTCTCACATTGAAAAACAGGAATATTGTTTGCTAAAGCAATTTTTTTGGTAGGTGTCGGCATAATTACCTTTTTTCTTCCAATTGGCCGATCGGGTTGTGATACAACAGCTACCACATTGTAGTTATTATCGATTAAGCCTTGCAGAATAGTGGCAGCAAATTCTGGCGTTCCCATGAACATAATTCTTACTTGTTTCATCCTATCAACTCCAAACGCCATTATTTTATACCATTAAGCCTAACTAATCAAGTAATCCACTAACTCCTTTCAAGACAATCTCGATTACTTTATCAACACTTTTGACAATTATATTTCCAAACTTATCTACGGTTTTAGCGACTCCGTTTCCTTCATACTCTTTAATTCCATCGACACCCTCTAAATATCCATCGCTGACAGTCCCTCCATTTGAAACACTATCATCGAAGTCTTCAACTGTTTTATTTACGCTTTGACTACTTTCTTCACTATTTTTCACAAAGATGCCAACCGCCACTAAAAAAAGAAGCATTAGAAAGAAAGCATCAGTAATGAATCTCGACATATTCACATCTCCTTTATGATTAATATACGTACATGGTTAAGCGAAAAATGTCATTTCACATCTCTTCTAAATTATTATGCAACGACTGATTTATTGAGTCGGCAATAACTTGACCTAATTGATCTATTTCCTCATCTATATCTTTGGGAGTAACAACCAAACCATATTCACTTCTTTTTAAGATCTTGCCAACTACCTTTGAGTCATTTACCTCTAACTCTTGAAGAACTTGTTGGAGAATTGCGCTGGCTTCAACTACTGTTGCCACACCGATTGCTATCACTGGTACTCCCAAATTATCTTTTGTTAATCCTTTACGCTTATTTCCAATCCCACTTCCCGGAAGAATACCGGTATCCGTTATTTGAATCATCCGATTAATACGTGCTATTTGTAATGAAGCAAGAGCATCAATCGCAATAATTAGTTTGCCTTTATAGACATCATTGATGGCCTTGATTATATCCGCTGTCTCTAAACCGGTTTGTCCCATAACACCCGGTGCAAAAACAGCTACCCGCTTACTTCCCGAAGGTAAATCAAAATCGGCATATTCGACAATATGGTTGGTTACAATGACTTTTTCACTAGCAACTGGACCTAAGGAATCAGCAGTTATTCGTAAATTACCAAGCCCAACTACTAGTATCTTGTCTAACTCTTTTATCTTATACTTATTATATAAAATAGAGAGTTCTTTCGAAATTCGTTTAGACAGTTTGTTTCTTTCTTGCTGATCAGAAAGGCTAGGAAACTCAAAAGAAAAATAATCTCCAATTGGCTTACCTAGTTCATTGGGAAAAGTAGAAATATTCACTGCCATGAATTTAATATTACCTTCCTTTTTTTGCTTGAGAGAATAACTAGAATTAGCTTTCTTAGTTATCATTTCTTGCGCAAAGTCGGTATGAGGACTAAAAGAAAAAGAAACCATTTTATCACCTAAAATAGTTTCCCCTTATCTAACAAATATATACTTAGTCAATTCTTTTTGACAAATTCACAAATCCATCTTCATAATAGCCATCACGAGCATATAAATCCTTAGCAACTACATTTGTCGATAACACTTCTAATGTTACTGACACTGCTTTATCCTTGAAATTGCTCTCAAGCCATTGTAGGAACAACATGCCATAGCCATGATGACGGAATTTTGGATCAATATATAGTTCATCCAAAACTATCACGTTGCCAGCTTCCTCATTACACCAATAAGACGTAATCAAGGCATAACCAGCATAAATGCCAGTTTGCTTTTCAACTATCAGATAGCCCCAAAGATTTTCATGCTTAGAGATTAACTGATTAAAGGTAATCATCGCATTCTCTTTGTCAAAGCCTCTCTTTGTCGCCCCAGAATTGTAAAAATCTTCACATAGTTTCAAAAATATTGGCACGTCTTCGCCTGAAATATTTCTAATTTCCATAAATCCTCACTCTTTTATCATATTACATTATCACCATTTTCAAATGTCTGCAATAGGTTAATAATTAATGTTCACCAATTATAAACAATTCAAATCCCCGAAAGCGATCAATTTGGCCGGTTTTTGTCATGTAATCTAATTCGGCAAGGTCTGAAATAATTGCTAATATGTCAGCTGTTTTCCTACGACCAATCTTCTTTTTGGAAAAAACAATTCGATAAGGGTTGTTAACACCGAGTAGGCTAGCAATTTCGCTATCGCTACATCCTTGCTGATTTAGATATCCGACTTTATATAGAAAGCGAAACTGATTCGCTAGTGCTGGAACCAACCGAGCAGGGTCTTCATTTTGAGCACGTAGATCATTGTATATTGATAAGGCTTGGCTAGGATTGTTCGCAAGAATCGCATCAACCATGCCAAACATATTTTCTTCTAATGGTCTGGCTACCATCCCTTCAACGACATCGAGTGTGATCTTCTCACCATATATTTTCAGCTTATCTAATTCTTGTACTACTTGATGAAGATCTCCACTAGTCCGATTAATAAACTCTTCCAAAGCTTTACTATCAAAATCTATTTTACGAGCGGTTACTAATTGCTTAATCACTCGTGGCCAATCTTTCTTATCAACATCAGCAATTTTGGTAATAACTCCTTTGGCTTTTCGTAAATCTTTAAAAACATCCTTCCGCTCATCAACACTCGAACTATTGACAACAAAGATCAAGGTAGAGAAAGGAGATGGATTCTTGTAGTAGTTTAATAAGCATTTGGTATCATGCTCCAACTTTTCTTTTTTACTGCTATTAGATTGAAAGATGCTAGCATTCTTCACAATGATAACTTTGTTATCAACACCAAAAGGTAAAGTGGAAGCATCATCAATTATATCTTGTAATAATGTCTCATCCATATCAAAAGTAATCAAAGAAAAATCATTAACTTCGGTCAGATTTTCTTTGACTAATCTAGCAATTTCCTTATCAACTAAAGGCTGTTGAGAACCATATACAAGATATATCATTTTATCACCATAATAATTATAACGCATTGAAATAAGTCTGGCATCATAATTCAACAATTTTTACGAACACCATTTTTGTTTATGGTGATATATCCTTGCGAATCAGTTCGAAAGTAAGCTAATTGTAGTTTGTCTAAAAGAGTAAGTACCTCCTCATCTGGCAAGCCATAGCGATTCTTACCAACACTAATTATTGAAAGTTTTGGACTAAGTGCTCTTAAATACTCTTCATCACTTGCGGTTTTGCTACCATGATGACCAATTCTCAAAACATCGCACTCTGGAATTATTTCCTGAAGAATACACTTTTCTATTTTTGTTGTAGCATCGCCCATAATAACAAAATCAATTCCCGCCTGGTTAAAGGAAAAAACCGCACTTTTCTCATTATTCTCGGATTTATCAGAATAATAATGATTTAGGTTTGTCATTTTGAAATCCTTATAAACAACATGATTAGTCTCCCATCCATTGATGACTTTATCAACACTATAGTTTTTTTGCAGCTGAGCTAGCGCTCCATTATGATCATAATCATCATGAGTAATAATGACCATATCTAATTTACGTATGCCTAAAGCCTTTAAATATGGTACAACTTTTTGCTTTGCCACATCTTGATAAATACTTCCGCCCGTATCAATTAAAAGGTGATAATTATTATGAGCACCACAAATGAGCGTGGAATCCCCCTGATCAACATCGAGAAATACTACTTGTTCTTGCTCAAAAAGATCAAGCCGGTAATATTGATAACCGCACAGGCAAAGAATGGCTCCACAAGCAAAGAAAACCTTTTTTCGCAGATGCAGTTGAAGATAAACCAGTATTAGAATAAATACTATATAAAAGCATATTGTAAAAGCAACACTAGGTTTGCCCATGATTAGAGGCGGCGATAGTTCAGAAAAATTGGCAATTAGTTTGGTCATACCAATAGCGAAAAAGTAATAAATATTATCTAATATTTTTATGAATGCCACTAGCCAAGAACTTATATAAAGTATGGTGATAGGCAGAGTCAAAACTGTGTTAAATACAAATGCCAAGGCATTAATCTGATAATTAAAAGACAAGATAATTGGAAGAATGGATAACTGAATTATTATTGGCTGGGCAATAAAACGAAAAAGTATGGATTTATTCTGCAGATTGCTTAATAAGGAAATAACAAAGGTTACAATGAAAGTCAATTGATAAGACACACTAAAAAGCAAGTGATAATCGTAAAAAAGAAAGCCAATAGCAAGCAATACAATAATTGATTGTTTATCAATTCTCCATCCTCTTTTTTGGGTTATTCTTGTAATCAAAAGGTAGAGAAATGCTCGGGTAACTGGAATAGCAAAATTTAATAGCCAAACATAAGGAAATAATAGCAAAGGCACGATAATCGATTTTGCTTTCTTCTTTCGAAACAGCTTATCAAGCAAGCCACCTAAAATATTCAAATGAAAACCGGAAATAACGAATAGTTGGACCACCGATAACTCTATTAAATCATCATAAAGCATTGTAGATTCACTTTTATCAGCTAGTAGCAACAAGCTCACCATTTGCTGAGATTCTTTGGAAAGATTTCGCAAAAGATATTCTTTTATTTTAGGTCTAAGATTGTCGCCACTTTTAATAATACTGTACTCATCCATTATGAATACATAATGTACTCCTTGATTATAAAGATAATCATTGAAAGAACTAAGCAGTTCGCTATGATTAATCTCTAGCTTCTCAACTTTTCCTCTAGCCTTTATCGTAGCACGATAATTAATCTTTTCATCACTATAGCAAACAAATTTAACGCCATCTGATTTAAGAATATAATAATTTGTTGCTTTCTTCGTAACGACAAATTCTTGATTAAGACTATTATTGACTAAGGGAGCAGAGAAATTGGTAATCAAAAAAAAGAATAAAAAACTGCATAAAAAATATAGAAGATTTTTTCGCTGCTTCCAGATTAATATCAACAGCAATATCACTCCAAGAATAATTACCACATAATTTAATTCTTTCTTAGTCAAGATGCCAAAAACACAGCCTGCAAGAATGATGATTAGTTTTAAAATCACAGACGAATCAGATCTTTTATCTTATCAAAGATTGATTTACCAATCCCTTCAACTTTCATCAATTGTTCTAATGCCTGGAATTCTCCATTAGCATCACGGTAATCGATAATTCTTTTTGCAAGAGTCTCACCTATTCCCGGCAGCAGATCTAAAGCGGCACTATCTGCTGTGTTAATTGATATTTTATTTCCATTGTTGGTTTTGGGGATGTAAATACTGTCACCATCTTGCAAGACATAGTCACCATTGTAAGCTTGTTCATCAGCCAAACTAGTTACACCACCAACTTCTTTGAGCAAGTCAGATAGATAGGCCTCATAATCCATCTGATATTTTCCTTCTTTCTTCACTTCGCCACTAATTGTGACTTCGATAATATCAGGGGTAGAGCTTGAATCTTGCTTATCATCTGACTTATCAGTTGAGGCGGAACCACCAATCTGCAGCAAAGCGCTCTGATAGGATAAATCTATTTCATTTAATCCCTTTGTTCTCTGCTTTTCGATAGCGACCATCCCAATAATAAATACGACTGTTAAAACTACCACACAAAAAATGGTTTTCATATTTTCACCTCTTATTATCTACATTGCGATGAAAATGCAAAAACCCTAAAATAAATAAGAAAAAACACTTCCGAAGAAGTGTGTTATCTATCTTTTAATATTGACAATAGTTACTTCGTAAGGATTGACAGCCTTAACCGTAACTTTCTCGCCTTGACCATGATTGAGAATTGCTTGAGCAAGAGCAGATTCATTTGAAATCTTTCCTAATTTTGGATTGGCTTCAACTGAACCGACTATGGTATAAGTAGTGGTCTTATTGGTGTTGTGATTCAAAATATCAATCGTAGCACCTAAGCGAACTACTCTAACTCCGCCTATCTTCTCATCAATTATTTTTACATTTGAAAGCATTGCTTCAATCTCAAGAATTCTTCCTTCGATTTGGGCCTGCCGATTTCTTGCTGCATCATAGTCAGCATTTTCTGATAAGTCACCCTGAGCTCTCGCTTCTCTTAATTGGGCAACAACATTAACTCTTTCTACTTCTTTTAACTGGCGTAATTCATCTTGCAAAGCTTCCACGCCTTTTTTTGTTAGTAATACGCTATCTGCCATGTTAATCAACCTCTTTTTCTATATGCATGTTAGATTATAGCATTTCTTCTTTAATTATACTACAAATTTTTGTGGAGATAACATCGATAACGATAGGATTATGCCCACCCTCAGGAATAATGATATCAGCAAATTTCTTGGATGGTTCAACAAATTGAATATGCATTGGTCGAACGGTATCAAAATATTGGTTAATAACTGATTCAACCGTCCGCCCCCGAGTATTAATATCTCTAGTTAGACGACGAATAAATCGTAGATCATCGGGTGTATCTACATAGAGTTTTATGTCAGCGATTTCTCTAATTCTTGGCTCTGCTAGAGCGAGAATACCTTCAAGGATAATGACATTGCCTGGTTCTACTACCTCTGATTCAGCTCTTCTTTGATGAATCGTAAAGTCATAGGTAGGTTTGTTAATACTTTGACCCTTTTTCAACATTGTAAGATGCTCAAACAATAGTTCCCAATCAATTGAATCAGGATGGTCATAATTTAGTCGTCTCCGTTGCTCTAGTTCGACATCGGGATGAAACTTATAGTAATCATCCAATCTAATTAAACGAACCTTTCCCACGCTAGAGGTCGCACTATAAACCCGGTTAGCAACCGTGGTTTTTCCACTTGCAGTTCCACCAGCAATCGCAATAATCGCTACTGACATAGTAAATCCCCCCAATACTATATATCTTTTTCTTCGACTACTTCTTCCTCTCCATCCTTTTCATCTTCCATAAATGAACCAACTACTTCATCAATTAGATTCCATTCTTCATCGGTTTCGACTGGATATAGATGTCCTTCTTCATCATAGACTGAAGCGTAAAGAGTCATTTCTTCACTTTCTTCTTTTGGATCAAAATATACAACATAATTTTTAGAATTTTCACTGAATGTAAAGAGAATCTCCATTTCAATCTCTTTACCAAATTCATCGACTACTAATAGTCTTTTGCTCTCTTCAATCATTACTTTTTCACTCCTTTCATGTCCAAGTAATTCTGCAATATTACAACAGCAGACATCTTATCAATAACTTTCTTCCGCTTATTACGGGACAAATCAGCTTCTAGTAAATACTGAGTTGCAAGCTTAGTTGTCCATCGTTCATCCATTGTGTGCACAATTATTCCAACTCTTTCCTCAAGAATTGTTTTAAATTTAATGACGGATTCCACACTCTTTCCCGCATCACCATTCATATGATATGGCATTCCAATAACAATATCCTCAACTCCATATTTCTGAATTATTTCATCAAGGCGTTTATAAGCGGCTTCATAATCAAATGGGCGAAAAGTAAAATTCTCGATGCCAGTGGCAATCAAACCAGTAGCATCGCTAATAGCAATGCCCAAAGTTTTTGTTCCTAAATCAAGTCCGAGAACGCGCATAATCTCACCCCTTTGCCTTATTATAACAGATATTTCTTACTTCAAAAGTAAGTTCTTTAAATAATCAATGATGTTGGGAATCTTACTAACATCTTTGCCACCAGCCTGCGCTAAATCAGGGCGACCACCGCCACCACCATTAGCCATCTTAGCCGTTTCTTGAATAATCTTACCACAATGAATTCCTTGTTTAATTAAATCGGAACTCGTAGCTGCTAATAAACTCATTCTATCTGCTTGTTTATTAATTAAATAGACAAAATAATTAGGATATCTTGACTTAACAATATCAAATATTTTTAATGGCAATTCTTTATCCACATTATCGAGAACTTCAATAATAATCGGATAGTCTTTATCCATATTGGCCTGGCCAATAATTTCATTAGCTTTGCTAACTGCTAATTCTTGTTGGAGTTTGCTTAATTCATCTTTGACATCTTTCAATTCCTTGATTTGAGCATGTAATCTATCGCTTGTTTCATACATAGAACCAGCGCCTAAATCGTGACTCATGCTGACCAAAACTTCTTCTCTCTTTTTAAGCAGCTTGTAGCCACCGATACCAGTTGAGGCTTGAATTCTCCGCACACCACTACTGATACTCTCTTCAAAATCAATAACAAAGACTCCAATATCGCTGGTATTTGTTACATGGCAGCCGCCACAGAATTCAATGGAATAATCACCGAAATTGACAACTCTGACAATCTGACCATACTTCTCACCAAAAAGTGCCATTGCGCCGCTCTTGCGGGCTTCATTTATATCCTGATAAGAAATGTCTGCCCCTAATGCTGCATCAATTTTCTCATTTACTCTTTCTTCAATCTGTTTCAACTGTTCGTCACTAATCTTCTCATAGTGTGTGAAATCAAAACGAAGTTTCTCATCATCAACATAAGAGCCAGCTTGATGAACTTGTTTGCCCAAAACCTCTTGTAAAACTTTCTGAAGAATATGGCAAGCCGAGTGATTACGCATAATCCGGTGTCTTTTTGCTAAATCGATAAATAGTTCTACTTCTTCACCTTCATGAATCACTAGCCCTTGTGTATCAACGCTATGAAGATGTTGCTTGTTCGGTGCTTTTTGAACATTTTCCACAACAATCATTCCCGATGGGGTCATCATATAGCCACTATCAGATATCTCACCACCACTTTCCGCATAGAAAATGGTTTTATCTAAAACAATCTCGCCATTATCATCAATAGTATTAACCCGCTTACCATCTTTAAATAAGCCCACAATTTTGGATTTAATGGGAGTTGGATTATAATCAAATTCCGATTTAACATCAAAGTCTAATAAATCTGCTGATTGACGATGCATAGAGTTAGCTTGTAATCTCGCTGATCTAGCTCTTTCTTTCTGTTTCTCCATCTCAACTTTGAAACCATCAATATCGCATTTGATACCCTTCTCGGCAGCGATTTCTTCTGTTAATTCTAGGGGGAAACCATAGGTATCATAAAGTTGGAAAGCCATCTTGCTATCAACAATCTTGGGATTCTTATCTAAATAGCTGAGAAGCATCTGCTCACCAGCATTCAAGGTTTTCTCAAATTTTTCTTCCTCAATGCGGACATATTTTTGAATCTGAGAGATATGTTCTTCTAAGTAAGGATAGAATTCTTTCATTATATCCACAACTTCTGGTACCAGTTTCCACATGAAAGAACCTTCAATTCCAATTTTCTTACCATATCTGACTCCTCTTCTAAGAATTCTTCTTAGAACATAACCACGACCTTCATTTGAGAACATAGCGCCATCTGCTAATGCAAAGGTACAGGTTCTAATGTGGTCAGCAATGACATGATAAGCCATATGATCTTTCTTGCTATAAGGGATCTTGGCCATTTTCTCACAAGCTTTTATAATCGGTACAAATAAGTCGGTTTCAAAGTTTGTTTCAGCGCCCTGCAGAATACAAGCAAATCTTTCCAAACCACCACCAGTATCAATATTCTTATGTGGCAATTCAGGATATTCTTCTCTTTTTAGTCCTTCTTTAGAATTATATTGACTGAAAACTATATTCCAAATTTCAATATAACGATCATTTTCAATATCTTCAGAAATCATTCTGACACCAATATTTTCAGGATCATATTTCACGCCACGATCAAAGAAAATCTCGCTATCCGGTCCACAAGGACCCGCCCCAATCTCCCAGAAGTTACCTTCACAATTGACAATGTGACTAGGATCTACTCCTTGTTTAATCCAAAGGTTGCGACTTTCTATATCACTAGGATGTACCGTGAAATAGAGTTTATCTAAATCGATACCAAACCACTTTGGTGAGGTTAGTATCTCAAAGCCCCATTCAATAGCTTCCTTACGGAAATAATCACCAATCGAAAAATTACCAAGCATCTCAAAAAAAGTTTGGTGTCTAGAAGTCATTCCAACATTTTCGATATCATTGGTTCTCAGACATTTTTGAATATTTGCGATTCGATTAGAGTTTGGTTTCATTGAACCATCAAAGTATTTTTTTAATGCCGCAACACCCGCATTAATCCACAAAAGCGTTGGATCATTGACGGGAACTAGCGAAGCTCCTGGTTCAATCATATGTCCTTTAGATTTCCAGAAATCCAACCAAACTTTTCTAATCTCATTACTTGTCATTGTCTTCATATTAATCAAATCCTTTCATAAAAAAAGTTCCTAAAATAACTTTAGGAACGAATTCTCGCGGTACCATCCTAATTCATAGATTACTCTATGCACTCGATTAGCTTTAACGCAGCTGTACGTGACCGATTAAGTCCTCTTGTAAGTGGCTGTTATCATTCTTTGAATCCTTTCACCAACCAGATTCTCTCTGAAAAAGTCAGATAACTTAGTTTACGCATTGATTTACGGAATTAATTATAATGATAATTAAGAGAAATAGCAAGATGTTTCAAAGACTATCGCTGGGCGAATCGACTAACTCGCCGATGTTTATTAGACTTATATTCTCGATATTGTGCATAGCCTATTTTCATCGCGGTCCAAAATAATGGGGAAACAATCATTCCCACTACCCCAAATAAAGTTCCCAAAAGAATTAAGGAAAGAATTCCTTCGATTGGGTGCAACTGAATAACATTACGCAGAATATAGGGCTGAATAAAGTTCGATTCTATTAGTTGAAGAATAATGATAATAATTAAGACGGTTACCCCGAGTCTTGATGAAACCGTAAAAGCGACCAAAACAGCGGGAGCTCCCCCAATATAGGCTCCAATCATTGGAACTAGATTGAGAAAGGCGACAATTAAGGCGAAAAGAATAGGATATTCTAAACCTGATAAAGTTAAAGCGATTGATGCCAAAGCCCAAAGTATAAGTGAATCTAATAACATTCCCTTAACATATTTATAAATATAAGGAAGATACTCACGAAAGAATCTTATGACAAATTTAGCGTATTTCTTAGGAATGATTTTCTTTATGGTTCGCTTAAAGGTCGAAAAATCAAAAGAAAGAAAAACTGCTCCCACAAAAGAAAGCATAAAGTAAAGGATTTTGCTGAAAGCATTGGTTATCTCACTTATTTGAATGCTGTTTACAATCTCGGTTAGTCCATCAAACATTCCAGAAACATTAATGCGAATTCTTGAATCACCAAGATAATCTTTAAGGAAATTATCAACCTCTGTCAATAGTGATGGAAGAGTTTGAAGAAAGGCTTTAATTTGATTCAACAATGAAGGAATTAAAAGTAAACAAATCGTGATGAAAATGGCGGCCGCTAAACCGTAGACAATAATCACCGCTAAGGGACGCACGATTTTATGTTTCATTAAAAATTGAATGCTTGGTTCAAAAAGAAAGCTGAGAAGGATGGCTAACAATATTGGATATAAAGAAAAAATAACCTTAAGGATGATTGGCAATACCCCGATAATATTGGCTACAAGCAAAATAAGACCGATTAATAAAGTAATCAGGCAAATTTGTAACAAAGAGCGTTTGTCAGTTTCGGCCATAAAAAAAATCCACCTCAGTTTTAGTTTTAACTAAAGGTGGATAATTATTAGATTAGTTTCTTTCTTAAGGTACTTGAGACTAGATCGACAACGATAACCATCAAAATAATGGCAATCATGATAGAACTTAAATCTTCCCAGTGCCAGTTGCTAGAGGAAAAGATCAATGGTGCTCCTAGACCACCAGCGGCAACAACGCCTAGAACAGTTGCAGTTCTAACATTGATATCAAAACGATATAAAGCCGTTGAGATAAACTCGGGGAAAACTTGTGGTAAGATTCCAAATCGTACTTTTTGAATTTTGTTCCCACCAACAGCATCCAATGCTTCTAGTGGACCCGAATCCATATTTTCAATTGATTCCGCATAGAGTTTGCCAAGCATACCAATAGAGTGAATTGCAATAGTAACTGTGCCAGTAAAGGCACCAATACCCGATACTCTAACTAGAATTAAGGCAACGAGAATTTCCGGGAAAGTTCTGATGATTATCAAGAAAAACTCACCAACTTTTGATCCGACTTTTCCCATAACGTTTCTTGCAGCTAAAAAGCCAAATGGAATAGCAAGGATTGAAGAAATAAAGGTTCCTACAAAAGCGATAGCAATTGTCTGCATAGTAAGATAGGGAATGCCATTCTTTCCAGCAAACTCTCCCCTTCCTAATAAATAATCAATATTAGGATTAGCAAAACCCTTGGCCATTTTTAGGAATAACTCCCAAACATTACGATCTTTAAACTCTATGTTTAAGGTAACAAAGGAATAAATGATTAAGCCGAGGAAACAAGCAATTAAAATCCAGGTATACATCCATCTGCGAGGACGACCTTCAAAAGCTTTTTCAATATCGGTAGAGAAAGTAATGGTCTCTTTCAATGATTTCTTTTTTTTCATTATTGTAATTTCCTCCTCACATAACTTGTAACGATCTGAAGAATAATAACAATAATGCTAGTAACAATAAAGATGGCACCAACACGATCATATAATCTCTCATCAATTGCAGAACTCATTTCTACACCAATACCACCGGCACCTACATATCCTAAGACAACCGATGCCCGAACATTGATCTCAAAATTATAGATAAAGTAACCAATAAATACCGGTAAAACCTGTGGAACTACCGCCATTTTAACAGTTTGAAGTTTATTTGCTCCCGTACTTTCTAAGGCTTCATAAGGACCCATATCAATGGTTTCAATAATTTCATACATCATTTTAGTCATAATACCAAAAGTAAAAATAGTAATGGCGACAACGCCGGGAAAAGGTCCCAAGCCAAAGAAAAACATCGCTATTACCGCTAAGACTAAGGTTGGAATAGTTCTGATGAAATTCATAATAAAACGTGCTATCTGGTAAATCCAGGCTTTTTTAACAACATTTCTCGCGCAAAGGACAGCTAAGGGGATACTGAGCAAAGAGCCTAAGGCCGTTCCAATAAATGAAGTCTTAATTGTGACTAATAAAGAGTCACGTAATGACCACATATATGCGAAATAATCGGACCATGTCTTGCCCTCCCGAGGCCTAAACATTTTGCCGATGATTACTCCTAACTGATCTAGTTTGATAACTACATTTGTAGTAGGAATAAAGAACAAGCAAATAACGAAAAAAGCCACAAAACAAAGCAACGGAAAAATAGCACGATTAATTGGCTTGCTAATAGTTTTTCCATTGACTGTATATCTGTGACCTGGCAGATATTTTGTTAAAAAAGCATCGATTTTCTTCATAATTATTGACTTTCAGTTTCATCAGCGTTTTGTAAATGCTGATCGCCTAATTTTTCATCATCACGAATAGCCCGCCCATAAATAGAAACTAACACATCATCATTGATAGCTGAGCAAGGACCATCAAAAACGATCTTCCCCGCTTGAATACCAATAATTCGATTGGCATATTTCAAAGCAAGATCCACGTGGTGCATATTAGCGACAATGGTAATACCCATTTCTTTATTGATTTTTCTAAAATCATTCATAACAGATATTGTCGTAATAGGATCTAGTGATGCCACTGGCTCATCGGCTAGTATGATTTTGGCTTCTTGGGCAAGCGTTCTTGCAAGAGCAACACGTTGTTGTTGCCCGCCACTTAATTGATCGGCTCTCACAAAGGCTTTATCTAAGATTCCCATCTTGTCTAAGCATTGTAAGGCAAACATCTTATCTTCCTTCGGAAAGAGTCCTAAAACAGTTTTAAAGGTAGAGTGGTACGCCACTCTACCTGCTAAAACGTTATTAATGACTGAACTACGTTTTACCAAGTTAAAAGATTGGAAAATCATCCCAATATTTCTTCTTAATAAGCGTAACTTCTTGCCATCTAATTTACTAACATCTTGGCCATCAACTAATAATTCACCACCGGTAATGGGGTGCATCTTGTTAATGGTACGTAAAAGAGTTGATTTTCCAGCGCCTGACAAGCCGATAATGGCAACAAATTCACCATCGTTAATCTCTAAATTAACATTTGATAAGGCCTTATAGCCATTGGGATATACTTTGTCGACATTAATAAACTTAATCATGAAAAATCACTCCTACTCTAGATAATCTTGTCTACTAACCTAAGTTATCTTTCTTCCACTTGTAAACTTCAACTTCACCGGCATAGTCGGCGGCAGTTGTTACTTTGTAACCAGTGTGAGAATAAACTTTGTATAAAGCTTCTTTTCCTTCGGTTGTTTTAATAATGTTTTGGAAAGCGTTTTGGATTTTTGTCTTTGTGGTTGCGGAAACGTGTTTGGCAACGGAGATTGTATCATTATAGATACCAGTTGTCATACCAACACATTTGGTCTTTGCAAAAATATTTGCATCATAGGTAGCAGCGGTTGAATCAGCATAGAAAGCAGAATATCTGGCATCTAAGAAGATCCAAGCGGCATCAACGTCACCATTTAAAACAGCGGTAACAGCAGCTGGATAGCCACTAATTTCAACGGCCTTTACTTCGCCCTTAGAGGCATCGGCTGTTTCGGTTTTGACAAATTTCATATAGTTATCTGTTCCGGTAGCTTTGGTCTTGCTTAATAAGACGGATGGGTAAACATAACCAGCACCAGAGGTTGATTTTTGAACGCCAACTTTTTTGCCAGCTAAATCGCCAACAGTAGCAATTGTGGAATCATTCTTAGTAATACAAATTGAATTGTAATAGGTAACTTGTTCAGTAGCTTGTTGTCCTTTGTAATCATAATTGTCGATTGTTCCGTTCATGGCTTTAATTTGTTTGTCAAAATCATTTGGATAATCGATTTGAACTTGATAAGCACTTCTAACTGAAGTTAAGATAACTTCAACTGCTCCAGGCATTTCAACTTGAGCATAAGCGTATTGTTGTGATGTTAAGAAGCCAACGTCGACTTGGCCAGCATCCATACCTTCCAAAACAGCAGTGTAGCTTGTACCTGTACTGATGTCGAAAGTGTAACCTGGCATTTCTTTCTCTAATAAGCTCTTAATGGTAGCTGTTTGAGCAGAAATAACAGAAGCGTCTTGGGATGGAACGAATTGGATTGTGATGGTCTTGTCTTCTTCTTCTTTCTTACAAGAAGTAATACCAGCTAATCCGACAACACATAAAACAGCGGCTAATAGAATTTTGGATTTTTTCATTTTCTTTCCCCTTCCATTTTGGTATTGATTGCATATTATATTTGGTCAGTTTCATCTCAGTCTTGACTGTAGTCTTATCTTAGGCGATAAGGTAGAAACGCTTGAACCAAATAATCAAGTATATACAATCTAATACATTCCCGATAGTATCACACATTGCCATCAATGTCAATTGACATAGGGTCAAAAATAAAAGCGCTTTCAATAATTTTATTTACTCATTACAAACATACCTTGCTAAAACACTGAGTTTTCATTATTATGAGTATATTAAGGGGGATAGCATATGCGCAAAGATAGAATCACAATCGTATACACTTCTGATCTTCATGGGCAAATATTTCCTCTTAACTATGCGACTAAAAGCAAAGAGCCAAAAGGAATGCAATGGATTAGTAATTATATTAAGAACATCACCAATGAAGTATTAATATTTGATAATGGTGATTCCTTGCAAGGCTCCCCTTTAATGGAAGATTGGACCAATGGTAATCAAACTTTACCTTCAGCGATGAACTATATGATGAATGACATTGGTTACTCTTATATTAATATCGGTAATCATGATTTTAATTTTGGTCAAGATATCATGAAAAAATACTATGAGTATATGAAGGCGCAGATACTATGCGCAAATATTGAAGGACTACCCTATAAGCCCTATGTTATTCATACAACAGAAAAAGGAATTAGACTGGGAATTATCGGTGTTGTTACCCAATATATACCCCACTGGGAAAAGCCACAAAACCTTGTCGGTCTTGTTATACACGATGCTTACTCCACTTTAGAAGAAATCATCCCAGTAGTTCGTAAACAATGCGATTGCGTAATTGTCCTTTATCATGGTGGATATGAAAAGGATCTAGTAAGTGGTGAACCAGTTGGTCGGCAAACCAATGAAAATGAAGGTTATCGAATCGCTCAGAATCTAGATATTGATGTCTTATTAACTGGCCACCAGCATTTAAGCATCGAGCCTACAATTGTAAACAACACCCTAACACTCCAACCTCTTGATAGTGGTCGCCAATGTGGTCAGTTAGATTTGGAATTTGTTTTTGACAATAACAAATGGGGTTTAGTGAGCAAAACAGCAAAAATAGTAAATGCAACAATTGAGCCGATTGACACCATTAATCCAGCAATCAAGAATATTGAAGAACGGGTAAATGAAAACCTAGATCAGCCTATTGGAACTTGTGATAGTGACAAGATGCTGATATCCGACCAGTTTGAGGCTCGGCTAGAACAAAACCCCGTATTTGATTTTATGGCAAATACCCTTCTAGAGATGAGTGGCGCAGACATCGCTTGTACATCATTAAACAATGCCGCCCCTGGTTTTGGGAAAACAATTACCCAACGTGATATTTACGCAAACTTTATTTATCCCAATAGTTATTATATTGTTGAAATAACTGGTGAAAAATTGAAACTTGCTTTGGAAAAAAGTGCTGGTTATTTCGATAAAATCGATGGTAAATATCTGCCCGGCAAAGCGTTCGTTCAGCCAAAAGTCGAGCATTATAATTATGATGTCTACGCCGGTCTAGACTATGTTATTGACATCAACCAACCACTAGGAAAAAGAATTGCCAAACTAAACTATAAAGGACTACCAGTAAAGGAAAATGACAAGCTACTTTTGTGTTTGAACAACTACCGCGCTATTGGAGGCGGAGATTATCATATGTTTGAAAATTGTCCTGTAATAAAAGAAATAGATATCTCTGCTCAAGATATCTTCTCTAATTATATTAAGAATCACAAAAGCATCAAAACGCCAAAGAATAATTACAAAATTATTAAGTAATTTACTTGTCTACACATTCCCTAATTCGCTGCTGCAGACTAGTTTTCCGTACATTCTGTTCGACTCTTTGAATACCCTTCTCAAAGCTTGCTAAACTACCAACAATGGCTAGTTTCTGCTTGGCTCTTGAGATTCCAGTATAAATTAGTTTTCTTCTTAACATGACATAATGTTCAGAAACAATCGGCATGATAACATATTCATATTCACTACCTTGAGATTTATGAACCGAAATACAATAAGCATGCGAGATATTCATAAATTCTGCACTAGTATAGGAAACGAGATTTCCATCAAATTCAATAAAAAGTTTTAATGTTCCACCTTCATCATCAATTTCTTTCAACCAACCAATATCTCCATTGTAGACATTATCATCTGGTTGATTTTTTAATTGGAGTATTTTATCACCAATCCGATAAGTGGTGCGACCAATAGCAACTTCTTTCTTCAGCCCATCTTGGGGGTTAAAGTAGTCGCGCAAGAGATCATTTAAACTATTAATTCCTGCTGCTCCATCATACATTGGGGCCAGCAATTGAATATCTGCTTGACTCATCCCTTCCGCTACTGCATCTTCAACCAAGCGAAGAATTAAGCTCCGAATGTCTGAACTTGGGCAAGGATAGAACTTAACATCGACTTTATCAAGATTTGACCGGTCTAATTCACCACGGCGAACATTGTAACACAAAGGAATTATTCCTGAATCACTGTTTTGACGATGAATTTGAATTAACTCGGTAGTTGGTAAAAGTTTTAACTCTAATAAGTCTCTTAAAACATCACCGGGAGAAACTGGTGGTAGTTGCTTATCATCACCTATTAAAAGGACTCTCTTATAGGGGAATGTCCCTTTCAATAAATGATAGAATAATTGACAGTCAACCATAGAAAACTCATCAACTATCAAAAAGTCTCCTGTTATTGGGTTATTTTCATCAATACCAAAACGACCGGAATCAAGATCCCATTTTAATAGTCGATGAATTGTAGTAGCTTCCTTACCCGTTAATTCACTCATGCGCTTACTAGCTCTGCCGGTTGGGGCACATAAAGTAATCTCATCTTGCGGAAACAATCGATTATATATTTTGATGATGGCGTTAACCACCGTAGTTTTTCCAGTGCCAGGACCACCAGTGATAATGCTAATGCCAGAATTAATACAAGTGATTATCGCCTGTCTTTGCTCTTCAGAATAGACAATACTTTCTAGTCTCTGCACATTATCAATTTCTTCTTCTATTAACTTGGCTGGAACAATGCCTAATCTCTCTGTCAAATAGGGATGAAGATAGCTGGCGATACCACACTCTGCTTCATATAGATCCTTAGGAAAAATGTGATTGCCGTTTTCCTCAACTAATTCTTTTTCTGCTATTAAGTTATTGTAAGCAAGTTCAAACTGCTCATAAGTTAAATCCTCAACTTCTCGACAGGCACAACTAAACAGATTTCTTTGACTAGTGTAAGTATCTTGGCTTTGATAGCATAAATATTTGCAAGCATAGGAAACTAAGGCTTCAAGCCTTCTTTGATCATCAGTTCCTACGCCCATACTCTTAGCAATCTTGTCCACTGTTTTGAAACCCATGCCATCAACATCACGAATTAATACATAGGGGTTTTCTAATACAATTGGAATTAGATTCTCGCCATATATGGCATCCATTTTAATCAAATATTTCATGTTAATCCCATGACCCACAAAAAGTTTAATCGCTTCATCCAATTTGGTAGTCACCGAAATACCCTTAATAATAATGGGTTTTAGTTTATCCTTAATATTGACTTCATTAATTAAGTCGGGATTACTGCGCAAAAGATTCAAGCAATCATCACCAAGCACTTCTACCACTTTGGCAGCAGAGGCACTCCCCACTCCTTTAAAAGCCGCACTTGAAAGATAGCGAACAATAGCTTCCTTACCATTAGGCATAATCTTTTCAAACGATTCAACCTTGAATTGGCGGCCAAATTTTGGATGATCAATATAGCTACCATAGAAGCAGCAAAGCTCGTCTTTTTTTGGTATGGGAAAATAACCGACTAGCACTAGCCGTTCATCTTTTTTTTGATCCAAACGTAATCTTACTATTGCGTATTTGTTAACTTCATTATAAAAGACAACACTTTGGACATATCCTTGCACTGAATCCATTTTTACCACACTTTGGCGATTGTTCCACCGCCAAGGCAAACATCACCTTGATAGAATACACATATCTGGCCAAGCGTAATTGCACGGACTTTTTCCATACATTTGACTTCCACAGTTCCATCTTCATTAAACTTAATCATTACTTTTTGATCAGGTTGACGATATCTAAACTTTGCGCAGCACTCATACCAATCATTTGGGATGGTTGTCAGCCAATTCACTTCTTTAATCAAAGCATGATCGTGATATAAATAACCACTCTCATCTTCTTGTGTAACATAAAGAATATTCTTCTCAACATTCTTATCACAGACATAGTAACTGCCTGATTTATGGTTAGCAATACCACCAATACCTAAGCCCTTACGCTGGCCAATGGTGTAATACATAATGCCACAGTGTTTACCAATATTTTTATTTGCTGGCAGCTCAACAATATTTCCCTCTTTGGCGGGAATATAGTTTTGGAGAAATTGGCGGAAGTTTCGTTCTCCAATGAAACAGACCCCGGTTGAATCTTTCTTAGTAGCAACTTCTAATCCTAGCTTTTGAGCGATTTTTCGAACCTCTGGCTTTTCTAATTCACCAATCGGAAAAAGAGTCATGTCAAGTTGAGTTTGATTCAAAAGGCAAAGAAAATAAGTTTGATCTTTATTTCCATCACAGCCTTTTAGTAACTTATGATCCACCAAGCGAGCATAATGACCAGTCGCAATATAATCTGCTCCCTGCTCTTTTGCAAACTTCAAAAAAGCATCAAACTTAATATATTTATTACACAAAACATCAGGATTTGGTGTTCTGCCTTCCTGATATTCTTTAATGAAATAGGCAAAAACATTATCCCAATATTCTTTAACGAAATCGACTCTAAGCAAGGGAATGCCTAGTTTATTCGCAACCTTTATCGCATCTTGATAATCTACTTCTTGCGGACAAACATCACCATAATTAGGGTTACCTAAAATATCATTATTAACTAATGAATCCCAGTTGCGCATAAAAGCGCCAATAACTTCATAGCCTTGTTTAACTAACAAGTAGGCAGCAACCGCACTATCAACGCCACCACTTAGACCAACAATTACTTTTGACATTAGGCATCTTTCCCTTCTGCCTAATATTCTATATTAGTACCCAATCAAAATCAATGAAAAAGAAGGATATTAGGGGGAAAGAAAGTAAAGACTGCAAACGCAAGTATAACTGTGAAAGTTGTAAAGTATGTCTCAAATTTGCCAATCAGAAAATAGTTTCGTTCATTTCGAAGAAAATAATTGAAAATAAAAGCATCGCTAATTATTGTTATAACCATTATTACAAGTTTGATTATTTGGTTATAATTGTTAAAAACAAGAAATGGGGATGAAAGAATTAAACTTATTAAAACACCGATAACTGCACAAACACACACTTTAACAAAATAGAAACTGCTCTTGTTTGAGAATGGATAGAAGATGATTCCACTAATTATTAATGGATAAAAAATTGCTTTAGCACTTTCAAAAGCCGAGAAATTAATAGGCAAAAAGATAGCAAAAAAGCCAATTCTTCCTATCCAATCATATAGTTCAATGAATACACAACCGAGAACCAAGCACAAAGCAGCAAAAAGAACTTGTAAATATGTTTTCATTATATCACCCAAGAGCATTCTATCTTTCTTTAATTGCGAGTTAAGTCGAAGCATGGGATAACAAGAACAATAGAAACAAGTTCTTAATAAAAAAAGAGTTGCATCGGCCTTATATAGCCAATACAACTCACCTAGAACTGTTTACTGTTTATTCAACAACTAATCAAAATATTCCACATTTACAAAGTTTTCAAAAGCTTCTTTTGATCCAAAATAACTATATGAGAAAATTGTGCTACGAGAAACATGAATTGTAATTTTTTGTTCACTTTTCAGATCCAAGCTTGCAAAAGCACTATCATATATTCCTTCTACACGGCTAGTATCTATAACCAGTTCAGTTTCACTTTTTGGCGGAAAGAACACTAGCCACAAACTATTCTTAGAAGACGAAATGAAAGAATATAGGGCACCATCAATGACTGAATACTGTCGAGTAAACCACTGGAATCTTTCTGGAGCCATTATTTCTTTAAGCATAGTACAACCAGCGAAAACATTTTTGGTATTCTTATTGTCTCCACCAATAGTACCAAGATTTTCAGGAAGTGTTACAACTTGTAAATGGGAGCAATCTTCAAAAGCATATGGATAGATGAAGAGAATGTGGGAAGTTGACATATCGATAGAACGTATTGAAGTATCACCATAGAAGCCATATATTCCGAATATGCTTTTGTCTTTGTATGTAGCAGGAATAGTTAAATCAACAGGATACATATTAAGATGATTTCTTGGTGTGTTCCAGCTAAGATAAACTCGATTATCAAACTGTTGGGTTGTCCATTTCCTTGATGTCATTTCAAAAGTCTCGCCAGATTTTGAACTAAATTTGAGTGGTAATCCGACCTGATATGTATAGCCTTCTTCTACCTTTTGTGAACAAGAAGACCCTATTATGGTCACAAACAGTATCATCACTAGTATTATCATTTTTTTCATAAATTTCCCCCTCATGTTTATGCATAGACTACTTCATAATAAGTGTTTTGTCAATAATAGACAAATTACAATTGTCACAGATATCGACACAACTCGACTTTCATGATATGTGATTCTTCTAGCAAAATATTCAACATCTATAATTAATTAATCTTTTCCGAACCTCTCCATCATGGTATAATCTATGAAAACAAGGAATTATCTAAAATGAAAAAATTAATTAACAATCTCAAAAGCATTTTTAAGAATGCACAAACAACTAATATTTATCAGCTGAATGGGACAGTACCATTAAGTAAAGCAATTCCTTTTGGACTGCAGCATGTGTTGGCAATGTTTATTGCAAATATTACGCCCATCGTATTAATTGCTAGCAATATTGGCTTGGATTCCACTCAAACCGCCTCAATTATTCAAAATGCTATTTTTATTGCTGGAATCGGAACTATAATTCAATTATTTCCTCTTTGGAGAATCGGAGGTAAATTGCCTATTGTTGTTGGTATTAGTTTTACTTTTCTCGGTGTCTTAAGCAGTGTTGGAATTATCTATGGATATGGAACCATGATTGGTTCGATTATCATTGGTGGCCTCTTCATTGGAATCATGGGATTATTTGCTAAGTATTGGCGTAGATTTATCTCTCCCATTGTCGCAGCTTGCGTAGTTTTAGGAATTGGATTGTCGCTTTTACCAGTAGGAGCAAAATCGTTCTGCGGTGGTGAATCCTTGCTATTTGTAAGTAATCCAGCTTATGCTTTTGCTGCTTGGCAGTATTTAGTTGTGGCGGGAATTACTCTTATAAGTTGCATTATATTAAGCCTAGTTCTAAAAGGAATTTGGAAGAATTTATCCATACTTTTTGGACTTATCATTGGTTACTGTGTCGCCTTATGCTTTCCCGGAATGATTGTATTCCCGGATTTTTCATCAATCTCATGGATTACGCTTCCTAGGTTAGTAAACTTTGGTGAAGTTAAATTCAATATAAGTGCGATTTTGATTGTTTGCCTCATTTATTTAGTCGCAACTACTGAAGGCATCGGTGATGTTTCGGCCTTGTGCGCTACTGGATTAAATAGAGAACCTACTGATAAAGAGATTTCTGGAGCATTAGCCTGTGATGGCTTTATCAGTGCTTTGTCTGGTTGCTTTGGCTGTTTACCACTAACAACCTTTTCACAAAATGTTGGTATCGTTGGTCAAACCAAAGTAGTAAATCGCTTTACCATTCTAATGGGAGCAATCATCATGATTCTTGCCGGTTTATTTCCACCATTAGCCGCTATTATTCAAACAATTCCTGATGCTGTTCTAGGCGGTTGCACCTTAATGCTATTTGCATCGATTGTTGTAGCAGGAATTAGAATGATTGCGAAGGCCGGTTTAAATACTCGTAATGTACTTATTATTTCTTTAGCACTTGGCTTAGGTTACGGCTTCACTTTAGTTCCAAGTATTATAACCAGTCTCTTTCCGGGAGCCAATAACTTTGGAGCTTTGATACTGGAAAATTGTGTAGCAACAATCTTCATTGTCTCGTTTATAATGAACTTAGTTTTACCAAAGAAACTTGAAAAAGAAAACTAGGCAATGCCTAGTTTTGCTTTTTATAGCCTTTAGGATTATTAGTATGCCATTTCCAAGCACTGCTAATAATCATTTTTATATCATTGTGTGCTGGATTCCAACCAAGAATCTTTTTTGCTTTCTCACTTGATGCTATCAAAACATCGGGATCCCCACCTCTTCTAGCACCAACGATTAGAGAAATATTCTTACCAGTTACTTGTCTAACTGCCGCAACTATTTCAAAGTTGCTATAGCCTTTTTCACTTCCAAGATTGAAGATATCCGAATCATTTCCCGCTAATAATCTTTTCAGAGAAAGAATATGTGCATCTATTAAATCATCCATATGTACATAATCGCGAATGTTGCTACCATCTGGTGTATCATAATCATCACCATAAATAGTTAAAATATCTCTTTTGCCCATCGCTGTTTGAATCACGATTGGTATGAGGTGAGTTTCTGGATTATGATCTTCTCCGATAGTTCCGCTTTCATTGGCACCCCCAACATTAAAATATCTTAAGGCTATGTATTTCAAACCATAGGCTTGGTCACACCATTTCATCATTTTTTCCATCATTAGTTTCGTTTCGCCATACGTGTTAATAGGATTAGTAGCGTCTTCTTCTTTGATAGGTATAGATTTAGGAATTCCATAAACTGCAGCTGATGAGGAGAAAACAATTTTCTTTACATTATGCTCAATCATGGTTTCCAATAATACTTCCGTCCCATGTACATTGTTATTGAAGTATTTCAAGGGATTCTTCATACTCTCTGCTACTAATGAATTAGCAGCGAAATGGATTACTGCTTCAATCTTTTCTTGTTTAAAAACCGTCTTTAGCGCCTCTTGATTGCGAATATCAACTGGGTAGAAACGTGCCTTCTTATCTATCGCATTTTGATGGCCCGTGCTTAAATTATCAACGACACACACATCGTAGCCAATTTCAATTAACTTTTTAACGCAGTGGGACCCAATATAACCAGCACCCCCAACTACTAATATACTCATATAATTACCTACTCTCTATAATAGTTTAACACTATAATTTAATTATTTTATCGACTTTGTCCAAGTATTCTTGCATTTTATTGATTGCCATGCAAAGGGGATAACCATCAACCAAAGCATGATAGACTCCGAAAGATATTGCCATCTGCATTCTCCCATTTATCAATTCATACTTACACCAACCAATTCGCGGAACTGACAGAGTTTCATCAAGAATTACTGGATGAGTTGCGGAAGTAAAGCTTGTCCAATGGACACAAGTAAAATAGTATTGATCTAAGCGTGAATAATCATTGTAACTATTATTATTAGTGCCTTTCTTAACTCTTTCAATCGCTTTCTTAGCAGACTCATAGAATACATTGAAATCTTCATTAAATTCATTGTCGCAGTTTTCAAAAACTCCTTCATCAGTCATAACCGTATAGGCGGGATGAATAACATCATACAATACTATCTCACCGTTTACTTCCCTTAGTTTCATTTCTTCCACTTCATTTAATGCCTTCGTAAATAAATAGAGAAGTGTTATGAAGAAGGATAAATTATTCTTCTTCGTAAACTCACATACATTTGTGACATCTAGATTTTTATTAAAACAATAACAAGGCATCTCATATTTCTTAAACCACAGATAATGTTTCTTGCCTTTCCATGTTTCTAAATTAATTACTTTCATTTTAAATCACCATTTACATTATACTACACAGCCTTGCTCTTGGAAAAGAAGAAAAAAGAGACTGTCCAACAGCCTCTTTAAATACTTATTATCGAGCTCCCTTATCGTAAGGTATCCCTTCAGCTTTCGGCGCTCGTGATTTCTTTGATGTAAAAGCTAAAATAATCATTGTGATGATATATGGTAGCGTTAGGTAGATATATTGCGATTCAGCAACATTCTCAAATTGTGGTAAGAAGGGAATACTAGATGCCATTCCCGATAGAGCAACGAAGAAAGAGAATAATGCTGCTGAGCCTAAGATTCTCCAAGGTCTCCAGTTACCAAAGATCATTACAGCTAGAGCTAAGAATCCATAACCTGCCACATCGCCAGTAAATGATGTTAAAGTTCCAGAGACAAAGGCTAATCCGCCAATTCCCCCAAGGAAACCCGAAATCAAGACGCCAGCATAACGCATCTTATATACATTGATACCAACACTATCGGCCGCTTGAGGATGCTCACCACAAGCTCTTAAGCGAAGACCAAATTTTGTCTTATACAAAACGATGTAGGATAGGATTAATAAAGCGATAGCCACAAATGTTGTCAAGTAACAGTTCTTTAATAGAACAATTTCGAAGAAAGATGGATTTTCCGAAATACCACCAATTTTAATCCACGCGGGAATTCTAATAGTAGTATTGCCCTGCCCTTGAACTGCCCAAGCAAGAATGACAGCGATAGCAGGAGCCATAATATTCAAAGCAGTACCACCAATAGTTTGATTAGCCTTCAACTTAATCGAAGCAAAAGCTAATAACAGAGCAAAGAATGGCAATTATGCAGTTTTTCAAGCTGCTCCTGCTAGCAAAGATTATTTTAACCAAAGCTATTATGTAAGATATTTAGTGAAAATGGATAAATCAGAATATGATAGTACTTTCTTTGCTTATAATCTAATCAATTTCTTTCTAGTAGTTACTAATAATAATATCTATTGTTATACAAAGTAGAACTAAAATGATAAGACAAAAGGATGGGCAACTTCTTAAATTGCCCATCTTTTCTTTCTGAATAAATGATTATTTTCATAACATAAAAAAAGTAGACAAGAGTTATTTCTCATCTACTTTTGATCTTATTTAATTATAAATTTGTCATCCTTATAATCAACCATAACTGTCTCACCAACTGTTCCCTTGAGGATTTCCTTAGCAATTTCAGTTTCAACATATTTTTGAATTACTCTCTTAATTGGTCTTGCCCCATACAAACGATCATAACCAATATCTTTTATTGCTGTTTTAGCAGCATCACTGATGGAAAGTTTAATGTTCATACTGGCTAGTCTAGTCGTAAGTTCATTCATAAATTTGTCAATAACTTTATAAATAACATTCTCATCCAAAGGATTAAAGACTATGGTTTCATCAACACGGTTAAGGAATTCAGGTTTGAACTTGCTCTTCAGCTCTTGCATAACCATTTTACTTCCTTCTTCAAATCCCATATCTAGTAAATATTGAGAACCAATATTAGAAGTCATAATGATAATTGTGTTCTTAAAGTCAATGACATTACCCTTGTTATCAGTGATTCGACCATCATCGAGAACTTGGAGAAGAATATTGAAGACATCAGGATGGGCCTTCTCAATCTCATCTAGTAAGACAATGGAGTAAGGGTTACGTCTAACCGCTTCGCTTAATTGTCCACCCTCATCATAGCCAACATAGCCTGGAGGGGCACCAATTAGACGGGAGACACTGAACTTTTCCATATACTCAGACATATCGATTCGAACCATGTTATTCTCACTATCAAACATTTCACTTGCTAGTGCTTTAGCAACTTCGGTCTTACCAACACCGGTCGGACCAAGGAAGATAAAGGAACCAATTGGTCGATTGATATCATTGATTCCGGCTCTTGAACGAAGAATAGCATCACAGACTAGATCAACGGCTTGATCCTGTCCAATGACTCTTTCTTTGATTTTACTTGCTAATGCTAGTAATTTATCTGTCTCAGACTTCATCATCTTTGAAACAGGAATATGTGTCCATTTAGCAACAACTTTAGAAATATCATCTTCGGTAACGACTTCATTTAAGAGACGATCATGACCAACAGTTTCATTGTATTCCTTAATATTCTTTTCCAAGGTAGGAATCGTTTGATACTGCAGTTTAGCAGCTAACTCATAGTTAGCATCATTCTGAGCTTTCTCTAATTCGATTCTGGCTTTATCAAGATCGGCTTTCCACTTCTTAGAGTTAGTAAGAATGTCTTTCTCTTTTTGCCATTTAGCCATCAAAGAGTTCTTCTTTTCGTCGAGATCACTCTTCTCTTTTTTGATATCTTCGAGTCTCTTAACTGATCTTTCATCAGTCTCTTTTTTCAAAGCCGCAATTTCAATATCTAATTGCATAATCTTTCTAATGATTTCATCGAGTTCGACAGGCATAGAGTCAATCTCCATCCTAATCATTGCACAAGCTTCATCAACTAGGTCAATTGCTTTATCCGGTAAGAACCGATCAGTAATATAACGATTGGAAAGAGTTGCGGCCGCCACTAAGGCTTGGTCGGTGATTCTAACACCATGGTGAATCTCATATCTTTCTTTCAATCCTCTTAAGATTGAGATAGTATCTTCAACCGTTGGCTCGGAAACCATGACTTTCTGCATTCTTCTTTCCAAAGCGGGATCCGATTCGATATATTTACGGTGTTCATCGAGAGTGGTAGCACCAATACAGTGGAGTTCTCCTCTAGCAAGTAAAGGTTTCAACATATTAGAGGCATCCATAGCCCCCTCCGTTTTACCCGCACCAACTAGAGTATGAATCTCATCAATAAACATAATGATATGACCTTCCGATTTGGTAACTTCACTCAAAACAGCTTTCAGTCTTTCTTCAAACTCACCACGATATTTGGCTCCCGCAATTAATGAGCCCATATCAAGTTCAAAAATTGTTTTATTCTTTAAGGAGAAAGGAACATCACCCTTTAAA
>CAYIYR010000005.1:60902-67103 GCA_964367815.1 uncultured Eubacteriales bacterium
ACCCTTGAAAATACGCCAAGCTAAACCTTCAACAATTGCGGTTTTACCAACACCTGGCTCACCAATTAAAATTGGGTTGTTCTTTGTCTTACGACTCAAAATTTGGATGACTCTTCTAATCTCCTCATCACGACCAATAATCGGGTCAATCTTGCCCGCTTTAACATCTTCAACGAGGTTACGACCATACTTTTCCAAAGCTTCATAGCTGCTTTCGGGGTTTTGTGATTTCACACTATTACCGCCCCTAATTTCACTGATAATATCCGATATTTCTTTTTTATCTAATCCCAATGTGGTTAAGAATTGCCTCGCCAGTGAATTCTTACTATCGCCTAAAGCCAAGATGACATGTTCAACACTTATATAATCATCTTTCATCTCTTTCTTGATTGTATCAGCTTGAATCAATAAGGCATTCAAATCACGGCTGACTGCCACATCTAATCCACCCTTAACTTGAGGGATGGAAAGAAGATTCTTACTAACAATATCTTTAGCATCAGTTAATGATTTATCGGCCTTTTGAAGAAGTCGCACAAGTATGCCATCAGGATCTCTTAAAAGGGAGTCTAAAAGATGAACGATGTCAACTTGTGGATGATTCTTCTCAGTGGCCAATTGAAATGCGTTGACTAAAGCCTGCTGTAATTTCTCTGTATATTCATTAGCATTCATGCTAACACCTCCTTTTTAGCACTCTTCTTACTTAAGTGCCAATAATTTTTAGCCTTTTAAAAGTGTTAACGAGTAACACTTCTAAAATCTTAGTTTTTAAACGCTCTTTTGAAACGAGCGAAGACAGAATCGTCTTTTTCAGTCTCTCTTAGTTTTTCAAAGAGAGTTTTCTGCTCTTTAGTTAATTTGTTTGGAGTCTTGACCTCAATGTGAACATATTGATCACCTTGACCATTACCTCTTAACTCTTTAAAGCCTTTGCCCTTAACCCGTAAGATTTGTCCATCTTGAATTCCTTCGGGAATCTTGATTTCGACATCACCATACACGGTTGGAACATCAACTTTGCAGCCTAATGCCGCATCCGCAAACGAGATTGGAATCGTCATATGTATATCAGAACCATCACGTTTGAAAACATTATGTTCGGTAACAATAACTTCCACATATAAGTCACCATTTGGTCCCCCATTGATACCACGTTCACCCTTACCAGTAACTCTTAGTTGCTGATGGGAGGCAATACCGGCAGGGATCTTGACTTCCACTGTAGTCTTCTTGGTCTTATAACCACTACCACCACATTCACTACACTTGCGTTTAATTGTCTTTCCCGAACCATGACAGTCAGGGCAGACTGTTTGCTGTCTCATTTGACCAAAAATGGTGTTGGAAACAGAAGTAATTGTTCCGGTTCCATTACAACGATGACAGGTTTCAATGTCACTAGGTGACTCAGCACCCGTTCCATGACAGTGCTCACAAGCCGTGTCTAAATTGATACTAAACTCGGTGTTCTTTCCGAAAACCGCATCCATAAAATCAATTCTTAACTTAACAAACTTATCAGCGCCTTTTGTCGGTCCATTCCGACTAGCGGAAGATTTGCGTCCACCGCCAAACATTGAATTGAAGATATCACCCAAATCAATGCCTTCACCTTGATCGCCACCAAAACCACCAAAGCCACCAAAACCACCGAACCCACCTGGTCCAGCACCAGCAACATTGGGATCTACACCAGCATGGCCATATTGATCATAGAGGCTCTTTTTACTATCATCAGAGAGAATATCATAAGCCTCTTGGACTTCTTTAAACTTGGCTTCCGCTCCTGCTTCTTTATTTAGGTCAGGATGGTATTTTTTTGCTAAAGTCCGATAGGCTTTTTTAATTTCATCCTGATTTGCAGTCTTGGTTAGGCCAAGCACTTCATAATAATCCCTTTTATTAGCCATACTGCGCCACCTTTCTTCTATGGGAAGGAGCAGATGTGTTTATCTGCTCCAATCTTTTATTTCTTTTCTTTGAAGTCGGCATCGACAACATCCTGATCATTGTTAGTTGAACCTTCTTCAGCACCATTGCCTTGTTGAGCTTGCTGAGCTTGTTGTTGAGCCATATATTGTTGCATTTGTGCCATGGCTTTCTCAATCTCGTCTAGTTTGCCCTTCAATGCAACATAATCATTCTTCGCTAATAAGTCTTTGACTTCATCGCGTAATTTAGTTGCTTCTTCTTTTTGCTGATCGGTTAGTTTTGCTGCATCATCATTTAATGATTGATCAATACTGTTAACCAATTGTTCAGCTCTATTCTTAATTTCAACTTCTTCTTTTCTCTTGTCATCGGCCTCTTTGTTTGCCTCGGCTTCTTTGACCATTCTTTCGATATCGCCTTTATCTAGACCACTAGTTCCCGAAATAGTAATAGATTGCTCTTTATTAGTATCTAGATCTTTGGCTTTGACATTAACAATACCATTGACATCGATGTTGAAGGTAACTTCAATTCTTGGTTGACCTCTTCTAGCTGGTCTAATACCTTCGAGTTTGAAGGTCCCTAACATCTTATTGTCTCTAGCCATTGAACGTTCGCCTTGGAAGACAGCGATATCAACAGCTGGTTGGTTATCTTCTGCAGTTGAGAAGACTTGTGATTTAGTAGTAGGAATAGTCGTATTACGAGGAATTAGAACGGTCATGACACCACCCAAGGTTTCAATACCTAAGGACAATGGAGTGACATCTAGTAATAAGACATCCTTGACATCACCACCAATGACACCGCCTTGAATAGCGGCACCGATAGCAACAGCTTCATCAGGGTTAATTGACTTATTTGGCTCTTTCATTAAGAGTCTCTTAATCAATTCTTCAACAGCTGGCATTCTGGATGAACCACCAACAAGTAAGATTTCATTGATTTGATTTGGACTTAATTTAGCATCACTTAAAGCTTTTTTCACTGGATCTTCACATCTATTTAATAAAGATTTAGTTAAATCTTGGAATTTAGCTCTAGTTAAGGTTCCTTCGTAGTTGACAGGACCAGTTGCGCTCATGGAGAGGAATGGTAACATAATGCTAGTTTGGAGACTGCCAGATAATTCAATCTTCGCTTTTTCAGCGGCATCCCGTAAACGTTGCATTGCCATTTTATCTTTAGTTACATCAATATTGAATTGATTCTTAACTTCACCAGCAATCCAGTTCATAACGATTTCATCCCAGTCATCGCCACCTAATTTGTTATCACCAGCGGTTGAAATGACTTCAAATGTTCCATCACCAATTTCAAGGATAGAAACATCGAAGGTTCCTCCACCTAAATCGAAGACAAGAATTTTTCCTTCTTTTTTGCTTTCGAGACCATAAGCTAGAGCGGCAGCTGTTGGTTCATTGATGATTCTAACAACATCAAGTCCAGCAATAGTGCCAGCATCTTTAGTAGCTTGTCTTTGCGCATCATTGAAGTAGGCAGGAACTGTAATAACCGCCTTTTGAATTGGATGTCCTAAATGTTCCTCGGCATATTTCTTCATATATTGAAGAATCTTGGCCGAAATTTCTTGCGGAGTGAAATCCTTGTTAATACAAGCCACATGAACTTTTGTATTACTGCCCATCTTTCTCTTAATTGAAGAGACAGTATCCGGGTTAGTAATCATTTGCCGTTTTGCAGCATCACCAACAACTTCTTCACCATTTGATTTGAAGGCTACTACTGATGAGGTAGTATTTCTACCCTCTGGGTTTGGGATAACCTTCCATTTCCCATCTGCTTGCATATATGATACAACTGAGTTTGTTGTACCTAAGTCAATACCAATAATTGTTTCTTTAGCCATAATTAATCTCCTCCTTAATTTTTGAGATCAGAATCGTTTTGTTCTAATACTTCTTTGTTTTCTTCTTTTTTCATCACGTAGACTTTAACACTGCTTGGTCTAATTATCCGGTCTTTAACCATATAACCATTTAATAAGACTTCGCCAATCTTGTTTACTTGTTTCTCATCAATTGTTTCTAACGTCTCCACAATCTGTTGGGTTGCCCCATCAAAGATGTCTCCTACCTTAGGAGTTAGAATTGCTAGACCTTCATTTTTGAGGGAATCAAGCATCATTTTAAAGACAAATTCGAATCCCGCCCGGTAGTTTTGCGCTTCCTTGGTTGGAGCATCGAACTTGAATGCCAATTCGAAACTATCGATAACTGGTAGTAAATTTTCAATTGCTGCCTGCGAACGATACTTAAGCATCTTGTCATATTCGCTTTGATAATACTTACTTAGATTTTGATGATGAGCTGCTGTCGCCATTGCTTTTTCAAATTGCTCCATTAATTTATCATAATCTTTCTTCGGCACGAACTTTTCTTTTTTCTTTTTCGGCTCAACTTTTTCTTCTTCACTTGTCGCTTCTTCGCTAGCGACTGTTTCTTTAACTTTTGTTTCCTCGTCCACTTTTATTCCTCCTTGTCATTGCTGTCATCATTAAAGAACATGTTTAATTGTTCTTGCAAATACTCGACAGCTGATAATACTTTTTGATAATCCATTCTGGTCGGACCAATCAAGGCAACAGTACCTTTCTGATGCGGCGAGACTTTGATATCGGCAGTAACGATGCTAACATCGTCGAGTTCAGTCATCGCGTTTTCTGCTCCTATCTTGACTCTAATACCTTCATCAGTTCCAATCTGCTTCCAAAGATCATCCCGATCAAGCAAGTCCACGAATTTCTTCAATTTTTCTAAATCATTAGTGAACTCCTTATGTTCAAAGAGATTTGAGCGGCCAAACACCGAAACTCTTTCATAAGTGAACTTCAAGAATGCTTCAACAAAAGATCTGAAGACTAATTCGAAATGTTCTACTCTTTCCGCTAAGATTGGTTTGATTGAATCAACCTTTGCAACCACTTCAGCGACTGGTGTTCCCACAATACGATCATTGAGAATATTTACACAAGTCTGCAAGTTGTTAAAGGTAACATCCTTGGGAATAGCGATGGTCTTGTGCTCGACATGCCCTCTATCAGTAATGAAGATAGCAACAGCACTAGTGTCATCAATTGGTACTAATTGAATCTTCTGCATCTTTTCCGTATGAGCATCCGGTCCTAAGACAACTGATGTCAAACTGGTTAATTGCGAGATGATTTCACAACTATGTTTGATGGCCTCTTCGATTCCGATTGAACGATTAACTTCAAATAAACTTTGGATTTGATGTTTAATGTCATTATCTTCAATCTCTTCTCTTAGATGGTCAACATAATAACGATAGCCTTTAGCACTTGGTACGCGGCCAGAGGAAGTGTGAGTTTTTTCTAGATATCCCATATTCTCTAAATCAGCCATTTCATTTCGAATGGTAGCGCTAGAGAATGGTAAATCATATTGATTCAATAAAGTAGAACTTCCCACTGGCTCAGCTGTCTTGACAAATTCTTCAACTATGAGTTTGAGAATTCTTTCTTTTCGATTCAACGGTTTCATTTCCTCACCCCTTTAGCAGTCTCTCTTTTCGAGTGCTAACATTATTATATGCTAAAAATTAGCACTGTCAAGCATAAAGTGCTAAAAAAGTGAAAAAAAATAAAAGGTATACATAGTATACCTATCTGTCAAATTAGTGATTTCGCGCCTACGCATATGCGTAATTATTAATAATACCTATAGTCAAATGTGCACATCTATCCGATTAACTAGTCTATCGCCACGGAATATTCATGGTATTAGTCGCTTTCTCAAAGAAAGATTCTTGCGTCCGGTATAATAACATATAGCCAACATTCATGATTGCAAGGGGGAACAAGGTCTGAAGTAAAGCCCGCATAAAAATTGTTACTGGCGGCATTCTTTTGTTATCCTTACAAACCAAGCGACTGTTAAAAATCATTCTCCCAATCGAAAGACCATTGAAACAAAGATAAAAGATAAAAGTATAAAGAAAGAAAACGGTAGATGTTAATACGGTTAAGGTGTTGAAATAACCCATGATGCCAAGAGCCATTTTGAAACTAAAAACAGAGGTTAAAGCCAGAGCTATTGCTAAGGCGATAGCAATATCAATAACATAGGCCATGAAACGTTTCTCATATCTTACTTGTTCCATTGATCTCACCTTCTTGATGTTAGTTTAGCACAATTATAATTGTGTCGCAATTGATAAGAAAATAGATGTTGCTTTTAATTGTATTAGTTATTTCTATAATGATATAATACGGGCATGGAA
>CAYIYR010000006.1:0-62503 GCA_964367815.1 uncultured Eubacteriales bacterium
GCTCCACCAAACAAAAATTAAAGTCTAGGCATTATCCTAGACTTTTTTTGTTTTATAGAGTGATTTTAATCATCAATGCACGAAAAATGCACGACACTCATTATAGAAATGCCACAAAAGAAATGTTCTACAGCTAAGTGAGTGGATGATTTGAAATAATTCAGGTAATATCATATAATATAATTGAAAGGGATGGTATAAATGGAAAAGAAGAAAATAATCACTGTTGATATGATACCCATAGAAGATATGGCAAACGAGGATCCAAGTTGTGGTTGCACAGGATATGGTGATCTGTTGAGCAAAGAGACACTAGCAATATTACCACCCAATCCATATGGAGAGGGCGCAATGGAGTTTTGTTATTTTAGTTTAAATCATCAAGAATGGATTTTCGATAACGAACAATAGCATAGATTAAACGAAAGAATAGAGAGAGCATGAGCAATGCTTTTTTTTAATTTAATGAGAAAGGAGAGTGCAAATAAAAATGTGTGCGAACATAACGATGGACAAAACAATTATGGAACTATTAGTAGCCGCCAACATTCAAGGCACTAATCTTTCAATGACAACTCGATATAGATACAATAAGAAATTAATGAAGATGACCACAAACTATACCATTGTGCATTGGGTTAAGAAGCGAGAACCACTTGATCAGAATACTGATTCGCAAAGTAAACGAAAAATAAAGCACATTTAGTGCTTTATTGATAGGAAGGATATATTTAGAATAAGATTATATAAGCGACAGTATTGACACTCTAAAGGTTAAATATACTCCAATCAATGAGTGGCAATCAAAGAGCAGAAAAGCAAATCAATCATTTTTAACCAATGTTTCAATTCCTTGTTTGGCTTTTTCAACAGCCAAGCCTAATTCATCAATCAGTTTATCAATTTCATCTTCTGATGGATAGGGTGGCTTTCTGATTGAATCGGCGAGTTTTGATGCAATTCTGAACACTTCTGTTAGGTTGATATTTCCACTAGCCCCTTTTAGTTCATGGGCTGATTGAAACAGGACATTGTAGTCGTGATTGTCATGCCATGAAAGGATTTTTGAGAAAGAACGATCAGACAGAAAAGAACGTAAAAGTGAAGAATAAAATTCTTCATCATTAAAATATCTTTCTAGACCACGTTCGCAATCTATACCATATTTGGCCAATAATTCTTTATTCATTTCGCTTCTTCCTCTCTATTGTTTCTGATATTGTTTCACACATTTTATCAAAATCTATCGGTTTAGAAATATGAGCATCCATGCCAGCTTGGATAGCGGCACTGACATCCTCGTTAAATGCGTTCGCAGTCATAGCAATTATTGGAATTGTTTTTGCGTCTGGTCTATCCAGTAATCTAATAGCTTTGGTGGCTTCATAGCCATCCATTTTAGGCATCTGAACATCCATTAATATGCAATCAAATTCTCCGGGTTTACTCTCGGAAAACTTTTTAACTACCTCTTCGCCATCAACTGCTGTTACTGGTTCAGCAAATTTGGCTTTAGCTAAGAATTTGCAGGCGACTAAACGGTTGATTTCATTGTCTTCTGCTAATAGCAGATGGAACTTAGAAAAGTCATAGTCAACTTTGTTATCTTGATTAACGACAATTTTATCACCGGTTAATGATATCAATGTATCAAATAGGGTGCTTTGGAAAATAGGCTTGCTGATAAACCTATCAGCTCCGGCCGCTTTGGCTTCAGCACCAATTTCACCTTTGTCATAAGCGGAGATAATAATTACGATTGGACTGTTTTTGAAATTCTGACGGATTTCCCGTGTTAATTCATCTCCACCCATTGATGGCATTTTCCAGTCAATGAGACACACATTATAAGGATGATTTTCTTTGTTAGCTCTTTCGAGTTCTTCTAAAGCTTCTTTTCCTGAGCCACAGCATTGATACTGTACTCCAATTCGTTTCAAAACGGTTGCGGCATACTCTAAAGCATCTTCCTTATCATCAACAACTAAAACTGATAAATGCTTCATGTCAATTGAAGAGACTTTCTCTTCATGACTTTCATCAATACCAAAAGGAAGAAGCACAGTGAATTCGGTGCCTTCACCTTGCTTGCTTGTGCATTCAATAGTTCCATTCATCAAACCAATAAGGGCTTTAACAATCGATAGTCCTAAGCCTGATCCACCGTGTTCTCTAGCTGTTTTAGCATTCTCTTGCTCAAATGGTTCAAACATCCTCTCAATCATGTCTGGACTCATTCCCTCGCCCGTATCAGTTACGATAAACTTAACATAGACTTTTCCTTCGTTTCTTAGTGTTTCTTTAACAGATAGAGTAATATGTCCTTGACTTGTAAACTTATAGGCATTAGATAATAAGTTCAGTAAAATCTGGTTAAGTCTTAATGAATCGCCAACTAAAGTTTCTGGTAATGATGAAAGAAATTTAACCGAGAATTCAACGCCCTTGTTAGCACAACGAGATACATAAACAGCGGTTATACTCTTAATTAGAGTTTTGAAATCAAATGGCGAATTATCAATTTTGATTTTTCCACTCTCAATTGATGACATATCCAAAACATCGTTTAGTATGGAAAGAAGAATCTTGCTGCTAAGAACCACTTTTTCAATGTCCTCTTTAACAGTGTCGGGATTATTTAGATTATCTAACGCTAAAGTAGAGAAGCCAATAACGGCATTCATTGGCGTTCGTATCTCATGTGACATTCTTGCAAGGAAGGTGCTTTTCGCTATGGAAGCAACTTTTGCTTGTTCATAGGCCACAGAAATTTCTTTGTTTTTTAAGTTTAATTTTGCTCGAGAACGAGTAATTACACCGATAATTAATACTAGCGATAATATAAGTATTAAGGAAAAGAGACCAAAAACGATAACTTCTGTTTTATAAACATATAAGAAATCTGCTACAGAATAAGTATACACATTACCAATTGTATAGGCGGTAATGATGATTATAAGAACAAAGGTATTGGTAGTGAGGCCGAAAAACTAGCAATCAATTATGCACTAGATGTTTTAAATTGTAAAACAATTTATGCTAACACATTAATGAAGAATGTTAGAAGCCAAAGAGCATTAGAAAAGAATGGGTTCATCGTTCTTAAGAAAGAAGAATCAATCATTTATTATATCTACAAAAGATGATTTATATTGTCTTTTTCTTGTTAACTATTTATTCTTATATTGCGAATAAAAAAGCCACCAAAACATGGTGGCTTTTAGCTTATATAAACTAATTGTTTATTTGACTGAGGCTTCGTAAATGCTTTGAATTGATGAAGAAAGAAGGGCATCGAATTCTTTTTGACTTTGATTGGCGTTGAGTCCTTCGCTTAGAGCCCGGGAGAAACTAGCAATTACGCCATGATTTCTTGCTAACTTAGCATTAGCATCATCTCTAGTATAACCACCTGATAGAGCGACTACGCGAACTACACATGGATAATCCATTAACTCTTTGTAGAAATCATCAACAACTGGCAGAGTAAGTTTAAACATAATCTTTTGGTTGTCATCGGTTTCTTTAAGTTTCTTAATTAATGCTTCTTTTAAGATAACTTCAGCTTCCTTTTTATCAGGAATGTTAATATCAACTTCTGGCTCAATGATTGGGACTAAACCAAAGGAAGAGATAATTTTGGCAAAGGCAAATTGCTGTTCAACTACTTCACTAATTCCTTCTTTTGTCGCTTTCTTAATTACTGAACGCATCTTTGTGCCAAAAATATGTCTTTCTCTTGCGTGCAGCAGAGTTTTTTCAATTCCTGGAATAGGTTTCATCAATTGGACACCATTTGTTAAGTCCGCCAAACCTTTATCGATTTTTAGGAAAGGAAGAACGCCCTTAACTTCCCATAAATAATCTGATGAGTAGTATTCATCAATTTTCCGGTCCATGGTCATTTCAAATAGAATAGCGCCAAGTATCTTCTTTCCATTAAAAGCGGGGCTTTTAATTATTCTTGTCCGCATGGCATGAACTAAATCAAACATCTCTTCTTCGTTGTTGTATTGATTCTCATTAATCCCATATAATTTTAAGGCTTTGGGAGTGCTACCTCCACTTTGATCTAAGGCGGCGATAAAGCCAGCATCTTCGTGCATCTTCTTCAATTGAACAGGGTTCACTTTGTATTCCATTTATATTCTCCTTTTATTGTAATCATTAATAATATAATAGCTTATTTTTGCTTTGTTTGAAAGACTTAATGCGTTAGTTTGTTTATCTTCTTATAATATGATGTCCTTATCATTAATAGAATTAATGAAAAGATAAATAGATATCAATGCTGATTACTTCTTATTTACTTTGATAAATTTGCTTTTCTCACTATCAAGAAACTCTTTAGAAGCTTGATTAGTATTTATTACTACCAAAATGGTTTTACATTCTGGATAATTCTCACATTGGCCACAGTTGGTGATGCTTTTATTTAGGCAACAGGAGCGAATCTGGCACGCTTGACAGCTGGCGCAAGGCTTGTCGCTTAAACAGCCCAAGCATTGGGAATTAGCTGCTAATTGATAGGCATTCTCAACTTGCTTATGCATCTCTTCATCCTTATATTTGGTAGCCATGTTGAGCGGACATTTCTCACAATCAAACCCACAGCATGATTTTGCCATTATTTACACCTTCTTTGTTTCTATATAATAGCATAATTGTCCTCTTCATAGGAGCCAAAAGTTTGCTTTCTTTCCGCTATCATCTTGCTGATAAGTTGCGAATATATTAAAATATAGGTAAAGAAGTTCACAATAGGAGGAAATATGAATAACAAAAGAGGGAATTGGGGCTCTAAATTCGGTTTTTTAGCAGCCGCAGTTGGTTCGGCTGTTGGTCTTGGTAACATCTGGGGATTCCCATATAAAATGGGCAAAACCGGAGGCGGCGTTTTTCTTATAATCTATTTGGCATTAGTTGTTCTTGTTGGCTTTTCGGTAATGCTTGGCGAGATTGTTATTGGACGAAAGACTAAATTTGGTCCTGTTTTGGCTTATAATTCATTGTCTAAAAAGTTTAAGATATTTGGCTATATGGGGGTAGTATCTGGCTTTCTAATTCTCGCTTTTTATAGTGTTCTTGGCGGAATTGTTTTGAAGTATATGTTTGATTTCTTTATTGCTTTATTTAATAATAGTGCAATTCTAAATAGCTACAGTGGTGCTGATCATTTCACCAACTTTATCACTGGTGGTTGGGGAATGATTATTTGCACCGCTATTTTTATGGCGGTAACAGCTTTGATAGTGACAGGTGGAGTATCCAAAGGAATAGAGAAATTTACCAAAATTGCGATGCCGGCTCTATTTGTCCTGCTCGCCGTAATAATCGTTTTTGTTCTCTTTCAACCCGGAGCCTCTGAAGGCTTAAAGTTCATGTTTAAACCCGATTTTTCAGTTTTTAAACCAGGATCGGAAATAAGCTTTTTTGATGTTTTCAAAACGGCAGCTGGTCAGATGTTTTTCTCCTTATCATTAGGAATGGGCTGCATGATGACCTACGGGTCATATTTAACTAAAGAAACAAATATTGAGAGTTGTTCAATAATTATTCCGATTGCTGATACCATTGTGGCTTTGCTTGCTGGATTAATAGTCATGCCTGCTGTCTTTGCTTTTGGCTTAGAGCCAACTGCGGGTCCTGGTCTATTGTTCATCTCTTTATTCGAAGTATTTGTAACCGGCATGGGCGGCTTTGTTGGAGCACTGATTGGCTTTGTATTCTATCTCTTAGTGTTTATCGCCGCGGTGACTTCTTCCATCTCCTTACTTGAAGTATGTACTAGTTACGCTATTGATCGAAGAATAGTCAAAAATAAGGAGCCTAAACGTGGCAGAATAACCTTGATTATTACGCTGATAAGTTTTGTCGTAGCTCTTCCAGTAGCGCTTGATGGATTAGGCAGCTCCGGAGCCATCATTAATTTCAAACCCTTTGGTTATTGCTGGCTAGATTTTTATGATTTGATTAGTGAGGGAGTACTGATGCCCTTGGGTGCACTTGTTATGAGCTTAATTATTGGCTGGCGTTATAAGAGTTTAATCATCAAAGAGGAAGTTGAGGTCGATGGAACTTATAAACTTAAAGGATTTCCTTTTTGGAACATCTGTTTTAAATTCATTGTTCCAATTGTTATGATTGTAGTATTGATTGCTCAATTGCAGAGCTTTGGAATATTTTAGAAGCAGAGAAATCTGCTTTTCTTTTTTCGCTATCATAAATGTATTATAATAGAGTTATGACAGATGAAAACATTTCTAGACAGGACTAAAAAAGTTAAATTAATTAGAATGTTATTGAGGTGATTAAATGGAGTGGATTGATACTCTGAATATGGCTATAAACTATATTGAAGACAACCTAGAGAATCCGATTAGCAATGAAGATGTAGCAAAACATGTCTATGTTTCTAGCTTCTATCTTCAGAAAGTTTTTGGCATTGCAACTGGTATTACAATTGGAGAGTACATCCGCAATCGGCGTTTGTCGATGGCAGCTCATGATTTAGTTTTGGGCAAGCAGAATGTCTTAGAAACCGCCGTGAAGTATGGCTATGATTCTCCTGAGAGTTTCAGTAAAGCTTTTAAACGGTTTCATGGAGTTAATCCAGCTCAAGTTAATAAGGGCAATATCGAGTTAAAATCATTCGCTCGCTTAGTCATCAAAATAAATTTGGAGGGAGCAAAAATTATGGATTACAAAATTGTTGAGAAAGAGGCATTTAGTGTTGTTTTATTTGTGGAAGAGTTTAATGAAGTGACTAGCAGGAAGGAGATTCCTCTTTTCTGGGACCGTTTCTTTGCTAAGGGTTATGACAAGTGTGTTTGCCCTGAATTTGGTTGCTGCTTACCTGTTGATAAAACTAAATCTACTTATGGGTATGGTATCGGTGGATTGAAAGAGCATGTAGTTAAAATGGTACCAGGGTTAGTGGAACATGTTATTCCAGCGCATACTTGGGCTATCTTCAAATGTGTTGGACCAATGCCAAAGGCCATCCAGCAGACATGGAACAAGATCTACACGGAATGGCTACCAAATGCGCCATATGATATTTGTAACGATTTTGATTTCGAATATTATCCAGGACCTAATACTCAAGATGCTGATTATTACACCGAGATTTGGTTACCAGTTGTTAAGAAAGGATAAGATTTACGAGGAGCAACAGCTCCTCTTTTTTTTGCATATTAGTTGCTATTTTCACTCATTTCCATATAATCAATTAAGGAAGTGATGATATGAATTATAAAGATAAGATTAGTCAGTTAAGTAAACTTATAGGTAATACGCCTCTAATAAAAATAACTTGTGAATATCAAGGAACAACATATGATGTCTTTTGTAAACTGGAACAGTACAATTTGACTGGAAGCATTAAGGATCGAATGGTAGTTAATCTATTAAATGATGCTTATGAGAAGAATGTATTGAATGAGAGACAAGAAATAGTCGAAGCTACCAGTGGGAACACCGGTATTTCCTTAGCAGCCATTGGCGGCTATTTAGGTCATCCTGTTACTATTTTTTTGCCTGATTGGATGAGTAAAGAAAGAATTGAGCTGATTAGGAGCTTTGGGGCAAAGATTAAGCTAGTAAGTGCCGCAGAAGGCGGCTTTATTGGTAGCATAGAGAAGGCGGCCCAATATGCTAAAGAAAACAATTGTTTTTTGGCAGCCCAATTTTCTAATAAGGCGAATGTGGAGGCACATTATTTGACGACGGGACCGGAGATTGTTTCCCAAATGAAAGAGAATTGGATTGATGCTTTTGTCAGCGGAATTGGTACTGGTGGGACAATAATGGGAATTGGAAATTATCTAAAAAATAGTAATCAAAACATTCAGATATACGCAATGGAGCCGGCTTCATCGCCAGTGCTCAAGACGGGAACAAAAGTAGGTAGTCACCGGATTCAAGGCATTTCTGATGAGTTTGTTCCACCCATAGTTGATCAACACATTTATGAGGAAATCATCGATGTAGAAGATGGAGATGCGATTATTATGGCCCAAAGATTAGCTAAAGAGCTTGGACTAGGGGTGGGAATCTCTAGTGGAGCGAATTTCTTGGCCGCTTTGAAGATTCAGCTGCTGACTGGCAAGAAAAATATAGTAACAGTTTTCGCAGATGATAACAAAAAATATTTGTCTACCGACTATGGTAAAAAGGAAAAAGTCCAGTCATCTTATTTATCAAAAGATATCCAACTAATTAATTATCAAGTGCTTGATAGTAAATAAATCGTTGATATTATGCGCCATATTAGATTATAATAAGCGTAATTAGGGAGGATTATTCATGAAATTATATTTAAAGCAGAAGATGTTTTCGATTGGAGATAAGTATACAGTCTACGCTGAGAACGATGATATCGCTTATACTGTCAAGAGCAGGGTTATTTCCCCGTTTAGACATAAGAAATATTTAATGGATAAAGATGGCAATATCATTATGATTATTAAAAGAAAGATCCTAGATATTTTGCCAAACTACTTAATTGAAACACCCGATGGTGAGAGACTGGCTAGATTACAGAAACGTTTTTCTTTCAGATCTAGTTTTAATATGAAAGATTGTAAGAATGATTATAGTATCAAGGGTGACTTTTTTAACTGGGATTGGACCATTTTTGAAGGCGAAGAAGTTGTTGGTACTATTCATAAAAAAATCATTCACTTGGTTGATAGTTATTATATGGATGTTATTAAAGAAGAGGATGCTCCATTCTTTGTAGCTTGCGTAATTGCCATCGATAATCTTTTCCATAATGGTTCTCGGAGTGGAAATAGATAGAATTGTGCAGAACACCAAGCAAGCTTTTCATTTGATGTGATAATTGCGTTGAAGAGCTGGCGAATTCATTAAAAATTATAATGTCGTTTGTGCGGATTAACCAACTTAATTCAAATTGGTTTTTCCGCTTTTTTATCGAAGAAGTTTGGTATATAATTTGAAGAGTAGAAAGTCGTATAACCCCGGTAATTGGTCCGGAAGTTTCTACATCGCCGCCGCAAATGGCGATACTACGGCTTTTACTATTTGGGTGTATAACTATGCCTATTTAGTAAAAGGCTTCGTAGCAATTGCGAAGCTTTTTTCTTTATTCTGAAAGGGGGAATATTAATGGAAAAAGTTAAGAACGGTATTGAAAAGTTCTTTAGAATCAAGGAACGCAATACCACAATAGCCCGTGAGCTCATTGGTGGACTCACAATCTTTCTAGCCATGGTCTACATCCTACCTGTCAACTCGTTTATGCTCGGTACGCTTGATGGTTCATCAATTGGTGGTGTATTTGCTGCCACAGCAATCAGTGCAGCTATCGCAACGCTAATTATGGGCTTATATGCCAACTTCCCAGTTGCACTCGCTCCGGGAATGGGTGTCAATGCCTTCTTTACTTACACTGTTTGTATGGGTCTAGGTTTCACCTATGGTGAAGCTTTAGCGGCAACTCTAGTAAGTGGTGTTATCTTTATTGTAATTTCCTTAACACCATTAAGAACAATCGTCTTAAAAGCAATTCCAAAGAATCTTAAGTTAGCTGTTGGTGCTGGTATTGGTTTCTTCATTTGTTTCATTGGTTTAAAGAATGCTGGCATTGTTACTGCTAATGCATCAACCTTTGTTTCAATCGGTGACCTCTCACAACCTGTCATCCTCTTGGGGTTATTCGGAATTGTTTTAGTTTTAGTCCTGAGTTTTGTTAAGTCTAAGATTAGTCGTTTTGCAGTCATTATTTCTATGTTAATTGTCGCTGTCATTGGTGGAATTCTAAACCTTTGCGGCGTTGCTAATATGCCAAGCTTTGTTGGTCAAAACATTGGTTCTGTCAGTGAACTTTCTACCACTTTTGGTGCTTGTTTCAAAGGCTTTACTACTATTTTCGCTAAACCACAAACTTACGCTATTATCTTTAGTTTCTTATTTGTTGATTTCTTTGATACCGCTGGTACTTTAGTCGCTGTTGGTACACAAGCAAATCTTGTTACTCCTCAAGGCGAAGTTACCGATTCAAAGAAAGCTTTACTTGCTGACTCGGTTGGTACCGTTGTTGGTGCGGTATTTGGTACCTCCACAGTTACATCCTATGTTGAATCAACTACTGGTATTGAAGGAGGATCAAGAACTGGCTTAACCTCAGTTACTACTGCAGTTCTCTTCCTACTATCATTATTTGCTTATCCAATCTTTGGTATCTTCGGTAGCGTTATGATTAATGGCGTCGCCTTCTCACCCGTTACTTCCTTAGCACTAGTCTATGTGGGAACGTTAATGTTCAAACAGCTAAAGGATCTTGATTGGAAAGACAGTGCTGCTATTGCATCAGTCTTTATCGTTTTGATGTTTATGGTTGTTGGCTATTCCATCTCTATTGGAATTATCTTTGGTTTCCTCAGTTATATCATTGTTATGTTGGCTTCTGGAAGGCACAAAGAAGTATCACCAATTATGTATGGACTTGGCGTTTTATTCATCATCGATTTGATTATTGAACACTTTGTTTTTTAGGATTTGCCACTGGCAAATCCTTTTTTTTGAGAAAAAAAGAAAGAGAGGAAAAGTATTATGGAAAAGATGTTAATTGGTATTCGTGAAAAGCCGAAAACTGGCAAGTGGCTAGTGTTGAGTCTCCAGCATGTTTTTGCCATGTTTGGGGCAACAGTTTTAGTCCCGATGCTCACAGGTCTATCGATCTCTGTCGCTCTATTTGCTTCTGGTGTGGGAACTCTTATTTACATTATTTGTACAAAAGCTAAGGTTCCAGTTTATCTTGGGAGTTCTTTTGCCTACATTTCCGTTATTGTTGCAGTAAGTGGTTTTGTGGCCGCTACTGGAAGCACACCAGCTGTTCCTGGCAACTATGGAGCGGTAATGACTGGTTTACTTGGTGTCGGAATTGTTTATGTAATTATCGCTTTGGTAATAAAAAAAGCAGGAACTAAGTGGCTTAATCGTTTACTACCACCAGTTGTAATCGGTCCAATGATTGCAATTATCGGTTTAAGTTTAGCGGGAAGTGCTGTCAGCAATGCCGGTTTCATTAGTGGTGGCAACTGGAGATTATGGCTGATTGCTCTCACTTCCTTTATCACCGTTGTTATTGTTTCGCTATATGCCAAAGGGTTTTGGAAGATTATTCCTTTCCTTCTAGGTATTGTCACTGGTTATATAATGGCAATTATTCTTGGTCAAGTTGATTATTCAGCATTTATTAATGTTATTAAAACTCCTAGTCAATGGTTTAAAATCCCTAATTTCATGTTCTTAAGTTATAAGGATGCTACCACAAATGTATTAGGAACTGAGATTACATTTAATAAAATAAATTTAACTGCCTTGATTACCATCATGCCAATCGCTTTTGTGACTGCTTGTGAGCATATTGGTGATCATGCGGTATTGAGTAAAATCACCGGACAGAATTTCCTAGAAGATCCTGGATTAGATCGGACACTGATGGGTGATGGTATTGCTACTGGTGTAGCCGCCTTAATTGGTGGTCCTGCTAACACCACCTACGGTGAGAACACCGCCGTGGTTGGTATGTCAAAAGTAGCCTCGGTCTATGTTACTGGACTAGCGGCTATTATGGCGATAATCTTATCTTTCTGTAATATCTTTGTTTCCTTGATTAGTACTATCCCGGCTAGTGTAATGGGTGGAATTACGATTATTCTTTATGGCTTTATCGCAGGAAATGGTTTGAAAGTGTTGGTTGATAATAAAGTTGACTTGAGTAAAACCAAGAATATCATTATTGTTTCAGCAATGATGGTTTTGGGCATTGGCGGAGCGGTTATCGGCAAAGGAAGTTTCACTTTATCCGGCATGAGTTTCGCCGCTATTGTCGGCATTATTCTGAATCTAGTTTTAAAAGAAAAGGGTAATAAAGAAGAGGTTGAAGATATTTCAAGCATCGTTAAAAAAGACTAAAAAAGCCCCTAAGGGCTTTGTCTCTAGTCGATATGATTTTTAATCCACAATTCTAGTTTTTCTTGGTTAGATAGCATTCTTAAGAAATTGCTGCGAGCCTCCGGATAGCGATGGTATAATTCTTGCAGTAACTCTTTCATACTCTCACGTTCAGTATGCTTGTCATTGGGACAAGTTGAAGCGACCACTGGTATATTGCTAGTTCTAACCGTACTTTTAATATCTTTTTCTCGGGCATATAATAAGGGCCTTATAAAAGTTAACTTCTCTCTTGATAGTTCCATTTTGGGTTTAAATGTAGCGATGCGTCCACCATAGATAGCATTTAACAATAGCGTTTCTATGGCATCATCACCATGATGAGCGAAAGCGACTTTATTACAATTAAATTCATGAGCTGCTTTACAAATAGCAGCTTTTTTCATCTTTGAGCAAATAGAACAGGGGAGTTTACCTTTGTTGGTTAAGTGAAGCTTAAGCACTTCATAAATCATCGGTTCGGAAGGAACCTGGTGAAACTCAATTCCATTGTTATCAAAGAAGTCTTTAACCGGCTGAAAATCCATGGGCGGAAAACCCATAACAATATTAATACAAACTATTTCATAGTTCTTTTTAGAAAAAAACTTGTAGAGGCGGAGTGCTTCAGCAAGACACATTGAATCCTTGCCACCGGAAATTCCGATAGCAATTCGATCGCCATCCTCTATAAAGTCATAATCGATATCGGCTTTTTTGATACAACCAAGTATCTTTGACATGGGCATTTTATCACCACCTGTTGAAATTATATATGACATTCAAAAAAATATAAAGAATAGTTTTCGCAAAAAAGGTATAATAATACCGGTGAAGCAAATGGATAAAGTTTTTTTAGTTAACAAGCCCATCGGTATTACAAGCTTTGATGTGGTATATAAACTTAGAAAGTCTTTGAATATCAAGCGCATTGGTCATACAGGTACGCTTGATCCTTTTGCCGATGGATTATTAATCATTTGTGCTGGTGAAGCCACTAAAATCTGTCGCTTTATTGAAGAGGAGAGTAAGACCTATCTAGCTACTCTAAAATTAGGTGTTCGGACTGATACCGGTGATTTGACTGGTAAAATAATTGAAGAAAAGCCTCAGGAATGCATAGATGTTTCTTCTATTAAGATGACTCTAGATAGTTTTATTGGTTATAGTGAGCAAATACCACCTATGTATTCAGCTATTAAAGTTAATGGCAAGAAGCTTTATGAGTTGGCACGAAAAGGTGAAGAAATTGAGCGGAAACCACGAAGGATATTAATTGATAGTATCAGTTTAATATCATATAAAGATAATACTATATGTTTTGAAGTGAGCTGTTCTAAGGGAACTTATATTCGAACCTTAGCAGAAGATATAGCACTTCGTTTGGGCACTGTTGGTCATTTAACAAATCTAACTAGAACTAGAATTGGTGGGAATTATCTTAAAAGTGCGAAAAGCATAGATGAAATAACAGAAAATGATGGTATAAGCATATCAGAAGCGCTTATTATGCCTCATATAATTGCTACGCCAGAGCAAGCAGCAGATATTAAAAATGGCAAAAAAGTTGAATTAGACAATCAAGGCGAGTATATTCTTTTTGTAAGCAACAATCAGATTCCTCTAGCAATCTATAAACGTCTAGAAGGAAAGTATGCTTGTGAGAGAGGCTTTAATATATGCTAGTTAAATACATTAAGTTACCTATCAAAGAAGAATTACCCGCTTGTGTTTTAGGAATCGGTTATTTTGATGGCGTTCATTTGGGCCATCAAGAACTAATAAATAAAGTGATTAGTCAGGCTCGTAGCATGAATTTGCCAGCCGCTATATTTACTTTCAATCCTTCAATAGATGTTGTCCTTGGACGCCCTTTTATAGGTGAGATAACACCTTTAAATGCACGTCTAAAGAAGTTTGAACAACTAGGGCTAGATATCGCCTATGTGTTTTCATTTGATATCGATATTGCCAAGCTTAGCGATGATGATTTTATCAATAAGATTCTAAAACCAATGAATATTGCGGAGATTATTTGCGGAAAAGATTTTCATTATGGTTTTTGTGGCAAAGGAAATATCGAAAAATTAAGTCAGAGAATCGCAACTGAAGCGATTGATTTTTTGATGATTGATGGGCAAAAGATCTCATCAACAAGCATAATAAATATGATTAGGAATGGCGAGGTTTCTTTGCTGCCCAAGTATCTTGGCGATTATTATACTATTGATAGTCATGTTATCAGGGGGAAAGGTAACGGACACAAGATTGGATTTCCAACTGCAAACATTGATTATGAAGGATATGTGTTGCCAAAGAGTGGTGTCTATTCAGTGAGTGTAGAAGTCGAAAACACCATCTATGATGGTGTTGCTAATGTTGGTTGTCATCCAACTATAGATCCTAATGATAAAGAAACTATTGAAGTATATATTCTGAACTTTTCGAAAAACATCTACGGGGCAGAGATAAAAGTCAAATTCTTGCGCTATATTCGAGAAGAACACAAATTTTCTGATGTAGAAAATCTAAAAAATCAAATAAATTTAGATACTTTTTTCAATTTTTAGGTTGATTTTAGCATTTTTATTCATTATAATAAAAATATGATAAAGGATGTGTTGCTATGAAAAAAGCTTTGAAGATAATTTTAGGTATTCTATGGGCCATTGCCGTAATTGGCTTTGTGTTGATATTTATTGTTCCAGCAGTAAAATCATTTTTACTCCCATATTATAAGTGGATTTTTACTGCGGTTGTTGCTCTAACTGCTATTTGGATTGTTATATTTGGTATTGATCTTTATCGGCATGAAGTCGGTTCTGCTATCAAGGGTAATATTAAGTATCATCGCGAGAGAAATCCAAGAGAAATCGATGTTAATGAAGAAGATTCTCAAGATATTTATACCAACTTTGAACGTGCAGAGTTTGCTCCTAAAGTCAAGGGTCCATACGACAAAGTCGTATTAGCACATCCAAATGGTTATCCAAAACCAGAGCCTGAAGAGGAAGAAGAAGTTATTCCAGCTGTTGAAGAAAAAGTCGAACCAGTTGTTGAGGAAACCCCAGCAGTTGAGGAAACTCCAGCGGTTGAGGAAACTCCAGTAGTTGAGGAAACTCCAGTAGTTGTGGAAACTCCAGTAGTTGAGGAAACTCCAGCGGTTGAGGAAACTCCAGCAGTTGAAGAAACTCCAGTAGTTGAGGAAACTCCAGCGGTTGAAGAAGCTCCAGCGGTTGAGGAAACTCCAGCAGCTGTGGAAACTCCAGTAGTTGAGGAAACTCCAGCAGTTGAAGAAACTCCAGTAGTTGTGGAAACTCCAGTTGTTGTGGAAACTCCAGTTGCTGCAAAACCAAAGGAATTAATTCCTTTACATGCAAAAGAAACAACAACCTTTGATTTATGGTCAGGCAATACTGTCTTTGTTTCGGAAGGCTGGCTTGATTACCTCAAAGTTGAGGGAAGTAAGAAATACTATAAAGATATGATGGCTTTTGTCCAAGAAGTCTATGACAGCGGAAAACTCTGCTATCCTGAAAGAAATGACATTTTTAAAGCCTTTGAATATACTGATTTAGATAATGTCAAAGTTGTTATTATTGGTAAGATTCCATTCTATCGTAAGGATCAGGCTGATGGTTTAGCATTCTCTACTTCCAAAGCTCAGAAGCCAAATCAAACTACAACCGTTATTATTAATGAAGCAATTAAAGATGTTGGCATTAAACCAGTTACTCATGGCAGCTTAGTTAATTGGGCTCGTGAAGGTGTTCTCTTATTGAATTCAACTCTCACAGCACCAGCTGATAAACCAGCTTCACACTGTGAATGTGGTTGGGTCAAGTTTACTGATGGCATTATTGATAAGCTTATCAAAGATAAGAAACCAAAAGTGTTTGTCCTTTGGGGCGAGCATGCAAGAAGTTATGTTGAGAAAGTTCAAAGAAATCCAATTCATATGATTATTGAAGCACCGAACCCATCACCACTATCAGCGGCCAATGGTTTCTATGGAAGTAAGCCATTCTCAAGAATTAATGAATATTTAATCGCCCATGGCTATACTCCAATTAATTGGGAATTAGATTAATATTTACTTGCGCTTTTCAAAAAAAACAAGTATTATTATAAAGCGGGTTTAGAAACCCAGAAACTTATTCTATGTTTATCGCGTCTCCAACGATTCACTTGGATTAAGCTAAAATAAAAAGAAGGAGGAAAATCTTATGGCAGTTTCAAAAGAAAGAGTCAAAGAACTAGTAGTCAAATTTGGTAAAGATGAAAATGATTCTGGTTGCACCGAAGTTCAAATCGCTTTGATGACCGAACAGATTAATGATCTTACCGAACACTTAAAAGTTCACAAGCATGACAATCATTCTCGTAGAGGATTATTAGTCTTGGTTGGTAAAAGAAGAGGACTACTTGATTACTTGAAGAAAGTTAGTCAAGAACGTTACGTTAAAGTTATTAATGAATTAAATATCAGAAAGTAATGTCAAAGCCAGTGCAAACTGGCTTTTTTTGTGTCTTTGTGGCATAAACTAAAGAAAATATATATTTTCTCTTTTAGATATGTTACAATAAATAAGTTAAAATAAACGAGGTGAAAGAATGCCAAAAAAAGTATTCACAAAAGAGTTTTGTGGAAAGACCCTGACAGTCGAGGTTGGGGAAATTGCTAAGCAAGCTGCTGGATCAGCATTGATTCGTTATAACGAATCCGTTATTCTATCAACTGCTTGTGCAAAAGATGAGCCGAAAATGGATGTGGACTTCTTCCCATTAACTGTTAGTTTTGAAGAAAAACTATATGGTGTTGGAAAGATTCCTGGAAGCTTTTTACGTAGAGAGGGAAGACCAAGTGAGCATGCTACTTTAACTAGTAGATTAATTGATAGACCACTTCGTCCTTTATTCCCAGAAGGTTTCCGTAATGAAGTTCAAGTAGTTAATACCGCATTATCTGTCGATCATAGTGCTAGCCCAGAAATGGCTGCTATGTTCGGTGCTTCCTTAGCATTATGTATTTCTGATATTCCTTTCAGCGGACCAATCGCTGGTGTGATAGTTGGAAGAGTTAATGGCAAATTTGTTATTAATCCAACTCCTGAAGAAATGGAATTATCTGATGTCGATTTGAAAGTTGCTGGTACCTATACCGCTATCAACATGGTTGAAGCTGGTGCTAAAGAAGTCAGTGAAGATGTCATGTTAGATGCAATCATGTTTGGACATGAGAAAATTAAGGAACTAATTGATTTTGAAAATGAAATCATTAAAGAAGTAGGAGTTCCAAAAAGAGAAATAGAACTATATCAAATTGATGAGACACTCCGCAAGGAAGTTGAATCACTTTGCAAAGATCGTTTAATTTCTGCTGTTAGAATTAAAGAGAAATTAGACAGATATGGTGCAATCGATAAGATCAACGAAGAGATTGTTGCCAAATATGAAGAAAAAGAATACAAAGATGAAGCCACTAAGAAATTTACACTTAGACAGGTTAATGATATCTTAGGTGATATTGTCAAAGATGAGTTTAGAAGATTGGTCACGGTTGACAAGATTAGACCAGACGGTCGTAAACTCGATGAGATTAGACCATTAAATGCTCAAATTGATTTATTGCCAAGAGTCCATGGTTCCGCAATGTTCACTAGAGGTGAAACGCAAGTTATCTCTGCTTGTACATTAGGACCAGCTAATGATTATCAAATTATTGATAACATTACTGATGATGAGCAAAAACGCTTTATGCATCAATATAATTTCCCACCATTCTCCGTTGGTGAAACGGGAAGAATGGGTTCCCCAGGCCGCAGAGAAATCGGTCATGGTGCCTTAGGTGAGAGAGCATTAAGTCAAGTAATTCCTTCAGTTGAAGAATTCCCTTATACCATCAGAGTCGTGGCTGAAGTTGTTGAATCAAACGGTTCTTCTTCCCAAGCTTCAATTTGTGCATCCACCATGTCATTAATGGCTGCTGGTGTTCCAATTAAAGCTCCTGTCGGTGGTATCGCTATGGGTTTGATTACTAGTGGACCAATCGAAGAGGGTGCGCCATACACTATCTTAACTGATATTCAAGGTATGGAAGACCATCTAGGTGATATGGACTTTAAAGTTGCTGGTACTAGAGAAGGTATCTGTGCCTTACAAATGGATATCAAAATTCTTGGAATCAACAAAGATATCTTAAAGGAAGCCTTAGCGCAAGCTAAGAAAGCAAGAATGCAGATTCTTGATGTTATCGAAGAAGCCATTCCAGCCCCAAGAGATAAAGTTAGTAAATATGCACCAAAGATTAAGAAGATGCAAATCGATATCGATAAGATTCGTGATGTTATTGGCCCGGGCGGCAAGAAAATTAATGAGATTATCGCAGCTTGTGATGATGTCAAGATTGACATTGAACAAGATGGTAGCATCGTGATTTACCACCAAGAATATGAACCAATTGAGAAAGCCGCTAAGATGATTGAAGATATCACCAGAGTGGCGAAAGTTGGCGAGATTTATGAGGGTAAAGTTACAAGAATTGAAGCCTATGGAGCCTTTGTGGAATTGTTCCCTGGCTGTGAAGGTATGGTTCACGTTTCTAAACTAGCCTATGAGAGAATTGCTCATCCAAAAGATATTCTCAAATTAGGTGACAAGATCAAGGTTATTGTTACCGGCATTGATGAAAAGGGAAAAGTCGCTCTATCAAGAAAAGACTTATTACCAAAACCACCAAGAGTCGATAAACCGGCCACACCAAAAGAATAAGTTGATTAGGAGTAGCTTGCTACTCCTTTTTTATGCAATAAATCATTTAAATCGTTGTGAATTGTAAGCTTGGTCTTTCTTTTTTCTTTGATTTATGAAAAAATAGTGATTATACCGTGTCATAATAGATGAACGGTTCTTGAGGACAAGCAATGTACATAACTCCTGATATTGTTAAACAACTGCAATCGGGCAATGAAGAAGCGTTCAATACGATGTATGAAAGCTACAAAAAATTGCTTTATTTCATTATTGTCTCAATTATTAAGGATGAGATGGCTAGCCAAGATATACTTCAAGATACTTTTGTCAAGATATATAACCGGGCAACCGATTTAGAAAATCCCAATAAGTTTCATTCCTGGGCGTGCAATATCGCTAAAAATCTTGCCTTGAATTACATTCGCGATAATCGGAAATATACGGAGTTAAGTGATAATCTGTTAAGTGTCTATGAAGCAGAAAACTCAACCTTCACTTACTTCAATGACATGAATAGTTATTTGACCGATTTAGAGAACACAATCGTGTTCTATAAAATCCAATATGATTTCACTTTGCAAGAGATAGTAAAATTTACAAAAATCCCGCTATCAACTGTCTATAAGATTTATAAAGAAGCACTAAAGAAGATTAAGGAACACTATTCCGAGGAGTAAAAAATGAATTATAAAGATAAATTCAAACAACATAACGATAGAGAAATTGAAAAAAAGCAGCCAAAGCTTGATTTTTCTATGCGCCTCGAATTCAAGAAAAGAGAAGTTCCAAAGATTGCAAAGAAAGCTATTAATTTTAGTGCTTTTCTAAAGATATCTGTGCCAACAGTTTCATTGGCTTGTGTTGTGCTGATTTGTGCAATTGCTTTTACCGGCAAGCAAAAGAATGCCAGTGAACAGATTGGAAGCAATCAGACTAGTAATCCACAGGCAGCTAATTCTGCTGTCATTTCTGCTAGCAATGATGCTCAATATAGCTATGTTCCCTCAGAAGATCAGAGTAGTGGTGCATCGGGCTCTCAAGAGTCAAATGTATCCGATCATTTCTCTTCGCTTGCGCCATCAAAGAGTCAAGCCACCGGAATGGTTGATAAGCAGATTACTGTAGCGGGTTCTTATCGCCTCGTTGTCGAATCTGGTGATGCCAGCAAAATTGTCGTCTATAAGATGATTGATAATGGCTATGGAACACTCATTCAAAGTAGTGACAAAGTGTCAATTGTTGCTGACTCATCTGGTTATACGATGACTCTAGAAGTTGGAACCTACCGTATCTTCCAAGAGAATGCGACTAGTGCAATTTCTTTCAAATTAGTTTATATTGACTGATTTTTTAATGATATTTAATCTATTTGTGCTATACTTTAATAAAGTATGGCACTTTTTTTGAAAGGGTGAGTTAAATGATTAAAAAGTTCAGTGTAGCTAATTACAAGATATTTACTAAAGAAATATCAATCGATTTTAGCGATGTTAAAGACTATGATTTTAGTCAAAATGGGATTCGTAATGGCTTAATTAATACTGCGATGATTTATGGCAAAAACGGTTCCGGAAAATCTATCTTTGGCTTAGCTCTTTTCGATATCACATTGCATCTGGTTGATAAGGCGAAAATACCCGAGCAGACACAAAACTATCTACCAGCGACTAGTGATGATAACAGTGTTGCTTCTTTCAGTTATACCTTTGTTTTTGATGGCAAAGAAGTAATCTATAAATATAAGAAGAATAAAGATGCCAACTTGACCTATGAAGAGATGTCCTATCAAGGTCAAGTAGTTTTCTCCTGCGATTTTGATAAGGATCATATTGAGATTAAACATGGTGAATATTTCGAAGCACCAACGCTCAACTTTGATGTCTATAACGAAGAAAATAATCATCAGACTTTATCAGTGCTGCGTTATGTTAAAGCCAACAGTCATCAACCAGCAGATTCACTAGTAAATAAGATAATTGATTTTGTTGATCATATGTTGTGGTTCCGCTCTCTTACAGAAGGGAATTCATTTATTGGCTTCTATAGCACTCCGCACATGTTAGCACAAGATATTATCAAGCAGAATAAGCTGCAAGATTTCCAGCAATTCTTGCATTATTGTGAACTGGATTATAAATTAGTTCCGCTAGATTCTCCACTATTAGGTGGACAAATCATTGGCGTAGAATACGGGACCAAGAGCCTAGATTTTATGCAAGTTGCTTCAAGTGGTACCCGCTTACTCTTACTATTCTATTATTGGTCATTGCATTTTTCGGAAGTTTCATTTATGTTCCTTGATGAATTCAATGCCTATTATCACTATTCATTAAGTTATAAGATAGCTTCCAAACTACGCGATTTAACTTGCCAAGTCTTAATGTCTACTCATGATACTTCGCTAATGGAATCGGATGTCTTGAGACCGGACTGCTACTTTATTATGGCGAATCAGACGATTGCATCTCTTTCCAATCTAACTCAACGTGAGCTACGCGAAGTTCACAATCTCGAGAAACTTTATCGGAATTATGGATTTTCAGTCCAGTAGACCAAAAATACTTTTCATTGCTGAAGGAGCGGTAGCGGAAGAGAGATTCTTGCGACAATTCGAGAATTATGTACCCCTAGGAATCAGTGAAGAAATCATTACTTATAAAACAAATATTTATCAATTATATAATCGACTTTTCAATGATGGAGAAGCGGTAGATTTAATGCGCGTTTTGATTTCAAGAGAAATGGACCCAACCAAGAAAGATTTGTTGCGCCAACCTTTCGCTGAAATCTATTTAGTATTTGACTATGATCTTCATGATTCACAATATACGGACAAGAAAATTCGCCGCTTAATGGCCTACTTTGACAATTCGACAGAGAATGGATTATTACTGCTGAATTATCCGATGCTTGAATCATATCGCCATTTAAGATGTATACCTGATGGTGAGTATCGCTATCGGAAAGTTCCTCTCTTTGATGTTCCTCATTATAAAGCGATTGTGCGCCGCGAGGGAGCCTTTGATTATATCCCTAATGAAGGGGTTATGCTTGAGATAATTCGTCATAACATTGACAAGCTGAATTACATCAATCACCGCACGGTAGATAACTATATTTTGAAGGATAATATCGAAGAAGAATTAATTATGTTGCTAGAAAACGAAATTGAATTGAAAAATCGTCGCAAATTGATTAATATTATGAACACAGGTGCTTTATTTGGTTTCGCCTATGCGCCCAAGCGCATGACTTCAAGACTGAAGGAGTACCTGGATAAAACCTATAGTGAGGGATAGATTAACATGCATACAAGAATAGTGAATCAACAAGATTTTGATTATCCAGCCAAAGTATTAAGCGAAGGCGGAATTGTTTTATTACCAACGGAAACTGTCTTTGGAGTTGCCGTCATTTATGATAACAAAGAAGCGATTGAACGACTCTATGAGTTGAAACAAAGGCCAGCAGATAAGGCTTTTCCCTTAGCGGTATGCTGCTATGAAGAAATTGAGACCGTGGCCGATTTAAATGAGAGACAAATTAAAATTGTCAAAGCTTTATTACCAGGTCCAATTACTCTAGTTGTTAAAGTTAAGGCTGATCTGCAGAAATATATGGGATCTAATGGAACGGTTGCTATTCGTTATAGTGATGCTTCTTATATCACTAAACTTATTGAAAGACTGGGGAAGCCTATCTTTTTAACCAGTGCCAACCTAAGCGGAAATCTTCCTTTTGTCAGCGTTATCCAAGCCAAACAAACTTTTGGCGATGATATCGGCGCTTATGTTGATGGCAAGGTTTTGTTTGGCAAGGCTAGTACGATTTTAGATATTACTGGTTCGGAATTAAGAATTATTCGTGAAGGGCCATTAAAGATGGCTCAAATACAAGAGAAAATAAAGAATATCTAGGGAGGATATTATGTATGAATAAAGAGACTTTTATTGCTAATCGTAAACGTTTATTAGAACAGATGGATGATTGCAGTGTAGCCGTATTGTTTGCGGGATTAGCACCACGGAAAAGTGGAGATGAAACTTATACGTTCACCCCTAATCGGAATTTCTTTTATGTAACTGGTGTTGATGAGACCAAAGACATTGTTTTGATTGCTAAATGTGGAGCAGATGTTCTAACACAAGTATTTATCAGTCCTTACGATGAAGTTAAAGCTAAATGGGTCGGAGAAACTTATTCCTCTGAATATGTTAAAACAGTTAGCGGCATCGATGATGTCAAATATTTATATGATTTTGAAGAAAACTTGGACTGGTGTCTAGCGCGTCTTGGCTGCAAGACAATTTACTTTGATTTAGAAAGACAGGGATTTGCCGAAGCTTCTACTACTGCTCAAGATTTTGCAAACACTTTTGCTAAGAAGTATCCATCAGTTGTCATCAAGGATATTTATCCTACCTTAGCAAAGCTAAGAATGGTTAAGTCAAATGAAGAATTAGAGGAAATACGGGGAGCTATTAGAATAACTGATCTTGGCTTGAAGAACATCTTGAAACATCTAAAACCAGGTTTAAACGAAAGCGTCATGGAAGCCCATTTCAACTTTGCTATTTATACTAATGGTTGTAGTGATAATGCCTTTGAAACTATCGCCGCCAGTGGTGGCAATGCTTGCGTTCTCCATTATCATGGGAATTGTTGTGAGATGCATGATGGTGATTTAGCGTTGTTTGATTTAGGCGCCGAATACCATCATTACAAATCAGATATAACTAGAACATATCCTGTTAATGGTAAATTCAACCCGCGCCAGAAACAGATTTATAACATTGTTTTGGGTGGACAAAAACTGGTTTTTGCGAACGCGAAACCCGGCACTACCACTAGAAGTTTAAATATGTTACTAGTCAAGTATTATCAACAAGAATTGAAGAAGATTGGTTTAATTAAAGAAGACAGTGAAGTCACAAAGTATTATTTCCATGGTGTTAGTCACCATTTGGGTCTCGATACTCATGATGCTGCCTATCCCTGTACCCTTGAGCCAGGAATGGTCATAACGGTTGAACCCGGTCTTTATATTGCTGAAGAGAAAATTGGTATTCGTATTGAAGATGATGTAGTTATTACTAAAGATGGTTGTGAAGTCCTCAGTAAAAATATTATTCGGGAAATTGATGAAATCGAAGACTATATGAAAAAGCAATCTTTTTAAAAGCTATTATTGGTCAATAAAAAAGAAAATGGTTGAATTCCATTTTCTTTTTTTTGTTATCTTTCTTTAACAATATCAATGATTTGGAGAACCATCTCAACAGATTTCTCCATTTCATCGAGGCTAGCATATTCAAAGCGTCCGTGGAAGTTATAGCCACCAGCACCTAAGTTTGGACAGGGAAGACCCATATAAGTTAGGCTGGCACCATCTGTACCGCCCCGGATTGGAGTATCAATTGGTGTATAGCCAATCATGCTGATGGCTTCTTTAGCGATATCAACAATGTACATCTTATTTTCAATCAAGGAGCGCATATTTCTATAGGCATCTTTAAGGTTGACTTTAACCCAGTCGCCTTTGTATTTCTTATTCAAGAAATCCCCAATCGAAAGAAGAAATTCTTTTTGTTGTTTCATCTTTTCCACATCATGGTTACGGATAATGTAGGAAATACTTGCTTTTTCCACGCTACCTTCAATGTGCATGCTATGGAAGAAACCTTCATAGCCTTCGGTATGTTCCGGAGTCATTGTCTCGGGAATCATACTATTGAATTCTGTCGCTATATTGATAGCATTGACCATCTTGTCTTTTGCGCTTCCGGGGTGAATGTTGCGGCCACTGATTTCAATTTTGGCACTAGCGGCATTAAAATTCTCATATTCAACCGCCCAAACTGATCCACCATCAACGGTGTAGGCAAATTCACAATCAAAATATTTAACATCAAAGTTATCGACACCTTTACCGACTTCTTCATCAGGAGTGAAGGCAATTTTGATTGGACCATGCTTAATACTAGGATTATTGACTAAAGTTTGCACAGCCTCCATAATTACGGCAACGCCAGCTTTATCATCGGCACCTAATAAAGTAGTGCCATCAGTAACAATAATTCTTTCGCCCTTTTTATCCTTTAACAAAGGATAATCCGTAACCGACATAATAATTTGTTTTTCTTTATTCAAGATGATATCATTGCCATCGTAGTTTTCGATGACTTTGGTCTTTATGTCTTTTCCACTGGCATCGGGAGATGTATCCACATGGGCGATAAAACCAATGCTTGGCACAATCTTTTCTATATTGCTGGGAAGTGAGCCATAAACAACGCCACCTTCACCGAGCTTAGCATCAATCTTCATTTCTTTTAACTCTTTTAATAATTGCTTCGATAACTCTAACTGCTTTAAACTAGTCGGAGCGGTGGTCGAATCGGGATCACTTGTTGTATCGTAACTTACATAGCGGAGAAATTTATTTAGAACTTTTTCCATTTTCACACCTTCTTATTTTCTTATGATAGCATTTTTCATTCTTTCATTGAATACCAAAAATGAATTCATTATAATAATAATGATAAGGGGGTCGGGAAAATGAATTTAATCATTGGCTGCGATCATGCCGGATATATATTAAAAGAAGAAGTAAAGAAGTATTTAATCGATAAAGGATTTACTGTTGAAGATGTCGGTTGTTATAGTGAAGAGTCCGCAAATTACCCCGAATATGGCTATAAAGTTGGACAAGGTGTTGCGAAGGGCAAAGCTAATTTTGGCATCGTTATTTGTGGCAGTGGAATTGGAATAAGCATTGCGGCGAATAAAGTGAAAGGTATTAGATGTGCTAATGTTAATACAGTTGAATTAGCGGTACTTTCACGCCAGCACAATAACGCAAATGTTCTCGCTTTAGGCGGACGTTTTGTGGAAAAGGATTTAGCACTTCAGATTGTAGATGCTTTTTTGACAACTGATTTTCTTGGGGGTCGACACCAAACCCGGGTCGAGATGTTAGATAGAGGATGTTAGAATGAAAGATAAAGAAATAGAATTATTAATTAAAAAGGAATATGAAAGACAAAAAAGTCATATAGAATTGATTGCTAGTGAAAACTTTGTTTCTGATGATGTGAAACAAGCGGCTGGCAGTATTTTGACTAATAAATATGCCGAGGGTTATCCTGGTAAACGTTATTATGGTGGTTGTGAATATATTGATCAGATTGAGCAGTTAGCGATAGATAGAGCAAAGGCTCTATTTCATTGCGAACACGCTAATGTTCAACCGCACTCTGGAACGCAAGCCAACATGGGCGTTTATGCGGCAATACTAAACTTTGGTGACAAGGTTTTAGGAATGTCATTGGATGCTGGCGGTCACTTAAGCCATGGGCATCCATTAAATTTTTCCGGGATGAATTATCAATTCTTTGGTTATGGTGTCAATCCAAATACGGAGAGAATTGATTATGATGAGGTTAGAAGATTAGCACTAGAAATTAAGCCAAAATTAATTGTTGCCGGCGCTAGTGCTTATTCACCAATTATTGATTTTAAAAAATTCAGAGAGATTGCTGATGAGGTTGGTGCCTACCTAATGGTCGATATGGCCCACTTTGCTGGTATGGTTGCGGCTGGTCTTTATCCAAGCCCAATACCATATGCTGATTTTGTCACTTCAACTACGCATAAAACCATGAGAGGTCCTCGTGGTGGTTTGATCTTATGCAAAGAGAAATACAAAGCTGTCTTAGATCGTAGAGTTTTCCCGGGTATTCAAGGCGGACCATTAGAGCATATTATTGCTGCGAAAGCGGTTTGTTTTAAAGAAGCCATGACACCGGAATTTATAGCATATCAACAACAATTACTTGATAACTGCCAAGCTTTCATCAAATCGATGAAAGAAGAGGGAGTAAGAATTGTTAGCGATGGTAGTGAAAGCCATTTATTCTTAGTTGATTTGCGCTCGTTTTGTACCTTAAAAGGCAACGTAGCGGAGAAAGTATTAGATTCCATTAACATTACTTGCAATAAGAATGCGATTCCTTTTGATACGGAAAAACCAGCCTATACTTCTGGATTAAGATTTGGCACGCCAGCCATGACTACAAGAGGCTTCAAGGAAGAAGATTTCTATAAAGTTGGCAAGATTATTGTAAAGGCTTTAAAGCATTATGATAATCAGCAAATATTAGATGAATTAAAGAAGGAGGTAAGTCTTCTTGTCAAGGATTTGCCACTAAGGGAGGAGTAATTATGCTACATGTTTTAAACCATCCGTTGATTAATCACAAACTGACGACAATGCGTAAGGAAACGACAGGAACAAAGGATTTCAGAGAGAATCTTGATGAGATTGCTGCATTAATGGCTTATGAAATCACTCGCGATTTACCAGTCGAGGAAGTGACAATTCAAACGCCAATTACCACTTGTAAAGGCTATCAGCTAGCGAAAAATATTGTATTAGTACCAATATTAAGAGCAGGTCTGGGCATGGTAGATGGTATTAAGACCGAGATTCCAACCGCTAAGATTGGCCATATTGGCTTATACCGTAATGAAGAGAGTTTAGAGCCCAATGAATATTATGCAAAATTCCCACCAAACATCAAAGATTCGATTGTCTTTGTTTTGGATCCAATGCTTGCAACCGGGGGAAGCGCAGTAGCAGCAATTAAGAAGATTAAAGAAACAGGCGCTAAAGATATTCGCCTAATTTGTTTGGTCGGTGTTCAACAAGGCGTTGATAATGTCTTGAAACACCATCCCGATGTAGATATTTATCTAGCTTCTCTAGATGAAAAATTAAATGAGAAAGGTTACATTGTTCCTGGCTTAGGAGATGCTGGGGATCGTTTGTTTGGAACAAAATAAAATAGTCTACTGAAGATAATGAAAAAGAACATTTTAATTTCATGATTCTCATAACTGCTGTAATCTATAGTACAAAATTGTATATTGTGATTAAGGGAGAGAAAGAAAAGGTAAAAAAATGAAAAACTTGTTCAAGGTATTAGCAGTAGCGTCCGCGATTGTTATTACTATCTGTACAATTCTATTCAAAGATAACGCTTCAATAATTAGAGTATTAGAAACAAACAAGCAAGTTATTAAGGAAACAAAACAGTTTTATCAAACTGTATCCACTGGTCAGGAAACAGAGATGATAAAATTAACTTTATGGTTGTCCCAATCCATCGATTACCTAGTTTCCATTACTTTATCAACTGTGTCAACGGTTTATTTGCAAACATTAGAAATACACGAAACAACGGAAGATAACTATAATTTATCTTCCCCCCTATATATAAGAATTGAGTAGGAGACAAGAAAATGAAAAAAAGGAATTGTATTCTTCTATCGTGCTTGGTTTTTATTGTATGTGTATCAATTCTATTACCTATAACAATTAAGATAGTCAAAGAAAAGCAAGAAGATTTAGCTCTGCAGCAAAGAATTGGTGAGGATAAGATAATGAATCAAATAGATTTATCTTATTATCATTCTGAACGCGAACTAATCAATGTTTGTGATGAGCTCATAACATTAAATTTATCTATGTTTAGTGGCGACAACTATTGTGCTCCTTTTACGATTCTTCAGAAAGAGAACAATAATTATTTTTTGTCATCCTTTAGTGCAAACGGACACAATTATTTCGATAAGCTTCTTTCGATTAACAAAGTTTATACTTCTTTAGAAATGAAAGGAGTTGCAATAATAGCTGCTAATCAGAATGCCACGTTTGATGAATACATATATGTGGTATATGGCGTGATTGATGCTCAAATGGTTTCTTCTTGTTCTGCCATTATTATGATGAATGCCTGCAGCGGTGAGCAAATTAATACTTATTATTTTGAAGGAGTGATTGTAGAATTTGTCGGCGGTATCGCAAAAGATAATCAACAATTTGGTGGTCTATCTATCGCTGGGTCAAAGGGCAATCAGCCTTATTTTGCAAATTATGGTGTTGATATGACTAAACGTTTTGAATACACCTATCCTGTTAACGGCCTGACTTTTTTAAACTTCATAAATTCAGGTATTAACAACAAATACATAGATTACAAGTATGATATGCGCACTTGTTTAGAGTAGGTAATATTGAAATAATTGATAGTCAAAAGCATTATCTTACAAAGAAAGTAATCGCTTATAGTACGGAGAAAGGCTTGTTATACTCGAATGATTTCTGTGATTCTAGCCGATGGAATTCTGTCACTCAAGCCGATAAGCTGGCGATGATGTGGGATCCATCGATTATTGGAATAAGCGATGGGAAAGCAAATTATCGGCAATATCCCGATTTGTCATGGCAAAGGCATATAGGACTTGCAGAGTCAAGCACAATTGATGAGAGTTTGCTGCCATCATGTTATTCAAAAACAATTGTGCAGTCTCGCTATTATCCAGTAATTAGCAAAGACGGATTTAAACAATTGGATTTATATAATAAAGAGAAGGCATTCTTTCCGAAGAGTAATGGCGTGTTCCAAATAATTAGCACGAATTGTGATAAACAAACTTTTTCTACCGCTGTATCGCTTGATAATAGAGGCTCTCAATCAAAGACATTGTTCCAAATAGTGTATTGTGATGTTGGAAATAATACTCTGACTAATAAGGATTTTGTGCGCTATTCTCTCTCGCTGAGTGAAGAGGATTATAGCAAAACTTTCTTCTTCTATCGTTCACTTTTAAATTCTTCTCCAACCGTGATAACTCAAAAGGGAATATTTCAATAACAGTAAAAAAGCAAGGGATATTACCTTGCTTTTATTTGTAGGAAGGCATGTTGAAGGCACCTTTGACAATGCTAACATCAACGATACTGATAAAGGAAGTTGGATCAATTTCATGAATTTTATCAAGCATGCATTTTACTTCGCTTTCTAATACAATCGTTTGAACTTCATATCGATGAACTTTGGTATAGGCTCCTTCACAATCAAATACTGTAACACCATGATTTGATATTTTGATCAAGGCCTCAGAGATTTGATCTTTGTAATTGGTGACCACTTTGATCATCTTTTTATTATTGCGACGATAGACAGCATTGACTACTTGGCCACTAACATAGATATAAACGACAGTGTAGAGCATCGCGGCCCATTCCTGAAAGAGTAAACCACCGACGAATAGAATTGCACCATTAATCCAGAAACTATACATGCCAACTTTATTACCGCGTTTGAGACCCATATAGGTGATAATCACATCGACTCCACCACCTGAGGTCCCAAGCTTTAAGGCGATGCCAGTACTTAAACCAGTTAAGACACCAGCAATAATTGCAATCAATAATTTATCGGTAGCGGGATCTAGTTTCATGAAGGCAAAGATGGACTGTGGAATAACGGCATTCAATACTGAAGCCAAGATAACACAGAGAAGGGTAAAGACTGAGTACCATTTGCCAATCTTTTTAAAAGCCAAGATGAAGATAGGGACGTTTATTATAAAGTAAACTATTGAGTAAACAATGTTCTCATCCCAGCCCAAATGGGTGACTAATCTTGCTATGATAATTGCGATGCCACTAACGCCACCAGCTAGCATGTTTACCCCTGGAGCTTGGATAAAGCATTTAATTGAAACCGCATATAATATAGCCGATCCTATACAACCTATAATCAAAGGCAGAATAGTTTTGAAAGTCACCTTAGTTTTTTTAACTTTTTCCATTTACTTCACTCCGATTTATTACCCCCATAGTATACACATTTGTATTTAAAAAGCAATTACAAAAGAGTAGGAAAATTAAATATTGTTTAAAAAGAGATTGGGCAATGTATTTATGAATAAATAATGAGTTTGATATCAATAAAAAGAAAGTAAATTTTAAGTAAAAAAATATTGCTTTTTTTGAAGGAAAAAATGTCGAAAATAGTTGTCAATGCGCCAAAAACAATTGGTCAAATGACAAATATTACTGCCATACATGTTACAGGGTTTTATGGCTTTGCACAAAAAATATACTGTTTTCCTATGGAAATGGGTTATTTTTGGTATTTACTCAAATTTATTGCTTTTACGGTTTATTTACAAAATAGATTATGTTATAATCTACCACGAAAGGTGGTGATTGAATGTCAATTTTAGATTCTATTCAAGCCGCTGAAGCAAAGGCAGAACAAGCCAAAGTTGCAGCTAACGCTGAAGTTGAAGCCCTAATGGTGAAAGCCAAAAAGGAAGCTGAAGCCGATGGCGAAGCCCAACTAAAGAAAGCTCAAGCTGAAGCTGATAAGATGACCAAAGATACCCAGGTTAAATTAACCGAGCAATCCAAGGAACTCAAAGCTCAGTATGAGAAAGAAGGCAAAGATGTCACTTCATTGGCGGATAGTAGAATTGATATCGCAATTAGTTACATTATGAAGAAGGTTGTCTCATCATGATAGTACCAATGAAAAAAGCCAAAATTGTTTTCCTCAAAGAAGATGAAGAAGCTGTATTAAAACAATTACAGCGTGTTGGCGAAATTATGGTTATTCCATCAGAGGAAACTCATGAGACTCTTGATTCCGCAAAGGAAGAAGCCTTCGTGCAACGTTCCCAAAAATCATTGCAAGTTTTGAAACCATTTGTCCCTAAGAAAAAGCTTACGGATCCAGATGCTTTCCCAGTTGTCGATTATCAGGATTTTATTAACCCTGATTATGACAATTCAGCGACTTTAGAGAAAATCGAAAAAGCCGATGAAACTATTGCAAGATTAAAAGGTGAGAACGATGCCAGTAAGGAATTCATTAAGTCCTTACAACCATGGGCTGATTTGGATGGTAAATTATCTACGATTTACAAAACCAAATACACAGTTGTCCATACGGGTTATATTGCTGAAAAGCAAATTGAATCCTTCATGGAACAAATGAAAGCCCTAGATAGCAACAGCGATATCAAATTATATGGGGTCGCAGGCGATACCCAAGCTATCTTAATTGTAAATTGGCATGAAGATGACAATTCCATCATGGATCAGACTAAGAGTTCTGGATTCATGGAAATTTCTTTACCTAACGAGGATAAATCGGTAAAGGAATTGGTAGACGAAAAGGAGAAAATGATTGAAGCAAATTTGCAAAAAATTGCAACGATCGAAGGCCAGTTATCCAACCTGGCTGCTAAAGAAAAAGAAATAAAAATCTTTAGCGATCAAATGGAAACGGAATGTGCCATGAAAAAGACACAGGTCCAAACAACAGTAGAAACAGTCTACTTAGAAGGTTGGGTCAGGTTTGACCGGACCACAAGAGTAGAAAATGCTATTAAGGCAGTTACTGGAGACTACGATATCGAATTCGCAGATCCAACCGAGGATGAAACTCCTCCAACCGCACTACAAAATAACAAAATTTCTGCTGACTTTGAACCATTGACAGACATGTATTCTCGTCCAAACTCAAAAGAGTTAGACCCCAATACCGTCATGTCATTCTGGTACTGGATTATCTTCGGTATGATGATGGCCGATGTCGGCTATGGTCTCGTTCTTGGAATCGCAAGCTTTGTAATGTTAAAAGTTATGAAGCCAAAAGGAACACTCCAAAAATTACTCAAGATTTTCTTTTACTGCAGTATCACAACCATTATTTGGGGCGTGATCTTCGGAAGTTACTTTGGAGAAGCATTTTTCCCTCCATTGTGGTTCAACCCACAGACCTATCCAATCGTTATGTTAATCCTAACATTGGTGCTTGGCGTCATCCACTTATGCTGTGGCATGATGATGAAATTCATCATGAATGTCAAGAGTGGTCATGTATTTGATGGAATTTTTGATAACATTAGCTGGATTTTGATTTTAATCGGATTAAGCCTAACCCTATCACAGTTCTGCGCAAATATGTTGCCAGTAGAATATACTGGTGGGCCAGTAACGATACCACAAATTGTCCAATACATCGGGTATGGTGTTCTTGGATTTGGAGCTCTAATCGTTCTATTCACAGCTGGCCGTGCTAAAAAAGGCATCGGCAAAGTTATTGGTGGATTAGGCGGTTTATATGGTATTACTTCATATCTAAGTGATATCTTATCCTACGCCAGAATCTTAGCCTTAGCGATGTCAGGAGCAATTATTGCTTATGTTATGAACTTACTTGCCGGAATGGTAAGCGGTTCTATCCCAGTCATTGGCTGGATCTTCGCTATAGTTATCTATATTGGTGGACACATATTCAACCTTGCTATGAGTTTGCTATCAGCCTATGTGCATGACTGCAGACTACAGTATATTGAATTCTATGGAAAATTTTTCGAGGGTGGCGGTGTCGATTTCAAACCGTTAACACTTCAATACAAGTATATTTATGAAATCAACGATAAGAAATAATTAAAACAGAAAAGGAGAAAATAAAAGTATGTTTGAATTTTTATCAGGTCAAGCAATTGCCATTATCGGCGCTGCTTTAGCCGCTGCTCTATCTGGATGTGGATCCGCTATTGGTGTTGGTATTGCTGGTAGATCCGCCGCAGGCGTTATGTCCGAAAAGCCAGAATTATTTGGTAAATTATTAGTTTTACAAGCTCTTCCTGGAACCCAGGGTATCTATGGCTTCTTAGCCGCAGTCTTAATCATGACCAACATCGGTGTCCTCGGTGGAACTGATTTAGGTGCCATGTCTGACACTGTTGCCGCTCAACGTTTAGGCTGGGCCTATTTTGGCGCTGGCTTACCAATCGCTATTGCTGGATTAATCTCCGCTATTTATCAGGGTGTTGCTGCATCAGCTGCTATCCAAATGACTGGAAAAGATCCATCACAATTTGCTAAAGGCATCACAATGACCGCCTTAGTCGAAACCTACGCTATTCTTGCCCTACTAGTTTCCATCTTACTCATCTTCGGAATTAAGTAGGTGTTTAAAGTGAGTTCTATCTATTCAAAAATTGAAGAAAAAGGAAAAGTAGAGGCAAAAGGGATTGTTGAGGCTGGAGCCGTTCAAGCCGAAGCCTTGAAAAAGAGCATTAAAGAAGGTTATGACAAAGAATATAAGAAAATTATTGATGATGCAACCCGTTCTAATGCTGATTATCTAAAGACAAATATTACACAAATCGAACAACTTGCCAAACAAAAAGCCTTGTACGCCAAGAAAGCAATTATTGACAAAGCCGTTGCTTCCGCTCATGAAAAGCTAATGAAGATTAGTGATAAAGAGCTAAGTGATTTGGTTGTCAAAACAATCGCTGGTGATGATATTCAAGGCAACGAGACCTTAAAGGTGTCAAAAGAAGATTACAGCAAATACCTAAAACTCTTCGCTAGTGAAAAAGAAGGAGATAAAGTCGTTCTTGATGTTTTGAACAAAAAATTAGGTTCAAAATACAAACTAACACTTTCCAAAGAATCGGTCGCCATTAAAGGTGGATTTGTTCTCGTTGGTGCCAGTTATGATGTTGACCACTCTTTCAAGGTATTGCTAGATGATCTCAAAGAAAAATACGAATCCGAAATTGCAGAATTGCTTTTCGGTAATGGAGCGAAATAATGGATTACAGTTATGCTAGTGGCGCCGTAAAAGCTGCCGAAGTTAATCTATTCGATAAAACCAAATTGGCGAAGCTCTTCCGTTGTAATGATGGAGAATTCTGCCAGGCTTTATTAGATATGGGTTATGGCGCTGGAACGACACTAGAAGGAATTATCAACGCTGAGTTGGTTAAGACAAAGAAATTCTTGCAGGGAGTCACTCCTAACGATGATGTTATGAACCTTTTCTATTTAAGAAATGATGCTCAAAACATTAAAGTTATTTACAAATCAAAAGTGTTTGACTTACCACACCATGATAACTTTGTCGATGCTGGTGTTATCTCTAAAGATGTGTTATTAGAATACATCCTCCATGATAATACTAACAAAGTTCCTGATGCCTATGTTCCTCTATTAAAGGACATTGGAGCTAAAGTCGCCAATATCAAGAATGCCCGTGTATTGAGTGCAAAAATTGATAGCTGCGTCTTTGCTTACATCTTCGAGCAACTTAATGTACATAAAGATGAAGCCCTAAAGGTTTATTTCCAAAACTTTATCAACTTCGCAAATATTATGACATTAGTTCGCTGCCAAGCTCTAAAATGGGGCTTAGACAAATTCTTAGAGATGTACATCGAAAATGGCACCATTGATAAAGATAGTTTCGTCTCCGCATATTCTTTGGCAAGTGAAGGCTTATATAAGCATTTCATGAAAAAAGATTACGGTGAAAAGATTTCAAAGGGATTAAAGGTTTATACCGAAGATATGGATCTTAATCATCTTGAAAAATTCCTAGATGAATTAATGCTTGTAATCATGAAAGATTACAGTATCAAATTTTCGACAGTTGGACCTTTGGTCTATTACTATTTAGAAAAACAAGCAGAAGCAAAAAATATCCGTATGATCTATTCAAACCGTGAAACGGATGTCGCTGATCTTCTCAACTATTAGGAGGAATGAACAATGGAAAAAATTGATATTGCTGCAATTGGTAATAGTGATGAAATCTTCTTGTTTAATGCCGTTGGTATTAACACCATCGTAGCAAAAACTCCTGAAGATGCCGATAAAAAGATTTATGAACTTTCCCAAGCTGGGTGTAAAATAGTTTACCTATTTGAAGAATTATATTCACAGATGGATGAGACTTTAGAAAAATATAAAGCGAAAACCTTCCCAATTATAATTCCTATCCCATCACAAAAGGGTAGTCAAGGAATCGGCGAGCAGAAAATTAGAGACAATGTTGAAAAGGCCATAGGCATGGATATTCTATAGAAAGGGTGAGAGATTGATGAATGAAAATAAAGTAGGAGTCATCTCTAAAGTTGCCGGACCATTGATTGTTGCAAAAGGTATGACTGGAGTACAAATGTACGACGTTGTCCGTGTTAGCGATAAGAAATTAATCGGTGAAGTTATTGAACTAAGAGGCGATCAAGCATCCATCCAAGTTTATGAGGAAACTGCAGGTTTAGGACCTGGCGAGCCAGTGTATTTCACAAATGCTCCACTATCAGTTGAACTCGGACCTGGATTGATCGAAAGTATCTATGATGGTATTCAACGTCCATTAAACGTTATTTATGATCGCGCCGGAGATAAGATTCCATTAGGTATTGAAGTACCAAAGTTAAATAGAGAAAGAGAATGGGATTTCAAAGCTGTTGCTAAAGTTGGCGATAAAGTCACTGGAGGAGATATCCTCGGTACAGTAGTTGAAACCAAAGCCGTTCTTCACAAAGTCATGGTTCCTCCAACAATGAAGGGAACTGTTACTTGGATTCAAGACAATCCAAAAGCAAAAGTTGAAGATGTCGTTTGCAAATTAAAAGGCGAAGATGGCAAAGAAGTTGAGTTAAATATGATTCAACGTTGGCCAGTTCGTATTAGAAGACCATATGCTGAGAAATTAGCACCAACCCAACCAATGGTTACTGGTCAAAGAGTTATTGATACTCTATTCCCAATTGCTATTGGCGGTATCGCTGCTATCCCAGGACCATTCGGTTCCGGTAAAACTGTCGTTCAACACCAATTAGCCAAATGGGCCGATGCTGATATCGTTATCTTCGTTGGTTGTGGTGAACGTGGAAATGAAATGACCGATGTTCTGATGGAATTCCCAGAACTAAAAGATGCCAAAACTGGTGACACAATTATGAAACGTACTGTCTTGGTTGCTAATACTTCTAACATGCCTGTTGCAGCTCGTGAAGCTTCAATTTATACAGGTATCACCATCGCGGAATATTACCGTGATATGGGTTACAAAGTCGCTGTCATGGCTGACTCCACATCCAGATGGGCCGAAGCTCTTCGTGAGATGAGCTCCCGTCTAGAAGAAATGCCTGGTGAAGAAGGATATCCTGCATATCTATCATCACGTTTGGCTGAATTCTATGAAAGAGCCGGTTATGTTAAATGTTTAGGCAGTGAAGGCCGTACTGGTGCAGTTAGTGCTATCGGTGCTGTCTCCCCTCCAGGAGGCGATACCTCCGAGCCAGTTTCTCAGGCTACATTGAGAATTGTTAAAGTATTCTGGGGCTTAAGTGCTCAACTAGCATATAAGAGACACTTCCCAGCCATTGACTGGTTGAAGAGTTATTCTCTATATGATGATGTTCTCGAAGAATACTATGATAAGAACGTTAAAAAAGGCTGGGCTGCCCAAGTTCGTACAGCCAGAGCTATCCTCCAAGATGAAGCCAAACTTGATGAAATCGTTCGTCTAGTTGGTGCTGATTCATTGGAATTCCAAGATCGTTTAACTCTAGAATGTGCTAGAAGTATTCGTGAAGACTATTTACACCAAATCGCCTTCCACGAAGTTGATACCTATACATCCTTAAATAAACAATATGGAATGATGCACTTAATCCTTGATTGGTACAAGCAAGGTCAAGAAGCTTTGAAGAAGAATGTTTCCTTCAACAAGATTGCTGCGATGGAAGTCCTTGAAGACATCGGTCGTATGAAATATGTTCCAGAGAAAGATTTCGATACTAAGTATGCTGAAGTTTCTGCCAAGATTGTTGCTGATTATCAAGAATTAGTTAAAGGAGGACAACAATAATGCCAAAAGAGTATAAAACAATTAGGGAAGTTGTTGGCCCACTTATGATCGTTGATGGCGTCGAAGGCGTCAAATACGATGAATTAGTTAGAATTAAACAAGCGAATGGTGAAGAGCGTTTAGGAAAAGTTCTTGAAATCAATGAAGATAGAGCTGTTGTCCAGTTGTTCACAAGTTCCCAAGGTTTAAAGATCGATACTGCTAAAGCCATCTTCTTAGGACATGGGACCCAATTAAAATTAGCACCAGATATGCTCGGTAGAGTTTTTGATGGTTTGGGCAATCCTATCGATGGTGGCGGCGAAGTTATCCCTGTTAAAATCGAAGATATTAATGGTTCACCAATGAACCCAGTTGCTAGAGACTATCCTTCAGAATTTATTCAAACTGGTGTTAGTGCCATTGATGGTCTAAACACTCTAGTTAGAGGACAGAAATTACCTATCTTCTCTGGTTCTGGTTTACCACACGCCAAACTAGCAGCTCAGATTGCTAGACAAGCCAAGGTTAGAGGATCCGGCGAAAACTTCGCTGTTGTCTTCGCAGCCATTGGTATTACCTTCGAAGAAGCCAACTTCTTCATCACCGATTTCAAAAAATCAGGTGCTATTGAAAGATCAGTTCTATTCATGAACTTGGCTAATGACCCGGCTATCGAAAGAATTGCCACTCCTCGTATGGCCATTACCTGTGCTGAATACTTAGCTTATGAACTAGGCATGCACGTTTTGATTATCTTAACCGATATCACAAACTATGCTGAAGCTCTACGTGAAGTCTCAGCTGCTCGTAAGGAAGTACCAGGACGTCGTGGTTACCCAGGTTACATGTACACAGACTTAGCCTCATTATATGAAAGAGCTGGAAGAATTAAAGGAAAGAACGGTTCCGTTACACAAATTCCAATTCTATCCATGCCAGAAGATGATAAGACTCACCCAATTCCAGACTTAACTGGATATATCACTGAAGGTCAGATTATCATTTCCCGTGAACTTTATAACAAAGGTTTAGTACCACCAATTGATGTTTTGCCATCACTAAGCCGTTTGAAAGATAAAGGTATCGGTAAAGGAAAGACCCGTGAAGACCACTCCTCAACCATGAACCAGTTGTTCGCAGCTTATGCTCGTGGTAAAGAAGCTAAAGAATTGGCCGCCATCCTCGGCGATGCTGCCTTATCAGATGTCGATAAATTATATAGTAAATTTGCCAACGAATTCGAACTCCAATATGTTTCCCAAGGTTATTACACCAACAGAAGCATTGAAGAGACATTGGAATTAGGTTGGAAATTACTAACCATCTTACCAAAATCCGAACTAAAGAGAATTGACTTAGAGTTAATTGATAAGTACTATCCAAAAGTTGGTGAGTAAGTATGGCACTAATGAATGTAAATCCTACCCGTATGGAGCTAGGAAAGTTAAAGAAAGGTTTAGCATCAGCTACTAGAGGCCACAAACTTCTAAAAGATAAGCAAGATGAAATGATTCGTCAGTTTATGCTAATCATTCGTCAAAACCAGTCTTTACGTCATGATATTGAATCAGAACTAGCACACATTATGAAAAAATTCGCCACTGCTCAATTAACAATGAGCTATGCCGGATTGATGGAAGCCTTAATGGTCCCGTCTAAGAGTGCAACTGTTGAAGTTAACACCAAGACGATTATGAGCATTAAAGTTCCAGCGGTAGAGTTTGCTGCTGATGATGGCAATCTCGATTTAACTTATGGTTTTGCCTTCACCCCAAGTGAATTAGATGGTGCGATACTCTCCTTATCAAGATTACTTCCCAAATTAATTGAACTAGCGCAGATTGAAAAAACCTGTGATATGCTAGCCAATGAAATTGAGAAGACTCGTAGAAGAGTTAATGCCATTGAGTATGTTATGATCCCAGATTATATTGATACTATTCACTTCGTTTCTATGAAGCTCGATGATAACGAAAGAAGTAATATCATTCGTTTGATGAAGAGTAAGGACCTAATCCTTGCTAAAGAGCTAGAGGCCAGCAAAAAGCGGGCAGCAGCGCAAGCTCAATAGTAACGCTACTCATAACAAAACTAAGCCGGGGTAAAACCTCGGCTTTTTTCTTTTCTTTTTCTATTATTTAATCTTTTCATATTCTACATAAAGTACTATAATAGAAATATTAAGGAGGACTATATAATGAAAAAATCAATCCTACAAAAATACGCCAAGCTATTAGTAGTTAAAGGCGTCAATCTACAAAAAGGCCAAGAACTAAATATCTTTGCCGCTGTCGACCAAGCCGATTTAGTAACAATGGTAGTTAAAGAAGCTTATAAAGCTAAAGCCAAAAGTGTCCGTGTTGAATGGATTTGCACTGGTGTTGATAGATTAAACTATAAGTATCAAACAGTTGAGACTCTAGCTCATTACGAGAAGTGGCAACTTGAAAAATTGCAACACCGCGTTGATGTCTTACCAGCTAGACTTTATATTGTTAGCGAAGATCCTGACGCTATGAAGGGAATCAATCCTGCAAAGATTTCTAAAACTAGAATGAAATCATTCCCAATTATCAAACCTTATCTAGACCAAGTTGAGAATAAGGAACAGTGGTGTATTGCTGGTGCAGCCGGAACCGAATGGGCCAAGAAAGTTTTCCCTGAACTGTCACCAAAGAAAGCACGCGAAAAACTATGGGAAGCAATTCTATACACTTCCAGAGTCTGGGATGATCCAATTGCAGAATGGGAGAAACACAATAAGAATTTAAGCGAGAAATGTGCTTATCTAAATTCACTCCATTTAAGCAAGATGCATTATACATCCAAAAATGGAACCGACTTTACCGTTGGTTTAATGCCTCAAGGCTTATTCTTAGGCGGTTCGGAAAAAGCTTTAGGAAGCAACATTATCTTCAATCCTAATATTCCTTCCGAGGAATGTTTTACTACCCCTAAGAAAGGTGTTGCTGATGGCATTGTCTATGCCACCAAACCATTATCCTATCAGGGACAATTAATTGAGAATTTCAATGTTCGTTTTGAAAATGGTAAAGCTGTTGAAGTTCACGCTGAAAAGGGTGAAGAACTATTGAAACAAATGATTGCTATGGATGAGACCGCTTGTTTTATTGGTGAATGTGCCTTGATTCAATATGATTCTCCAATTAACAATACAAACATTCTTTTCTTAAATACCCTTTATGATGAGAATGCTTCTTGTCACTTAGCTCTGGGAATGGGCTTTACTAATTGCATTAAAGATTATGAAAAATATACCAAAGAAGAAATGATGGCGATGGGTGTCAATGATTCCATGATCCATGTTGACTTCATGATTGGTAGCAAAGATATGAACATTGTTGGTATCACTGAAGATGGCAAAAAAGTTCAAATCTTCAAGGATGGCAACTGGGCATTTTAAAAAAATAAGGTCTTGAGAATTAACTCAAGGCCTTTTCTTTTATCTGTATTTAACTGGTTCGACTAATGGTTCATCAATTATTTGAATTCTACGAATTTTCTGGGTACTTTTCGGTTTATCGTTGAAGTCGGTTGGAGTGCAGGCAATCGCATCAACAACTTCCATTCCTTTTACAACTTTACCAAAAGCAGCATACTGTCCATCTAAGTGGGGAGCAGCTTTATGCATAATGAAAAATTGACTGCCAGCACTATTGGGCGCCATCGTTCTAGCCATGGAGATTACGCCAGGAGAATGTTTAAGATTGTTCGGAAAGCCATTTGATTTAAACTCGCCTTTAATCTCATAACCTGGACCGCCTTCGCCACTGCCTTCTGGATCGCCTCCTTGAATCATGAATCCTTTGATGACACGATGAAAGATTAACCCATCGTAGAAGCCTTGATTTGCCAGATAAACAAAGTTATGTGCAGTATTAGGTGCATTAACATAATCCATTTCTAATTCAATTGTTTTACCATTTTCCATCTCGATTATTACCATATAATTTCCTCCTGGAGTGTATTTAATTATGATTATAGCAACAATGTGAAAAATAGGCAATTACTTACGGCTTATGTTTTTCTACACAGAGTAGAAAAAATAGAGTATAATCTTAATATTGAAGGTGATGCATATGAAATATTTTATGAAGAAAAATTGGATTTCCGTTGTTGTGGGGGTAATCTTACTTATCGTTCCCTATATTCTAAATGGAATTTCTAATAATAACTATGAACAGGATTTGTTTAGTTTCAACAGTTATAATGTCCAGGCCCAGATTGAAGAAGATGGCGGTCTGTGGATTACCGAAACAATCAATGTAACTTTTGATCGACAAGCTGAAGGAGCTTTCTATCGGGATGTAGTAACCTCGAAGAATAATAATGGTCAAACAGCGAATACTTCTACTTTTGTAACTAGTGATGCTAAGATGCGTATTATGAAATCAAATGGTGATGTAGTATATGATTCTTCTACGGGAATTACGGATAGTAAGGTTGTCAAATATGTTGGCTATTCCTGGAAAGATGATCGTGATGATTTAGGTAAGTCGGTAAAATGTGCTAGTGAGTATGGAAGTAATTGTGAGTGCTTCTTCTCTTATGTACCAGCCGCAAGTTATCCGACAAGAATTTATGAATTCACTTATCACTATGAGGGAGCGGTGTCTACCTATAAAGATATTAGTGAATTAAACTGGAATTTCTTTGATAATTCAAAGAATTCTGTTTCAGTCCGTAATGTCGATGTTTCGATCAAGTTTCCAACCGCAATTGCTAATACGGACAATATCTATTTCTATGGGCATGGATCAAATGGTTCTCTTACCAGTTTAACGGGTGAAGAAGTTAAGTTTAGCATTGACAAGTTGTTACCATCTCATGTGGTCGAATGCCGTATTCTCTTTCCAACATTAGGTAAAGCCAATGTTGCTGAAAAGAATTATCAAGATACTAATAAACTTCAATATTTCCTTGATGCCGAAGCTGCTATTCAAAAAGGAGACGTCACCGAGAATGTTATCAATGTTATTTCTTTGATTGTTGGTATCGCTGGCGTATTAGCAGTTATTGGATTATCTTATCTAGCCTATCGAAAGTTTGACAAAGAGTTGAAACCGAATTTTGATAGTGAATACTATCGCGAATTACCAGCAACTTATCCACCATGCGAGATGGGTTATCTCATCAATTTCCGTGATTTAGAGAAGAATGATTTAAGTGCTACTTTGATGGATTTGGTCAGAAGAGGCTTTATAAGAATCGATTATGAAGGTCAAAGCTTAACCGCTAAGAATCCAAACTATACAATGGTTTATGACCCAACTAAAGATACTTCTTCCTTGAAATCATACGAGGTATATCTATTGAAGTGGTTCTTCCAAACTATTGGTCAAGATAATGTCTTGACACTTGATGAATTAGATAATTATTGCCGGAAGAATGCGAACGCTGAAACCTACAAGAATTGCAATGATAGATGGGTCCATATGGCTAAAAACGAAGCAAGTAAGAATGATTTCTTTGATAAGAGTGCCGAGAAAGGCAGCTTACGTTATGTTGGTTATGCGGCTTCCATAGTGGTCCTTGGTGTCCTTTTGGTTATTTTAGGATTGGGTGGTAAGGTGTTTGCACTATATGTTAGTGGGCCTGTTCTATGTTCTTCAGTTATCATGCTTTCTTATTGCAAGCATATTAAGCGCCGCAGTAAGCAGGGCAATGAAGAGTATACAATGTGGATGGCTTTTAAACATTTCTTAGAAGAGTTCTCTCATTTTGAAGATTATCCAATGCCTTCCATTGAGATATGGCAACATTATATGGTTTATGCTGTTTCCTTTGGAATTGCTGATTTGGTAGAAAAACAACTGAGATTTAAATTCAAAGATACTAAGCTACCAGAAGAGTATGAAAAACAGTTCTATGGCTATAGCAGATTCAACACCTATATGATTTTGAGAATGAATAGAACTTATGTTTATGCCGCCACTTCATTACAACAAGTTAGAGCGGCAAAAGTATCTAGTTCCGGTGGTCGAGGCGGATTCGGCGGCGGTCGTTCATTTGGCGGTGGCGGCGGTGGCGCTCGCGGTCGTTAGTTGTTGTTTTTAACAAACATTTGTGATAAGATAAAAAGCGCAAGCAAAAGGAGTGATATTTAATGTTTGATTTACCAATTCTATTAAGCGTTGGAGCTATTATTGGAATTATTATTGCGGCAGTGTTCGTTATATTAATTATTGCTGTTATTTGGTTATTATGGAGTAAATACAACCAATTAGTTAAGGCCCGTAACAAAGTGAAGAATTCTTGGAGTCAGATTGATGTCCAATTACAAAGAAGATTTGATTTAATCCCTAACTTAGCTGAGACTGTAAAAGGTTATGCTAAGCATGAAGAAAGTATTTTAGGCGATTTTGCGAAAGCTCGTTCTCTCTATGATAGAGCCAAAGCAAGCAACGATGTCAAGGGAATGGCTACTGCTGATAACATGCTAACCCAAACTCTTGGAAGTTTAATGATGGTTAATGAACGTTATCCAGAATTGAAAGCTGATGCTCAATTCATCCAACTATCTGCTGATCTAAAAGAGACCGAGAACAAAGTATCTTATACCAGACAGTTCTACAATGATGTCGTTTTAACTTATAACAACTTGAGAGAAGTATTCCCAACTATCATTATTGCTAACATGTTTGGATTTAAGGCCGAAGAGTTCTTCAAAGTCGATAGTGAAGAAGTTAAGAAAGCCCCAAAAGTTAGTTTCACCGATGATAAGCCTACTGAAACAAAGTAAAGAATAAGATCGATTGAATTCAATAAATGAGCAGCTAAATTTAGCTGCTTTTTTTGTGCTGCTGTCATTTTTCGACAAATGCCGACAATGTAGAGGTCTATAATACAATTGGTGATAAGATGAAAAAGAAGCTTTTAGCAGCTGCACTTGTGGTAGGAGTTAGTAGTTTACTTGTCCCCAAGCAGACATATACAAATAAGTATGCTTCCTTACTTCAATATGATTTTATTGCTGCTATCGAGAATCGACTTGGAGCTCTTTCAAACTATGAGCCTTATCGTGAAGAAATAAAGATAATAGAAACCGAATATATTACTATGCGCAATACTTATAATTTAGCTGATTACGGAGAAGAAGAGATTACCAACAATACCGTTTGTTATCTTAATGGAACCAAGCTTACCAACTATTCTGATGCAAATCAAATTAATCTACAGATACTAGCAAATTCCGATGAACTGAGAATTTTGTATGACTATGATGAAACTATTAGTATGTCAAGTAATTCATTAACAATTGAGCTAGATTCTCAGCAGTGGTTTCTCAAATATTCTACCCAAGATTATAGTCTAAAATACATCGGAACTAATCAATATTGTATTCAGATTAGAACAACAAAAAGTCAAGAAAATTATAGCATTATTTATGTTTCAGATGGTATGACATATCATTATGATGAACAAGGATTATTTGTCTATAATAAAAATTTAGAATTGCAAGAGAATGATAATGCTTATAAAGAAGAAGATATTAAAAAAATGATGTTTGTTTTATTAGAAAATTTCACATAATCTCGGAAATAATGTATACTAAAGAAAGAATGGAGTGATTGTATGCGTATAAGAGTAAAAGAAGTTTCAGCTGAGTGGGCGGTGAAAACTTTTGGACGCTACTTTCGTAATGCTTCTTCAAGTGATAATCAATATCTGTGTTCCCTGGATAATAATATATTCAAGAGTGGCATTGTCAGTTATCACTTTGTTAATGAAGCAATTGTGATGGATGATATTATAGTTAAAAATAATTTTTTTAGAAATAATGAATTGATTAGCTATTGCTTGTTTGCTAATCTGGTAAAGCTAGCGAAAAAAAAGAATATTAATGAAATCTATGTTTATGTTAATCCAAGTAGTTTACGCTCACAAAAGAGATTATTAGACTGGCGTTTTACGTATCTTGAAGATGTTGACCAACAATGCAAGTATTTGTACAAAGTAGAATGAAATAGTGGTATCATTATTAAGGTGATATCATGAAAGACTTTATTAAGAAACTATTCTCACATGAAATAATCCGCTTCATTATTGCTGGCGGGATAAATACTTTATTGGGTGGTATTCTTTTACCGACCCTTTTTAATTTGGCTTTTGGGAAGATGATTTTATTTACCTTCCTTTCTACTAATGCATATTGGGGTTTACTTGTTGGTTATTTGCTCTGGTTTATTCCTGCATACTTTATTCAAATAAAATTTGTTTTTAAAACAAAATTTCAACTTGTTCGTTTCATAGCCTATCCATTCACCCAAATTCCTAATTTCATAATTAATAGTCTTTTCTATTACTTGTTCGGTGATATATGTGGTCTCAACAGTGGAATCTATGATTTTATCGCACTGGGATTGGCGGCAGCCATCACCGTACCAATAATGTTTGTACTTGTTAGATTAGTAGTGAAAGCAAAACCAAAAAAAGATGAAAAAAAAGGTCCTAGTGAATAGGTCCTTTTTATTTATACATATTATCTTGGATTGTTAATTTGTGCTTGTGCAGCTGCAAGTCGTGCAAGTGGTACACGATAAGGTGAGCAAGAAACATAATCTAATCCGGTACGATGACAGAAATCAATTGAACTTGGGTCGCCACCATGCTCGCCACAAATACCTAAGTGGAGGTCTGGTCTTGTTTGTCTTCCTAAGCGACAAGCCATGTCAATTAGTTTTCCAACACCACGTTGGTCTAATCTAGCGAAAGGATCGTTTTGATAAATCTTATTATCATAGTAGGCATCTAAGAATTTCCCAGCATCATCACGGCTGAAACCGAAAGTCATCTGTGTCAAGTCATTGGTACCAAAACTGAAGAATGCTGCCTCTTTGGCAATCTCATCAGCTAATAGGGCGGCCCGCGGAATTTCAATCATGGTTCCAACTAAATAAGTTAGCTTTCTTCCACTCTTAGCAATAATCTCATCGGCAACACGAACGACAATATCCTTAACAAATTTCATTTCCTTGGGTTCTCCAACTAATGGAATCATGATTTCTGGAACTAGTTTCCATTGTGGATGTCTATTCGATACATTAATTGCCGCTTCAATCACTGCTCTTGTTTGCATCTCAGCAATCTCTGGATAGGTAACTGCTAATCGGCAACCTCTGTGTCCCATCATAGGATTGAATTCGTGCAATTTCACAATTGTAGCTTTTACTTCCTCAACACTGACATTGAGATCTTTCGCAAGTTCAACAATATCGGCTTCTTGAGTAGGCAAGAATTCATGTAGTGGTGGATCGAGATATCTGATAGTAACTGGTCTTTCTTCCATGGCCTCATAGATGCCTTCAAAATCACTTCTTTGCATTGGTAAAATCTTTGCTAAGGCCATTTCGCGTTGCTCTTTTGTCTTGGCGAGAATCATTTCTCTAACAGCTTTGATTCTGCTAGCTTCAAAGAACATATGCTCAGTTCTTGTTAAGCCGATACCTTGAGCGCCAAATTTAACAGCAGTAGCAGCATCTTTTGGTGTGTCGGCATTGGTTCTAACTTTCAAAACTCTGACTTCATCAGCCCATTGCATCACTCTTCCGAAATAACCAGAGATCGTTGCTTCAATTGTAGGAATTTTCCCAATATAAACAGCTCCAGTAGAACCATCAAGTGAGATAAAATCTCCTTCTTTAATTACGACATCACCTAGTTTGAGTGTTTTCTTTGCTTCATCAATCAACATATCATTGCAGCCAGCAACACAGCACTTACCCATTCCTCTAGCCACAACAGCGGCGTGAGAAGTCATACCACCACGGGCAGTTACGATACCTTGAGAGAAATCCATTCCTTCAATATCTTCTGGAGATGTTTCGGTTCTGGCTAATACGACTGGTTTCTTTTCCTTTGCCCATTTAACGGCATCGGCGGCATTAAATACAACATGTCCACAAGCAGCACCTGGGGAAGCTGGTAACCCTTGTCCATCAATCTTTAGACCTTTTAATACTTTTGGATCAAAAGTTGGATGTAAGAGGGTATCTAATTGAGCCGGTTCTACTAGCATTAAGGCTTCTTCTTTAGTAACTAAGCCTTCATCGAACATATCACAAGCAATTTTCAAAGCTGCATGAGCAGTTCTCTTACCATTTCTGGTTTGTAGCATATAAAGCTTGCGGTTTTCAATTGTGAATTCCATGTCCTGCATATTTTTATAATGATTTTCAAGATTTTTAGCAGCAGTACAGAACTCTTCATAAACTTCAGGCATAATCTTTTTTAATTCATCAATTCCTAGTGGTGTTCTAATACCAGCAACAACATCTTCGCCTTGGGCATTGATCAAGAATTCACCAAATATATGGTTATCACCATTGGCTGGATTACGAGAGAAGGCCACACCAGTACCACAATCATTTCCCATGTTACCAAAGACCATCATTTGAACGTTGACAGCCGTACCAATATCATGAGGAATATCATTCAATTTACGGTAGTAAATAGCTCTAGCATTGTTCCAAGAACGGAAGACAGCTTTAACTGCTTCCAAAAGTTGAGTACTAGGATCAGTAGGGAAATCTTCTCCTTTTAGTTCTTTGTATTTTGCCTTATATAGTTCAACAATTGTTTTTAAATTATCAGCTGTTAAGTCGGTATCCATCTTACAACCATGTTTGGCTTTCTCACCATCCAAGATTTTATCAAATTCTTCTTTTCCAAGTTCTTGGACAACGTCAGCATACATTTGGATGAAACGGCGATATGAGTCATAAACAAAGCGATTATTTCCGCTTTTAGCAATCATTCCAGCTGCGACTTCATCATTTATACCAAGATTTAAAACTGTATCCATCATGCCAGGCATAGAGATTCTTGCTCCTGAACGAACGGAAACTAATAGTGGATTATTTGGATCACCAAACTTTTTACCAGAAACCTTCTCCAATTGGACCATTTTTTCTTGAATTTGTTTTACAATCTCATCTGCTATTTTTTCCTTATCAGCATAATAGCGATTACAGGCTTCAGTAGTTACAGTGAAACCTTGGGGAACTGGCATACCCGCATTGGTCATATTGGCCAAACCGGCCCCTTTACCACCAAGCAAGTCTTTCATTGTGCCATTGCCTTCGCTAAAGAAATATACATATTTTCTCATTTTATGATGTCCTTTCTCAATTCCCTAAGGAATTGCATTATCATTATTATATAGTAAAGAAGTAAGCATATCAATGTAACATTGCCTAAAAAAGATTTAAAACTTTACAAAAAAATCATATAATGCATCAGTTTGTGCCATTATTTATAGCCGTTTTGCACAAAGTCATAATTTGACATTTATTGTCGCTTGGTGACAAGAAAATGTTTCTATTGTATAATGATAGTGCTGACATATATAATTGTAATGATGTACCATCATTAGGAGTGGAAACGTGAATAAAAAGAAACGCCAGAATATTATCAACATTGCCGCAATATTTGTTTGTTCTTTTTTGGTAATCTTTTTATTAATTTATAAAGATTTCTGGAATATTGTTCAAACCATCAGCACGGCCAAATGGATTTTCTTAGTTATTGCCGTTGCTGTTCAATGTATATCCTCCTTATGCGATGGCTTATCAACGATGATTTTAAGCAGACGGTATCGGCGTGATTATACCTACAAAGAAGGATTAATCAACTCAATGATTGGTTTGTTCTTTTGCTTTATTACTCCTTCTGCTACTGGCGGTCAATTCGCCCAAATATATGTTTTTAACAAGCAGGGAATTAAAGTCGAAAAGTCAGCAAGTGTGCTTATTGTTAACTTTATTGCCTATGAGTTAGTTGTCATTCTCTTTTCTTTCTTTACGCTTGTTTTCAATTATAATTATATGTCAACAACTTTGATGAGAATCCCAATCTTTGGCATGAATATAAGTTTTATTGTCCTAGCGATTATCGGCTTTGTTATTAATCTTGGTTGCGTTGTAGCGATTGTGACCTTGGCTTATTCCAAAGTAGCCAATAAATTTGTGCATTTTTGCATTAAAGTCTTAGCGAAGGTTAGGATTGTAAAGAGTGTTGCTAATAGAACAAAAATCATTGATGACCGGATCCAAAGCTTCCGCGAGAACCTAGCGGATATCCGTGGGATTAGAAAGCAATTCCTCGCTGTTTGTTCAATGAATATCATTAAATTAACGACTCAATTTAGTATTCCTTTCTTCTGTGCTCTAGCTTTGGGAGTCAAAGTGGAACCAATGCAAATACTGATTATAATTGCGCTATCTTCTTATCTACAGTTGATTACATCATTTATACCAATTCCGGGCTCTAGTGGTGGATCAGAGTTCTTCTTTTATCTCTTGTTTACCCCAATATTTGGTGCTGGCGGCGCTGTATTAGCATCAGCAATGATTATCTGGCGTTTAATTACTTTCTATATTCCATTGATTTATTGTGGATTAATAACTTTTGTTTTCAATAAAGATCGCAAGGGAAATTTATTGGACTATGTTCCAACTCGTCACTTGTGGTTCTTCTATCGAAATATGAGCAAAGCATTGATAATAAATGATGAGGAGAACATAGATGAAAACTACTATAAATAGTATTAGTTTTAAAAACAAGGAAGTAGAGATTGCAACTGCTAAGAAGACTTATTCAATAAATATTGAACAATATCTTGAACATCAATATGTTGTCAATCAAGAAGTAGAGAGTCAAGAATTAATTAAAGCAGAAAAAGAGAGTCCCAAGTACATAATTGAAGATTACGTAATGAGTCTCTTGCGCGTGCGCGATTATTGTAGTTATCATATGCGAAAGAAATTATTAACTAAATTTCCTAATAGCCAGAAGGAAATCGAACAGGTGATTGATAAGTACCTGCAAAAAGGGCTCCTGGATGATGCAAAATATCTCAGGGAGACTATTTCACATGATTTAGATAGATTTGTTGGTATCAAGCGAATTTATGCCAAATTAGAGGAGATGGGATTTGACCACTCATCTATTCAAAATGCTTTAACGATTGAAGACTATGAAATTGAAAAGTGCAAAGCATTTGAGTTAGCTAAAAAGGTATCTAATCAAGCTACAGCAAAAGTCGATAGGAAGGTATATAATCGCCTGAGCTATGCTGGTTATAATGATGAATTAATTGAACAAATTATTAGTAACCTAGATTTGGTTAAGTAACTTAGCAAATTTGTGCTATAATACGGAAAAGGGAGTGAAAGTATGATAATAAACTTTAAGGAAAACACTAAAATAGTGGAAAGATTATTGGTAATCAATGCTGTTAAAGGGATTACTAATGTTGGTGCACCTTATTATAATATGACTTTCCAGGATGCTACTGGGCAGATTGAAGGTCGGAAATGGGATGTTAGTGAGAATGATACAACCGTTTTTGCGACAGGGAATATTGTGGAAATCAGTGCTGAGGTAATTAAGTATCGGACAAGTCTTCAATTGAAAGTTTTGAGCGGTAAGATACTAGATAGCAGTGAATACAATATTGTTGATTTTGTTTCTAACCCACCAGTGTCAAAGGAAAGATTACAAGTTCTATTTGGTCACTATGTTGAAAGCATTGATAATCCGGATATAAAGAAAGTTATTGAAGATATTCTTAGAACTGATTTGGTTTCTTTCCTTGTCTATCCTGCTGCTAGCCGTAATCATCACGAATATCTTTCGGGATTATTACACCATACCGTTGGAATGCTCCAAGTGGCCGAGGCCTTGATTGGCATCTATCCTACTTTGAATCAAGATTATCTTTATGGAGGTATTATTCTTCATGATCTTGGCAAATTAGTAGAGCTAAGCGGACCAATTATTCCAAAGTACACAACAGCTGGCAAATTATTGGGACATATTTCAATTATGCAAGCTCGGGTAGCTGAGACTTGCAAGCGGCTTGGTGTCGCTGAGGATACAGCAATTGTGCTTCAACATATGGTTCTTTCCCACCATGGTGAGAAAGAATATGGTTCACCAATTGAACCATTGACCAGAGAAGCTGAGGTTCTTTCAATGATTGATAATCTAGATGCGCGCATTAATATGATTGATAAAGCACTGAAAGATGTACCTGAAGGAGAGTTCAGCCAACGTGTAATGGCCTTGGATGGCCGTGCATTCTATAAGACTAAATCACTAAAAAAGGATTAACATTTCGTTAATCCTTTTTTTAATTCTTCAACTAGTTTTATGAAATCTTCGTTGGTTAATTTGTGACTTGTGGCAGGCTCAAGATGATAATCATCTTTCTCGTAGCGTGGAATAACATGCAAGTGAAAGTGATTAATTGCTTGACCAGCTATCTCCTTACAATTGTTCAACAAATTAACTCCTTTAATATTGGGAAGAGTATTCATTTGGACAATTGCAATCTTTTGGGCAACAGCTATTATTTTTGCTAATAGTTCAGTTGGAATGGTAAGCAAATCATCATAGTGTTTTTTACTAACAACTAAGGTGTGGCCAATTGTTGCTTGTCCGATATCAAGAAAAGCAAGAATTTCTTCATCTTCATATACCTTATAGCAGGGAATTTCTTTATTGACTATTTTGCAGAAAATACATTCATTCATTTTGTCTCCTCCTTAATAAGAAAAAAGGAAGCCGAAGCTTCCTTAATCATTTTACTAATCTTCTTTACCGTAATTGTAAGTTTCATTTAGATAATCATAGATATCTTGATTATTAATTTCTAACTTACCTTTTTCTGTTAAATCAGTTAAGTAGTAGTAGATAGCATTTTTAACGTTGCTTGATACTTCAGCTAAAACTTTAGCAGCTTCTTTCTTCTCGGCAGCAGTGGATGAATCATTGATAGCAACAGCTGTCATGACATAATAAGCACTATCAGCTTTAAAAACGGCTGTATCTGTTTCATATAGATCAATGTAAGAGGTTGTAACGCCGCCAGTGGTTTTGTACATTTTCTTCATATCTTCTAATGCGGTATTAACGGTGCTATTGATAACAGCAGCGTTATCAGAAGTAGTACATTTTTCAGTAAAGTAATTAGTAGTAATGATATCTAATTGCTTTAGATAGTATCCTTTGTAGATAGATTTTGTTCCAGAAGAGGAATAGGTATCTAACTTTGTTTTTACTTCGCCTTTTTGAGTGACATCATAGGTGTTACCAGCAGAATAAATATCGCGGAAACCATAGATAGTATCATTGGCGTATTCAAGTTCATAATTTTTTACAGAGGTAGCGTATTTGGTCGGAAGAGCATATTCGGCTGCTTCATTAACTGCGACAGGTGTAAGAGAATCATAACCAGCAGCTTTGGCATTAATCATCGCAAAATCTTTGGCTAAGTCTTTCAACTGTTTTAATTTCCATTGATCTTCTAGGCCACCATCTTTTGTGACTAGGGTCTTGAAGGTTTCTGGGGTTGCTAATGCTAAATTAGCAGCAATAATTTCTTCAAAATCTTGTGAATATTTAGTAGCTTCGCTAGAGTTAGCAGGAGTAAATCTGAAATATTCAACCTTTCTAACCTTTTTACCAGTGAAGTAACTTGTGCTAGCACCATCATTAGCTCTTTGGCTGAGAATGTATTCTTCATTGAGAAGATTTAAGTAGAGATCTTTTGAAAGCTCTGCTTCATACTCACTATAATCATAAGTTAATAATGTTTTTAAGTGCTTGTAACCAACTAAGCTAGAAATAGTTTCTTCGAAAGGAGCGGCGTTGTTCTTAGGAACAACATTGTAACCTTGTGACTGAAGTGATAAAACCAATTTGCTTTCATCAAATAAGCCATTTATTTTATAAGAAGCGTTGGTGTAGAAGGAATCAAATTTTTCCTCAATTCTCTTGCTAATTTCAGCAGTAATTTCTGCTGCTGTCCAGTTCTTTGAATTGGCTAATACGTATTTTGCAACACTGTATAGCAATTCTTTGGAAGCAATTTCAACGCCCTTTTTTGCGTATAAATCATCGAAAACATCCTGATAAGTATCGAGTGTGACTCCAGAGGTATCCGTAACACTGGCAATGGTTTTATCACCAGAGCCAAGTTTTGGAGAATCTGTAGAACAGCCTACTAATAGGAATACTGCTAGAGCAGCAGGGATAAATTTACAAATCTTTTTCATTATTCATTTTCCCCTTCCTAATAAAGCAAATCATGCATTTCTTGGTTAGCACGAATGCTTTCAATATAATCAGCCCAAGAATTGCTTTGTGCTTCATCAATTTTCGCAAGTTTATAACTTGTTTGCATTTCAATATAATCTTTAACTGCTTTCTCTAAAGAAGCATTTGGAATAGTGACTCCTGATGTTCCTAAATAGTAATTAAAGATTTCATAATCATATAATTCATCGGAAGCAGAAAGACTTTCGAATCCACCCTTTGCATAAGTAGTAATTCTAGTTTCAATTTCTGTCTTTCTAGTGTTCTTAGCAACTGTTTCTGTACTATAACCAAAGTTATAAGAAGAAGTGGTTACATAAGTATTTGTTAATCCACTAGCATTTGTTCCATACATAAAGTATTTAACTGAATCAGGAGCATTTGTTCCGGTTGCAGCAGCAGTGTCTAGTGAACTCCAAGTAATGGATAGGAAGTGAATTCCAAATTCACTCTTCGCAACAACAACTGGATTGCTATTTTCATCGACAACATAACCGCTAGCATTGGTGTTTTGATTACTAGTAACGCTTAATTGTTGATAGAAATTGCTTGCAATAACGGCATCAGCCTTAGCAGCAATCTTAATGGCGGTATCGCTTGGATAAACCTCTTTTAAGACATTTTCAATATTTGTTCTAACAGTAACAGGATTAGAAGTATTAATCTTCATGTATTGAATTCCTGGGTAGTTGAAATATTTGTTGAAAATGACATTACGTGGATATAGTTCAGCATCATAGTCAGCTTTATCGGTGTTACCAGCAGCTATTTGTTCATCTTTGGCTTCATCTTCATAAGTATAAGCTAAGACGCTAGCAATTGATGCTACATCGATTGTCTTGACACCAGCTTCATATCCTGGATAGATTGCGTTTGTACCAGTGAATAGGTCAGCAGCGTAATCTTTCATTCCGAGAGTATCTTCTTTATCATAGTCAGCATTTGTATGATTTTGAATCATCTCAGAGACATAGAGACCTAGTTTGAATTCCTTAACAAAGGAAGTATAGGTATCCATAATTCCTAAATGACCGCCGTTAGTGGCACTGCCATCCTCGGATTCTTCAAGAGCAATATTCTTAAATTTGTTTCTAGAAGCTTTTCCTAAAGCAAGTCTTTGCATAACGATCGAAATCTTGTCAACTTCGGCGCTTGTAGTAGTAGCTTTGGAAGTAAGACCTTTATTGTCTGCGACTTTTGCAAGAATGTGTTTCACGATCATTGGTGAAGTGTTCTTGACATATTTCTCTAACAATGTTGAACCATTTGCAGAATCTGTTTTTGGTTCAGTGTGGTCGGACTTAAATTTGCTTGCTAGCTCATCTTTTTGTTCTTCTAAATAGTAGGATTGTTCGAGCTCATTACGGTCAGCCATACCCAATTCATCTAGTTTTGTCTTTTCGGCATTTCTAGTTGTTACGCCATTTTCACTAGCGTAGGTAGCGACAGCAGTGTCCCAATCATCCATCTTCTCTTTTACGGCAGCTTCGATTGATGAAGTAATTTCAACATTCTTTTGTGCCAATGCTTTGTAAACTGCCTCATATACGGCCTTGACACCTTCATCGGTGCCTAAGAAGTCATAGGTTGCTTTTTGATCTTCAAAACCTAATATATCATCAGCGAAGATATTTGTATCTCCGACAGTGAATAAAACTTCTTTTCCGTCTACTTTTTTGCTCTTAACATCGTTACATCCGACCATGCAACCTGCTAATAAAGCAAATAGTAATGAGAGCGAAAGCGCAGTTTTTCTCATAGTATTCCTCCTTCTAAAAATATGAATGCTAGTTTATTGTACTCTATTCAATAGAGGTTTTCAATAAATATTTAAAAGAAAATATTTACGCGCGCATACGCGAGAGCCCAAGTTTTGCTAATAAGTGGGCAAAGCGTAGCAAAAAAGATATTAGCACATAAGATATTGTGAGTGAAAAGGAGGTTGGAAATATGACACAACCAGGCGAAAACCAACCATGCGGTTGCGGTTTATGCAACGGAACTTGGGGCAATAGTGCCTTCGCAATTATCTTAGTTCTATTCATATTATTAGCAATAATTGGTTGTTTTATTTGCTAATTATCTTAATTCGTAAACTTACATATGAAAGGGGGGAACAAAATGTTAGGCAATTCATTTGCAATCATCCTAGTTTTATTCATCTTACTCGTTATCATCGGATGCGGCTGCTGGGGCGGCTCAACCGGATGTTGCTAGTTAGGGCAAAGCAATTTTGCTCTTTTTTTTTATCAAATCGTTTGTCTTTTCCCCACCTTTACTATACAATATTCGCGTAGGAGTGATGATGATGACAAAACTAGTTATTGAAAATCTTCATGCGGAGATTGAAGGAAAAGAAATTTTAAAGGGAATTAACCTAACAATTTGCAGTGGTGAGGTGCATGCTTTACTGGGCCCAAATGGTCATGGAAAGTCTACTTTGCTCAATGTATTGATGGGACATCCAAAGTATGTGGTTACCAGTGGTTCTATCACTCTAGATGGTGAGGATGTTTTGAAGATGACTGTTGATGAGAGAGCTAAAAAAGGATTGTTTTTAGCAATGCAATATCCACCAGAAATCAGTGGAGTAACTCTTTCAGATTTCTTGAAGGCAGCCATAAATGGTAGAAATGAAAAACCTGTTTCCTTATATAAGTATATTAAAGAGTTGGAAAGCTCAGCGAATAAAGTTGGCTTTGAACTAGATATGGTCCATCGCTTTTTGAACGAGGGCTTTTCTGGTGGCGAGAAGAAACGCAGCGAGATCTTGCAGATGCAATTACTAAAACCCACCTTTGCTTTATTAGATGAAATCGATTCTGGCCTTGATGTTGATGCCTTGAAATTGGTGGCAAATGTTGTTAATGAGATGAATGATGGAACAAGGGGGATATTAATTGTTTCTCACTATGCGAGAATGTACAACCTTGTGAAGCCAACTAATTCGCATGTCATTATTGATGGTCGCATAGCAGTCAGTGGCGGTGCGGAGATTATTGAGAAGATTGATACCAAGGGCTATGAATGGATCAAGGATGAGCTGGGAATAGAAATTAAGAAGGCCACTGTCGAGGTAAAGCCAGTTTTGATTGATACTTGTGCAGTGAAAGTGAAGAAAAATGGTTAAGTTAAGTTCTATTAAGCTGCCACAAGATAATACTGATTTTTCTATTAGATATGAAAATGGCACCTTGTATATCACAGCTAAAAATGGTTTCAATGATACTATTGAAGTTAATCGTTCAGAGATGAAATCAGCAAATATACAATTGGAGATTTCTGAGAACTCAAAAGTTGAATTTATCGAGATTTTCGATACAAAATTTGACTTGCCAGAAATGTCTTTTAATTGTGAATGCCATGGTTATTTGAAACATTGTCGTTTATTCATGAGTCAATGTCCAAAAGCAAAAATTGTTGACAAAGTTATTGTTGATCACAATGGTGAGTATCTTCAAGCATACATTGATTTAAATCAAGGCGATGTCTTTGTAAATACGGATATCTTTTTAAATGATGTGGGTGTGAAGGGAAGCATATATTGTGCGACTGTCTGCAATAATAGTTATCATAAGAATTATTTGTGCAAAGTAGTTAATAATGCTCCGCTGACCAAAGGCTATATCGAAGACTATGGTGTCGCTTTTCAGGAAGGCAACTTACATATCACCGGAATTGGCGATATAAAAAGAGGAGCTCGGGGAGCTTCTAGTCGACAGAAATCTACGATGTTTGTGTTAGATGCCTTATCAAAGGCAGTGGCACAACCATATCTTTATATTGACGAAGATGATGTTGAGGCGAGTCATGCATCAGCAGTTGGTCAAGTCAATGATGAAACGATTTTCTATTTATGCTCAAGAGGCATTGAGAAAGAGGTTGCTAAACGAATGGTAGTTTTGGGCTACTTTAAACCGATAGTTGAACAGATCAGTGATGAAATAACAAAGCAAAAAGTTTTCGATTATATTCAAGGAGTGATTAACAATGATTAACATTGATTCTATTAGAAAAGATTTTCCAATGCTGAGTAAAGAAATAAATGGGAAGCCAGTTATTTTCTTTGATAATGCTTCGACAACTTTTAAACCTCGAGTAGTTATTGCTGCTGAGATGGATTATTACAACAATTTCTGTTCAAATACTCATAGTGAAGATTATCCTATTAGTCAAATTGCTGGGAAAAAGTTTGAAGAAGCTCGTGCTAGTATTGCAAAATTTATTAATGCCGATCCAAAAGAAGTAGCATTCACAAGTGGTGACACTTCAGCTTTGAATACAATCTCTTACGCATTAGCTGACAAAATGCAACCGGGAGATGAAGTTTTATTAACAGTGGCTGAACATGCATCCAATGTCTTACCATGGTTCAAGCTTGCGCAAGAAAAAGGAATTGTTATAAAGTATATCCCTTTGACTGAGGGTGGACAGTTAACTGCCACTAATGTCGAGAAGTCAATTACTTCTAAAACAAAGGTTATCTCGATTGCCCATGTTACAAATGTGTTAGGTTATGTTGTTGATGTGAAGGCGATATGCAAGATTGCTCATCAACATAATGTGTTAGTATTAGTCGATGGTGCTCAAAGTGTTCCTCATATTCCAACTGATGTAAAAGATTTAGACTGCGACTTTTTATGCTTCTCTGGCCATAAGATGGTTGGACCAACTGGAATTGGCGTTTTGTATGGGAAATATCAGTTACTTTTAGAATTAACACCACCATTTATGGGCGGAGGAATGAATAGTCGTTTTGATACTTGTGGCAATTATTCCTTGATGTTGCCACCGCAAAAATTTGAATATGGCACCCAAAATATTGCTGGTGCAATTGGAATGGGTGTTGCAGCTGAATATCTAATGGAGATTGGAATGGACAACATTCAAAAATATGAATATGAGCTTAAGAAGTATATGGTTGATAGACTGCTCAAAGAAGTCGATGGTATCAAGATTTACAATCCCGATAGTGATACAGGAATTGTGACTTTTAATCTCAAGGACATTTTTGCTCAGGATGCCGCTACACACTTCAGTTCATATGGAATCTGTGTCCGCTCTGGACAGCATTGTGCAAAGATATTGCTGGACTATTTAAAAACACCGGCCACTGTGCGTGCCAGTGTTTGCTTCTACAATACTTACGATGAAGTTGATAAGTTTGTGGAAGCTGCTAAGAAAGGGGATGAGTTTCTCAATGCCTTCTTTGGATGATCCCAGTATGATGCGGGCGATAATTATGGATCATTATCAGTATCCGCGAAACAAAAAAGAAATTAACGACGAAAGCTATGATTCAGTTCATATGGATTCAGAATCTTGCGTTGATGATTTCCAGATTTATTTAAAAATGGATGGTGACATTGTAAAAGATGTAGCTTTTAGTGGTGTCGGTTGTACTATTTCAACATCATCTATTTCAATTATGACTGAATTAGTTATTGGTAAAACAAAAGCAGAAGCATTAAACATTATTGATAACTATTTCAAAATGATTAACCATGAAGAAGATTACGATAAAGAGATTTTAGAAGAAGCCAATGTATTTCAAAACACCTATAAGCAAGCAAACAGAATAAAATGTGCTACGATAGGCTGGATTGGACTAAAAGAAATGTTAGAGAAAGAAGAAAAGTAAAATGAGTGAAGAGTATAAGTATGGGTTTAAGGATGAAGATATCTCGATTATAAAAACCTCGAAAGGAATCAATGAAGATATCGTAAGAGAAATCTCACGTTTAAAATGCGAACCAAAGTGGATGGAAGATTTTCGCTTGCAATCATATCGTTATTTTGAGTCCACTCCTTTACCTTCTTTTGGGCCTGATCTAACTAATCTTGATTTTAATGCTTATACTTACTTTATTCGTCCTAGTGATAAGCTTAGTAATGATTGGAATCAAGTTCCTGTTCAAATTAAGAACACCTTTGATAAATTGGGAATTCCTGAAGCCGAGCATAAATTCTTGGCCGGGGTTTCTACCCAATATGAATCTGAGGTTGTTTATCATAATATGTTAAAGGAAGTTGAAGAGAAAGGTGTAATTTTTCTCGATACAGATTCTGCATTGAAACAGTATCCAGAATTATTCAAACAGTATTTTAATACTGTTGTTCAATACAATGACAACAAATTTTCAGCTTTAAATGGCGCTGTTTGGTCTGGTGGCTCCTTTATCTATGTTCCTAAGGGAGTTAAAATTGAGAAGCCACTTCAATCGTATTTCCGGATTAATTCAGAGAGAATGGGTCAGTTTGAAAGAACTTTGATTATTGTTGATGAAGGGGCGGATTTACACTATGTTGAAGGTTGTACCGCACCAATTTATTCAAAAGAATCACTGCATGCTGCTGTGGTTGAGATAATCGTTAAGAAAGGTGCTAAATGTCGCTATTCTACTATTCAAAACTGGTCTAATAACATTGTTAATCTTGTGACAAAAAGAGCTTATGTTGAAGAAGATGGTCTAATGGATTGGGTCGATGGAAATATTGGATCTCAAATGAACATGAAATATCCATGTTGTGTCTTGGCCGGACCAAGAGCCAAAGGAAGTTGCATTTCTGTCGCAGTTGCTAGTCACGGGCAATATCAGGATGCTGGTGCAAAGATGATACATTTAGCGGAAGATACCACTAGTATTATTATTTCTAAGTCTATTGTTCGCTTGGGCGGCGTTGTTAACTATCGTGGTAAAGTGTTTGTTGGACCAAATGCAAAGGGGAGCAAGGCCTATGTGGAATGTGATACCTTGATTATGGATAATCAGTCCAAAACGGATACCATCCCAACCAATGCCGTATATAACAATCAATCACTTATTGAACACGAAGCAACTGTTAGTAAAGTCAGTGAGGAACAATTGTTCTATCTGATGTCTAGAGGCTTATCAAAAGCTGATGCGACACAGATGATAATTATGGGCTTTATTGAACCGTTTTCCAAAGAATTACCAATGGAATATGCGGTGGAACTAAATCAATTATTGAAGATGAATATGGAAGGAAGCATCGGCTAATATCAAACAAAAAAGACCCATTGAATGGGTCTTTTTCATAATTAATTTGACTAGATTATGCGTTTTTGAATATTTCAAGAGCGGATGAATTTCCTAATAATAGGACACATTTGCCATTAACATAATCACTTTTTTGAGAATCTTTGACAATTCCTTTTAAGGTTTCAGAATCTTCGCAAGCTGTTTGTAAATCCTTAGTCGATTTGAATTCCAAAATAACAACAATTGAAAGAGACTTGTTCATTGCATGAACGGTAAACGCTATTTCTTTTGATTCGTCGTCTGCTTTTAACTCTTTTTCAACAGAAGCTGCTAATTGTTCAACTGTAGAAGAAAGTACAAAACCTTCCTTCTCAAAGGCTTTTTGAATTGGAGCCCATTTGTTTCCACAACTTGTCAGAGCTAAGAGACCAACAAATACTAATGCTAGTGCTTTAAAAAACTTCTTCATTTTATTTCCTCTTCATTAACGGGCAAATGATAGCATATTTATTGTTTTAAGGCAACTATAATTAGCTCGATTTGGAAGTAATTACTATTTAACTAATTACTATTATTATTAATGCTTCCTTTATTCGATTTTCATTTTTTTAATGTTAAATTAACAATTCATAATATAATAGATTTAGAAGGGGTGATTTTATGAATACAATTTACCTAGTGACTGGTGCCGCTGGTCATCTAGGAACAACGATTTGTGATCAACTTTTAAGAGAAGGCAGAAAAGTAAGAGCATTAGTTCTCAACAATGATCCCACAGTGGCATATATGCCCAAGGAAGTTGAGAAGATTTATGGTGATGTTACTAATATAGATAGTTTAGAGCAATTTTTTGCAAACCCAAATGATGATGATTTAGTTGTCATCCATTGTGCGGGTATTGTGTCAATCGCTTCTAAACGGATTCAGAAAGTTTATGATGTTAATGTAACTGGGACGAATAACATAATTAAAATGTGTAACACCCATAGGGTAGTGAAACTTATATATGTTAGTTCTGTCCATGCGATTCCCGAACCCGAAGATGGTAGCCAAATTCATGAAGTAGAGCAGTTTGACCCGGATAAAGTGGTAGGTCTTTATGCCAAAACCAAAGCCGAAGCTACTCAAGCAGTTTTGAATAATACAAAGAATGGTTATTCTGTAAGCGTTGTTCATCCATCAGGAATTTTTGGACCAAATGATTTTGGCCATTCGCACCTAACACAACTTATTACCGACTTCTACAAAGGCAAACTAACTGCTTGTGTCAAAGGTGGTTATGACTTTGTTGATGTGCGTGATGTTGCCAAAGGCATTATCAGTTGTGCCGATAAAGGTAAAAATGGTCAATGTTATATTCTGTCCAACCAGTATTATCAGATAAAAGATGTCTTGGATACGATTCATGAGATTACGGGGAAAAAGAAGATTAGGACAATCCTTCCAAGATGGTTTGCTAAACTTACTGCACCGTGTGCAGAACTGTACTACAAGTTAAAAAAACAACCACCATTATTCACTTCTTATTCATTGTATACTTTGGGCTGCAACGCAAAATTCTCTCATCACAAAGCTGATAGTGAATTGGGTTATCGTACAAGACCATTGAAGGCAACGATTACGGATACTATTGATTGGTTGAAAAAACACGGAAGATTGAAATAAGTATATTCTAGGCCTCCCTAAATGGGAGGCTTTTTGTATTCATTCTTTTTCTTGTAATAGTCCCATATTGCAAATGCTGCCGTTACGATTTGACCAATACAAGTTGCAATGGCTGCAACCATCATGCCCCATTTAAATAAGAATATAATAATAGGATCTAGGATTATGTTAAGCATGGCTCCGGCAAGGGTTGAAACCATTGTAAAGCGTGGATTACCGTCTGTACGAATAACCGGGTTCATTGCTTGTCTAAAGAGATAGAAGGGAATTCCCAACGTTATAAATATCTTTCTTTCCTAGGATAATGCTGACAAAAGCACAGCAGCCATCACCAATCATTACAGCTAAGGTTAGAGCAAAAAAAGCGTAAAACCGTTAATCCGGATTTACGCTTTTTGCTACTCGACTACTTTTATGTGTGATGCTACCTATTTTAATACAAATTAGCACCCCATGAATTTTTTTAGCACCCTT
>CAYIYR010000007.1:0-56139 GCA_964367815.1 uncultured Eubacteriales bacterium
CTGTTATGCTTATATTTGTGAACCCAAACAAAAAAGCAATGACGATGGTGAACCCAGTGGAACTGCGGGTATACCAATTCTAGAAACACTCAAGCATTTTGAGGTCAACAAAATAGGACTAATTGTTGTTCGTTACTTTGGTGGCATAAAACTGGGAGCTGGTGGATTAGTAAGAGCTTATACGCGAACTGCTGCGGAAACGTTAAAACAAGCAGAGATAAAAACAGTTCTCTCTCTGCCTGTTTATAAAATTATTGTTAATTATGATTTGCAGAACATTGTGGATCTGTACTTAAAAGAAAACAATGTTACTATCATCGACAAACAATATAATATCTCTGTTGAATTTCTGATTGCATGTGGCGATTTAGAAATTAAAGAAAAACTCATCAATCTCTGCTTGGGAAAAGTAACAATCGAAAAGAAAGGTCAAGAAGAAATAATCATTTAAAAGGACATCGTTTGATGTCCTTTTTTTGAGATGATTAATTAATGTCTTTAAGCATAAACCCATATTGTTTTTCAGGATTAAGAACTTGTTTGTCTTTGTAGACTTCAAAATGCAAGAAACTAGTATTCAATTCGCTTCCATAAGGTGACTCGCCAGTTGTACCAATAATCTCACCTATGCTAACGCTGTCGCCAACTTGTAATTGGCATTTTTCCAAACTTGCATAGATGGTTTTGATATTACTTACACTTTCGATTGTGACAGTGAGTCCATAAATTGGATCAGCAACAATATCACTCACTGTGCCACTGCACGCGGCGATAATATCAAAAGATCCAGCAGAACTAACATAGTCTACACCATTACTTGGCATATACTTTCCATCATAATAGACGATTGCGGCGGCTTGCTCCTCAAGGGTTGCCTTGGTATCATAGAATCCTCTAGCCACTGTAGTGACAACTATAAATGGCCTGCCCAATTGTTCCTCTACAGGTAATACAACAGGGGCATTGGATGAAGTATTTGGAGTGACACCACTTGAATTGGCGCCACTATTGGATGTCGGATTATTGCTGCTACTTGTTGGTGATTTCCACCAGGTTCTCGCAAATGTAATTCCGCCTACCAGCATCAGGGCGATAGCCCCAACCAATACTCCTACTCTTGCTTCTTTTGTCAATGTCATCAATTTCTTAATAACTCTTCTCATAAATAATCACCTCTTTAAAATTTTGCCCTTCTTAAAGAAGTTTATACAATAAAGTGTCACATCACTTTTTAGACATATTTGTATTTAATAATTATTCTATCCCGATCCAATGATTTAAAATTGGAAGAAATTGGCTCTTGGAAAAGGTTATTAATAAAGATCTTCTAATCGAATGCCTCTGTGTTTATTATTTTCAATTACTTGTTCAGCGATAAAAATAGCGTTGCTAGCAGCTCCCCGCCTTAAATTGTCACTAACACAATAGAAAACAACACCATTATCACTGGCTTGATTCTTTCTAATTCGCCCGACATAAATATAATCGTTATCTACGGCATCGATGGAATTGGGCATCTTGTCATTTTCTAAGTCATCGATGACAACGATGTCTTTGCATTCACTTAGTTTTTGTTTAATATCTTGAATTGTAAATTCTTTTTCAAGTTCTGCTTCGATTAAAACTCCATGACAGAAGAGAACAGGTACCCTAATACAAGTAGCATTAATCTTCAAGTCAGGTTGATGAAGAATCTTTCTTGTTTCTTCAATCATCTTTATCTCTTCGGAAGTGTAAGCATACAATTCACCGCTGCCAATACAAGGAATACAGGTATATTTCACCCGATAGGGGTAGAACTCTTGCTCATCAAAGATTAAGTCCCTGATTCCACCCATACCACTTCCCGATACTGATTGGTATGTCGCAAAGCTTACTTTAACTAAGCCAAAATTATCTTGAAGAACCTTTAATGGCAATACGCTTTGAATTGTAGAGCAATTGGGATTGGCTATTAGACAACTCTCACCAATATCATCGTTGTTAACATTGTAAGCCACTAAGGGAATGTTTTTGTTGAGACGAAAACAGCTTGAGTTATCAATAACTAAGCACCGTTGTTCTAACGCCTTGGGCACATATTGGGCACTAAGATCTTTATTGACACAGAAAAAAGCAATATCTACTCCCTCAAATGATGAGTCAAGCAATTCTTGAACCATTATTTCCTGATTTTCAAACTCGATGAACTTCCCAACACTTTTTTTAGAAGCCAGAAAAACAATTTTCTTAACCGGAAATTTCCTTTCCTCTAGAACCTCAATTAACTTACGGCCTACCACTCCCGTAGCCCCAACAACAGCAACAACATATTTCTTCACACTATCACCCTATTTCAATTATATGAAATTCTCTATTGGCGAGTGCTAGACAAGCATAGTAATATTAAGACAAGAGGGTGATTAAATGCGTTTCTTAACTGGTATAAAATTAAATCCCGACTACACCTGCGACGATTATCCCTATAATATTTTTAATCACATGGCTATCAAAGAATTAAAATTAGAAGATATTACAATTCTTTATGGTAATAATGGCTGTGGGAAAACCACAGTCTTGAATATGATTGGTGAGCTTATTGCCTGTGAAAGAAAAAGACCAGTATTCAAAGATATCTGCTATGTTGATTTTGGCTTTAAGCGCTGTTTTTTTGAAGAAGTCGAGCAAAAGTGCTACCCAATACCCGCTCTAGACAAGAATGGTTATAAAATTCCCTTCCCTCGCATTTGTCACTTTGTGACAAGCGATGATATTTTCCAATACATGGAAGCCAAGACAATTCATAATAATAAAGCTCTATATGACGTCAAATGTGCTAATGATGAACAATCTAAGCTTAAAAAAGAGGGCTATTATTTAAGAGGGATTGAAGATTCCGAACATCTCCATAAATATATGGAAGCCAAAAAATTATCTGGTCCACAGTATGCAAAGAAGCACAGTGAAAAGAAGATAAATATTCTATCAAATGGTGAAACGGCACTAGAATATTATTCCAATATCATTGAGCCAAACGGTTTTTATCTACTTGATGAACCCGAAAACTGTTTATCACCTATTTATCAAATCGAATTAATGAAAATAATAGATTATGCAAGACGAGGAGAAAACTGCCAATTTGTCATTGCAACCCATTCACCAATCATTATGAGTTTAAATAATAGTCTCATTTATGACTTAGATGCATCCCCTGCGATAACACGAAAATGGGAAGAATTAGAAAACGTAAAAATATACTTTGATTTCTTTTATCAGAATCGTAAATTGTTCGGTAAATAAGCATACAAAAAGTGAACGCTAAGTTCACTTTTATTTTATGTTTTGTAAATAATGCGCTGCTGATGTTGCGGCAATTGCACCATCACTTGCAGCTGTAATAATCTGCCGTAAATTCTTCTTTATAACATCTCCAGCCGCATAAATGCCAGGAATTATCGTTTCTAAATAATCATCCACTAAGATATATCCTTTGTCATCGAGAAGCGACTTATCAAGAAAACTTGTTACTGGATCAAAACCAATTAAAGGAAAGACAACTTCAACATCTATGGTTAGTTTATTCTCTGTATTAACATTTTGAACTACCAGTTGATGAACCTTTTCATCGCCCAATATTTCAACTGGTTTCCGACTTAAGAGAAATTCCACTTTTGATGATTCTTTAAGCTTTTCAACTAAATACTCTTCGCCTCTAAACTCATCGCGGCGATGGACTAAATAGACTTTATTTGCTAAACTCGCTAAATACAATGCTTCTTGGAGAGCACTATTGCCACCACCAATAACCGCCATATTTTGATTTTTATATAATCCACCATCACATACAGCACAGTAAGATACTCCTCGTCCATAGTACTTATCTTCGCCGGGTATTCCCAATCTTCTTTCTTGAGTTCCTGTTGCAATGATAAGCGCTAATGCTTGATAAGTGTTATCTTTACATATGATATCAATAACTTCACTTTTCTTTTCAACTTTCAAAACATCGCCATATAGATATTCAACACCAAAAGACATAACTTGGTTGAACATTGTCGTAGCTAATTCTACGCCCTCAATCTTTTCGGCACCAAGATAGTTCTCTATCTTGTCAGTTTTAATCATTTTGCCACCGGGTGCTTCTTTTTCAATAATTGCACACTTTAGTCCGGCTCGAGCCCCATAAATTGCGGCATTTAATCCAGCTGGTCCCGCTCCAATAATTAATAAATCATAAATCATTTCTATTCAGCTCCTCTATTAAGGGTAATAAATCTCTCATATCTTTAATGATAGCGATTGCGCCAGTTTTCTTCAAGTTATCTGCTCCTTGACTAGTCCAATTCACCCCAACTGGTTTAATGTTAGAATTAACAGCGCCAGCAATATCGGCATAATGATCACCAACCATAATTACTTCATCATTAGTAAGTCCTAATTTGGATAGAGCCTTATTAAATGGTTCGGGATTTGGCTTCACTTCAATTACATCATCATATCCAACTAATACTTCAAAACAGTCACTTATTCCAAGAATATCTAATAATTCTTGTGTGCTGCTGTTCTGCCTTGAGGTAATGATCGCCCGAGCTATATTCTTCTCTTTCAACATCTTTAGTAATTCTTTCACACCAGGATGGAGAAAGACATATTTATCATTTATGTATTCATGACTATGCTTACGGTATTCATTAATTAGAAAACCAATATCCTCTTTAAAATATTTTGGAAATACTTCCCGCAAAGCTGGTCCCAAAAAAGATTTGTACTCTTCTTCGCTAGGATGATAGTCAGGACGATAAGTATCAAAAAGATACTTGTAACCCATGAAAATAACCCGATCTGTACAAACTAAAGTACCATCAAAATCGAAAAGGACCGCCTTAATCATTGGTGGTCTCCTCTTTAATATTATTCTCATCCTCTTGTTTGTCATTCGGATGTTTCTTTTTTCTTTGCCATTCAATAATACGAAGAACAATCATTAGTGCTACCCCACCAATAATAAAGGCAATACTAGTAATGACTGAAACAGGAATCTTTCCCCAACCATTCATAATAAATTCTTCGTTTCTTAGTGGTTCTAAGCAAACTCTTACAATTCCATACCAAACAAGATATAAAGCTGCTAAATCGCCTTTAACTCTTCCTTTTTTCCAAAATAGTCTTAAAACAAAGGTAATTAATACCCAACCAACAATATTTAACAAGCCTTCATATAAGAACAATGGCTGGGCCGCCTGGGTACTAGCGCATTTAATATAACAACCATCACCGACAAACTCGCCTTTATTAATTCCATTTACAATATCACCCTGCATTTGCTTGTGAATGAAATCTGGTAGGAAGTTAAGTTTAGAATAATCGACACATTGTCCATAAACCTCTTGATTAAAGAAGTTTCCCCATCTACCAATACTTTGAGCAATCAAAATATTAGGGATAATGGCATCCATAGCAAAGAAAATATTGACATTACGATGTTTCCAAAGCATATAGCCAATACCCGCTAGTGCTCCTAGAATTACACCACCTTGAATGGCTAAACCGCCATTGCGAATCTCGGTAATGACTCCCCAGAAGTTGCCTTCTTTCCAGGGTGATCCTGCATCTGACAAACACCACCAAATACGAGCACCGATAATTCCAGCTGGGAACGCTATGAAAAAGACACTCTCAAATATATCTTTTGCATAACCCTCTCTTTTCATGACCCATTGACAAGTTAGGTAACAAATAATAGCACCAATCAAAATACAGACAGCATACCATCTTATCTCGAAAGTACCAATTCGAACAATTATGGGACTAACTTTAAGTAATAAATTATTCATCTTCGATTTCCCCCTTTGTCATCTTATCATATTTCTCAATAAAATCTTTTGTAGCATTGTGGCCTAGTGTCCGATTACGCAAATCCATAACAGCCACTTCCACTAAATCAGCCATGCTTCGGCCACTAGTAACTGGTAATTGAACTTTAGGGCAACGCAGTCCATCAATTTCCGCATATTGGATTGTTTCCAATAAACGGTTTGATTTATTTATATCATCGAGATTAACCAATTCAATAATATAGTTAATTTCACTAGTCTCACTAACAGATGTTACGCCAAATAAACGATAAACATCAATTAATCCCAGTCCTCTAACTTCTAATAGATTTTTTAGATGCTCTGGAGCTTTACCATATAGATGATGATTGCGACGGTAAGCAAGGACTGAATCATCTGCCACTAATCGGTGACCTTTTTTAATTAACTCTAAAGCAATTTCGCTCTTGCCGATTCCACTTAATCCTTTAATGAGAACTCCAGATCCAAATACTTCAATTAAAGTTCCATGAACAAGTATTTGCGGAGTTAATTTTGCAATAATAAAAGAATAAACTTCTCCAAAAACATAGAGACCCACTTTAGTGTCGCTAAGAATAACAATGTCTTTTTCCTCAGCATATTGTTTGAGCTTTTCTGGACATTCATATCCATCCGCAACAATAATAAAAGGCACGGTTGGTCTTGTCATATTTTCAAAGCATGAATTTTGTTCCTGCTCATTCAAGCGAGAAATATAAACACACTCTTTCTCTCCAATCACAATACCAGCCGAAAAATCTGTATAATCATAAAATCCTGCCAATTCAACGCCAGGTACTAATAATTTGGGTGAAACAATCTCTTTAGCTAGTGTTTTCTCATTACCAATAACAATTTTATAGTTAAAAGCTTTGGCCATTTGTCTTATTCTTAAGGGATTAACTCTCATTCTTTCACTCCTATCGCTAATTCTACATTCGCATTATAGCAACTATTTTTAAATTAGTATAGAAATATGTTTCTATAAAACCTTCTTCAAATACTGTCCTGTATAACTCTTCTTAACCTTTGCAATGTCCTCCGGTGTCCCCGTAGCGATAATTTCACCACCAGCATTCCCACCTTCTGGGCCTAAATCAATCACATAATCGGCATTCTTAATAATATCTAAGTTGTGTTCAATAACAATGACACTATCACCATTGTCAACAATCCGATGAATAACTTCTAGTAGCTTCTTAACATCATGTTTATGCAAACCGGTTGTCGGTTCATCAAGAACATAAAGTGTTTGTCCAGTGGCTCTTCTTTGCAACTCAGAAGCCAGTTTTAGTCTTTGTGCTTCACCACCAGATAAGGTAGTCGCACTTTGACCAAGTTTAATATAACCTAAGCCAACATCGTAAAGAGTTTGAATTCTCCGCTTAATATTGGGAATATTGCCAAAGAAAACAACTGCTTCTTCAATTGTCATATCTAAGACATCAAAGATATTCTTTCCTTTATATGTAACCGCTAATGTGTCTTCCGAATATCTCTTCCCGCCACATTCTTCACAAGGAACATAAACATCGGGTAAGAAATGCATTGGTACTCTAATAACGCCATCACCTTGGCACTTCTCACATCTTCCTCCCTTAACATTGAAGGAGAATCTAGACTTATCATAGCCTCTAGCACGTGCTTCTTTTGTTAATGAGAAAACTGTTCTAATAATATCAAACACACCAGTATACGTTGCAGGATTTGATCTAGGAGTTCTGCCAATTGGATCTTGAGTTACATCAATAATTTTATCGATATTTTCCATACCTTTTATTTCTTTGACTGGTAAACTTTTTACTTTAATATTTCCAAGATTATGAACAATACTATTACCTAATGTTTCATTAATTAGTGATGACTTGCCACTGCCACTGACACCAGTTACAACAGTTAAGACGCCAAGAGGAATCTTGACATTAATGCTTTTTAGATTGTTGCCACTAGCACCAATTATTTCAATAAACTTGCCATTACCTTCACGTCTTTTTGTTGGTGTTGGGACTACAAGCTTACCCGCCAAATATTGGCCAGTTAAAGATTTCTCACACTTCATTACTTCTTCTGGTGTCCCAGCTGCCACGACTTCGCCACCATGGATTCCACTACCAGGACCAATATCCACTAGATAATCGGCTGCTAACATTGTTTCATCATCGTGTTCAACAACAATTAGTGTGTTACCTAAATCGCGCATTTGTTTTAATGCATCTATCAGTTTACCGTTATCTCTTTGGTGTAAACCAATTGAAGGTTCATCTAGAACATACAAAACGCCTGTTAAGTTTGAACCAATCTGTGTTGCCAGTCTAATTCTTTGTGCTTCGCCCCCCGATAGCGTAGAAGCTTCACGAGAAAGCGTTAAATACTCAAGTCCAACATTAACTAAGAATCCTATTCTTGATTTTATTTCTTTGATAATCAAACGTGATATTTCCGCTTGAGTTGGCGTTAAAACAAGTTCATCATTGAAATACTTTTGAATATCTAAAATCGACATAGATGTCAATTCATAGATGTTTTTGGTGCCGACTCTAACAGACAAAGCTTCATCACTCAAACGTTTTCCGTGACATTTTGGGCATGGTGTATCAATCAAAAACGAAGCATAATAACTTCTCATAAACTCTGAAGTTGTCTCCATGTACATTCTCTCAATCTTGGGCTTAGGACCTTCAATCTTTGCAAATCGTTTCATGACATTTCCTGACCGAGTCTCAATAACATAGCGGATTGGCACATCACTGCCATTAATCACAATGTTCCGTTCATTAGCCGTTAAGTATTTAAAGGGAATTGTTCTGTCTATTCCATAATGTTCACATAGCTTTTCGGTTTCTTGCCATTCAATATTTTCTGATCCAATAATATTTTTGTAGAAACTGATAGCTCCTTCATTGATTGATAGATTTTCATCGGGAATCAATATGGTGGGATCTACTTCTTTTCTAAATCCTAATCCATTACAAACTGGGCAGGCGCCAACTGGAGAATTAAAAGAGAATAGTTTTGGCTCAAGTTTACCAATCGAAAAGCCACAATGAGGACAAGCATAATTAGATGAGAATAAGGTCTCAGCCTCACCACATAACGCAATTGCTAAACCTTCGCTCCACTTTAAAGCGGCTTCTAAAGAATCAGCTAATCGGGTCTTACTATCTTCTTCCAAAACCAATCTATCAATAACTATGTCAACATCATGCTTGATATTCTTATCGACTAATTGCAAATCTTCAATCAGTTTCATCTCTTTATCAATTCTTACGCGAATAAAACCAGTCTTTAATAATTTATCAAATAATTCTTTATAGGTGCCTTTTTTCTGCCTTGCCACCGGCGAAAGAATAATAACTTTGGTTCCCAAAGGATAGGACATAATTTTACTAATCATTTGATGAACGGTTTGGGCACTGATGGGTACATTATGATTCGGGCAATAAGGAACACCAATTCGCGCATATAGTAAACGTAAATAATCATAGATTTCCGTTACGGTGCCAACGGTTGACCGCGGATTATTGTTTGTGGACTTTTGATCAATTGCAATGGCCGGTGATAATCCTTCAATATAATCAACATCCGGTTTATCGACTCCACCCAAGAATTGTCTAGCATAAGCACTCAAGGACTCCACATAGCGGCGCTGACCTTCAGCATAAATAGTGTCAAACGCTAAAGTGGTCTTTCCCGAACCAGATAAACCTGTCATAACAATAAGTTTATTGCGTGGTAATTCCAAATCTATGTTCTTTAAATTGTTCTCTCTAGCTCCAACTATAATAATCTTGTTTCTATCCATAACATCGTCTCCTTTTAAGGGTTATTCTTTATTGTACAATATTTGGCTCTCTATTAAAATAGTTTTCCCAATAATAAAAGAAAAAAACGCCGCTTATTTTATCCTGTTTATAAGAAAGAAAAAAAGCAGAGAATTAATCCCCTGCTTAAGATTATAAAACTATAAATTATTCTTCAACTGGTGTCACAGAAGTTAGATATAAATCGCCGATACAACTAATCGCTAGAATAACCATTACTACAATACCTGTATTGCTGAAATAACCAAAATAATAATCGCTATTCTTTGTAATGGCAAACGTTTGCGTTGGTACAAAAACAAATAAGATAATGGCCGCTAATAAAAGTGCGCAAGAGACTAGATAACGAATCTTTTTGGGCTTGATATCAATCAATAAAGCAATCGATCCTAGTACTGCAGCAATATATGATAGCAATAAATAGATTGGGGTTGTTTTACCACTTAAACAAGTAGCAGATGTAAATATTAGTTTATAACCGCTCAACTCTTCCTTGCTTCCGACATATTCATTGTATACCATCTTTGCTCCTGCAACCGGTAAGAACAATGTCATAACAGCGAAGATTCCTAAAGCCGCAATTAGATATTTCAAAGTATCAATCTTGCTAGTTTGAATTGATAGTATTCCAACGCTGAAGATTAACGAGGCCGTACAAGCAATGGCGGAAAGATTACCATAAGCAGTTAAACTCTTAAAGGCCTTTGAACTAGCACCAGTAAACAAATAATCAGGCATCTTCCAAAAGTAGAAAGAAACGAACATCAAGAGCAAAATAATAAACCATTGTTTCTTATCATCAAATTTTGGTAGTTTAATAAAATTAAGAATAGTTGCAACCACAATTGCAATATAAGCTGCAATCATGATACCACTCGATTTCAAAGTTGAAATGGATAAAATCGCTTCATCAAGTGATGTTCCAAAGGCTAATTGACTACCCGTGAAAGATTGGCTTAAAGTTGATGAACTAATCTTGGCTGTCCCAAAGAACAAGCTTAGTAAGGCTACCAACGAGCAACCTGCCACAATATACTTGATGATATCAACTTGTGATTCATCTTTAGCGGAACCTTCTTGAACACGATCAATAACAACTAAAGCGATACTAAGGGCAAATTGCAACCAGGCAATAACGGCGAAGACGATGCCAAATGTTGTAAATGAAACATCCACCGCAGTCCCACTAGCATTAACAAAATTATTAGGAATCTGTAAAAAACAAATCGCTGTAAATAGGAAGGCAACCGGTAGAATTAATCTCTTCAGCCACTCTTTGTTTTCGAAATCGGTTAAAACTGTGAATGATGCGCCAATAACCAAGATATAAGTAATAATCAAAGCTACGCTGTTTTTTATCAACGATATGTCTTGAATTGGAGTCTCATATCCTTGACCAAAAGCAATTGAATAACCTTGGAAAGTTGATGTAATATCCTTGCCCGTAACCTTAACAATGTTGATAAACAAGGAAAACAGTAATAACAATCCCAGACCAGCAATGACATATTTGATAATTCCTTGAATTGATGATGGTTTAAAGAAAACACCATTTTTATTATTTGAAGACGATACTATTTGTTCGCTTTTTTTGCCTTTATTTGCCATATAAGTAACCTCGCTTTGCGAATAGCATTATAGCATGAAAAGGTATATTAGAAAAGTTTTATTTTGCTGCTGCTTTTAGCATCAATTTGCTGGCTTATTCTTCTTCTAACCTCTCGTCTAATTCCTCGTGCACCATAACTACCCAACTTGCTGGCTCTCAAGATATCATCAATTTCATCGTCAAAGCGGCCGGTTTCCATATTGATTTTCTGACAGAACTCTTTTAAATATTGCGTAGCAAGTTTTTCTCCGGTTTCCTTGCTTAACTCATTAAAATAAATGACTTCATCTATCCGATTCAAAAATTCGGGGCGGAAATGTAAATTTAGAGCTTTGGTAATCTCTTCATTACTGGCTTTGGCTTTCACAAAACCGAGTCCCTCTTTATGAAAAAGATCTTCACTGTAGCCAAGATTTGAAGTTAATACAATGATGCTATTACAGAAGTTAACTTTTCTTTTTGAGGCGTCAATGAAGTAACCTTCATCAAAAACATTCAAGAAAACATCCAATATGTCTCGATGGGCCTTTTCAACTTCATCCAGTAAGATAACTGCGTGTGGATTTTTCCTTAAACTCTCTACTAAGTGCGATTGTTGGTCAAAGCCAACATAACCCGGTGGGGAACCCAATAATTTTGTGATGCTTTCCTTACTCATAAATTCAGCCATATCAACTTTAATGAGCTTTCTTTCATCGCCAAAATAACTTTTTGCTATTTGTTTAGCAACTTCAGTTTTACCAACTCCGGTTGGTCCAACAAAGAGATAGACACCTAATGGGCGGTTATCTTCGACTAGTCCAGCTTCAATGCTACGGATCTGATTAACTATTTTATTTATCGGGAGTTGTTGACCGAGAATCCTTTCATTAAGATATGTTTGAAGGGCGGCGGCTTTCTCATCTTTCACCACATGAACTTTATAATTTTCTTCGATGGTTTGAATAATATCGCTTAATTCTAATTCCTTCTTGCCCTTTTGATAGCCCTTAACACAAGCACAGTCTAGAACGTCAATGGCTTTATCAGGAAAGAATTTGTTGCCAATATAGATTTGGCAAAAATTAACTAGGGGTGGAATTAGACTCACATCAATATCTATTTGATGAAACTTACGATAAGAATCAATTGTTTCGGTAAGGATTGTTATTGTCTCATTAACTGATGGCTCTTCAATCGGCAAGAGCTGAAATCTCCGCTCAAGAGCTTTTTCTTTTTCAAACAATTTCACATATTCATCATAGGTTGTTGCCCCAATGCATTGGATTTCTCCTCTAGATAAATATGGCTTTAATATATTGGAAGCATCGATGGCTCCCTCGGCACCACCAGCGCCAATGATATTATGAATTTCATCGATAAAAACGATACAATTTCGGTCTTCCTTTACTTTATGAATTATCTTTTTTAACTTATCTTCAAACTCGCCACGATATTTAGTTCCTGCAACAACTCCTGCGATATCTAATTCATAAATTGTCTTGTTTTTTAACTTGTGGGGGACACAGTCTTGGCTTAATAGATAAGCTAGTTCATAGACCAATGCCGTCTTGCCAACACCGGCTTCACCGATAAGAATAGCGTTTGGTTTATTCTTTCTTAGCAAAGTCTCCATTAGTTGTTCTAATTCCAACTTTCGACCAATAAGTGGTATATGATTTTTTTCGCTGAATCGGTTTAAATTGACTAAATCATCAAGATTATCTAGTTCTGATACTTTCTTAAAAGTGCGACTCATTTCATCTTTGATTTGCTTTGCATCTACTTTGGCTTGTTTTAATATTTCACTTGCAACGTTATCTGCGCTATCAAGCAAACAAAAAGTTAACACATCAATGCTAACTCTTTCCTCTCCATATTTTTTTGACTCAATGATTGCTTGTTCCATTATTCTTTTTAAAGATGGTGTGTATTCCATATAGAACGGCTGACTATCTTTCTCACCGAACAAGCGAATTATTTCCTCTTTTACATAATCGAAAGTTATTTCTTGATCATTAAGAATGCTTCGTAACTTTGATTCCTTAACTTTCAATAGTGCTAATAACAGATGCTCTGTTCCTACACTTGAATGCCCCAAATCAAAAGCAATACTCTCGGCAACCGCAATAACTTTTTGAGCTTTCTCATTGAACTTGGCCAGCACTTCCACCCCTTCTTTCTTTATTACTCTATGTTCGTTCAAATAAATTATTGCCTGTTATCTTGCTTTTATACTAAAAAGAAGAACCGAAGTTCTTCCTTCATTATTTTGCGTATTTGAATAAGCGGAGCGAATTTAGAATAGCCAATAAGCAGACACCAACATCAGATATTACCGCCGCCCACATTGGTAATTCACCGAAAGCCCCCAAAATCATTGCTACTACCTTTATTACGACAACCATAACAATGTTTTGACGAACTATTCTCACAGTTTTCTTTGATATATCCTTTGCATTAATTAATGATGTTAGGCTATCATTCATCACAACAACATCACTAACTTCAATCGCGGCCTCGCTACCAAGTCCACCCATAGCGATACCGATATCACTCTTGGCGATGACTGGTGCATCATTGATTCCATCACCAACAAAGCCAACTTTACCTTCGCCTTTTCTTTTATTCAAATAATCATCTAATACTTCAACTTTCTGATTTGGTAATAAATCAGAATGAATTTGATCAATCCCTATTTTGTCTCCAACACTATGAGCATTCTTGGCATTATCACCCGAAACCATGACCGTTTTAATGCCTTTGCTTTTCAATTCTGTCATCGCTAGGGCAGCATCATCCTTAACCGTATCACTAACAACAATATAGCCTAGATAATTGCCATTCTTGCTAACGTGGACAATTGATCCTATCTCATCGCTACTGTCGGCACTATTATTACTAACATATGCCCATTTACCAACCTTGATTAAGTTTCCATCTACCTTAGCTTCAATGCCTTCACCAGCAACTTCCTTATAGTCTTCAATTTTATGTTTAGCTACATCTTCTTTTGAGGATTTCTTGATGGCTTCCGCAATTGGATGGTTAGAATAACTTTCCACAATCGCCGCAGTATCAATAATTTCGTTTTGATTAGCGGCAACAACTTTCGAAATCGATAGTTTGCCTTTAGTTAAGGTGCCCGTTTTATCAAATAAGATTGTATCCATCTTATCTAATAACTCCAAATAGTTGCTTCCTTTCATAAGAATTCCTTTTTTTGAAGAGACACCAATTCCGATGAAAAACGTCAAGGGAATTGATATGACTAATGCGCAAGGACAGGAAACGACTAGTAACGTACATGCCCGATATAACCAATCCGAGAAAGGATAACCCAGAATTGTTGGAATTACGACTAATAGCACCGCGGCTACGACAACAATTGGCGTATAAATCTTTGCAAACTTAGTCACGAATCTTTCACTTTGCGTTTTAGATACGGTTGCACTTTCAATACATTCCAAAATTTTATTTACGGTTGATTCGTTATAAACTTTTTCAACTTTAACTTTGATAATTCCATTAATATTAATGCTGCCGCTTAAGACACCATCATCTTTATGCTTCTCCACTGGCAATGATTCTCCACTTAATGGTGACATATCAAGGGTCGTCTCACCTTCAACAATCTTTCCGTCAAGAGCAATTCTTTCGCCTGGTTTCACTAAAAAGACATCACCAATGTTTGCCTTTTCTATTTCAATATCTTCTATCTCACCATTGCTGGCGATTCTATGAACGATGATTTCTTTCATATCCAACAAGCCCTTAATGGACTTGTGACTGTTATCTACCGCCATATCTTGGAGCAATTCGCCAACCTGATAAAGTAGCATTACCATAACCGCTTCCGAATATTCATTGACAAAGAAGGCACAGATTGTCGCCAAGGACATTAAGAAATTCTCATCAAAGAAATTACCTTTGAAAATATTCTTTAAGGCTGAATAAACTACTGGTAGTCCAACAATTAGATAACCTACTAAGAAAATATATAGTGGAGGAATAATTTCGCCAACAACTTCTACATTGTCAGCTACCATCCCCAAAGCGTAAATTATTGCCGCTATAACTATCTGAGCGATTTTTAACTTCCGATTTTCTTCACCATGATTGTGATCGTGACATTCGCCACAAGTACAACCAACTCCATGATTATGTTCTTTATCCATGTTACTCACCTATATGTTCTATTCCTTGATTGATAATCGCTATTACATGCTTATCAGCCAATGAATAAAATACTTCCTTTCCTTGCTTCCGTGCTTTAACTAATTTCGCTTGCTTAAGAATTCGCAGCTGATGTGATACCGCTGATTGCGTAATGTTGCTTAAAGAAGTTATATCACAGACACATAACTCGTGTTCAAACAATGCATTCAAAATCTTCACTCTTGTTGAATCTCCCAATGTATGAAACAGTTCGGCAAGCTCCACAATTTGATCATCACCAAGCATTTTCTGTTTTACTTGATTGATATAATCGGTATGAACTAATTCAATTTGACATTTATCCATATCTACACCTCTTTACAAACGCATGAGCATTTGTTCATATATAATAGTGCATCTTTTTTTGTTTGTCAACAAGAAAAGAAGCTCTCGCTTCCTTACTTGTGATATTTTTCGTTATGATTAATTTTAAATGCGCGATATATTTGCTCTAAAACCATAATTCTCGCCATTTGATGGGGAAAGGTTAATTGAGAAAATGACCACTGATAATTGGCTCTTTTCTTCACGGACTCGCTCACTCCATATGAGCCACCAATAATAATATCAATATTGGAATTCCCATCAGAAATGACTTTATCAAGATAGTTGGCCAACTGAAGAGAATTCATTTGCTGACCTTTGATTTCCATTAAGATAACATATTCATCATCTTTAATCTTCTTAAGTATGCGTTCTCCCTCAGCATTTTTAGCAATCTCTTGGTAAGAAGAAGATTCATCGGGAATCTTTTCTTCTCCTATCTCTTCAATCTGCATCTTCGCATATTTTGATAGGCGCTTTAAATATTCTCCACAAGCTTGTTGCCAATAGTTCTCCTTAAGTTTACCTACCGCAATTATTTTTATGACCATAGATTGAGGGTGTATGTTTTAGTTTCCATCGAAGAATTGATGGTTACTAATTTAACCGTATCTCCCTTTTTAAGTTGAACAAGTATACTACTCAAATGGGAAAGGTTGATTATCTCTTTTTCCGTACCATTAACAACAATTTTGGTGATAACAACATTGGAAACCATTCCTGCTTTTGCGGCTGCGGATCCAGTTGCAATACCATCCTCTTTGTTAATCTCTTTTGTAACAACATAGAGGCCTTGATATATTCCATTCGTTCCAATCCAAGAACACGCAGTATGGTTTTGATAATTTAAGACATCACCCACTGTTACTCCAAGAATTGGTTTCGAATAACTGCCATTTTTTATCAAAGAATCGGCAATGTTAATTAAGTCATTACTAGCGATTGCCATTGATAGAGACTCATAATTGGTATCACCTTTATACTTATATGACATCATTCCGACTACTTCTCCCTGCTCATTAAACACTGGTCCGCCTTCCATGCCACCATTGATTGGTGCATCAAATTGGAAGGTGGGATAACTAGCAACAGTTCCAGAATAGTTCCTGGTTCCAATAGTTCCTTCAAATAATACATCTGTCGTTCGATGTAATCCCGAGACATTTCCCGCAACACAAGTGTTGATCAAACTTGAAGACACAATCGGTGTTCCAATTGCTGTAACTGCTTTACCAACTTCTAATTCATCAGAGTTACCCATCGTGACAACAGGGATAATCTCTGGGGTTTCAAATTTAAAAATAGCTACATCAAAGTTATCATAATATCCGACTAAGGAACTCAAGCAGCAGCGACCATCTTCTAAGGTGATTTCAAACTCACCACTTCTAGCAATCTGCGTTGAACTAGCAACATCAGTAAACGAGGTAATATCCGTTGGAATATAACGATAAAAGATACCCGAGGCATTTGTCATAACATAATAAGTATAATTGCCATTGGCATTCTTGGTTTCTTCTTTATCAAAGACAAAGCCAGAAGTTAACATCTGTTTATCTTCATTATTTACGACATAGCAAGCCGCTACTACTACGGTCGATTTACTATTAGCTTTGAATATCTCCGATGGTTTCATTGCCAATAGTTTGCTGATAAATCCAGTATTTTCTTTGGCAGAACTATCGCTTTTTGGGGTCACTAGCGAACAGTGCGCAACCGTTTCGCCACCACTAGAACTTGAGCTATCTCCAAATGAGGAAATAGGAATAATCTTTATACATCCTGCACAAAACACAAGAGAAAATAGTATTACTATTAGAGCTTTTATTTTTCTTTTCATCACTAATCCACCACCGTTTCTTTAATAAGGGTTACGCTATATTGCGTAAGACTCGAATATTGACCATCAATCCGATCGTATACTTTAATTTTAACTAGTTCATTCGCTTCGTGCTCATATAAATACCAGCGCAATTGACAAGGATTCTCAATCTTGTGACCTTCAAACTCCACAATAATCAAATTGTCATTGCCAATTAGTGCTGTTTTTGAACTCATTTTCTCAACCACAACACCACTAATAATTGTCTGAGGAATATTCAAGTTCAAGCGCTCATAATAACCATATTCGATTAATGCCTTTGCACTATCAATACCGAGACTGGTTCTTGAAACTGTCGTCCCCTTGGAAGCAATGCCTGTCTTAGCGTAGTTATCACGTATTTTACTACCGATAATATACATATCGTGAATGGGTAGACTAAAGTTAATTCCCTCTACACTATTCACACCATCGCTGGTAATTTTCAAAGTATTAACACCTATAATTTCTCCATTCATATTGAATAAAGGACCGCCAGAATTTCCTGGATTAATCGCCACATCAATCTGAATAGCATGGATTTGTTTAAACATGCCATCAGCTTGTTTCTCTTTGATGCTTCTATTTAAGCCCGAAACAATTCCTGTTGTTAGAGTCTTTCTTAAATTGATATTGCCAGGATTGCCGATTGCAAAAATAGGACTACCAATTTCTGGCAATAAGAACGTGCCATCCGCTTCTTGACTGATAGGCAAGACCACAACATCGCTCACCTTGGTTTTATCGATTCGCGCAATAGCAACATCTTGAATAGCATCCTGACCTAACACTTCAACTTTTATTTGCTGGTTAGTATGCGTAACAATATGCATTTCTGAATAGCCAGAAACCACATGATTATTAGTCATCAAATAATAATACTGAGAATCTTGATCATAAATAAAACCCGAGCCCAAGCCAGAGGATTCAAGAGTAGTACCTACTTTTTGATAATTAATAAAGGTTACAACACCTTTGATTACTTGATTATAAAGTGTCGTGTACTCTCCACCAGATAACTTCATAACCGTATTTTCAATAGACTTAGACATTACTACTTCAACGCTGTCCACCTCTACTGTCTTGTTATTAACTTCAATTGTCTGACATGAAGACAATAGCAAAAGAGATAGCATCGCAAAGATAAATTTATTTTTCAATTGCATATTCTTCTCTCCCCTTTGTTATTTGATAACGATCAGCTACCTTCAGCTCAATATTAGATAAATCGATGTTATTAGCCAGCAAAATATCTCTAACTGTAGTATATGCCATTTCCTGGGTATTAGCATCTTCACTAACGTGCGCTAAAACGATCGTTCTTGTTGAATCACCAACAAGATGTGCTAAAACATCGCCAGCATCTTCGTTGCTAAGGTGACCATTATCGGATAGAATTCTTCTTTTTAAATAAAAACTACGTTCTGTTCTTAATAACATATCAACATCGTGATTGCTCTCAAAAATATAATGCGTTGCATTATACAAATATTCATAGTAACGCTTATTAACATATCCAGTATCAGTTAAATAGACTAGCCTTTCCTCGCCATCATCAATTACATAGCCAACGCCATTGCGGATGTCATGTGAAATTGGAATAGGAACAACATGCAATCCTTCAATCTCTGTCATCACTAAAGGACGAACAAAATTATAATCCGCATTTGGCCATAAGGTTTCTCTAGTTCCATATACTTTATGCATATCCGCATACTTAATCGACTTAATATGATCCGAATGCTCGTGGGTCACTAAAATCGCATCAATATCATTTAAAGTGTAGCCTAGTACACCCAATTTATTCCGAATTTCCGTAATGCCTAATCCCATATCAACCAAGATTTTCTTTCCCTTGGTTTCAATGAGTGTAGAATTACCATATGATCCACTGGCCAGTAAATAAAACTTCATTACTTAACTTCCTCTGTTCTCTTGGCATAGTAATTGTTGTTTGTCGTGCCAGTAAATCTAGAGTGTGTCTTCGAGAAAATCATATGGACAGTCCCTCTAGCACCATTCCGATGCTTATCAATAATAAGTTCAACTGGTACTTGATCTTCTTCCACGGCTTCCTCGCCCTTCTTGTAGTAATCTTCACGATAGATGAACATAACGATATCGGCATCCTGTTCAATAGCGCCAGATTCTCTCAAGTCAGAAAGGCCCGGTCTCTTGTCCGCTTTTGCACCGCGTTGTTCCACTTGTCTGGATAATTGTGCTAAAGCGATAACGGGGACATTTAATTCTCTAGCTAGAGCTTTTAATCCTCTCGATATTTCTGCAACTTCTTGCTGACGACTTTCAATCTTTTTACCACCGACTGTCAATAGGTTTAGATAATCGATAATAATCAAGCACAGCGATGGATTAATTGATTTTAATTTACGCGCTTTCGCTTGAACATCAATCAGTTTCAATCCTGGTGTATCATCAATATAGATGCCTAATCCTGATAGTTCTCTAGAGGCAGCATCAAATTTCATGAAATCATTGTTATCAAAATTTAAACTCTTGAGTTTATCATATTCGATCATGCCACAAGATGCTATCATTCTCTGAACCATATGTTCAGCTGGCATCTCGAGACTGAAAAACGCGACCGGTTTCTTCTCCGCTTTAGCGGTATGGTACGCAAAATTTAAACCTAGAGCTGATTTACCAACGCTTGGACGAGCAGCTAGAATAACTAAATCTCCTGGTTGCCAACCTTGAATATAAGCATTGAGCTCTTTATAACCAGTATCAAATCCGGTAAATCTGCCTTTTTTACCGCTTGTCAACTTCTCATTAATCTCAGCGACTATGTCTTTGGTAATCTTAAATTCACCCAATCTTCTATTACGAGTAATAGTAAGAACTTCTTTTTCAATATCATTTAAATAAACATTGATATCTCCTAAACTTTTCTCATTAAAATCTCTTTCGGTTCTTTCTAAGAACTTGGCGAAAATACGGAGATTGGTTTTATCTTTCAAGACATCTATGTAATAGTCAACGTTGGGAAGAACAACACTTTCTGTTAATTCTAATAAAGTCGAAACTCCACCGATCTCTTCCAACACTTTCATATCCTCTAATTCATTGGTTACCGTTGTAATATCAACCGCCACTGAACGATCAAAAACATTTTTGATAGCTTCAAAAATCTTTTGATTACTAGGGATATAAAAATCAACAGTATAAAGAGTTGATACGCAGACAACCACTGCTTGGTGGTCCATCAGCATTGCGCCTAATACTGCCCGTTCGGCTTGTTCACTATATGGATACTGTAATGCCATAGTGCTATCCTCCTACTACTTTGCTTTTACTTCTACATTGATGGTTGCAATAACATCTTTAAATAATTCAACTTTAATTTGTGATTCGCCAAATACTTTAATTTGGTTGTCACCAACAATCTTCTTTCTATCAACTTCATAGCCATATTGAGCTTTCAAAGCCTCACAAACCTCTTTACCAGAAATAGAACCAAACATTTTGCCTTCTTTACCAGCGGTTGAGAACACTTCAACTGTTAAGTCAGAAAGAGTTGCCTTCAACTCTTGAGCTTTTTTGCGATTAGCTTCAAATTCTTCTCTTTTTGCTTTATCTTGCTCATTTTTAATTTCAATTCCCTTTTGGGTAGCAACAATCGCTAAGCGTCTGGGAAAAAGAAAATTCTTGGCATAGCCATCGGAAACTTTGATAATTTGGCCTTTTTTTCCTAATTTACTAACATCCTGCAATAAAATAACTTCCATAATCTACCTCCATTACTGAATATCGTTAATATATAATTCAAGAATCTTTTTCAAAGATTCACAAACATCTTCGGGCTTAGAGTTACTAATCTGTGCCGCTGCGCCACTATGATGGCCACCGCCGCCCATTTTCTCCATGATCAATTGAACATTAACTGTTCCATCTGATCTAGCACTAATTCCAACGGCACGATCGGAAATATAGCCGATAACAAAGGCGGCTTTAACACCCTTGACTCCAACTATTTCTTGTCCGACTTTCGCTAGCATCGTTCTGTCGATAATTTGGTTGGCCGGTGCCATCGCAATCATAATTCCAAAATATGGGCTTTCGATGTTAGACATAATCTTTGTTTTCAAAGCAAACTCTTCATATTCATCTTTCAAATAACTGTCAGCAACCGTATTGTCAGCTCCGGCATCCTTTAAATTCATAGCAGCCCGGAAAGTTGCGGTTGTTGTTCTAGCCTTGAATCCATTGGTATCTAACAGAATACCGGCCAGCATATAGGTGGCCACTTTCGAACTAATGACAATCTTGACTGGTGCATTAGTTATCATTTCCATAACCAATTCCGAAGCCGAAGAAGCCACGGTATCAATGTGATTGAAAATAGGATTATCAATTGCATCTTCCGCTCTTCTATGGTGATCGATGACCGCCACGTTCTGCGCTTTTTCTAATAGTTTTGGTGCGGTTGTTAGATTTGGTCTATTAACATCAACCGCGACAACTAGCGTATCTTCGCCAACCATTTCAACCGCTTTTGCGGGTGATACCGATAACATTTCGAGTTCAGTGCGGTTAAATAAGTCTTTCAGCATCAATCTTGCTTTAACTTCGATTTGTTTTTCATCATAAACCATCAACGCTTGCTTGCCCGCCGATTTTGCGACCGCCAAAACACCTAGCGCTGCCCCAATGGCATCAAAGTCCGCCTCAACGTGAGGAACGATTAATACTGTTTTATATGTTTGAATATGAGCATAGAAAGATTGGGCGAGAACACGGTTCCTGACCGCATTTCTTCTGGCCTTTACTTCCATTCCGCCACCGCCGAAGAACTCCATGTGTCCACCAAAGTTATTGATAACTACTTGATTTCCCCCACGGCTCTGCGCCACATCAATTGCGGCGGCCGATAGTTCCGATAGTTTAGCAAAGTTATTAATTCCTCGACCAAACCCCAATGAGATGGTGAAGGTAATTTCTTTTTTAGAACTTAATTTACTGACATCATTTAACAATCTAAATTGCCCATTGCAGATGCTTTGATAGGATGTTTCTTGCATAAAGCCAAAATAAACATCATCTTTAATCTTCTTGAGAAGAACTTTGTTTTCTCTAGCCCAATCCGCAATTGATTTGCGAATCAAAGCTTCAATTTGAACATAATCTTCATCATTAGCAATTGTTGTAACATCACCGAGATTATCTAACAAGATGGTGACAATAACCGGCGCCTCTTCTTGTCTTAGTAGATACAAGCTATCAACTTCAGAGACATCCTTAAAAATTAATACGCTTAATTCAATTAAGTGAATAACGCTATAAGTTCTTTGGTTGATAACAACCTTAATCTCTTTTGGCGTTTCATTATCACTAGAATTATTGAAAAAAGGTCTTAATACAGGAAATCTTTGCACAACATTTAGCCCAAGTAACTTAATTCCTCTTTCGCTAAACAGATTAGAAGTCCAAATAATTTCTTGTCTAGCGTTATAACTGATTATGCCAATCTCACCAAATGAATAGGCTTCAGAAATGTCGGCGCCTAATGTATTGGCGATTGTAATATAATTTTTTCGGATTCCTTTTTCTGTCTTCCGAATACTATGGGCAATAAAGAAGCACGGGAAAATAAAGATAAAACCAAGGACTCCAAGATAAGCTTCCTGGCTCCCCAAAAAAGCGAATTTATCAATCAAAAAAATGTTGCCTAAGATAAAAGCTGCACAGACAATAGCTTCTATAAGAAGAACTAGCACCATTGATCTTTTTGTTTGTTTGATAAGGTCAAACATCTACATCACTCCTTGTCCTAACTATTTATTATACAATAAATGTCGGTGATAATCACTAATAACTACTCCAAAGCCGATAATTGCCATTGCAAGCAGGAAGTAAATACTCACAAAGATTATACCAGCAAAGAGGATAAAAACAAAAACATATCTTATGTTTTTTCTAATACAGAAGATCTGAGAAGACACAATTCCTTGTAAAGCCAATACCAAGGTTGCAATCCAGAATAGATTAAAACCGATTGAGCCAAAAATTATCAGCCAAATATCTGTCGTTCCTAAGTAAACAAAGGCAGTACAAACATAAAGCAAAATAATTGGAATATACAAAAAGCTGACCCATCTTGGCAAAAGTAAGAAGAGTAATGGTTCGGTAAAGGAATCTCTCAATTTAAGCCTTTTAAAAATATATGAACCCGAGACATCAATCAAATATCCTTCCACTGCGCCCACAAAAAATATGAAAACTGGAATGGCTGTCAGTACTAAGCGTTGCATCTGCATAGCATCATCAATTCCAGCACCTAGCAGTTTTAAAATGTAGCCAAAAATCAAGGATATTTCATCTTGAATGCTGTAATCAAACAGGCCGGCGAAAATGTACATTGTTAGGGTGTTTACTATCATTGAGGTAATAATACAAGCCACCAAGCGAAGACCTTTCGATTTGTCTCTCCGCATCATTTCGCCGTAAACAACGCCTAATACATTGGCGGTTAAAACATAAAAAATTGTTGAAATTGGATTCCAAAGAATCCCAAGAATTCCGATAGCGATATAGGGAATAAAAGCTTTTTTAAAACCATAGTTAAAAGTAAATATTGCAATTGGTAACGGTAGCAGAAAGAAGCAGAAGCTTTCCAGCATTCCCCCTAGAAATCGTGAGATAAGAAAGAAAACACCATAAATGGCCACAAATAAAGCTCCCTGAACAAGTTGCTTTGTTTTGTTCATTGTTTTTTCCTCCTCTCATAATACATATTCGTCATCCGTAGAATGAATTATAACATAAGATGTTATTATTACAATCTCAAACACTATTCTTTTTTGTCGCCAAATGCTCACATATCACAAAAAAAGAGCACCTTGTGCTCCTTATTAGTTATTTATCAAATAATTCATTTTCTAATGCCAAACAAAGCAAATGATATAATTCTATGTGCTTTTCTTGGATTTCGTAGACAATATCGCTTGGAGCATTCAATAGAACATCAGAATACTCTCTTAGCTTTCCCCCATTGTAACCGGTAAGTCCAATAACCTTCATTCCTTTTGCTTTAGCAACCTCAGCGGCTGCCACAACATTTTCGGAATTGCCACTAGTTGATATCGCAATTAAGATATCGTTATTGCTACCTAATACAGAAACAAGTTGAGCAAAAGCCATTTTCTCCTTACAATCATTGGCAAATGCTGTATTAAAAGAGTCAAAAGAAGTTAAAGGGATGCATTTGATTCCTTCTTGAAGGTTGCTTGCTAGATAATCTCCTCTTTCTTTTCCATATTTATTTTCTAATACTTGTCTAAAACTGCCCAGCGGTCTTTTGAGGCGAAATGATTTAAGCAATTCCCCCGCAATATGTTGACTATCAGCAGCACTTCCTCCATTGCCACAAACAAGAATTGTTTTGCTAGAAGTGGCGCAATCAACTAGCAAAGAAATTGCAGCTTCGATGCTTTCTTTTAGATAGTTTAAATCTACCTTTTTTTGATAAAACGAATCCAAACACTTTATTGTTTCCTTTTTCATTCTTCTTGCCTCGCTTCCTTATTTAGAACATATGTCACTGCATCAATGATGTTGCTTGCGTGATACGTTGGTTCTAAATGTTTCTCTTCTGTTGCCGTAGATGTCACTAAGATCTGCGGTATTTTTGCATTTAATCCTGTCTTAATATCCAAATTGGTATCTCCAATAATAACACATTTGCTTAAATCTAGATTAAAATCATTTACTGCTTTTTGAAGCAATCCAATCTTTGGCTTACGGCAATCACAATCAATTTTCAATTCCTTCACTTCGCCTTCAAATCCACTATCCGGATGATGAGGGCAGTAATAATAACCATCAATATAAGCTCCATCTTTTCCGAGCAAAGTCTCAATCTTGTTAAACATTTCGTTCACTTGAGAAAACGTGGCTTCTCCTCTAGCAATAACCGGTTGATTAGTAATGACAATAGCGAGATATGAACTCCGGTTAACTAAATTGAGAGCCTTTGAAACATCTGGTAATAGTTCTATATCACTTGCATTGCTGATAAATCCTTTATAAACATTGAGTGTCCCGTCTCGATCAAAGAAAATTGCTTTCTGCTTGTTCTTAGAATTTCTGGCGGTCACTAAACCGGCCTTAATATCTTTCTCAACACTTAAAAAGCGTTTTTCCGTTCCAACATCCGCAATATATTCGCTAGATTTATAGGCATAAACTTTATCTTCGCCAACAACAAAATGATTAATAAAATCATGTTCCATTGAAACCATTTTTGGTTCATCAAAGTAATCCAAGGCTTTTGGACTAACAATGAAAAAACCGGCATTAACATTGTTTTGATAGTAATAATCTCTGACATTGTTTTTACTATCAAAGCCAGTTACCAAACCCGTCTCATCGCAAATAATTAAATCACTATCAAATGGATGGGAATTAGGATGAGTAAACAAGGTTATCATTGATTGATTGTCTTGATGATACTTGATCATTTTAGCAATGTTGATATCAAAAATAACATCACCCGAGCAAACGATAAAATCATCATCGATAAAAGGTTTCATATAATAAAGAGCTCCGCCAGACCCTAGTGGAGTCTTCTCTTCAATATAATGGATTATCACACCAAAATTATGACCATCGCCGAAATAGTCCTTGATTTTGTCACCGAGGTGACTAATAGAGATGAATATTTCATCTACGCCATTTTCTTTAAGGCGTTCTATTCCCAATTCAATTATCGGCTTTCCCGCAATTTGGGTTAAAGGTTTGGGAATCATATCGTTATTGATTGACCATAAACGAGTTCCCTTACCACCGGCCATTATTAGTGCTTTCATATAATTAATCGATTGTCCAACTCTCGACTCCATTTTTCGAGAACTTGACCGGTAGAATTAAACCACCGCGCTCCTGCATTGCATACATTAATTTTTGTCTATTCTCAGGTGCACAATGCAGCAACAAGAAACCACCGCCACCAGCTCCAGACACCTTAATCGCATCGGCGCCATTGTGACGAGCATAATCGATTGTCTCTTCTAATTGAACATTAGAAATAATGCTTGAGGTTTTTTTCTTGTTTTCCCATTCAATCGATAGACAATTAGTAAAGCCTTTGTAGTCACTCTTAAGAATGCAATCTTTCATATCGTAAGCAAGGGTTTTCAACTTAAGCATCGCATTTATTGCTTGCGTATTTTTCTTGGCTAGATTCTCGTGTTGATGAGAAATAATATTCTTAGATAACTGCAGTTGAATATCCGCAGATTTCCGGCTTTGTCCACCATAATATAAGAGCAAAGAACACTCTAACTCATTAAGAGTATCCTTATCGAGGCTCAGTTTGTTGACAATGACACTATCATCCATCCGATATTCCATCAAATTGAAGCCACCAAAAACAGCAGCGTACTGATCTTGCTTACCGCCGGCATAGTGAAGATCAACGCGCTCAATCTCATAAGCCAACTGAGCTTTTTGATAATTTTTTATCCCCAATCCCAGCCATTTATCGAAGGCTTCAATAATCGCAACAATCATCGTTGATGAGGTACCTAAGCCAGATCCGATGGGCGCATCGTTAGCTGTTACCATCGTAAAAGACAATGGTTTTCCATTGTTAAACTCTTTAACTATCCTGTTGTAGACCCCTTTATGGAGAATGAGTACTTCATTCTCAATTGGCAATTCCGGTACACTAGGTGTTAATAAATCATTTTTATTGTCATATGACAATATTCTTATCATGTTATCATCGCGTGGCATGATGGAACAATAGGCATATAGACCTATTGTCGCATTTAGGGTTGCTCCCCCGTAATAGTGACTGAAAGTTAGTAAATCAGTTCCACCGCCAGCTAAACCAACTCTTAGTGGTGCTCTACTTCTAATTTCCATTTTTCTTCTCCTTTACAATTTCTTGTAACCTTTTTTGTAATTTCGCGGCGCAATCTGCCCAAGAGATATAAATATCTCTAGCCGCATTGTCGCCGATCTTGTCTAGTTTTGCTTTATCTTCCATGGCTTCACAAATCTTATTGGCAAAGGCTTCTTTAGTGTTATCTGCTAAAAAGCCGTTGACACCATCTATTATACCATAACCCGCACAGGAATCCTTAATATAAATACCAGCGGTATGATAAGCGGCCGACTCAACTTTAACTAAACCAAAATTATCATAGAGCGATGGGAAAAGAAGTAAATCCGCTCTAGCATTAATTAGTGGGAAATCATCTCTTCCTAGGAAACCACAAAAGCGTACATAATCGTCTAGTCCTAATTTTTTAGCATATCTTTGTAATTTTTTGGCTTCAGGTCCTTTACCCACAACATAGAATTTAAACTTCATACCCTTTTCTTTGACAATTTTTAAAGAATCTAAAATAAAATCAATCCTTTTTAATTTCATAATCCGACCAACATAGATAAAGACTATTTCCTTGGGATCTATATCTAACTTCTCATTGGCTTTATTCGCCAACTCACTTGTATTATCGCAAGGAATAAAATCGGTTCCAAAAGGAAGATAAGTTACTTTTCCACTATATCCATAAGATCTTAGCTGCTCCTCTACTAATGGTGAGCAGCAGAAAACCTCATCAAATTGGTTATAAATCTTTCCTAGTCGCTTAACCAAGAAATTAGTTAGAGGCTTAAAGTGAAAAACACTCTGATATATTCTTCGCATATCCGAATGGAAAGTCGCAACTACTGGTATATTTTTGCGCTTCGCAACGCTTAAACTATATTTAGAAAAATTAAATGGAGAATGAACGTGGACAATATCATAGTCCTTGCTCATTACTTTGGAATCAAATTTTTTGTCGCTCAAAGGAAAACCATAATGGACATTCATAACCGGAACACGCAAGCTCTTACAGCGAATAACTGAATAAGGCTGATTATCGACATAAGTCTTTCTGTTCTTCGGTGCTATTAATGTAACATCCGCATTTTTACTCATATTTAACGAACAGTTGTGAATACAATGAATCACACCATCAACATCGGGCAAGTAAACATCGCATGCTTCGAGAACTTTCATTTTTTCAACCCTTTCCTTCTCCCTATTCATTCTACTACAAATTAAACAAAGTGTGGGAAAATCTTCTTTATCCATCTATCTTGCCATAAGGCGTAGAAACAAGTACAATTAATAAGATATCAGGAGATACAATAGATATTAATGGAAAACGAACAAGAAAAGCAAGAAGTAATCTCTGAACAAAAGCAAGAAGAGATATTAACAAATAACGTAGAGCCCCCAAAGAAAACTAAAAAAAGTGCTCTTTGGATGATTTTACTAATAATTTTATGTGGTTTAGGCATTATCGTAATGTTTCAACTCGCTCAATCCTTCGCTCAAGGAGATAGCGCCACTTTAAAAGAAATCATTGGTAACATGAATTACCGCTTTTTCGGTTTAGCTATCATCGTTTTAATTCTAATGATGACTACCGACATACTAAAATTTGTAATTATTACCCACGCCACAACAAAGAAATTCAAACTTAGAGCTTCTGCAAAATTAACTTTTGTGGGAAGATATTACGACAATATCACACCGTTTGCTGTTGGCGGTCAACCATTTCAAATAGCTTATTTATCCAAGAGAGGCTTTACCGCTGGCCAAGCCAGTGCAATTGTCTTAATTAAGTACTTTATTCAAATGTTTTGCTGGTTGGCAGTAGCTCTAGTCCTAATGGTTTCCGATAGTGCTGTCATGCAAGGAATGGGTGCCATTGAAATATCGATAAAGATTGGTGCTTGGGTCGGTTTTGCGGCCAACTCTATTCCCCCATCCTTTATTCTCCTCTTCTGCCTTGTACCAAATTTTGCTGATAAGCTTTTATGCAAAGTAGTTGATATCGGTCATAAGTTAAAAATTGTTAAAAATAAGCAAAAACAAATTGATAAAGCACACCGGGCGGCCGAAGATTTTGTTAGCAGTTTCAAATTAATGTCTAAAGCCCCTTTACATTTTGTGGTTGTGGTTCTTCTATGCCTTATTGAACCGATTATTACGCTATCATTCCCCTATTTCTTAGTTGTTGCTATCGCCAATCAAGCCCCTTCAGTCAACCTTTGGTTTACTGTTATTACTTTAAATATGTATGCTATGTATGCGGTTGTCATCTTTCCAACACCAGGAAATAGTGGCTTTCATGAGGCAACATTTTCCTTGGTTTTTTCAGAAATCGCAACCAATGTTCTGTTTTGGGTTACATTAAGCTGGCGTTTCTTTACCTATTATATCTATATCATTATTGGCTTAGTGATATCAATTTATGCCGCTATTCGTTCAGCCGTTCGCTCCCGAAGAGCAAAAAAAGCGCAGCAACCATAACATAAATAATTAAACACAAAAAAGACCCATTTATCAATTAATGGGTCTTTTAATAATTTGCTTATTGATTCTAATTAGTCAACGACGTATGGTAACAGTGCCATTTGGCGAGCACGCTTGATAGCGATAGCCAACATTCTTTGATATTTTGCGCTGGTACCTGTGACTCTTCTTGGTGTAATCTTACCGTTTGCAGAGACAAATCTCTTTAGTAATTCTACATCCTTGTAGTCAATATAAGTAATTTTATTTTTTGTAAAATAACAAACTTTTTTGCGGGTCCGTTGTTTCTTAAATGCCATAAAATTTTCCTCCTTTAAAATGGTAATTCATCATCATCTATATCGATGCCCCGATTGGAAGTCTTCATTGGTGGGACTTCTTTAACTGGCTCTCTATAGGTGTTTTCTTCTGTTCCTCTATTCTCTCTAGCACCTTTGCTTTCAAGAATCTGAACATTATCACACACCACTTCAGTAATGAATACTTTTCTTCCGTCTTTATCTTCATAGTTGCGGGTTTGGAGTCTTCCGTCAACTCCGACAAGCATTCCTTTTCTGAAGTACTGTTCAACAATTTCAGCAGCTTTATTAAAAGCTACGCAAGAAATAAAATCAGCATTGCGATCTTCTTGCTTTGATCTGTTATCGACTGCTATTGTGAAGGAGATAGCAGCAGTTCCAGAAGCTGAGCGTCTTAATTCAAATGGGTCACGAGCTAAGCGACCTACTAAAACTACTCGGTTCATTGATTAACCCTCCTATTATGGTTTCGCTATTACGATTTGACGAATGACATTGGGGTTAATTTCGCACAAACGAACAAATTCAGCATTAACTGAACTATTGTCGGTTTCGAAATCAACAACAACATAGTATCCTCTAGTTTCCTTATCAATTTCATAAGCAAACTCGCGGGTACCCCATTCATTAACATTGGAAACAGTAGCGCCATTAGATTTTAGAATATCTAATAATGACTCTAGTAAAGCTTTACGAGCTTCTTCTTCCAAATTATTGCTAAGAATAACCATTGTTTCATACTTTTGCATATTTACACCTCCTCATGGACTGTTGGTCGCTTATTTTTCAAAACGACGAAGAGTATGCACTTCTTCACTTAGTGCTTAGATATTATAATACAATAAGTATTAAAAAGTAAAGATTTATTTGTAATTATGGGACTTTTTTATCTTTGCAGTCATTATTATGACATATATTTATGGCTCGAAAATCTCATTTATGTTTCAAAGCAAAAGTCGAGCCAGCTAACGCAGACTCGACTTCTATTTCTTCTTGTCTTCTTTTGAATCAAATCCTGTCCAATCTAATCCTTCAAACTTTGCTGCTTTCTTTTTCTTTGGCTTGATAGATATTTTTTTTAGTTTTGCTTTTATCGGCCCAATCAGTTTTGTATCTATTTTTACGGCAGTTTTTTCAATCTCTTTTAAAAATAGTGGCGCATACATAAATTGATATAAGCAGACACCAATCAGCAGAAACACAGGCATATATACTGTCATCACTCCACCATTAATTACTAGAATTAAATAGAAGTAAATAACGGCACCGCAACCCATAAAAACAATTTCGGCAGCTAAACGTACAACACTTTTTTTGTGTTTAAAGAACAGGCGATTAAAAATACTCCAGATGAACATAAAAAAGATTCCGTAAAGAATCGATATAGCAATTATCTGTATCTGATTTTCTAAAGAAATCATTTAAACAGCTTCTTCATCATCTTACTCTTTTGGGTTTTACTGCCACCAGATACATATGTAATCGACTCAATAATTCCTCTAATTAGTAGTTCACCTTTTTCTGTATCCATCTTTCCTAAACTTAGATTTTTTCCTTTAACCAGCAAAAAACCCAAAGCCGTTTCAACTAAAAACTCTTCGCTATCAAAACTTTCAATGCTCCTAACTCCAGTTAGTGTTAGATCTTTGCGATCGTTCATTTCTAATGAATGATGTTGCGTAACTGTATAATTTGTCTCCATAAGTTGTGGCCTCCTTGCTACAACCTATGAAAAAAGCGAACTAATTATTCGCTCTTAAAAAATTCTTCATTAATTACTTCATATAAGGAGTCTGATTCCTCGCTTCTGACAAATTCCTTGACAGCGTTAATTCTTACCGTGAGGACACGATCTCTTAATTTTAATCTTAAGGTATCACCAACATTTACTTCACTTGCCGGCTTTGCAACGCGGCCATCAAGCTCTACTCTTCCTAATTCAACCAGCTCTTTGGCAAGCGTTCTTCTTTTGATTATTCTTGATACTTTTAAAAATTTATCTAATCTCATTTAAATCACCGGCTAAATAATATCACGATTCTAGCTTCTTTGCAAAAAAACTCGCCGTAAACTCCATCATTTGCTCACAACCACTATCTATCTTGCTTTTATCTTCAATCATCGCTATCGACCCAAAATACTCTTCTTTATTTTTTAGTGGTTGAATCATTATTACATATTGATTAGTCTGTCTAGTAACAATCTCTGATAACGGTCCATAATAAGGTAAGGCTTCATTCATTGTTTTTTGGTACTTATCTGATAAGAATCGATCGACATAATTACTATAGTCTTCACCATATCCTCCTATCACTTGTTCTTTATTTGTTATTATTATTGTATTTTTATACTTCTCATAGAGCGTTTTAGAAATATTAAAACCATCTTCTTCATTAATTTTAAAAGGAGAATGTTTTCGTAAAGCGATAGTATTTAAAGCTTCAACATAGATTTCAATCATGTCGCCTTCATTGATTCGCAAATTCTTTCTTATTTCCTTTGGAATTACGATTCTTCCAAGTTCATCTAATCTTCTGATTACACCAGTCTCTTTCACAAAAACCACCCGATAATATTATTTGCTATTTTGTTATTTTCATACTTATTGAAAATATGATAGAATATTATATACCAATGAAAGTGGTGAATAATAATGGAAAAATTCAATAAAGATACGATATCTGGTCTTCAGTGGCTTATTGATAATCCTAAATATGTTGTTGTTATTTCGCATGGTATGGCTGAACACGCTCAGCGCTATGATTACTTTGCCAATAAATTAAATAAAGCTGAGATGGCCGTTTTTGCTATTGATCAAATTGGTCATGGTGATGCCATTGAGCGCGGCGAGAAAGGATATTGGCCAAAAGGTGGATTCCAAAACTGCGTTGATAATCTCAAGACACTCGTTGATTTAGCTAAGAGCACCTATCCCAACAAGCCAATAATTCTCTTTGGTCATTCTATGGGCTCCTTTATTAGCCAGGAATATATCAAACAATATGGCGATAGTTTAAATAGTGTCATTCTCTCTGGTAGTACCAAGGTGGGAGGATTACATAAAATGGGCAATTTCATCGCTCACTTCTTCTTTGCTTTTGGCGATAATCATCAGCCAAATAAGTTCTTAGATAATTTATCTTTTGGAGCCTACAATAAACCCTTCAAACCAAATAGAACTGGATTTGATTGGTTATCAAGAGACACCCAACAAGTGGATAAATATATCGCCGATCCTTTATGCGGATATGTATGTACAACCGGTTTTTTCAAAGCTTTCTTAACTGGCTTAAGCAAGTTAAACAATCATGTTGATAAAATACCCGAGTCACTCCCAATCTACATTATGTCGGGTCAAAATGATCCCGTGGGCGGACAAAAAGGCGCAGCCGAACTTAAACATATGTATCTAGATAAGAAGATTAAATCTGTCGATCTAAAACTCTATAAAGAGGGCAGACACGAAATGTTAAATGAAATTAATCGTGATGAAGTCATTAGTGACATTATCATCTGGATTAGAAATCATAATTAAGGAGGAATTTTAATGATACTTGGTCTATCTTGGTGGGAAGTAATAATCCGTTTAGTTGGCGCAGTAATTCTTGGCGCTGCTTTCGGTTTTGAACGCGAAATTCATGGTCGCCCCGCTGGTCTAAGAACCCATATATTAGTATGTCTTGGCGCTTCCCTAGTTATGTTAATATCAATGTATGGTTTTGGTGAAAAGTCCGATCCAGCCCGACTTGCTGCTCAAGTTATTAGTGGTATCGGTTTCTTAGGTGCTGGCGCCATAATCCGCGAAGGCGGAGATATCAAAGGCATTACCACCGCTGCTACTCTTTGGATTGCAGCAATTGTTGGCTTAGCAATTGGTAATGGTATGTATTTTGCAGCCGCTATCGCCACTATCGTTTCTATCGTTCTTCTTGTTTTCTTAAGAATATTCGAAAGAAAGTTGGGTAACCGTAGTCATAAAATGGTAGTAGTAATTGATGGAAAAGAGCCAATGTTAAAGAGACTTATTGAAATCTGTGATGAGCAGAACGTTACAATCGCCCACGTTGAAGCTAAAATGATTGAATACGGAAAGATAAACGCTTTGGAATTGTCCGCCGACTTCATTCACAGTACGCCAAAGGAAACGTTGGACAAATTGTTTGTTGAACTACAAAGACAATTGAATCCGTTAAGCATTAAAATGAAATAAAAGAAAAGCCCTCGCATAATTGTGAGGGTTTATATTTTTCTTCTGCCTTCTAAAGCTTTTAATAAGGTGTATTCATCGGTGTAATCTAGATTGGCTCCCAAAGGAACACCATAGGCTATTCTACTAACTAAAACATCCTTGCCTTCTAATAATTTCGCGATATATAGAGCCGTGGTTTCGCCTTCAACCGTTGGATTGGTAGCTATAATCACTTCTTTAATCGTTTTATCATCAACTCTTTTAATCAAAGATTGAAGATTAAGTTCATTAGGACCAATTCCATTGATTGCGGATATGCAACCATAGAGAATATGATATAATCCTCGATATTCTTTAGCTTTTTCAATTGCGAAAGCATCTTTGGGATTTTGAACAACACAGACGACACTTTTATCTCTACTATCATCATTACAAACATCACATAATTGATCTTCGGTTATTTGACCGCAGATCTCACAACGATGTATTGACTTTTTGACATTCAAAAGAGCTTCCGCGAACGTTGTAACCTCTTCTTCATCCATTTCAAGAATCTGATAGGCCACTCTCTCGGCTGACTTTAAGCCAATTCCTGGTAGTTTCTTCAAAGATTCAATTAATTCTTCAAATGACTGTGGATACTTCATACTTACTCCTTGGTTTTTAGCAAGTCCCCAAAGATTGATTTGCCCAATTCATAAGCACTATCCACTTCCGGCTTGCTTTCTTCTTCTTTAATAATCTCTTCTCTATCATATAAATCAACAATTTCAAATGGGTCTGGTAAAGTGTTACTCTTCATTTGATTGATATAATGCAATTTGTAAGTCTTATAATCGTTATCACAAACACCGATAAAGCAATAATCTCCACCCAATAACTCTTTTAGGAAATCCTTGACTGCAAAATAGTTTTCCTTTGAATTAATGGCTTCTGATCTAGCTTTAAAATCAAACAGAATGATTATGCCCTTAGAACCACAAGCGATAATACTACTATCTAATAGTAATGAAGCGGCTTTCTTGTAATTTGGTTTTTGTAAATATCTTCTGATTAATCCCCATCTCTCATTGGCCGCGAAACGATCTTCTTTATTAGCTTGGACCATATAATTGATAATATCTTTTTCTTTGATAATGACATTCTCAATTTTCTTAATTGGCTTTGCTGGCTCTTTTTTCTCTTCAACCATGGGTAGCGGACTAATAACTGGAGTTGGTTCTGGTTCAACTTCTTTTTTAATCTCGATGATTGGCTCTGCTTTTGGCGCGGCCATTTCGAAAACGGGCTCCGCCTTCACTTCGATTGGTTTTTCTATCGTTGCTTTCACTTCGACAGGTTTTTCTATAATCACTTTTTCTTCTGCTTGTTTGACCGGTTGAACTAAGGGTTTATCTGCTTGCTTTTCAACATTACATAGTTTCAAACACGCTAGTTCAAAATACGACTTAGGTGCATTCACTCTCCGATAAGTTCCGCTTGCTTCCATTAATGTATCAATGTAACCAAACGCTAAATCCGAATCAATCATCATGCTTAATTCCATAACTTGGGTTTCATTTAAATATTTCAAGGTTTTCATTGAACGTGTTTTATTAAAAACAATAAGTTCTTTTAATACATCAATAATTGTGTTAGTAAACCTTACCAAGTCGACACCTTTACAATCAAAATCATCAATAGATTGTAAGACTTGGTCTACCTGTGAGTTATAGAATAGTTTTATGAAATCAATTGTGTTTTCCACTGATACTACACCATAAATATCTCTAACATCAGCTTCTTTTAAGTCGTCTCCCGCATAAGCGATAGTTTGATCGAGAATACCCAAGGCATCTCTAACCCCACCATCCGCCAATGAAGCGACTAGAGGAACAACACTAGGTTCATAATTTATCTTTTCGGCTTTTAAGGCTCTTTCAATAATCTTTTCAATTTCACTAGCAGCGATTCGGCCAAAGTCAAATCTTTGACAGCGAGAAATGATGGTGGGTAACACCTTATTAACTTCAGTTGTCGCCAAGATAAAGATTACGTTAGCTGGTGGCTCTTCTAATGTTTTCAATAAAGCATTAAATGCACTAGGGGTCATCATGTGAACTTCATCAATTATATATACTTTATATTTGCCTTCAATAGGCGCATATTTTACTTTATCAATTAAATCTCTAACTTCATCAACACTGTTATTGCTGGCGGCATCAATTTCGATAACATCTGGATGCGTTCCGGCCGCAATTGATTTGCAGCTTTCACACTCACCACAAGGTTTAATTCCCTCTCCGGTACAGTTAACTCCTTTAGCAAGTAATCTGGCGAAAGTGGTCTTTCCTGTTCCTCTAGGCCCAGTAAATAAATAGGCATGCGCAAGACGACCACCATTAATGGCGTTCTTTATGGTTTTAATGATAAACTTTTGTCCCACCACTTCATCTAAAGTTTGAGGACGATATAAACGATACAATGCTCTATATGCCATGATTGCCACCTACTTACTAACTTATTATATAATATCTACCGACTCTTTTCATTATTTTTTATGGTTTCTTTTTGCTTGGAAGTAATCTTTTAAAAGATTACTACATTCATCTTCTAAAATAGATCCTTCACTTAGGACAGCGTGATTCAACCCTTGGATATTGAATCCTTCTATCAAAGAGACAACACCACCGGCTTTGCTGTCAATCGCCCCATAGTAAACTTTGTGGATTCGTGATTGAATTATCGCTCCGCAACACATTATGCACGGTTCTAAAGTAACGTATAAATCACAATCATTTAATCTCCATGTTCCCAATGCTTTGGCGGCTTTTTTTATAGCAACTATTTCCGCATGCCCCGTAACATCTTGTCTCTTCTCTTTCTTATTATATCCACGAGCAATAATTTCTCCATCTTTGACAATTACGCAGCCAATTGGGACTTCATCATACTTGATGGCCTTCTTTGCCTCATTAATTGCCTGTCTCATATAGAGTTCGGAGTTCATTGCTTCACCAACTTTCAAAAAAGCGCCACTGCACATACCCATTTTACTTATGGCTGCTACCTTCCGGTCCTGACCAGGTTCGTAGTGGAATATTGCAATGGCAATATAAGTATATTCTATTTGCGCAAATCGTGCAACTCGTGTTCAAAAAAAGTAATTGACTGTTCTCACCATTATTCCCCTCATAATTTATTTAATCATGCTAATACTAACAATAGAATGGAGGGATATTATGCCAAAATTACTATGTAGTGTTAACGAATGTCGTCACAATATATCGAATTATTGTGCGAAAGACAAAATCGATGTTGGTGACTGGTTCGTTAGTCGTGAATCCAAAATAGAATGTAAAGATTATGCGGAAGGAAGCAAAGTATATACTAGCGAGTTTGCCGCCGAACTCATTCAATCTTTCAAAAAAGATAACAATACTAACGTTGAGTGTAAAGCGGGCGATTGTAACCACAATTGCAACTTTGTCTGTGAAGCAAAAGAAATCACTATTGTTCCAACAATCTCCGTATCTTGTAATACTAGATGTGCAGATTATTGCCCTAAAAATAAATAATCTTTGATATTCATTAAAAACAAAAAAGTTTTGCGCAAACTGTTTCCTGTGCTAGAAAAAAATTAATATGTATTATAATCATACTCAAGAAGATTTTCGCGTTGGAAATTTCAGCCTAAAAGACAGCAATAAAAACAATTTTATCGATATGCAAAAAATGGTCCAATTGAATTTGGACCATTTTATTTTCCTATTGCTTTGATTTGTATATCTGTTCAACCAGCAATGACCATTTAACTGCTTGAACGCCATTTTTCAACCAAAACTGGATGACACGACTATCAATTGCAATTTCAAAATTGTATCCTGCTTTATATGGCAGTGAAAAAAGATTATCAATACTAACTTCAAAATGCTGTTCAATATTATCAAGAGTTCCATCATATACAAACCCTTGATAGTTTAATTTTATTGTTCCTTTGCCTATCTCCTGAATAGAACCATCTTTAATTCCCTTAAGCGTTGCTTGATCAACAAATTCAAAATCTTTGTTTTTGATATAATCATCTACGCTTTCCCTTTGCCATTCATACCATTGCTGAGGGTGCTCAAAATATTCATTATCTGCAAAATAGCCAGTGTTATTAACTTTTACTGAAAAGCCACACTTTTGACATTTTAGTTCATTACCATTAGAAATCATTTCAAATTCTACTCCACATTGTGGGCAGCGATATAAGGTTGTTTCTAGATTCTCAGCAAGTTTCTTCCCTCTGTATGCTATCATCTTATCTCTTTGCCATTCATAATCATTGAACGCCAAATGTTTATTGATAATATTTGTCATATCCTCTACGGATAATTCACTTACTTGATTTGCGCTAAACAATTCAGTTAATTTTATTTCTACTTTTCCTCTTCTAATCGAAGATGCCCATTTTGGCTTACTCATATAACTTCCATTGATTCTGGCTTCTACAATAGGAACTTTGCAAATTTTTATAAGCTTTGCTAACGAGTCGGGAATCGGAAAACCCGTTCCACAACTAGGCATTCTTCCAGCCGGAAACAAACCAAGGATGCCCTCTTTAGTTACTTGGGTCATTTTGCGCATTGCGACCAAATCGGTTTGATATTGAAATTTCGGAATTGCGCCTATTTCATTTAGAAACCATTTTAGTTTCTTGTTTTGAAAATACGCATAACCTCCCACAAAATTAATCAGTCTGGGATAAACCGCACCCGCCAAAAAAAGTGGATCGATTGCGGCCCCGTGATTTGATATGATTATGTATGGTGGTTTAATTTTCTTAAATTCTTCTTTACCAATAACATGAATTTTATAACGCAATTTTAAATATGGCCAAAGTAGGCAATAGCCTATTGCCATCAAAAATTTATTGGGTTTAGCGGGCGATTGATTTGTGTTCTTCATTAATCTTTATATAAGTCGTAAACTGAGGTGATAGATTCACCGCACTCAATGTATTGAATTGTCTTTGCTAGCATTGGTCCAATTGATAATACTTTAACCTTGCTGCTTTCCCTAACTAGAGGAATGGTATTAGTGACAACAATTTCATCAATTGGTGCCGCCTCTAATTTATTTAATGCTTCATTAGAGAAAACAGGGTGCGTACAGGCAGCATATACTTTGGTTGCCCCGCGTTTAACCAATTCATTAGCAGCTGCAATAATGGTACCACCAGTATCGATAATATCATCAATAATTACCGCAACTTTTCCACTTACATCACCAATTATGTTGACAATCTCGGCGACGTTTGGCTTTGGCCGACGTTTATCAAAGATAGCAATTGTGCTGTTTAAATAGACAGCAAGATTTCTTGCTCTTGTAACGCCACCATGATCTGGAGATACAACAACAACTTCTTGTCCTTTTAATTTGTGGCGGAAATATTTCCCAATCATTCCAACGGCTGAGATGTTGTCCACTGGGCAACTAAAGAATCCTTGGATTTGTGGAGCGTGGAGATCTAAAGTAATAACTCTATCTACTCCCGATGTGTGTAATAAGTCGGCTACTAATCTAGCGGTGATTGGCTCTCTAGCTTTCGCTTGCCGGTCTTGTCTTGCGTAACCATAGTAAGGGATAATGGCCGTAATTTCTCTAGCCGATGCTCTTCTTAAGGCATCGATAAAAATTAACAGTTCCATTAAGCTACTGGTCACTGGGCGACAGGTAGATTGAATAACATAAACATTCTTTCCTCTAACCGTTTGAAGTGTTTCCACAATTATTTCGCCATCGGCAAAGTGCTTGACCTCGCAATTACCGACATCAACCTTCAAAGCATCACAGACTTCCTTTGTAACTTCTACATTTGAAGTTAAGGAAAAAATCAAAGTTCTTTCTAACATTTCGTTGCCTCCTCGAAATTTGTCGTTATCTACATTGTAAAGCCCTTGTCCTCTTTTGACCAGCCTTTTCTATAAGATTTGTACTATTTGTACAAATGGATAAATTTTCCTAAGCTTGCGTTCGGCGTAATAAATCGTATCTTCCGAAAGCGACATCCCGTATATGCAGCTTCCACTGCCGGTCATTCCGACATAGTCACACCCTAAATCCATAAGATCTTTCATGGCTTTATCAATCTTTGGACAAGTGAAAATAGCGGGTTTCTCCAAATCGTTCTCGATACTTTCAATTAATCCCAAATAATCATTCTCTATTAATTTTTGAGCAACTAAGCTTTTTTTCGTGCTTGGTTTACACATTATATCAAAATTGTTATACACCTCAGCGGTTGGAAGACGGTCGCTTGTTTTAACCAGCAATAGAAAGGGACGAATGTCAGTCTTTATTAGCTCGATTGATTCACCGGTTTTTTTAATTAATGCAGGTTGATTAAAAATAAAGAAAGGAATATCACTGCCAACGTTTCTAGCAATTTTAACCATTTCTTCATCACTCATATTCAAAGATAATAATTGATTTATCGCTTTAATTACAGTCGCACCATCACCACTGCCACCACCGAGTCCCGATTGGGAGGGAATGTTTTTAATCAGTTTTATTTGTACACCATTAGTAAAAGGGTGAAGCTTCTTTATTTCTTCAATACACTTATAGCAGATGTTCGTAGAATCGGTTGGAACATCTTTATTATCACAATCAATTGTAATGATGCCGGTATCATTTAATTCTATTTCGATATCGTCATATAGTGAAACTGGTAACATGACTGTTTCTATTTCATGCATGTTAGTGACTAACTTTTTGCGAATTTTAAGACCTAGATTAATCTTGGCATTACTCTTTACAATCATGTTTCTGTCTCCATTTTCAACGCTCTTATTCTAGCACATACAGTTGTGGTTTTTAACCCTTCAGTTTATCTTTTAGGCAACCAACCAAATTAATCAATTCGGCCCAATTTAATTCGTCAATACGTGCAAGCGAAGAAAGATTACATTGTTTAAATACATTCTGCTTTTCTTCCTCGCTTAGATAGTCTTTTAGATTATTGGCGATTGTCTTTCTTCTTTGTGCAAATAATACTTTTATCCCTCTTATGAAGTCCTCGCCATCATTAACGTCCTTCTTTTCAAAGCAAAGAACTGTCGAATTAACATTCGGCCTTGGAAAGAAATCGTTTTTGCTAACTTCGACTACTTTTGATACTACAGAGAAGTATTTGGCATAGACCGTTAATTCATTTTCATCACTGCCCACACCTTTTAAAATGCGCTGTGCTACTTCCTTCTGCATCATGGCAATAATTGTGTATTTTCTTCCGTCAGTCAAAAGTTTTATCAATAATTCGCTGGTTATATAGTAAGGTAAATTGGATACAACAACTAAGTTAGAGTATTCTTTTAAATCTATCTCTGCTAAGTCCACTTTTAAAAAATCTTTATTAATAACTTCTAAATTTGGATATGCACTTAATGTCTCCGCTAAAACCGGTATCAGATCTTCATCTATTTCGTAACAAATCACTTTTTTTGCTCTTTCTAGCAAGAACTGGGTTAAGGCTCCTACCCCCGGTCCTATCTCAATAATAAGCGTATTTTTTGTTATTGAATTGTTCTGAGAAATAATATCTGGCACTTGTGGAGCAATCATAAAATTCTGCCCAAAATTCTTTTTCGCCGAAATCGAAAAGTTATGTATAATTTCGGTAGTTTTTTTAACTGTAGCTATTCTATCTGTGCAATAGTTCATCGATACTTTTCCTCAAATCTTTCTCCGTATAATTTAAAGCGTTTAATCTCTTCAAAAAAGTTTTGGCATTCGCTTTCCCTAAACTATAAAAGCGACACACCACGTCTCTTCTCTGCTCACTATCTGCTTGTCCAGCTAATCCCCAGCCATATAAATCTTGGAGCGTAAATTTCTCACTATAGTCTTCAAAAGAAATAAGTTGACTTAGTGCTCTTTCAATCTCTTCTTTTTCAGCGTGCTCGACTCCAACTTTTTTACTGGTTCTAGCCATTTCTTTTCTAACAAAGGCTTGCTTAGCATTAGGAATAATCTTTAATAATTCATTGCGTATCTTTTCTCCGGGATAATCAGGATCTGTTAAAATAATAAAGTCTTTTCCTTGCTTTGCCAAGTTTTCAATTCTCTGCTTAGTTTCTTTCGGCAAAGAAGAACCATCGGTCTTGATAAATTCAGCATCCAAATATAGTTTTAGTCGATTAATATCATGCTGCCCCTCGACGATAATAATCTCTCTTATTCTTTGCATAAAGCGAAAACCTCGAGCGCATTTTGATATGTTAATTGACAAATATCATCGTAAGACGTTGATAATTGATCGGCGATACTTTTTGCAACAACAGTTACATATGCCGGCTCGTTTTCTTGCCCTCTAAACGGATGCGGCGTTAAATATGGGCTATCTGTTTCTATTAAAAATTTATTCAAAGGAACTTGTTTAATCGCTTCTTTCGGCACCCTTGCATTTTTGAAGGTTACTGGACCGCCAAAGGAAAGATACATTCCTAAATTAAGAAAATCATTTACTACTTCGCTGCTTCCTGAATAACAGTGCATTATTCCTTTACGAATGAATTGCTTATTCTCTTTTAGAATTTCTAGTGTATCGCTGGTAGCGTCGCGCATATGCACGCAAAAAGGTTTATTATATTTATAAGCCAATTTAATTTGTTTAACAAAATATTCTTTTTGTATTTCTTTGGGTGCTTCTTTCCAATAGTAGTCTAAACCAATTTCACCAACCGCAACAACTACACTCTCATTAATTAGTTCTTCTATCTCTTTTAAATCATTCTCGCCGCAGTGAATTGTTTCGCTAGGGTGAATTCCCACCGCCGCATAAATAATACCAGAGTATTCTTTGGCAATTTCAACAGCAAGCTTTGATGAATTGAGATCATATCCCACTACCAACATCTTATTTACACCCAAAAGAAGAGCTTTTTGAACAAGCTCCTTTCTTTTTGAATAGAGATTGGGATCATTAAGATGACAATGTGTATCAAATATCATATTATTTCCCTATGCAGAAACGCGAAAAGACTTCTTCATCAAGATTCTTTTTACTTTTCTTTCCTAGCAATTCCATGGTTGCATCTAATGCCAACTTCATATCTATGTAGATTAAATCTATTGGTATTCCTTTTTCACAAGCCTCTTTCGCACTAAATAGAGCATTATGGGTCTTCTGCATCAATCCAATTTGTCTAGCGTTTGAGAGTAAGGAATAATCATCGTATTCTTTTAGATTTAAGCCGACTTTTTCGACAATTGCGTGTTTTAGAATTTCAACATTTTTACTAACTGCGGAAACGCTTATTGCATCTTCAATATTAGGATGACTTATATCATTCTTATTTATTACTATTATTTCCGGCTTGCTAGTGTGAAACTCGTTGATTGTTTCCGCTATTTGTTGTTTGCTTTCACTTCCATCAACAACTAACAATACTATATTGGCGTTTTCAATGGCGGCTTTTGATTTTTCAACACCCAATTTCTCAATCTTATCTTTTGGCTCTCTAATTCCGGCGGTATCAAGCAATTCAAAAGGTAAACCTTCTATTATAATACGGCCTTCAACAACATCTCTAGTTGTTCCGGCAACATCAGTGACTATCGCTTTGTCTTCATCCAGTAAGGCGTTTAACAAACTGCTCTTTCCAGCGTTGGGCTTTCCGATAATAGCAACCTTGATGCCTTCTTTTATCAGTTTTCCTGTTTGCGCTTCCTGTAGAATGTTATGTGTATAATCACTTAAGTTACTAATGAGCGGATAAAGAAGTTTATTCGTTAGCTCTTCAATGTCTTCATACTCGGGATAATCAATATTAACTTCAATATGGCTAAGGATTTCCAAGAGTTTCTCTTCAATCTTTCTAATCTTATCAGAAACATTTCCTTTTAATCCTGACATCGCCACTTCCGCTGCCAAATTGCTCTTTGCCGTAATAATATCATTGATTGACTCGGCTTGAATTAAATCTATCTTGCCATTATAAAAAGCTTTTTGACTGAATTCTCCTCTTTGAGCTTGCCTAGCACCATTGGCGTAGCAGAGTTGCAATATATTATTAATTACTATTAAGCCGCCGTGGCAAGAAATCTCAACAACATCTTCACCCGTAAATGAATGTGGACCCACAAAAACAGATACTAGAACCTCATCAATTTCTTTATTCGCCGACTTATCTATGATTTTACCGAATAGTATCTGCCTTTTCTGAACTGTCGGAATCGATTTATTAAATATACTTTCTAATACTTTAAACGCTTTAGGACCACTTATTCTTATAACTCCTAACGCACTTTCAAATGGAGCCGTTGACAGGGCAACAATTGTATCATTAAGCATATATTCACTTCCTTTTCTTTAATTATACTATTTATTATGGCTTTTTAATAGCGCTAAGCCCACAAAAAAATCCCCTTTGGTACATTAACTTGGATATATCAAGAAGCAAGGAAGAAATTAGAAATCGGATTAGGAGGTAATAAAGATGCTTGATAATAATGAATAAAAAATCAAATTCTTAACTCTTTAGACGACTCTAAAATCCCAAATAACAAAGAAAAAATTAAAACTTTATATTTTGACCGTAAAAAAGAACAAAGCCGTCCATGGTATCAATATCGAAGAATATATGCGATTTGTGGACCAATTATCGCCGCAACATTAGCGATAGCGATTGTCATTCCAATTACCGTTAAACAAACTAAGCTCCATTTAGCGGCTAATAAAGCTCCAGAAGCAACAGTAAAAACGGAAAATCTCCGCATTGTCGGTTCAAATAACCAAATTGCTTACGCTATAAATCTTTTATCTAATGCTTCACAAACATTAGATGAAACAAAAGCACTTCCAACTGATTTAATTGGTGCATCTTCATTTAATATTATTAAAGATATATATCGTTTGAATTCTTATATGTATTCTTTTGAATCATTAATTAAAAATGAATTTGTTTTATCATATTCGACAATGATTAATCAAACTGATTCTTCAATTTATGAATTAGCTATTAAAGATAATAATCAAAATATTAATAGTGAATATACTTACACGCCAAAATCAACTTATGATGGCGAAGAGAATTTTTCTCTTGTTGGTAATTTAACTAATAAAAAAGAAGAATCATATAATATCGAAGGCGCAAAAGGTGGTTTATTTGGTTATTACAATAACACCATTAAAATGTATATCGATAATGAGAACACTTATGGATTTAGTGTTACTATTTCCCAAGATTTATTATCTGAACAAATTATTTTGTTAAGAGAATTCAGAAATAATGAATCAAATTATTTATCTGAAATCGAAATTAAATTAGTCCAAGAAACAATTAATGATAATAATAAATATTATGTTGTTGCTAAAATTGATAATTTTGTATTACAATTAAATCATCAATCAAGGAGGAAACAATAATGATTGACAAAAAAGTATTATATAAATTAACTCACGGAATGTATGTATTAACAACTAAAGATGCCGGTTGTTTTGTTGATGCGGTTAGCCAAGTTAGTGGTGGTGATTCTCCTTTGTTAGCGGTCGCTGTCATGAAGAAAAACAACACAAACATCTCAATGCATAATAACGATAAATTCGCTATCTCAATCTTCGGTAAAAAAGATGATGCTGAATTAATCAAAACTTATGGATTCAATTCATCAAGAGATTATGATAAATTCGCTCATTCACACACAATCGAAGTCAGTGGCACAAAAGTCGTTGATACAACTTTAGGATATATCGTCTTAGAAAAGATTGATTCAATTGAAAACGATACCCACACCATCTTCATTGGTAAAGTCTTAGAATCACATATGAATAACGCTGATGATGAACCAATGTCATATAACTATTATCAAGCTCATAAAGATGAAGTCTTAACACCTGTTAAAACTGAAACTGGTAAACAAGCATGGGTTTGTACAATATGTGGATATATCGAATATAATTTAGAAGAATTACCAGCTGATTATACTTGCCCAGTCTGTGGAGTAGGCGCTGAATTCTTTGAAAAAAGATCAGTTTAATTAATATCACAAGCAGTCTTATGACTGCTTTTGTTTAGGAGAAAACAATGATTAATTCAATTTATGATTTAAAAATGAATGATTATGATGGAAAAGAAGTTGACTTTTCCATTTATAAAAACAAAGTGTTATTAATTGTTAACACCGCAACTATATGTGGATTTACAAAACAATATGATGACCTTGTCTATCTATATGAACAACATAAAGATAAGGGATTTGAAATATTAGATTTCCCATGTTCACAATTCCTTAACCAAGCTCCTGGAACATCAAAAGAAATCCATGAAGCATGTTACTTAAGATTCTTAATTGGTTTTCCTCAATTTGAGAAGATTAAAGTCAACGGTAAAGAAGAATGTGAATTATATACATATTTAAAAAATAACGATCCAACTAATGATACACCAACAAGAATTAAATGGAATTTCACTAAATTCTTAGTTGATAGAAACGGCAATGTCATTAATCGATATGAACCCGCAATAAATCCAAGAGATATTGAAAAAGATATTGTGGCATTATTAGAAAAAGAAAATTAATCGTTAATTTTGTAACAATTACATATGTTTTAACAAATCAATGTATAATTTTTTAAGATAGCAAGGTGAGTAACAAACGCATTTATGCTATAATATTATTACAAATCTTGGAGGTACACTATGCAAAATAATATAATGAATGTTGATTTTAAAAAGTGGGTTGGCGAGATTAGTAAAAAATATAAACAAGCACAAATTAAGGCAGCAATCAGTGTTAATAGTGAAATGCTTAAATTCTATTTTGAACTTGGTAAAGAGATTGCAAACAATTCATTTAAAGCTACATATGGTTCAAAATTTTATGATTCATTAAGTAATGAACTTATTTTAAATTTACCTAATATTAAAGGTTTGTCATCACGCAATTTAAGATATATTGAAAGCTTTTATAATCTTTATTCTGACGAGATTAAAAAAATGCCACAACTTGTGGCAATATTATTTTCTATTCCGTGGGGTCATCATCGCTACATTATTGATAAATGTAAAGATGTTGATAAAGCATTGTTTTTTGTAAGAAAAATTCATGAAAACAATTGGTCTAGAGATGTTTTACTAAATTTTATATCTACTGATTTATATGAGCGAGAAGGAAAAGCAATTAATAATTTTGAGTTATCATTACCTGATGCAAATAAAGATTTAGCAAAGCAAATAACAAAAGATCCATATAATTTTGATTTTTTGGCTATAACTAATGAATATAATGAAAAAGAACTAAAGGATGCTTTGATTGATAATATACAGAAGTTTTTATTAGAACTAGGAGAATGATTTGCTTTTGTTGGAAAAGAATCTAGATTATTAGTTGGAGAAACAGAGTTCTTTACAGATCTATTATTTTACAATATCAAACTACATGCTACGTTGTGATTGAAGTAAAAATAACAAAATTTAATCCTGGTGATTTGGGTCAATTGAGTACTTATGTTTCCTCTGTAAATCATTTGTTAAAAGGAAAAAACGATAATCCAACAATTGGAATTCTTATTTGTAAGGATAAAGACAAAATTGTCGCAGAATATTCTCTAGAAAACTATAACATTCCATTAGGGATATCATCTTATGAACTTAATAAACTATTACCAAAAGAATTAAAAGACTCTTTAACTTCAATCGAAGAACTTGAAAGAAAGTTGGGTGAATGATTATTATGAATTCTCAACATGAAGTAATTACTAAAATAATTAAAAAAAGAAAAGAAAAAGGCATTTCACAACAAAAACTAGCTGATTTAATAATGATGCCTCAGTCAACGATAGCTAGAATAGAAACTAAAATATAATCACCTAGGCTTGAAACAATAGTTTTAATAGCAAATGCTCTTAATCTAACTATTGATTTAAAATAAGGCGAATTAATAATGGATTTTATCTGGCTCTTGCAAAAAATAACCTCATCCTTGAAATATAACTCTTGGATGAGGTTTTTCTTTACCCTCGCTTACAACACTCCCCATTCGGGGATTGTATTATAGATTAATTGATGTTCCGTCAGGGCCCGGAGTATTTTTGAGATACTCTTTGATCTTTTCTTTTTGATCGGGTTTGACTATCTTACAAGCATCCAATGATTTTGCTTGTCCTTTGACGATGCTTGCCGCAAATCCGCTGCAGCCAGGATTGCCACACGCTCCACAGTTATAGCCTGGAAGCATTGATGTGACAGCGCCTAATCTCTCGTCTTCTTTTACTTGGAAATAATGAGATGCAAGTGCACAAATAATTCCCATAATAGCGGCGATAGCTAAGAATATTGCAACAGCAATTATGATATTAATCCAATTCATTGATCGTTTTCCTCCTTATTGGTATTTTTCTTACAAGTTGTGATGGGGCAAGAATGACAGGTTTCTTCTAAATCTCTACACCCTTCTGGTTTGGGAGTTCTTCTATTTAAAGAATAGGCTAAGATGAACAGCAAACCTAGTGCGCCCAAGACAATAATCGCATAGACTACTGGTGACATTAAATAACCCCACCAAAGCCTTGGAAAGCTAACGCCATCGCTCCAGCAACAATAAAGGCGATTGGAATACCCTTAAATGGTTGTGGAATTGGTGAGTTCTCCATCTTCTCTCTAATGGCTGAGAAGATAAACATAACTAACAAATAGCCGATACCAATACAAACGGCATATACTAGAACTTGGCCTAAGTTATAACCGTTAGAAATATTTTGAGTCGCAACACCTAAAATCGCACAGTTTGTGGTGATTAGAGGAAGATAAATTCCTAAAGCATCATAAAGTCCATGGACATATTTCTTTAAGAACATCTCAATAAATTGAACAAGTGTTGCAATTACAAGAATGAAAACAATTTGATCTAAATAAGTAATACCTAGTGGCGTTAACACAAAGCGATAAATAACCCATGTTACAACCGAAGATAAAATTAGAACAAACATTACCGCAAAACTCATGCCAACAGAACTGCTCTTCTTCTTAGAAACGCCGATAAAGGAACAGATTCCTAAGAATTGTGATAATAGAACGTTATTAATAAGGATGGCTCCAAAGCCTAATCCAATTAGTTCAATAGCCATACTACTTCACCTCGCCTTTCTTGACGACTTTCGCTTTTCTTTGACGATAAGCGTTTACGATGGCAAACATAATAGCAAGAGCGAAGAAGGCTCCGGCAGCCGTGCCAAAGATTGATAATTTCAAATCTGTTAAAAGATTAATAGTAACAAATTGAGCGGTGTTGAATGGGTTGGATAAAGTAATTGTTTGAGTAGCAATTATTTCTCTTCCTAAACTTAATATCAATAGAACAATAGCATAACCGAAGGACATGCCAATGGCATCAATAATTGATGGTAACACCTTGTTCTTACTAGCAAAAGCTTCAGCACGACCTAGAATTAAACAGTTAACGACAATCAGAGGAATAAAAATACCTAAAGCAGCGTGAACTGTTGGTGTGAAAGCTTCCATTAAGGAATCAACACAACTAACGAAAGTAGCAATAACAATAATAAAGACTGGAATTCTTATTTCACTAGGAATTAGTTTTCTTAATAGTGAAATTGTTATGTTAGATAATAATAATACTACTAATACTGCAAAGGACATACCGATAGCATTATCTATTCTCGTAGAAATAGCTAAAGCAGGACAGAATCCAAGCATGGTAACAAGAATTGGGTTTTCTGTGAGAATCCCGGCTTTAAATACTTTCTTTAAATCCATTATGCTGCACCTCCTGTTTTCGTGTTATGGAAGGAAATGACTTGAGTAACGGAGCCTTTGACTCCATTAAGAGTTTTTGTTGCTCCGATGCTAAAGTTTGAAACACCATCAGCTACATTATCAAATGGCATATCTTTGAATTGCGCAGTAAATTCTGGCTTCTCTAATAGAGTTGCACCAAAGCCCTGTGTCTCGGATTGTTTGATAATCTGAATACCAACTATTTTGTTTTCGGTTTTGGAAACGACGATAATATAATTGATGCCAGCGGAATCATAACCCTTTGCTGTAGCATTGTAAGCCATTGAAGCAAGAGCATTGTTATCATATACTTCATAAACATCATTTATTGTATAATCAGCAAGATTATCATATTTTTCCGTAACTTTTTTGACATCATCGGCCTCTGGATAGATTTCTTGAATGGCTTCTAACGCAGCGGCGTTCAACCTTTTTTGAATAATCGGATTGGTAATCCAATAGACAATTGCTAGGCATAATGAGCAAACTACACCAACGATTGCAAGAACTACTGGATATTGAATAAACTTATTTTTCATTATACAACACCTCCCAGGAAGGCAATGCCAACGTTTAAGCCAACCGCAACAACAAGTATTGCGATGACTACTAACCATTTTTTAAGAACATTTGTCTTGGTAACACCAATACAAGCGCTATCAATAACAGGAACCAATAAGTTCATAAAGACGATAGAATAAACAACACCCTCTGGTAGGTTGCCACAAATTCTAATCAGCATTGTGATGGCGGCAGCGCCAATTCCAAAAATAATCTTGCCCATTGGGGAAGTTGGAGTTGTAACAGGATCGGTAACCATAAAGACCGCACCAAATGCTAAACCTCCAACCAATAAGTGGACAATCGCATAATTAAACGCGTTATCAACACCAAATGCTAAGCCACAAACTAATGCAATGATAAAAGCAGTAACTACGTAGCTAACAGCTAGACGATAATCAATGATTTTTCTAATAATTAAGTAGATGCCAGCAACCAAAATTGCTAACGTGCAAGTTTCACCCATGGAACCATAATATTTACCAAAGAATAAATCTGATAGACTTAGATTCGCTGGTAAATCTCCGCTGGCCCAATTAATTGCTGTTGTAACTGTCGCGCCACTTGTCGCATCAACTAAACCATTAATTCTTGCTAGAGCAACTACTGGTAAAGCAAAACAGATACTGATAACAATTCTAGCTAAACCGGCTGGGTTAACAATGTTGTGGCCAAAACCGCCAAAAGCAATTTTACCAAAAACAACCGCAAAGATCATACCAATGATAATTGCATAATAACTAACCGATATAGGTAATATTAATACTAATATAAGAGCAGAGACATAACTATAAGAGCCGATAATGGTTTTTAAGATATTCTTCTTCGTAATTAAAGCAACAATTAAGTCAATCACAACACCGGTAGCAATAGCAACTAAACCAAGAAGAATTGCTTTTACACCAAAAGCAGAACCAAGATTGACAAAATTCATAACGATAGCCACAATCCAAATGGCAACTAAAACTAAAGAGAATTCCCACATCATATTGCGGGTACTTTGTTTGTTGTTTTTTAGGAAAGGAGCTGGTTTAATTCTAAATTTCATTTTTTCTCCCTCCTATTTCTTTTGGGCGGCGTTTTTAGCGGCCGCTATTCTTAGTTGTAGTTTTGCTTTTCTGATGAATTCAGTAACATTTATCTTACTTGGACAAATATAAGAACACATTCCGCATTCAATACAACTGTTGGCTTGTAATTTTTCTAGCTTTTCTAAATTCTTACTCTCAACCGCTTGCTTGATTTCAACGGGTTGAAGCGAAGCTGGACAATGTAAAGTACAATTACCACAATGCCAGCAAGGTTCTTCTTCTGTTTCAACATATTTCAAAACAGTGATACCACCGGTCTGTTTTTCGGTCACAAATTGATCATTCATCTGTGATTTACTACACATTGGACCGCCAGCAAGTAATAATACTTCCTCACAGCTGTATCCGCCGATAGCTTCAATTATTGCTCCGACAGGAGTTCCTACTGGAACACAGACGTTTTGAGGATTATTAACACCTTCACCAGAAACAGTAACTACTCGATGAGTAATTGGTTTTCCTTCTAATAAAGCTTGAGCAACCGCAATGGCTGTCTGAGCATTGTTAACAATGACACCAATTTCTGATGGTAAGGCTTTGTATTCTTTCTTGAACACATTCCAAATTAAAGTTCTTTCCCAACCAGCTGGATACTCATCTTTTACCGCTCTAACTTCAATGTTTTTGTAAGAGCCAATTTTAGCGTTTAATGCTGTGATTAAATCAACTTTTGTTTTTTTAATTCCCACAATAGCATTATCAGCCCCGGCGCCTTTGATTAATAGCGAAACACCCTTTAAAAACAAGTCGATATTCTCAAGCATTGTTTCATGGTCAGTTGTTAGATAGGGTTCACATTCACAAGCATTAATCAAAATGTGATGAATTCCTTGAGCACCATACTTAATGTAAGTAGGAAATCCCGCTCCACCAAGACCAACTATTCCGGCTTCTTTGATTCCAGCAACAATCTCTTCTTTGGTAATAGTATCATAATCGTATTTGTTTAGACTCTCCACACTCTCGTTCTTAAAATCGTTTTCAATTACTAGATGATTAATTGGTCTTCCAACTAGTGAATTAAAACGCTTCTCTGTCGCAATGATCTTTCCTGAAACTGGTGAATAATAAGGCACATAAAATCCTTGTGAAACACCTAATTTGGTTCCAACCTTTACTTCGTCGCCTTCTTTGACTTCTAATAGAATGTCTTTACCGTTGGCAGAAGTGACAGGGAAATAGATTTTTCCAATAACGCTTGGATCATCTAAAACTTTTATTCCTTTTCCTGCTGTCAGCTCTTTCTTACCAGGAATGTGAGCACAGCCTCTAGAATAAATAATTCCCATTATATTCCTCCTTTATAAAAAACTGAATGGTCGTTCGCTTTTTATTATGCTACATAATAAATAAAAAATCAATTTTTTATTTATAAAAAAACCGAGACGAACTCGGTTTTTACAATTACTTTACTTTATTCTCGGTTTTTAAGGAATCAATAACGGCGTTATAGAGTCTTGTTGAGCTTAAGGTTGCTCCTGCTACGCCATCCACTTTAATTGGTTCTGTCTTTAAGAAATCCTTTACTTTCTTTCCTTCAAAAGCTTTTAAAGCATTTGCTTCGGCTTCAGCGGTCCAAGTGGAATCTTTCCAATAGGTGGCTGAGGTAGCGATGCTGCTGTCCTCGTCGAGAGTAACTTTAACAATTGTGGCATCTTTTACTTCTACATGTACTTTTGCGCTGTAATTGTATTTTCCGTCAACGGTTTCTTCAAATTTTCCAGCATAAGTACCATCAGCTAGTCCCGAATTGCAGCTTGTCAACATCATGGTGCCAAGTAGCATTGCGGATAATAGTATCTTTTTGTTCATAGTATCTAAATTCCCCTTTGTCTTCTATGATAGACTATTCTTCACTCTTCTTGCCATCAACTTGCTCAACAATTTCTTCTTCGGTATAAATGATATTGATTTGTCTTTTATGTCCGTGTCCAGAACTTTCGGTTCTGATATGTTTGATGTGGCTTAAAGCGTTGTGAACTATACGTCTTTCATCGCTAGTCATGGGATCCAAAACAGCAGTGACTTTGCTCTTTTGAACATCAAAAGCAACTTTTTTGGCCATTCTGACAATTTTGTCATATTTTCCATCTTTATAATCGTTAATATCTAATAGGATACGAAAACGATGACAGAAATAATTCGAAGTTGCATTTCTAACCATTTCATTAAGAGCTTGCAATGTTTTGCCGTTCTTACCGATAAGGATAGAATTATGACTGGTATCTAATGTAATTTTAATTATACCTTCATTTAAGGTATTAATGGCTTTGCCTTCTAAACCATAGTCTTTAATGATTTGTAACAAATAGTTTTCGGCATATTCAATAACATCCGTTAATGTATACGCTTCAATTTCTACTTTTTTTGTGAACAAACCTTTTTTCTCTTCCAAAACATTGTAGTACAAATATTCTGGATCAATATTGATTTCATCGCAGGCGATGTCTATGGCTTCTTCTAAAGTTTTCCCTGAAAATACTGTCTTATTCATATTCTAACCTCTTGCGCTCGCTTTTTTTGCGTTGCTCATCGCTGTTAATTTTTGGATTAAGAAAGTTTGGAAAACTGAGAATGCTGATGATGCAATCCAATAAATAGACATAGCAATTGGTAGCATCCACGCTACAACCACAATCATGATTAAGAAGAAATATGTCATCATATTCTGCTGATTCATTGGTTGCTTAGTTTGTGATGCTTTGTATGGGGCTTTTTTCTTGGCAATCCATTGTGGCAACTTCATTGTTACAAATTGGAAGCCAACCATGATAATAAATGTTAAGATGGCGACCCAGTTAAGTGCCAAAACATTTTCGCCTAATTTTGCGCCTAAACTAATTCCAAGAATATTTCCTTCATAAATGACTGTTGTGTCTTTAACCGCACAATAAATTGCGATAAAGATTGGTAGTGTTAGGAAAGGTGAAATCAAAGAAGTAATAGGATTAACCTTATTCTTCTTATATAGATTCATAATTTCCATGGATCTTTGGTTTTTGGATTGTGGATCATTTTTGTTCGCATACTTTGCGGAAATTGCGTTGATCTGTGGCTGCAATAATTGCAAGGCCTGAGATTGCTTTGTTGATTTCCAAGTTGCCGCAATCATGGCTGCTCTAATGATGAATGTTACAAGGAACATTCCTAAGATTAGAGACCAACCAGTTGGTCCATTTGCTCCGCCGGTAATTGTTGCAATACCGACTAAGCCCCAAGAAACAGGATAAGCAAGAATTTCTAATAGTCCTTGTTTGAAAGCAAACCCAAATGTTTTTGGTTCAAGTTCTGCGCCACTTGCCTCATCTGTATGGGCGGAAGTAACTAAGCAGGCTTTCGGGTGAACTTTGTTATAGAGATAGTCCACATATTTTGTTTTATATGTTGAACTAGCACTATCGCCGTTTTCATATTTCAGAGTTCCTAGTGTTTCCCAATCTAGCTCCTCAATACCGGTAACTACAACGCTGTCTTTTTTAAGACTATCTATTGTAATGCCTGCAGTATCTAAGGCTTTTGAATCTGGAGTTGCATAGCTACCCTCTCCAGTTCCGTTCTCGAGTTTTTGTAACAACCCTGTTTTAATATTCGCAACATCGGTATCACTACAAAAGCTTGTAGTACAACCACTGATAGCAAACATTATTACGGCGAAGAAGATTATCCCTAGTGTTTTAAATAATTTCATTCGCTTTTTCTCCTCTTTTTTTCATTTTATCGAATAAATACTTCAATTCTCTCGAATTAGAATCATAGTCGATCTCGCCATATCCTTTCCGTATCATCAAAACGATATCTAAAGAATCAACTATATTCATAGTTTGGGATATCATCATACGAACTTGTCTTTTCGCTTTATTTCTCTGTACTGCTCCACCAAATTTATGACCAACGCTAATACCAATGCGTAATCTGCCTAAATCATTTGGTAAATAATACATAGAAAAACATTTATTCGAGAAAAATCTTTTTCCATCGATAACTCTCTTAAAATCATCATTCTTTAATAAGCGATTGATTTTTTTCATCTTCTACCCCAATTTTAAAAACCACTGCGAGAGTGGTTTCGCTATGCTGATAATACTTTTCTGCCTTTTTTGCGTCTTCTAGCTAAGACTTTTCTGCCGGCTGGCGTTGCCATACGGGCACGGAAACCATGAGTCGCGATATGCTTTCTCTTGCTTGGTTGATAAGTTCTTTTCATTTTTTGTACACCTCCACGATAAATTTGATACGCGGTATAATTATAAAG
>CAYIYR010000008.1:0-45827 GCA_964367815.1 uncultured Eubacteriales bacterium
GTATCAACACTGTCGTGCTAATATGGTGGATCTGACGGGGATCGAACCCGCTACCTCCTCGTTGCGAACGAGGCGCTCTCCCAGATGAGCTACAAACCCAAGTGCACGTTAATATTAGCAGAAAAAGGGGATTTTTACAATAAGTGAATCCCCTTATAATTTCTAAACGTCTATAATGTCATCGTCTTTGTCTTTTTTTCTCGGTTTAAGTAGAATCTCTAGGACAGGAATCAATAACAAGACAATCCATCCTGGGTGCCATAAGTTCCAAGCTAAGCCAAGAATTAAATAGATAATTATAATCACCAATGGAATGGATATTTTAATCTTCTTGAAGCCCAATAGAAATGGCATAATTGGTATCATAATAAATACTAACCAACCGGGATGCCACAAATTCCAAATAAAACCTAATAGTAGGAAAACAATCAAACAGCATAATGGCGTGACAGCCATAATCTTTTTCTTCATGTTCATGTAAACTCAACTCCTTATAATTCAATAACTAGGCCCACAGGACAGTGATCACTACCAAGAACCTCATTGTATATAATACTATCTCTAACTTTATCTTTCAATGTGTCGGAGACTAAAAAGTAATCAATTCTCCAGCCAATATTCTTCTCTCTAGAATGGAACATATAACTCCACCAAGAATATTTAACTACTTGCGGATAGAGATGTCTGAAAGTATCAATGTAGCCACTTTCAAGTAAGCAAGAAAATTTAGTTCTTTCTTCAATCGTAAAGCCAGCACTGCGAAGATTGCTCTTAGGATTCTTAATATCAATCTCTTTATGCGCAACATTTAAGTCACCACAAACGATTACACCTTTCTTCATTTTTAAGCTCGAAAGGTAATCCCGTAACACATCTTCAAATATTTGCCGATAATCAAGTCTCTCAAGCTCCGGTTTTGAGTTGGGAGTATAAATGGTAATTACATAGTAATTATCATACTCAAGGGTAATAACGCGGCCTTCATCTGTATATTGGCCATTAATTCCATAAGTAATATTTAAAGGCTTATGCTTGGTATAGATAGCAGTGCCAGAATAACCTTTTCTCTCCGCACTATTCCAATACCGAAAATAACCCGCAAATGATAACTCAGCTTGTTCTTCCATGGCCTTCACTTCTTGGAGGCAGAAGAAATCGGCATCTACTAGTTCAAAGAAATCTTTGAAGCCCTTTCCTAAACACGAGCGAATTCCATTAACATTCCACGAAACTAATATCATAGGGTCTGTTCCTCATCATCGCTAGTATTCTCTAAGGCATCACTGGTTCTTAGCTTATTGAATTTAACTGTAATCTTTTTGACACTAGTATCGACTTCTTCACTTTGCTTAGTTAGACTTGTAATCTTCTCATTAAGTTTATCCCACCTATCAGAGAAACGATCAAAGTCTTTGCTAAGTTTTATCAATTGTTCGCCTAATTCCTTCGCGTATTTGCTCCGCTCATAATCAATTTTTACGATACGATAGGACGAAATCAAAGGAATGATTGTTGTCGGCGAGACAATAATAACACCATGATTATTCGCATATTCAACCATCTCAGGAAGTTTCATATGGATAAGCGCTAAAACGCCATCGCTTGGTAAGAACATAACAGCAAAATCCGTGGTTAAACCTTCAACAATATACTTGCGGGAGATGTCATCAATATGTTTCTTAACATCTTTTTTCAAATCTCGAACAATTTGTACTTCATCAGTATCACTTATTGGCCCTTCAAATAATTTTGAATAACTACTATAAGGGAATTTAGAGTCAATGCAGATTAATCCATTAGGCATGAAGATAACCGAATCGGCTCGTACCTTCTCACTCTCTTTAGGATTCTTAATCTCATATTGTGTTGCATAAAGTTTAGAATTATCACCAAAAGTAGCATACAAGATTTGTTCTAGTTGATACTCGCCAAAAGCACCTCTTTGTTGATTATTAGTTAGAATATTCTGTAGTCCTAACATTTCGCCAGAGAGATCTTCAATTTTCTTTTGAGTTGTCTCCATGACAGCCATTCTTTCTTTGATGGTTGTGAAGGTCTCATTGGTGGTTGCAAAACCCTTTTGTAAACGATCCTCCACTTTCTCGTTGATACCAGTCATTTTCTTATCAACATTTTCGTTTAAGCTCTTAAATTCATCTTGGAGTTTAACATTGATTTTCTCTTTAAATACATCTAATTCTTTATTGATATTGACGCGGAAATCAGCGATTGCATCACTAGATATTTTCGCGTTTTCTAATAGTTGTCTATTTAGGCGTTCAGATAAGTCCATAATAACGCCATTCACTGACTTAGTTACCTCTTCTTTTAATAAATTAGTATTCTCAATATTTCCCCCAGTGGACTTCTTGCGTCCTAGGACTAGCACAAGTGCTAATCCTATTAGGACAAGAATTTGAATAATTAAAATAATTATTAATAATGTTTCAATCATATTCTAATCACCTAACTCATATACAACGTATTCAGGTAAGCATCAATAGATGCTTCTCTAGCTGAATCACTGGCAGACACGCTATAGTTGTATGGATAACTGGTTATTCCTGGGAACTCAGTAATCGCAATTCTCATAGCATAAGAATCATCAATCAATAATAAGTTGGCTCTATTCTCAGCCTTGGTTGAAGTCTTAATGTTGCTTAAGTTAGTAAATGACTTCATGGCCTTCAAAGCTTTTAATAGTTTCTCTAATTGACCATCATCATTGTCGGTCTTATCCGTTCCATCTGGATAAACAGTTGCGGCATAAGTCTTCCATTGAGCTTTATCATTATCGATGGTAGAAATTCTATTCTTTGCTTGGGTTGTTGTAGCACTGAATGCTGAACTTGAGAAAGCCGAATCGATAGCTCTTTGGGTCAATCTGGAAACAGAGCAAGTCATCAACACTGAATCAGTCATTGCGGCTGAAACAATGGTAGGATTATTACAGATATTTTCCATATCGCTCTGCGAAATTGTGAATTCATCACCAGGACTAGAAGAAGAGATTACATCTAAGGTTGTTAAGATCTTGATGATTTCTGGAGCACTTAAGCGCTCATAACCAAGGTTATCGTATAACTCTATATCATAAGCAAGAGTTAGAATCTGAGCGAAGTTAGTTGCCAATGCTGTTCCCTTTATATTACTGATGTAATCAGCAGGATTGACAGTATCGCCAACCTCATAAGGTGAAGCAGCAACTAAGCATTTCCAATCAGATCCTCTATACGCCACACCATCATCATAATTAATGTTTTCAAATAGTGAATCGTCAGTAGAAGGATCACCATCATCACTGGAAACTGTCTCAATCTTCAACGAAGTTTCATCCCAGAGGACGACCGAATCAAGAACAATCTCGATATCCTTGTGAACTCCATCGTAGTTGGTACTAGTTAAGAGATTTAATATTGTTCCTAAGCCAACGTTAGTTGAACTGAAGGAAGTAACGCCTAAGAGATTTAAAGCAGCGAATACACTGTTAGTCTCTTCCATAGACATGATGTAGTTCTTTGTGAATTTCGCTTGCTGTGTGGAATTCATTGCATCATAGGTGGCTTTACTAATAGCATCGCCAACTTCATAACTTCCTGTCACGCTATTACAAATATACTCATAGGACTCAACGCTGAATTTTGTTTGATATTCCGAAGTTAATCCACAATAAGTTTCATAGCTAATCAAGTCATCGACTTGATAAATTCCAATCGCTTCCTTGCATCTATAGTTCAAAGCATCTTGTGGCATTTCCCTAGAGGCATATAAAGCGGTCTTAATATTTGAAGTGATAGTTGATCTGAGAATGATTGACTTAGAGGCAGCGTTTTGGTAAGTTGCATCGCTAAGAATCAAAGTAGTAATGTTATCAATTGCATTGATAGAATCAGTTATCGGTGTGAAGTCAGCGGAATTAAAACCGGCCAAAGCCCGTAACTTATTATAAGTTTTTTCACTGGCCTTATCATTGGTTGCGATTGTTCTTGCAATACACTTTGTTTGATCAGTTGTCGCAAGTGAAGCATAATCAGCTGAGCTAATATAATCGCCAACCTCATGGGTACTGAAGGCAGTCTTAACAACATAATAAGAACTACTAGATCCCGTGTAATTGTAAGAGACGATAATCTCGAGAGTATTGATGGCACTAATCAAATCTTTCATTTCGGTTTTGACTAAAGCTGGAATATGATCAGTTCCCAATGTCTCACTGACATAAGAGAAGATAGAAATCGAATTCTTTTGTTGGGCAATATATTTAGAAATCGTTGCCCGCATAATATCTGAACCGGTAATTGATGGAGTACCGATGACATAATCAATGACCTCATTAGTATCTTGGAAATCATTGGCGGAAATCATGGCTGCCGTTCTCTCACCGACTTCATATTCATAATACTCATTCATACTACTAACAGTATTTAATCCAGCCTTAATGTTTTCACCATCAACAATACCAAGTTTAACAATTGAAGTTACTAGAGCTTTTAATTCTCCATTTGCTAATTGTTTAGTTGTATCAGAACCACTTGGAACATATTTATCAACGCTTGTATAAACGTTATTGGGAATCATTAGGGTTCCCGAACCACCATCGACTTGCGATTGCTCAATGATATATTTTGAAACCGTAGCTTTTAGAATATTACTTCCTAGTAAAGAACTACCATTACCAACAATATAATCTAAGCGAGTGTTTTCTTCAGAATCCGCAAGTTTCAACATATCACCAATCATGCTGACACCAGCATTGAAGTTGGTTTCTTCACTACACTTAGCTTTCTCTGCACTTGTAAAGGCGTTGTATTCGCCACGAGTAATGTAATCATTTACAGCATAACTTGCGCCACTGCCGGTAGCAGTAAAGGCGGTCACGCACTTGTAATCAGTAATAATCTCTAACTTAATGACGCCACTAATCATCGCTTTCATCTCATCGGGTTCCAATGATTTAGATAAGCTTAAGTATTCAACATCATTCAATGGAACGACAATAGTATCACTATCAGCTTGCTCCAAAACATATTTGGAAATTGTTGCTGTTAGAATGTAAGATGGATAGATTGTCCAACCGCCCAAGCCATCATCAACACCACAAATATAATCAATCTTGGTGTGAGTATCGCCAGCAGGAACATCAAGAAGAGTCTTAACTAGTGATAAACCAGCATTGACATTCGAATCCTTCGTGAACTTTCCTTTATCACTAGCGCTTAAGGCATTGTAATCGGACTCACTAATCTCATCATCAACGGCATAGGTATGACCACCATAGGTTCCCGCCACATTACAAGTATAAGTGGTACCCATAATATCTAATTTAATGACACCAGTAACAACTGATTTCATTTCTTCATTAGTCAACTCTTGAATGTTTCTGTCACTTACACTCTTAGTGTAAATTGGAACAAAGTTGGCTTTATCGGAAACACTTAAGGTATTATAGTTCGCAGCACTTATTGTCTCATTGACAGCATAAGTAATGCCACCATATGTCCCACCAACAGAACATTTATAATTGGAAATAATCAAAACTTCATCATAGGTTGGAACAACTAAACTGCCAGTTCCACTTCCTTCATTAACAATATATTTCGAAACGGTTGCTTTCATAATGGAAGAACCCTTTAGTTCAGCAACTAGACCAGCGGCTGGTTTTCCAGTTATATAATCTAACTTATTGTAATTACTTCTAATGAAATTCACTTGATCTACTGAATCTAAACCATCGTAGGTTGCTTGATCAATTACTTGTCCACTTGAGTAAGAAACACCGCTATAAGTACCAGCGACATTACAGGTATACTCATAATCGAGCAAGGAAGTTAATAGACCTACATCAGCATTGATATCATCGTTTTCATCCATGACATCTAATTTAATAATTGCCGTTACCAAGGCTTTCAATTCAACATTTGTTAGAACAGTAAAGCCACCATATGTTAAGGTTACATCTTTAGGAACAATGATTGTTTCAGTAGCATCTTCATCGATAACATATTTAGAGATAGTTGTTAGTAGGATGCCAGAACCTCTGACTTCCGCATTACCACAGATATAATCAATCTTGGTATTGCTGTCACCCTCAGGTTTATCTAATAAGGAAGTTAATAGACCCATATCGGCATCAATATCGCTATCTTCTTCAAAGTTATTCTTTTCCGTATCATTTAAGGTATTATAAGTAGTTGCGTTAATGACATCATTAACTAAATAAGCATGACCACCATAAGTTCCCGCTGTTGTACAGGTATATTTCTTAACCATGATATCGAGTTTTACAACACCAGTGACTAAAGACTTCAATTCTTGAGGAGTCAAGGTCATGTAATCTTTGTTGCTATAACTCTTTTGAATAATTACCATGCTGAAGGCTGTCTTTTCCGTGACACTTAAGCTAGCGTAAGTCGCCGAATCAATTAAATCATTCACGGCATAAACAACACCATTATATGTTCCACTTGTTTGACATTTATAGGCGGTGGTTTCTATAACATCTTCAACCACTGGAATCTTTATGCTGGAAGAGCCACCCTCACCAATATCAAAGACATATTTTGAGACAGTAGCATTTAATATCTTGGTTCCACTGATAGATGGAATGGCACCATCAGCTTCTTTGCCAGTAATGTAATCTAATTTATTGTAATTACTTCTAGTGAATTTGAAACGATCTGCAGTTCCAAACACATCATAAGTTGCTTGATCAATGACTTGGCCCACAACATAAGTATCACCAGCATAGGTTCCAGCTGTATTGCAGACATATTCGTAATCTAATAGTGAAGATAATAAACCGATATCCGCATTAATCTTGTTGTTTTCGCCCATGATATCAAGTTTGATAATAGCAGTTACTAATGACTTTAGCTCATTGCTAGAAACAACATCATACTCGCCATAGCGCAATGTAACACTAGTTGGCACGATGATAGTCCCCGTATCATCTTCATCAAGAATGTATTTTGAAATTGTTGCCAATAAGATTTTTGAACCTCTAATTGTTGTGCCTTTACCACAGATATAATCAATCTTGGTGGTATTGGTTTCGGCATCAGTCACATCGAGTAAAGAAGTAAGTAAGCCCATATCGGCATTGATATCGCTCTTCTTCTCAAACTTGGTTTTCTCTGTTTCACTGAGACCATTATAGATGCTTTCAGTAATCTCATCATCAGCAGCATAAACAACTCCATTATAAGTGCCACCAACAGTACACTTATAAGTATTCTTCATAATATCGAGCTTAATAACCGCGGTGACTAAGGATTTTAATTCACCACCCGTTAAGGTCTTGAAGGTCTTATTCACTGCAGGATCACTATTAAATTGTGATTGAGTGTAGATCTCGGTAAAGTTAGCCTTATTAGCAGTGCTTAATGTATTGTAAGTCTCTAGATCAATTACGCTATTGACAGCATAGACGTGACCATCATAAGTTCCGCCAACAGTACACTTATAAGATGCTACATCGATTACTTCACTAGTCGTAGGAATCTTAATGGTGGCATCACTGCCATCCCCCGCCTCTAAAACATATTTTGAAATAGTAGCATTTAAGATTTTCGACCCATTGATGGCCGGAATAGCTCCTTCGGCCTCTTTACCAGTAATGTAGTCTAACTTGGTATAATTGCTTCTGGTAAACTTAGCTTTATTCGTACTGCTTAATAGATTGTAAGCATCCTGGCTAATAACATCACCAACCGCATAAGTATCCGCAATCGCTGTGTTACAGGTATATTCATAATCTAATAAAGAAGTGAGTAAGCCCATGTCCGCATTGATTTCATTATTATCATTCAATAAATCTAACTTAACCACAGCGGTAACCATGGCATTCAATTCACCACTAGTAATAACGGTCTTGCCGCCTATTATGGCAATCACTTGTGTTGTATTAGGAATTCTTATCGTATCAGCATCGCCTTGTTCAATAATATATTTTGATAAAGTTGCTAGTAAAATCTTTGAACCATTGAGAGCAGGAATGCTGCCTTCGGCCTCTTTACCAGTAATATAATCAAGTTTTGTGTGGCCTTCGCTATCTGCACTATCTAATAGACCAGTTAGCAGACTCATATCGGCCTTCACCGACACTTCGGATTTGAAGTTTGCCTTCTCGCTAGCACTTAAGACATTATAATCGGCCTCTTTAATTTCATCATCGATGGCATAGGTGTGACCGCCATAGGTCCCAGCGACCGTACATTTATAAACATCACCAATAATATCCATCTTAACCGCCGCAGTAACCATCGCTTTTAGTTCAGAAGAGGTTACAATCTTGATATTTTCACCATTCATATCGGTTGTTAATTCAACAACAGATCCCGTACCAGAATCTGGAACAACAATCGTGCCATCATCGCTGAAATCAATGATAAATTTAGAGATAGTAGCTTTTAATACCAAGGAACCCGCCACTGCGGAATCAGAAGAACCAGTTATATATTCTAACTTATTATAAGAATTCTTGAAATTAGTTCTTTCAGCCGTACTTAGTAATAGATAGCCAGCTTTGTTAATAACTTGACCTAATGTATAAGCATTTCCACCATAGGTGCCGGCTTTAATGCAGATATAACTGCCATTAGCAAATTTTCCTTGCTGCTCAACTGTCAAAGAATCATATACTTTTTGTGAAATAACATCGCCAACCGCATACTTGGTTGGATTTGGAATGACAACAGCGGTTGAACAGACATAGTCGAGTTTAAACTTTGCTTTACTCTCAGAGTCTAAAGCATCATAAGTTGTTTGATTAATTCTTGCACCAACAGCATAAGTATCAAAGGCTGTTTCACACTTGTAACTGGCAGTGAATTTTCCTTTTTGTTCAGCTGTTAATTCATTGTAAGTTGACTTACTAATAACATCGTTAACCGCATAACTCGTATTATGCTCAATTTCAAAGGCTGTCTTGCAGACATATTCTTCATCGAGAAGAGTTTCCAATAAGCTAACATCGGCCTTAATATTCACCGAGGACTTAAAGTAAGACTGATAGTTTGGATTGGCATCATAAACTTCTTTAGTGATTTCATCATCAACGTTGTAACTATTACCGTTAAATGTTACGGCGGTGGTACAGACATACTTTTCACCAATAATATCTAACTTACTTAGTGCAACTACAACTGATTTAATCTCATCACTGGTAATGACATTCTTACTTACTGCCGTTCCTTTAACACCACCGGTATACGGGGTGACTAAGTATTGGGTAGTCGCCGCTGCGGGAATGCTGATACTATCGACAGCATCACCAATCACACCAGATAAAGTACAACGTAAAATGTCTGATCCTAAAATGACATCAATGTTTGTCTTAGTCGGGTCATTACTATTTGGATCAGTTAAATTATTGATCGTATCTTGACTTAGCAGACTAGAGAACATGTCCGAACTAAAATCACTCAAATCCATAAAATCAATTATGCATTTCAAACCATCAACAATTTTATATAACTCGCCACCAACAATCTTATAACCAGGTTTGAACTTAGCTTTTTGCTCTGTAGTCAAGGCATTATAAGTTGTTAAATTGATAGTATTATATTTTTTATAAGTAGTCTCGCCAACGGTAATTTTCTCGCTAGCAATATACTTGTTGATAACCGTTTCTTTCCACTTGTAAAGATCTTCACCACTATCATCCGTATCATCAAATACATCCGGGATAACAATAGTCGAACTTAAAGATTGGGCGATACCTTGACCTTTCTTAGCTTGGGAAAGCATCTGAACAACGGCATTGGTCAACAAATCTGAATTTAGAATTGTACTAGCATTTAAATTCTTCAAAATATTGAAGTTGATAGCGCCATCAGTTGTAAAGAAGACAGCGGGATCAGTACCAGTTCCCCGGGCATATTTGAAGATATCTAGCAAGGAATTGAATTCATTAATCCAACCCTTCTCATTTATTTTCTCAAAATTAAACATCGACTGATAATCTTCAGGAATCATTGGATAAACAACATTTTCCATTACATTTGCAAAGATTTGATTAACAAAGTTTGAAGCAAAGATAGAGGCAATCAAATCGCCAACTTTACCATGACTAGTTTCATCAGTTACATCACCAAAGTCAAGTTTATTAATTGTTGCTTTAAAATCATCTTTAACCTCAGCGAAAGTATCAATACCTAAGTCGAGGAAACCGCCAACGATATCGCCAATATTACTAATCTCATCTGACCAAACAATCTCATCTAAATCAAGAGATAGACTTCCAATTTTCTCCTTGACTGAATCAAGAGTCAGAGCATAAGTGACCGCAATATCCATGGCTTTAGTGATAAATCCTACCGCGCTCAAAGTGGTAAAGACTTTTCTAATGGAAGAACTACTAATATCACCAAAATTCAGTGAACTAATATCGGTTCCATTCTCGCCACCGATACCTTGTTGCGTTAAATTGTCAATGACGGGTTCCAAATCAAGAACTAAATCACCAAGTTTACCAATATCAGTTTTCCAATTCTCAGTAGTCATACCTGTCAAGGCGCTGACATCAAGATTTTTCTCCTCGATTAAGGTCTTAACCTGATCAAGATTGGTAGCAGCCTTAACCGCTATGGGTAACAAGTCCATAATGAACTGGGAATCGGCAAGACCTTTCACCAGTTCGCTTACTCCTTCATAATCAATATCAATCTCTTCACCAGATAAACCCTGATATAATTGATATCCACTCAGACCTAGCTTACCTAGAACCATTATCTCATCACGAACTTTTATCTCGTAATCATCATATTTACCTGTCCAAATAAAACTATTGATAGTATTATTAATCGATTGTTCCGAACCATCACCATTAAAAAGAGTGAAGAACATGCTCTCTTTATATCCATCAACAAAGTCGGTTATTTCCTTAATAGTAGCGGGATCAAGATACGCAGACAACAAAGAGTCAGAACTCTCATTCTGACCGGTTGAAAGGTTAGAGGTTGAACTGCTACCTTCGGCTGCTTTTGTACTTGGAACCATGCCGATAATACCATTGATAACCACAATGCACATTAAGCAATAGATAACAGCCCCTTTTACGCCACCCAATAGGGCCCCTAGCAAACGTTTCTTGGACACCTTTTTGCCATTCTCATCTTTTTTCTGTTTACCTTTAACAAAGATTAACCAGATAAGTTGGGTAATAAACCAGTAGATGAAGTACACAACTGTCACCATTAAGATGAAGTACACAAATCTAACAATCAAGGATGCTAAAGCTAGCGCCATCTTGACTGCTTGTTCACTGGCATCAGAGCCAATGAAGTGAGTTGCAGCTGAAGTAGCCATCTCTTTAACTGTATCACCCGTAATATAACTTGGTAGACCTAATCCACCAACATATTGGGCGATTGAAACATCAAACAAAGCGCTTGATATCACATCTGCCAAAAAATAAACAATTAATAGATAGACTGCAAAAGTAATCCATCTATAGATGGATTTTTTGAACCCGTGAGCTAAACCCATGAGTGCAAAAAGGCCGATAACTGCGAAGAAGCCAATAAGGATATAAGTATTGACTTGAGCTCCTAAACCGGTAATATTCATTATTCTCTCCCCTTTCGGAACGTATTTGGACATTCTTTTCGATTATTCTGCGAAAGATTGGCATTACATGCCATCCCTACGCTTACATACATGTATTATACACGAGAGAACCCAGAAAAGGCATTAAATTTTTACTACTATCTGTTCCAAATCATGCGTGCTTTAAAAAACAGCTATGTTTTTTCTAGAATTTATCAAGGCTTTTCCTTAAATCCCATGCTATAATCTAATTGAAAATCTAGGAGGAATAATTATGACCAACATTGAATTACTAGCTAAAGCCGTGCAGGTATCTCAAAAAATTGTCTTTTTTGGTGGCGCCGGCGTATCGACGACAAGTGGCATCCCTGATTTCCGAGGAAAAGAAGGAATCTATTCAATAAAGTCTGAATATGGAGTCCCCTATGAGACCATGTTATCACATACTTATTTTGTTAATCATTGTTCTACCTTCTATGCCTTTTATAAAAAGAAAATGCTTTATCCAAATGCTAAGCCAAACAGTGCCCACCTTGCCTTAGCAGAACTAGAGAAAAGTGGAAGAGACCTTACTGTGATTACCCAAAACATTGATGGATTACATCAGAAGGCCGGCAGTAAGAATGTTATCGAGTTGCATGGATCAGTATTGAGAAATTACTGCGAAAAATGCCATACATTTTATGATTTAGATTATGTTATTAATTCGCAAGGTATTCCGACCTGTAAACATTGTGGAGGAACAATTAAGCCCGATGTTGTTTTATATGAAGAACCACTAAATGAAAAGTGTATGTATGCAGCCTTGGATGCAATTCAAAAAGCTGACTTGATAATTGTTGGCGGAACATCACTAAATGTATATCCAGCTGCTGGAATGCTAAGATATAAGAAAGAAAGTGCTACTCTAGCAATAATAAACTTAGAGATGACTCCCTATGATCATTATGCTGATATTGTCATTCAAGCCGATTTAGGCGAGACACTCAAACAAGTTTTTTAAACAGTTTCAGATTGCTTCTTGGAAGCAATTCTTTTGATTTCCTTAACAAACTCAACCAACACTACAATCATAAAAGCAAGACCAGTAGCAACAATAATTTGCAGCATACTTAATGGTGCTAGATTAAAGAGATTAAAGAAGAAAGGAATATTGATAATTAGAATTTCAAATAGGATTCCCGCAATTAAGGCGAACCATAAATATTTATTATTAAAAAGCTTCTTAGTGAATACACTCTGAGAGCTTTTAATATTGAAGGCATGGAATAATTGCGATACTGACAGAGTAACAAAAGCCATGGTTGTTCCAACTTGATAGTTGCTGTTTAATCCTATTAAATAAGATACTATCGTAATAAGACCGATAATAATACCTTGATATGCGATGGTGAAGCCCAAATGATTAGCAAAAAAACCTTCATTTTTGGCTCGTGGTTTTTGGTTCATAACATTATCATCAACTGGTTCAAAACCCAGAGCAAAAGCCGGGAAAGAATCAGTAATCAGGTTTACGAAAAGTAGATGTATAGGTAATAATGGCACACCTATTGACTTATTCCCAATCAGACTGATTAAAGAAGCAATGACTATAACTAAGACTTCGCCAATATTGCTGGATAGCAAAAACTGAATTACTTTTTTGATGTTAGCATAGACTCCTCGCCCTTGTTTGATTGCTGTTACTATAGTTGTGTAATTGTCATCGGTAAGGATAATCGAAGCCACACTTTTAGCTACTTCACTTCCACTCTTACCCATGGCACAACCAATATCAGCTTTGCGTAGCGCTGGTGAGTCATTAACACCATCGCCTGTCATAGCCACTATTTCATTTCTTCGTTGCCAAGCTTCAACGATTCGCATTTTATGTTCTGGTGATACCCGTGCATAGACAGAATAATGATGAACATTATGCTCTAATTCCTCATCACTCATCTGGTTAAGTTCATCGCCAGTTAAAGCTCCTTGTCCCCGTTCAATTATGTTTAAATCTTTAGCTATCGCTTTAGCAGTTGTTATATGATCTCCTGTAATCATAATCGTTCTAATTCCGGCTTTTTTGGCGCTAGCGATTGATTCCTTGACTCCTTCTTTTGGTGGATCTATCATTCCGACTAGGCCCAAGAATACTAAGTCAGTTTCAATAGTGCTACTTTGAATAAATGTTGGTAGCTGGTCGATTTCTTTTATCGCTATACCTAATACTCTTAGGGCTTCACTTGCCATTCTTTCATTTGCTAATAGAACTTGATTGACGTTAGTTGATTGGCAATGCTTCATCAAGACATCGGGAGCTCCTTTTGTAATGACAAAATTACGATTATTAACACTAATAATTACACTCATCATTTTTCGGTTCGAATCAAATGGCAACTCTTTAATTCTTGTTGCTGAATATTCGCTCTTATATCCATATTTGCGACTTGCTTCAACTAATGCTACCTCTGTAGAATCACCATGGACAGTTGCGACATTATCTTCTATCGTTACAGTAGTATTACTGCAAAGTTCATAATAAGTCAGCATTTTCTTTAATTCTATGGGCAGATTTCCATCTATTAGTCTTATTTGATCATCACCACAGAGATAAATCTTGGTGGCTATCATTCTATTCTGTGTTAAGGTTCCGGTTTTATCGCTACAGATAATTGAGGCACAGCCAAGTGTTTCTACTGCCGGAAGTTTCTTTACAATTGCATTAGATTTTGCCATTTTTTGCACACCAATCGCTAGAACAATTGTCACAATAGTTGCTAGTCCTTCGGGAATTGCAGCCACAGCCAATGTAATCGAAGTTTTGAAAGCATCAATTAGTGATAGCCCTGATAGTAACTCTAAACCAAAAACAAAGACACAAATAATTAAGCAGATAGCACCAAGCAGCTTGCCAATATTAGTTAATTGATTTTGAAGTGGAGTTGCTTCTTCCTTTTTTACAGCAATCATCTTAGCAATTTTTCCGACTTCACTTTTCATTCCAGTAGCAACAACTAATCCTCTTCCCCGACCAGAAAGGATGATTGTCGACGAAAAAGCCATGTTTTTGCGATCGCCTAAAGGGATATCATCCTTTTTTATAATTGTCGAGTGTTTTTCCACTGGCAACGATTCGCCAGTCAAACTACTTTCATCAACTTTTAGATTAATTGCTTCAATTATTCTAATATCTGCGGCAACTAAATCACCCGCTCTTAATTCAACCAGATCACCAACAACTAATTGATTAGCATTAATTAATTGGCTTTTTCCCTCTCTAATAACATTTACACTAGGTGAGCTTAGTTTTTTTAATGCCTCAAGTGCTTTGTCCGCTCTTTGTTCTTGAACTAATCCCAAAACCGCATTGATAATTACAACGATTAGAATAACTAAACTATCAATCCATTCATTGGGATCAATCACTATCGAAACAAGAGCTGCTCCTAATAAGATTAAAATTAGAGCATCCTTAAATTGATACAGAAAGCGAACTATTAAAGGGGTTTTCTTCACTTTATCTAGTTCATTCAAGCCATCTTTTTCTTGAATTTTTTGTATTTGACTTAACGATAATCCATTATCTTTATTAGTTTGTAATTCTAAAACAACATCATTGATTGTCTTGTTATACACGAGAATTACCTCCATTATGCTAGTCAATTATAAAAGAGCAAAAAAGAAGGCGTCAATCTTATTTACTAAGATTAGCACCTTCTCATATTTAATTCGATTTTATCCGCTAATTATCGTGCTTATTCAACACGGATTTGTCATTATTTAGCGATTAAGCGTTTCACAAGTTTTACTATCTCAACAATAATCACCATGGAGAATGCTAAACCCATTGCGATTAATTCATGCAGAACATCTAAGTTCACTAAGCCAAAGAGATTAGCAAAGAAAGGAACATAAATTATTACTAGTTGAATGATTACACCAATAAAGAAAGCACCCCAGAGATATTTGTTGTCGAATAGATGTTTGGAGAAAACACTGAATTCACCTTTAACATTGAAAGCATGGAATAACTGGCTAACTGCCAATGTAATAAAGGCCATTGTTTGTCCACTTGCAAGTGATGGTTCAATTCCCGCAATAGTAACATTACAACCAATGAAGAAAGAAATCAAAGTTAAAGCACCAACGCAGACTCCCTGCCAAGCGATAGTGCCACCTAATCCATGAGCAAAGAAATTTTCTTTTCTTGGACGTGGTTTCTTGTCCATCGTTGTCTCACTAACTGGCTCCATACCTAAGGCAAAAGCCGGTAATGTATCAGTAATCAAATTAACAAATAATAAATGGACCGGTAATAATGGGACACCCCAAACCTCGCCATCTTTAATAAATAATAAACCAATAATAGAGGCACAGAAGATTGTTAATACTTCGCCAATATTACTAGATAAGAGGAACTGAATAACTTTTTTGATATTATCATAAATTCCTCTACCCTCTTTAACAGCTGAGACTATAGTTGCAAAGTTATCATCAACTAAAATCATTGAAGAAGCACCTTTAGCGACTTCAGTTCCAACCTTGCCCATAGCACAACCGATATCAGCTTTCTTTAATGCTGGTGAGTCGTTTACACCATCACCAGTCATAGCCACAATTTCGCCCTTCTTTTGCCAGGCTTCAACTATCTGAACTTTGTGTTCGGGAGCCACTCTAGCGTAGACAGAATACTTATCAATATTTGCGTCAAATTCTTCCATCGACATATTCGATAATTCTGTTCCTGAGATAGCAAGTTGTCCCTCTTCTAAAATACCGAGATCTTTAGCAATTGCGCAGGCAGTAGAAATGTAATCGCCTGTAATCATAATTGGACGAATTCCAGCTTTTTTCGCTACTTTTATGGCATCACGAACTTCATCACGTGGTGGATCTATCATACCGACTAAGCCAACAAAAGTTAGATTCTTTTCACTCTCTTCAACGCTAGGATTAGTAGGCATTTCATCATAAACTTTATATCCAACAGCAAGAACACGAAGAGCTTGCTTGGACATTTCTTCATTCATATCATCATAAAGACGACGATTGGCCATATTATTACATCTATCGAGAATAATATCTGGAGCACCTTTAGTAATAGAGATTATCTTTCCATTATAGTTTCCAAAGACCGTCATCATTTTCCGATCTGAATCAAAAGGAAATTCATTTAGTCGCGTAAAAGTTAAGCTTGGATTACCATATAATTTATTGACATCAGATAGGGCGGTTTCCGTTGGGTCACCAACAAATCGCTCATTACCTTCTTCATCAATTGATAATTGACTATCGCTACAAAAAGCAAAGAAAGCCATCATTTCTTTAACTTTATCATTGCCTTGATCGACAGCAACCAAATTATCATCATGCATCTCATATAGTTTGACAACAGTCATCTTATTTTGGGTTAGTGTACCAGTTTTATCGCTGCAGATAATCGAAGTGCAGCCAAGAGTTTCAACAGCTGGGAGTTTTCGAATAATCGCATTCTTCTTAACCATTCTTTGGACACCAATCGCAAGAACAATCGTTACAACTGCCGCTAATCCTTCTGGAATCGCAGCTACAGCTAGAGCAACTGCAGTTTTAAAGGCATCTAATAATTTCAAACCAGAAAGTAATTCAACCCCAAAAACAATCGCGCAGATACCAATGGATAGATAGCCTAATATTTTACCGATATTAGCTAACTGATTCTGTAATGGAGTTTGTTCAGTTTTTTGATTAACTAATAAACTAGCAATCTTACCGACTTCGGTATTCATTCCAATGCTGATAACAATCGCTTTACCACGACCATAAGTGACAACCGTTGAAGAATAAGCAATATTCTTCCGATCACCTAATGGTAAATCATCGGCATCAATAACATCATCAATTTTATCAACGGGAACTGATTCACCAGTTAAGGCACTCTCATCAATCTTCAAGTTATGAGATTCAATGATACGGGCATCAGCAGGAACCAAATCCCCAGCTTCAATAATGATTATATCGCCTGGCAGAACATCAGAAGATGGGATAACAACTGTCTCCCCATTTCTAATTACTTTAGCGTTAGGAGCACTCATTTTTTCCAAAGCTTCCAAGGATTTCTCGGCTTTGCTTTCTTGAACAACACCAAGAATAGCATTCAAGATTACAACAATTAAAATAATTAAACTATCAGTCCATTCCGCTGGATCAACAATTAAGGACACCGCAGCGGCCACTAATAAGATAATAATTAAAACATCTTTAAATTGTTCTAATAGTTTTAGGATAAATGGTTGTTTCTTCTTCTTAATCAACTCATTTTTCCCATATTTTGTTTGTAATTCCTCTAATGAATCACTTTTTAAACCACTGATGACATCAGTGTTTAATTCCTTAGCGACCTCTTTAATACTCTTTCTGTACATACTGTTCACTCCTTTTAAAAAAGCAAGGCTTTCATCTTCAAAAAAAGATGAAGGTCTTGCTAATCAGTTTACTGACTATAGTATCCGGGATATATCCGAGATGTCGAATACCATATGTAGCTACTCCCCTTCGGGTGAGTTAATTATAACTTAACAAAAAAGAAAAGTAAATATCTTAGTTAAGATAAAGGTGTGACACTTGGCCACACCTTTTGATTTATTAGCCTTTAGCTGATAAACTTCTCGTATATGTTGACTGTTCTGTAATCTTCGTTGTTGAAGAAGTTGGGTTCCAAGAAAGCGAAGCTGCACCCCATAGTCCAACATCTTGAGCCATTAAATCTCTGAAGATTAATCCGGTGTCTAATTCATTCTTGCACATAGCAGCTTTTTGTGTACTGCTTAGACCAGAGGTTGGGAAGTAGGCGCCCGTATAAACATAATCGATAACTGCGACTAAATAATAATCTGTGCTAGCACTTAAAGCTGATGCTGCTGGTACCCCAGCTGCTGAACTGGTCCAGGCATATATATTAGAACCATCGCAGTTTACAGAATAATAACTATAAATATCCGCACCAGTCATCTCCACAAGATAAACAGTATTATCAAATGGATTAATCTCATATAGGTTTGCTAAAGTAACATTTCCGCCAGCAGTTAGACCACCAGTACTTCTGATACCACCAGTATTACAGATAGCATAATCAGCACCAGTTGCGCTTAGCATTACATTGCCAGCCCAATCATATAATTGAGATCTATTAGTTACAGCAACAGAAGAAGTTGCTAGAACTGGTAATGTTGCCACATTTGCATCATAGAAATCATCAATAACTGTTTCGACATTAGCAGCATATTGTGTACCGGCTACAGTTTCAACAGACAATGATCCAAATGATTTCACTGCAAAAGTTTTGTCATCCGTTACATCATATGTCAATTTGACATAGCCAACATAGTTGTTATTAGCATTAGCTTGAACAACTGGCATATCAACGCCGCCAGTTCTAGAAATAGTACCACTTTGTAAAGTATGAGTGTGAGCATTAAAGACCACATCAACCAAATACTTATCATTGGCATCAATTGCTCCAGAACTATTAGAGTCATATTTCATCTGTGCAATTGTATTGTTTGGTGAATAGTTGGAAATGCCATCTGAATTACCATCATGAATATAGACAGCAATCATTTGAGCGCCTTCACTCTTACATTGTGTAGCGGCACTACGAACCGATTCAACAACATCATCAAAATTGTAATTCTCAGTTCTACTAGCTAAAATTTGACTTTGTAATGGTCCAATGCAGCTTATCAAGCCGATTTTGATGCCATTCTTTGTAATGACTTTATATGGTAGAACATTGTCTGTATTAGAATCAGCAGCAATTAGTTTTCCTGAATTGACGCCAGTTTTATTCGAAATATTTGAAGAAATCAATGGATAATTGGCATCGGCAGGATTTGTTTCACTAGAAGTTCCATCAAAATAGTTTGTAATATATGGTAGGCCCCAATCAAATTCATGGTTACCAACACCAATACCATCAAAGCTCATAGCTTCCATAGCTCTAATAACAACTTCACCCTTAGTTAAATTTGAGACAGCTGTTCCTTGGAATAAATCACCATTGCCAAACAAAACAACATCATCCTCAGGGGTTGCGGCTCTTTCTTGATTAATCAAGTAAGCGGTATTGGATAAACCTTTCATACCACTGCTATCTTGCATGATATAACCATGTAAATCGTTGATTGTCAAAAATTCAATTGTCTTAGTTTCATTGGTTGTAACAGCAGAAAAAGTTTTTGTAGCCACAGAACCATGGGTTAAATATAGCTGCTTGGTAGTATAAGCCGTAATGATTAGATTAGTTAGGGTAATCTTATCGCCAACATTAAGTCCAGACAAAGTAGAAACTAATCCATCGGTAAAGACTGTTTGACTACCAGCAAAATATAAATTAACATTGCTTCCCCAACTTGCAGTGAAGACAAGCGTTGAATTGGTACCTTGAACTGCACTACCAGATACATAGGTAAGTTCAGTCATTGATCCGACTAGTCGACTCATATTTGCATCATTACTATAATCAGAACTTGTCGTAATTGTATTGATAGAATTAACATAAGCACTATTAGGAGTATAATCGATGATTTCAGAGGTGGTAACAGTATTACTAGAAATCTCAATCAACCCTTTATAAGTGGTTTTTGTGCCAGTTACTTTTACAAAGTTTCCAACAGCAAATCCACTACTACTATGGCCATAGACATACATTCCATAACTTCCAGACTCTACATAATATGAACTCGATGTATGGAAAGCAGTAACTTTTCCAACAAAGGTAACTGAACTACTATCAGCAGCTTCATTTGCCATCGCCACACTATTTGAAACCGTGATTGGATAATCTTTTGTTATTATGGATTGTCCATGAATCTCGGCGGTAATAGTTACGTTAGTTGAATAAGCATTGCAGCCATAGAAGGCTAAGGTTTGACCAGTAATTGTGGCCAATCCAACAGATTCCTCATCAATTGTCCAAGTGATGTCATTACCAGCAACTGCGCTTGGTAATGTCACAGTATTAGCGTTTGATGAGCTAGTAACGACACTGACATCATCAAAGATTGAATCATTGAAAACTCTGACCGCATAATCAACATTTTCCTTGCCCCAATCAGCATTAAGTGTTACATCATAGTAACCAACTAAGGTTGTCTTTGGTGTTAAGACTCCTGCCGAAATCTGCGCATAGGTTGAACCATCTTTAATTGTCCAAGTAATTGCATTAGAATTTACAGTATCTTGTAAAGTAACAGAGGTATTGTTCTCAGTATTGTTGGTAGTTCCAACACCATATACACCATCTAATGCGGTCTTTTCCGCAGAATCTGATGCTGGTGGAATTACTACTGATGAACTAGTCCATCTAGCAACTAGAGTATAATCCTTAGCTAGAGGGGTTAATGTGGTAAATTGACCATCATTAACAGTAGTTCCAGTAAACCAACCCGCAAAAATATAATCAGTCTTTGTTGGAATTGGTAAATTATTGAAATAAGTTCCAGCGTTAACATTTTGATAATCAGTAGCCTTAAATGTTGCTGGCATTGTCTCATCAGCATTAACACTGAATGTAATTGTATATTTATCTGTGGTGCCACTTCCCGCTCCAACTACTGCTCCTAAATCTACGGCTGTAGCAGAATCGGAATAAGTTGCCCATAAGTGACCATCAGCCCTAATTTCCATAGCAGTAAGGCCACGGCCGGCTGGGCCAGCAACACCTTGTAGTCCTTGGGCTCCCACTGCACCAGTAGCTCCGGTTGAACCAGTTGCGCCAGTTAAGGAAGAAACTTCTATCAAATTAGTCCAGCTAGCTTCACCTGTATATTGCCATTGGATGTATCCCTCAGCAACACGGAAAGTAACTTCCCGACCATTAGCACCAGTGGCTCCAGTTGGACCTGTAGCTCCAGTTGCACCAGTAGCTCCGGTTTCGCCTTTAAGACTAGAAAGACTTACCAAAGTGTTGGTATGAGCAGCATCACCAGAGTAATACCATTTAATTGATGTTCCATCATTGGTGAGTACTATTTCGCGTCCATCCGCACCCGTTTGTACTAATGAAGCAATGTCGATTAAAGTATGAACAGTGGCATTCTCTTCATCGTAAGCCCATTGAAGAGAGGTACCCGAAACAGAGAAGACAACATTTTTAGCATCGGCACCTGCCGCTCCGGTAGCACCAGTGGCTCCGGTTAGACCGGTTAATGATGATAAAGCAACAAGGTTGTTCCAACCTTCGTCACCAACATATTTCCATTGAATATAATCGTTTCCAACTTGGAAAGTAACTTCCTTACCATTGGTACCCGATAAATCAACTAAGGAAACTAATTGATTCCATTCGTTATCACCAACATATTGCCATTTAATATTTGTGCCAACCACTGATAAAGTTATCTGCTTACCAGCTGCACCAGCAGTTCCAGTTGAACCGGTTGAACCAGTTGCACCAGTTTCGCCTTTTAATGTATCAATAGCAACAAGGTTTGTCCAAGCAGTAGCGCCAACATATTGCCACTGGATGTATCCCTCAGAAACACGGAAAGTAACTTCTTTACCAGCCGCGCCTTCATCACCCTTATCGCCTTTTTCTCCTTTAATAGTCACAGTAAATGTTCCAGAAGCTCCAAGATAATTTACTGTAATCTGGTGAGTGCCTGTCGTGCTTAACTTCGCTAGATCACTTTCCGAAATCATCTCTTGCTTTAGAGCAAATTCATTGGATGAACCATCCCAATAGTTTACTAAGACTTTGACTTTTGTCATATCAAATTCTTCACCAGTAAAATCTTCCGGTGTTTTTAATTCAATACTTTTTACCGTAGTTGTTGCCGATGAAGATTGTGCTGAGGATGAATTATTAGTTTGATTGGAGTTTACGCCATTGCCACCACAGCTAATGGTTGTAAACAGACCGCAAACTAACAATGCCAAGCCTAACATCTTTAGTTTCCTCATATTATCACCTTTCCTTTATTTTTTTGATGAATAATATTATTATACAATATATGTGAACATATATCAATAATAAATAAAGCTGAAAATGTCTAAAAAGCATTGTTTCTATCACTTCAAGAAGCTATATTATGCTATGATATATTCATAAAAAAGGAGCATATATGAGAAACAACGTAATAGAAGCTATTATCGAAATTCCTTATCGTTCAAGAAACAAGTTTGAGATTGATCATCATAGTGGTCGCATTAAATTAGACCGCGTGTTGTATTCTGCCATGGCTTATCCTGCCGAATATGGTTTCATAGAAAAGACTTTAGCAAACGATGGTGATCCTCTAGATATTCTTGTTATCGGCACAGAACCTACTTACCCCGGCTGCATAGTTCCCGCTCGAGTGGTTGGTTATTTGGATGTCATTGACAATGGACAAATGGATTACAAAATAATCTCAGTTGTTGATGTCGATCCCCGCTATAATGAAATTCATAAGCTAAGTGATTTATCATCATTCATTCTTAGCGAGATTAAAAACTTCTTTGAAAACTATAAGTCTTTGCAAAATATAGTTGTCAAAGTTGGCGATTATCACGATGCAGAAGAAGCTATAGATCTTATTGAAGTTTGCAAGAAGAACTACAAAGAATAACGAAAGCGCCCTAAAAGGGCGTTTTATTTTTTTAATATATCTTAGTATAAATTCTTTATTTATTCTCTTCAGCCTAGTTAGTTGAACCAATGGTCCCAATAATAATTAAAACATTTTTGTTATATATTAGTTAAGGGGGATAATATTGGATAACAAAGCTCTTAATGATTTCATGAATGTTGATTACAAAAGCTTTGCTGACTATCTTGCCAATATGCCTCCCTTAGAGTTAGGAGCAATTGGTAGCATTGTCGGTTTGCTTTTAACTAAACCCCTAACAACTCCCCAGCAAAGCTCAATAGGGAACTTTTTTGAGCTTGTTGGACAAGCCATGCTTGTCGTTTCGGCGCAGCAAAATGTTCTCAATCGAAATGCCAGTGCTCAATTTAGCCAGCAAAGTCAAAATAGTGATCCGATTAGTCAAATGCAATCTTAAATTGATTATCTCAGCTTTCAAATAAGAGAAATAATGAGACGCTTAAACAGATAACTCTAGCTAACTTTGAAGCCAGCCGATTTTATGCATTCCTTAATAGTTTCTAAAGATATCGCTGCACAATCATAATCAACTTCTACTAATTCCTTTTCATGACTAGCACTACAAGCCGTAACACCACTCAAGGAATTTAACTTTTTAATAACCTTTGCTTCACAATGAGAACAATGCATTCCCGTTACATGTAGATTTTCTTTCATTTTATTTATTCTCCTTTTTAAATAGATTAATTCTTAGGGCATTACTTACAACTGATATTGAAGATAACGACATTGCCAAGGCTCCAATCATCGGACTAAGCAGCCATCCCCAAAAGGAATAGAACACCCCCGCGGCAATGGCAATACCAATACAGTTATAGAAAAAAGCAAAGAAAAGATTCTGCTTTATGTGTCTTAATATCTTGCGACTAAGATTATAGGCGGTTATAAGGTCACTCAGGTTTCCACTAGTGATAACAATATTGCTAGACTCGACAGCAATATCGGTGCCACTTGGAAAAGAAATGCCAATATCAGCGCTAGTCAAAGCTACAGAATCATTTATTCCATCGCCAATCATGGCCACTTTATTATTTTCTTTAGCTTTCGTAATTAACTCGGCTTTTCCAAGTGGAAGAATATTTGCATATACTTCATCTATACCCAAAATGCTAGCTACATAGTCTGCCGATGCCTGATTATCACCGGTAACTAAAGCGGTTTTAATTCCCTTTTTCTTTAGGCCATCTATAGTGCTCTTCGCTTCATCTTTGATTTCATCAATAAGAGCAACAAAGCCAAGATTAATCCCATTTTGGACAAGGCAAATAATACTCTTGCCTTGTGCTGAAACTCTTTCAATCTCTTCAGAAAATTGTGAAGTTTTAAAGAGAGATGGCTTGCCAATTTGTACCGATTTATCAGATGTTTTTCCAATTATTCCCTCACCAGGAATCTCTTGATATTCTTTTATCTCAAAGTCATCACTAATACCATTTTCTTCTGCATATTTTACGATGGCCTTAGCGAGTGGATGATTAGATTTCTTTTCAAAACTTGCAAGTAGTTTAATTAAATATGTTGTATCTTCACCGATGACATCACTCACTGAAAACTCACCTTTTGTCAGCGTTCCTGTCTTATCAAAGAAGATAAGATTAATGCTTGAGAACATCTCTAATGAGGTGGCATCTTTATACAAAATTCCATTTTTAGCTCCAACTCCCGTGCCAACAATTATTGCAGTTGGAGTTGCTAAGCCCAAGGCACAAGGACAAGCAATGACAAGAACTGAAACTAATACTCGTAATGAAAAATCCCAATCGGATTTAGTCACAATCATCCAAATAGTGAAAGCCACTAACGCAATTAATAATACTATTTTGGTGAAAACACCAGCAACCTTATCGGTCATTCTCTCAATTGGAGCTTTACTAGCTTGAGCTTCTTCCACCATTTTTACTATTTTGGCTAGCATGGTTTGGCTACCAACACTCACAGCTTCATACTCGATTTGGGAAGAAAGATTAATGGTTCCAGCAAAGACTAAATCACCATTAGTTTTTTCAACTGGTAGTGCTTCTCCAGAAAGCATTGACTCATCCAGACTAGTATAACCAGTGATAATCTTTCCATCAACGGCTATGCTATCTCCGGGTTTGGCAATGATTAGATCATGAACAATAATGGAAGATACTAATTCTTCTTTCTCTCCATTCGCTGTCTTTATTAAGCATTTATCAGGAGTTATCTTCATCAGTTCTTTCAAAGATCCATTCGCTTTAGTTAAAGATTTCGCTTCAAAATACTTGCCTAATTGAATCAAACAAAGAATAACAACTACCGATTCAAAATATAGATTATGTACAGCATGGGCATCCCCACCAATCAACAAAACAAAGGAATAAATACTATAAAGAAAACTAGCACTTGTTCCTACTGATACCAATGATTCCATACTAGGCTTAAAATGGAATAAGTTCCGATAACCTTTATAGTAGAATTGATAGTTAATTATCATGACTGGTATGGTGAGACAGAGTTGAATAATTACATACCAGATAGGATTACTATTAACAAAGAAAAATGGCAATCCAATCATTGGCCCCATAGAAGCATAAAACTCAATAACAGCAAAAAGCGAAGAAATTATCAAGCGCTTCTTAGCGATGACTCGTTTCTCTTCGGCCTCTTTAAGATAATCTTCTTTCTGATTCATAAAGAAGACCTCATAGCCTTCTTCAATAATTGTTGCTTTCATTTTCTCTAAGTCAATTATTGACTCATCATATATTACGACAACCTTTTTGGTAGCAAGGTTAACCGAAGCTTCCTTCATTCCTTCAAGATTTCTTAATGCTTGTTCCACTGTGGCTTTACAGTTGGCGCACATCATTCCTTCAACAATGAATTCATCTTTCCGCATTACCTTACCTCCTTTTTATTTAATATCTTTCCTTCTTATTTTAATTATTACCGCATCGCGCCAATTTCCTTCAGGATCTTTCCAAACATTAGTTTTAATCTCTGAAGTATCAAAGCCGATTGATTGATAAAACTTAATTGCTCTTTGATTAGTCGAAAGAGTATCACTGATAATCTGATCCACTTCAAACTCATCAAACAAGTAATTCATAAATGCTATTAAAGCTTCTCTTCCATAACCATGCCGGTGCATATCTTCCTCACCGATTTTTATTCCAAACCCGATTGTTTTCTTAGCTGGATTATAATCGTTATAACTGATTTCACCGATTGGTAATAAAGAGTGTTTAAGCACAATCATGAATCTTCTGCTTTTCCGATGAGTATTAGCATCTAATAATTCATCTTTAAACTTCTCACATTCTTGCGCATAAGTTGTTTTTAAACCATCCTTAAAACCAACATGCTTCATTATCTGCGGGTAATTCCACCATCTAACTAAAGTATTAATATCGTTCTCAACCACAGGGCGAATAATCAGCCGCTCCGAGGTAATATCGGGAATATCAAGAAGATAGGCATCATTTCTGATCCAACCAACCATTCCATTGTACTTTACCATTGAATAGCGCAGGCCTTTATAAATAATCCCTACTTCATCACCTTTTTTAACAGTCAAATGATATGTAGTTGAATCAATGCAATGATAACCATTGTTCATTTCAAAGATGCAACTACTTAATACTTTAATTTCTTTTTGGGTACTCTTGTGTCTAATCTTCTTGAACTCACCATAGTCTTCTAAGATATCAATACTATTATCCGCCCAATTGATAGAGAACGGTTCTCTTTTCGCATCACCGGTATAATCTTTGATAATTGTTTTGGTATCTAAATTATCGACATAGGCGGATGAAAACTGGCCCTGATCAATAATAAGTGCATTCAACTGACCACTGCTTTTAATGACATTGCCACCATCAATTGAGATTATTTTCTGCTCAAAGTTTATCCTAGGATTATAGTTAAGAATAGTCTTACAGTAATTACAAACTGGCCAATGGCCAACAATAACCCATTTATCAAAGACAAATCCTTTAGCTTCAAAATTATCAAATTTCATAACATCATGAGCATCTTCGGCGTAGTTAGGAAGATTAGGATAGATGCCACCATGGACAAAAATGTAATCTTTACTCTCAATAACGTGCGGGATAGCTTGTAGATACTCCCACTCTTTGGGGAAGAATTGTTTCAAAGTCTCACTTACTTCTTTCGCATTGCTTTCTCGTGTTATCTTTAAACCAATCTTATCACACATTTCTTTGACTAAAGAATGAGGATTATTTAACAAATATTCCATATAAACCAAATCAGCTTTGGTCTTGTCCATCATCAGCCAAACATCATCGCAGTTACCCAAAACCGCAAGAATATTGACGCCCGCGGACTTATCTAAATCCATGATATAATGAAGAGTATCTAAACTACTATGCTGACCTTTCTCAACAAAGTCACCATCAATAATCAAATAATCTTTCAGATTGTAATTAACCTTCTCTAATAAAGCATTTAATAAATTCGCACAATTATGGATATCCGAAACCACAATAATTCTTCGATTTGGATCAAATTCCATCTTTCTAATTCTTACTTCCATATTTATCACCGTACTCATTATAGTTTAAATCCCGCAAAAAAACCATCTATCAACAACGAAACAATTCTCTAACACAAAAAAAATCAGCGACAATTAAGTCGCTGATAATTTTTGTTCTGGTTGATTAATTATTTAATGATATCGGTAACGTTACCAGCACCAACTGTACGTCCACCTTCACGGATGGAGAACTTAGTACCTTTTTCGATAGCGATTGGGTGAATTAATTCAACTTCCATTTCAATGTTGTCACCAGGCATAACCATTTCAACACCGGCTGGTAATTTGATAACACCAGTAATATCGGTGGTTCTGAAATAGAATTGTGGACGGTAGTTCGCAAAGAATGGAGTATGACGTCCGCCTTCGTCCTTGGATAGAACGTAGACGTGAGCCTTAAAGTTTACGTGTGGATGAACTGATCCAACTTTTGCTAAGACTTGGCCACGGATGATTTCATCACGGTTAATACCACGTAGTAAAGCACCAATGTTATCGCCAGCCTCGGCGTAGTCTAATAGTTTACGGAACATTTCAATTCCAGTAACAACGGTCTTACGGGTATCTTTGATACCAACGATTTCGACTTCGTTGTTGATTTCTAGACGGCCTCTCTCAACTCTACCAGTAGCAACTGTGCCACGGCCGGTGATTGTGAAGACATCTTCAACTGGCATTAAGAATGGTTTATCCATTTCTCTTGCTGGTAATGGAATGTAAGTATCAACAGCATCCATTAAATCATAGATTGCTTGGATAGAAGCTGGGTCACCTTCCAATGCTTTCAAGGCAGAGCCTCTAATGATTGGGCAGTTATCGCCATCAAATCCGTAAGAACTTAATAGTTCACGAACTTCCATTTCAACTAAGTCAACTAATTCTGGATCATCAACTTGATCGGTTTTGTTTAGAAAAACAATAATCCGTGGAACTCCAACTTGTCTTGCTAACAAGATGTGTTCTCTGGTTTGTGGCATTGGACCATCAGTAGCGGCGACAACTAGAATTGCACCATCCATCTGGGCGGCACCAGTGATCATATTTTTAATATAGTCAGCGTGTCCCGGGCAGTCAACGTGTGCATAGTGACGTGTTGCTGTATGATACTCAATGTGGGCGGTATTAATCGTAATACCACGATCTTTTTCCTCTGGAGCGGAATCGATTTGCTCATAAGACTTAACTTCGCCACCGTATTTTTTTGCCATAGCGATGGTGATTGCGGCTGTTAATGTGGTTTTGCCGTGGTCAACGTGACCAATTGTACCAATGTTAACGTGTGCCAATGATCTGTCAAACTTCTGTTTTGCCATTTTTACAATTTCCTCCTATAATTTCTCTTGTAAATTATGTCAATATTTTACTGATTTTTTAGATAAAAATCAATAGTAATTAGACATTTGTATTCTTTTTGATAATTTGCTGACTAATTGACTGTGGTGTCTCAGCATAATGATCAAATTGCATCGAATAATTGCCTCTGCCTTGCGTATTAGAACGTAAGTCAGTAGCATAGCCGAACATTTCAGCTAATGGGACAAAGGCTTTAATAATCTGCGCATTGCCTCTTTGCTCCATTCCTTCAATGGAACCACGTCTGGAATTAACATCTCCCATGACATCGCCCATATACTCGGTTGGAACTGTAACTTCAACAGCCATGATTGGCTCTAAGATGACTGGATTACATTTCTTTCCAGCTTCTTTCAAAGCCATACTTGCTGCTATTTTATAAGCCATTTCACTAGAGTCAACATCGTGGTAAGAACCATCGAATAAGGTGGCTTTAATATCAATAGCTGGGAAGCCTGCAACGATACCATTGCCCATTGCATCTTGTAAACCCACATCGATTGGCTTAATAAACTCTCTTGGAACTGAACCGCCAACAATATTGTCAACAAATTCATATCCCTTGCCAGGATTAGGTTCAAATCTAATCCAGCAGTGACCATATTGACCACGACCACCGGACTGACGAATGTATTTACCTTCGCATTCCGCTGTTTGCTTAATCGTTTCACGATAAGAAACTTGTGGGGCGCCAACATTGGCATCAACCTTATACTCTCTTCTTAATCTATCAACAATAATATCAAGGTGGAGTTCACCCATACCAGCGATAATGGTTTGACCAGTTTCGTGATCGGTATAGGCTTTGAAGGTTGGGTCTTCTTCAGCAAGCTTAGCAAGTGCAAGTGATAACTTGTCTTGGTCAGCTCTTGATTTTGGTTCAATAGCTTGGTGAATAACTGGCTCTGGGAAAACCATGGACTCTAAGAGAATTGGTTTATCAATATCACAGAGTGTATCTCCGGTTCCAGTATTCTTTAGACCGACAGCAGCCGCAATATCACCAGTGTAAACATCAGTAATATCTTGTCTGGTGTTGGCGTGCATCTGCACAATTCTACCAAGTCTTTCTTTCACACCCTTGACGGAGTTATAAACATAACTACCGGCAGTAGCATGACCAGAATAAACCCGGAAGAAAGCTAACTTACCAACAAATGGATCAGCGACAAGCTTAAATGCTAAAGCGGAGAATGGAGCATCATCCGAGACATTTCTGTCTTCTTCTTCACCAGTTGATGGTAGTTTTCCCACAATTGCAGGAACATCTAATGGTGATGGTAGATAATCGATAACCGCATCTAGTAGAGGTTGTACACCTTTATCTTTATAGGCTGAGCCACAAAGTACGGGGAAGAATTCACCTGAGATAACCGCTTTACGGATAACTTTTTTGATTTCTTCGATACTTGGTTCTTCGCCCTCAAGAACTTTCATCATGAGTTCATCATCAAACTCAGCGAGCTTTTCTAATAACTCTAAACGTAATTGTTCAACTTTATCAACGAGATCAGCAGGAATATCAGATTCTACAACCTTAACTCCCTTGTCTCCTTCAAAGTAGTAAGCGACTCTTCTGATGATATCAACCATTCCTTCGAATGTTTGAGCAGCACCAATTGGGTATTGAATTGGATGGGCATTTGCCTCCAAGCGGGAATGTAATGTTTCCACACTCATATCAAAATCGGCACCAGTAGCATCCATCTTGTTAACAAATACAATCCGAGGAACTCCATAAGTTGTTCCTTGTCTCCAAACAGTCTCTGTTTGGGGTTCAACACCATTCTTACCATCTAAGATGGTGACAGCACCATCTAATACTCTAAGGGATCTTTCAACTTCAACTGTGAAGTCAACGTGTCCCGGTGTGTCGATAATGTTAATACGATGGCCTTTCCATTGAGCGGTAGTTGCAGCGGAAGTAATGGTAATACCACGTTCCTTCTCCTGTTCCATCCAATCCATGACCGCTGTTCCTTCATGGGTTTCGCCTAGTTTATGGGTTTTACCTGTAAAATAGAGGATTCTTTCAGTAGCAGTAGTTTTTCCGGCATCAATATGTGCCATTACACCGATATTTCTTGTTTTATCTAACGGGAATTGACGCGACATATAATACCCTCCTTTCCTTTAATAATAAATAACATAATACTTTATACAAATTACCAACGATAGTGGGCGAATGCCTTATTGGCTTCGGCCATCTTGTGGATATCGTCACGTTTTTTAATTGAAGCACCAACACCGTTGGATGCATCGACGATTTCATTTGCTAATCTCTCTTCCATTGATTTTTCACTTCTGCTTCTAGCATAATTGACTAACCAACGTAATCCGAGGGAAATTCTTCTTTCTGGTGAAACTTCAACTGGTACTTGATAGTTGGAGCCACCGACTCTTCTAGCCTTCAATTCTAGTGAAGGCATAATGTTATTGATAGCAGTATCGAATACTTCGATAGCGGGTTGACCTGTTTTCTTCTCTACCATTGTGAATGCGGTATAGAGAATCTGTTGAGCCGTTCCTCTTTTGCCATCTAACATAATTTTATTGATTAAACGTGTAACTAATTTTGAATTATAGATTGGATCTGGTAAAACATCTCTTTTAGCTACACAACCTTTACGTGGCATAATTAATTTCTCCTTTCTTTAATTTCTATTTAGGTTTTTTTGCACCATATTGTGAACGGCTTTGACGTCTGGCTTCGACACCAGCACAGTCTAACGTTCCACGAATGATGTGGTAACGAACACCAGGCAAATCTTTAACACGGCCGCCTCTAATCATGACGACACTGTGCTCTTGTAAGTTGTGTCCCTCACCACCGATATAAGCAGTGACCTCATAACCATTACTTAAGCGTACACGAGCATATTTACGCATCGCTGAGTTTGGTTTCTTTGGTGTCATTGTTCCAACACGGGTGCAAACTCCTCTTTTTTGTGGAGAGTTCGTTGCAGTATTTCTCTTTTGCAATGAGTTCCATCCTTTAGCTAAAGCAGGAGCTTTTGATTTGAAGGTAACTTGTTCACGTCCTTGACGTACCAACTGACTAATTGTAGGCATTTCTTTTCCTCCCTTCGGTAATCTTAATTCACACAATACCAGGCGTTTTAAATCGGACCTTTTTAAATGTCTTCCCAAATTAAGAAGACCTCGACCGATATATATAAAACGGCTCTGATTTGTACCGCAACGCCTATTTTACTTTAGTAAGGCCTACTTGTCAAGAGAAAAATCGTGCCTTTTTCTAGTTTTTTTGAATAGTTTTGTCAAAAAGAACTGTAAAGTAAAATATCATACATTTTTTGCGATAATTTTATATAAAATCCCTACCACTTGTGATGATAGGGATTAATTATAAGTTATTCTTCGGCTACTTTCTTGACTTCTTCGACAGGAATCTCTTCTTCGATTGGATTACCGAATTCATCGAATCCTTCGCTAGCAAAACGTCTATTTTGATAGAGACCAGTTCCCGCAGGAATCAGTTTACCAATAATAACATTTTCTTTCAAACCATGGAGGTAATCAATCTTACCTTTGGTTGTCGCATCAGTTAAGACTCTGGTTGTCTCTTGGAAGGAGGCAGCCGACAAGAAGGAATCAACTTCTAGTGAAGCCTTAGTAATACCGAGAACGATTGGTCTGCCAACCGCTGGGTGTTTACCTTCTTTCAAGACCATCTTATTGGAATCAGTGAACTTCTGAACATCGACTTTCTTACCTGGTAACAAATCGGTATCGCCACCATCAATGATGGTAACTTTCTTAAACATTTGTCTAACCATGACTTCGATGTGTTTATCAGAGATTTCAATACCTTGGCTTGGTAAGTAAACTTTTTGAACTTCCTTCAAGATATAATTCTCAACTTCGGAAACATCCGCAACTTCAAGTAATCTCTTAGGATTGATAGCACCTTCAGTGATCTTTTGACCATTTCTAACGGTGTCACCAACTCTGAGCACACGGCCTTTAATCGCTTGTTTCTCATCTTTGTTGCCTTCGCTCTTATCCATCATTGGGACTAATTCGCCATTAGCATCTAAGAACATGGCTAGTTTCGCTCCAAATGGTGCGGTATAAGTCATTTTCTCAAGATCATTGCTGACGGTAATTTCTAATCTACCAGCATCCTTTTCATCGATGCTTTCGATCTTACCACAAATATCAGAGATTATCGCTTCGCCCTTAGGATTACGAGCTTCAAACAATTCTTGAACACGGGGGAGACCACGGGTAATATCACTACCACCAGCAACACCACCGGTATGGAATGTTCTCATAGTTAACTGGGTACCTGGTTCACCAATGGATTGAGCAGCCATCGTACCAACGGCCTCACCAACTTCAACTGGTTCACCAGTCGCAAGGTTACGACCATAACATTTCTTACAAACGCCACCCTTGGTCTTGCAACCAAAGAGGGTTCTAATTTCAACTTCTTTAATGCCAGCATCAATAATCGCATGAGCCATCTCTTCATCAATCATCTCATTGGCCTTAACCATAACTTCATTTGTCTTTGGATTGACAACATCGCGCATGGCATAACGACCAACTAAACGTGGATACATTGGCTCAATGACACTGCCATCAGCGGTATCATAGATAGTTTTGACAACGGAGCCTTGATCAGTACCGCAGTCATCTTCTCTAACAATAATATCTTGAGCGACATCAACTAATCTTCTTGTTAAATAGCCAGATTCAGCGGTTTTCAAAGCGGTATCAGCGCCACCTTTTCTCGCACCGTGAGTGGAAATAAAGAATTCAGAAACCGTTAGACCTTCACGGAAGGAAGATTTAATTGGTAGTTCGATAACATCACCCGAAGGATTATTCATCAAGCCTCTCATACCTGCTAACTGGGTAAAGTGAGAAGAGTTACCTCTAGCGCCACTATCTGCCATCATAAAGATGGGGTTACGAGGATCTTTAACGAAGACCTTTTGGAGGGTTGTTTCAATATTCTTCTTAACGCCTTCCCAAATTCCGATAACATGTTTATGTCTCTCTTCATTGGTTAATAAGCCCTCTTCATAATATTGCTTATATTCAGCTACTTCTTCTTCCGCCTTCTTAAAGATTTCTTCTTTCTCTTTAACAAGAACAATATCTGCTAAGGAAACTGTGATAGCAGCAAAGGTTGCATAATGGAAACCTTGATCTTTTAAGTTATCAAGCATCTGACTGGTCTTTAACGCGCCATAGCGATTGAAGACTTCATTGATGATTTTTCCTAATTGACCTTTCTTGAAAGGTCCATTAAGTTTTTGTTTACCAATAATCTCTTTGATATTCTCACCTGGTTTTAAGAAGAAATGGTCAGGTGTATGGATAAAGTTCTCAGCATCTGTACAGTTTAGATAAGGGAAATTCTCTTCAAAAATCTGGTTGAAGATAATCTTACCTGGAGTGGTTACCAAGTAACATTTTCTTTGCTCTGGAGTAAAGGTGGTATTGTGCATACTACTTGCTCTGACCGCAATACGGTTATGAATGTGAATTTGCTTAGTTTGGTAAGCGACAAGAGCTTCTTCTGGAGAGCCAAAGACTTTACCTTCACTTTGGGAGTATAAGTCATAGCGTTCCGCTTTCTCTTCGTTGTTCCAACTTCTAGCTTCTTCAGCTTTTTCGGCAAAGTCCTGAGCACTCTCTTCAAGGGTTAGATAATAGTTACCTAAGACCATATCCTGGGATGGTGTAACAATTGGTTTACCATCTTTTGGACCTAAGATGTTCTTAGCACCTTGCATTAGATTTCTTGCTTCCCAAATAGCTTCATTACTCAATGGTACGTGAACAGCCATCTGGTCACCATCGAAGTCAGCGTTGAAGGCGGTTGTTGCTAATGGATACAATCTAATAGCTCTACCATCAACTAGCTTTGGTTCGAAAGCTTGAATACCAAGTCTATGTAAGGTTGGGGCCCGGTTTAATAAAACTGGGTGATCAACGATAATCTCTTCAAGTACGCCCCAAACTCTCTCATCATATCTTTCAATTAGTTTATCAGCTTGCTTAATCGTTGAAGCGATACCTAATTCCTTCATTCTAAAGGAGATGAAAGGTTTGAATAATTGAACAGCCATTTCCCGAGGAATACCGCATTGATACATCTTTAAGGTTGGACCGACAGCGATAACTGAACGTCCAGAATAGTCAACACGTTTTCCTAAAAGGTTTTGCCGGAAACGTCCTTGCTTACCCTTTAATGTATGGGATAAGGACTTCAAAGTTCTGCCGGCAGGACCGGAGACAGCTTTGGATCTACGACCATTATCAATTAAGGCATCAACAGCTTCTTGAAGCATTCTCATTTCATTCATAAGAATGACGGAAGGAGCCTTAATCTCTAAAAGTTTTCTTAAACGAATATTACGAGTAATGACACGACGATATAAATCGTTTAAGTCACTAGTTGCAAATCTACCACCATCTAGTGGTAACATTGGTCTTAACTCAGGTGGGATTACTGGTAAGACATCAAGAATCATCCATTCAGGCTTATTAGTTGATTCTTTGAAAGCTTCTAAAACTTCAAGTCTCTTAACTAATTTCTGTCTCTTTTGATTCTTTTGTCCTTGGGTTTCCTTAAATTCTTTTTGGACTTTTTGGAATTCCTCTTCGACATTGATTTCTTGGAGTAATCTCTTTACTGCGGTCGCACCAATTCCAAATTCCGCGCCCGTGTATTTAGAAATAAAATTACTATAGGTGAAGAAATCGAAGGTGTCTTTAGGATTCTCCATACGTGAGATATATTCATTACATCTTTCGTAATCAGGATCATCTTCCGCAATTTTCTTTTTTAGTTCTTGGCAGATAAGAGCGAATCTTGCTCTAGCGGTTTTCTCATCGAGAACCTCACGATAATTTAAGAATTCGCAATTACCAGCATTCAAAGTGATATGGGAGATAAAATAAATTACTTCTTCCAAATCCTTTGGTGGCACATCAAGAATCTGCGCCATTCTTGAAGGGATACCCTTCAAATACCAGATATGTGCGACAGGAGCAGCAAGTTCAATCTTGCCCATTCTCTCACGACGAACACTCTTGGTGGTAACTTCAACACCGCACTTTTCACAGACGATGCCAGAGAAACGTACTTTCTTATACTTTCCGCAATAACATTCGTAATCCTTACTAGGTCCAAATATTCTTTCGCAGAATAGTCCATCTCTTTCGGGCTTTTGACTACGGTAGTTAATGGTTTCTGGTTTGGTAACTTCACCATCACAATCACCATGTTTCGCCCATTCTCTTATTTTTTCAGGAGAGGCTAAGCCAACCTGAATTGCTGCAAATTTATTAACATCAAACATTGATCAGCACCTCCTACTCGCCTTCGCTATGGAAATCATCAGTTAGACTGTCAATCCTAAAATCACTGACAGCATCCTTAATTGATTCACCTAAGCGACGCTCTTCTCTTTGACTAGCTTTCGCGACTGCTTTCATATCAATCTCATTACCTTCGGTATCAAGAACCTTGACATCGATAGCTAGAGCTTGTAATTCTTTTTGCAAGACACGGAAAGATTCAGGAATGCCTGGATCAGGAATTGGACGGCCATTAACGATAGCTTCATAGGTTTTCGCTCTACCAATCATATCATCAGACTTAACTGTTAATATTTCTTGGAGGGTATGCGCTGCGCCATAAGCTTCTAGGGCCCAAACTTCCATTTCACCAAATCTCTGTCCACCATTCTGGGCTTTACCACCTAATGGTTGTTGGGTAACAAGTGAATATGGTCCAATCGCTCTAGCGTGAAGTTTATCATCGACCATGTGAGCTAATTTAATCATATACATGACACCAACGGAGATTCTCTCATCAAATGGTTCACCGGTACGTCCATCATACAAGACAGTCTTACCATCTTTAGCCATACCAGCATCATTCATCATTTGCATTAGTTCATCATTGCTGACACCATCAAATACTGGAGTGGCGACTTTTAGACCGAGTTTCTTAGCGGCCATACCTAAGTGGATTTCCAAAACTTGACCGATATTCATACGGCTTGGAACGCCTAGTGGGTTCAGCATGATGTCCACTGGGGTACCATCCGGTAGATAAGGCATATCTTCAACTGGAAGGATTCTACTGATAACACCTTTGTTACCATGACGTCCTGCCATCTTATCACCTTCAGAAATCTTACGTTTCTGAGCGATAAAGACTCTAACAACTTCATTAACACCCGGAGCTAGTTCATCACCTTTAGCTCTAGAGAAAATCTTGACATCAAGGATGATACCGGCACCACCGTGTGGTACTCTTAAGGAATTATCCTTGCCCTCTTTGGTTTTCTCACCAAAGATTGCCATTAATAGTTTTTCTTCTGGACTTGGCTCGCCCTGTCCTTTTGGTGTGATCTTACCAACTAGAATGTCGCCTTCTTTAACTTCGGCGCCCGGTACAACAATACCTCTTTCATCTAGTTGACTCTTAGCCTCTTCGGAAACGTTAGGAATATCAATCGTGATTTCCTCGGGTCCGAGTTTGGTTTCACGGCATTCAACATCATATTCTTCGATATGGATGGAAGTATAGATATCTTCCTTAACCATTCTCTCTGACATGATGACAGCATCTTCAAAGTTATAACCATCCCAAGTCATGAAAGCGATTGTGACGTTCTGTCCTAAAGCTAACTCGCCATCTTCCATAGCTGGACCATCAGCGATAACTTCATCAGCAGCGATTTTCTGACCTTTCTTAACAATTGGGACTTGATTGATGGTAGTGCCTTGGTTACTACGCGCAAACTTTGTTAAGTTATAGCGTGCTTCCTTACCACTATCTTCATCAATAATAATTGTTTTTGAATCAACATATTTAACCATACCTGCTTCTTTGGAAACAATTGCTAGACCAGAAGCCTTCGCAATGATATGTTCCATACCAGTTCCAACAAAAGGAGCATGGGGTCTTAATAATGGAATAGCTTGACGTTGCATGTTAGCGCCCATCAAAGCTCTCTTAGCATCATCGTTCTCAAGGAATGGGATACAAGCAGCAGCGATAGAAACAATCTGTTTTGGTGAAACGTCAACATAATCGACGGTTTCTTTCTTAGCCATGATGTTCTCACCACGATGTCTAGCAACAACATAATCATCAGAGATAATCTTTTTGCCTTTCACATTGTGGAGTTTAATGTTCGCTTGAGCGATTACCTTATCGAATTCATCATCCGCTGATAAGTAATCACAAGTTTCCGAAACCTCGAGGGTTTGTTTATTAACCCGACGATAAGGAGTCTCTAAGAAACCGTATTGGTTAACCTTCGCATAAGTGCAAAGATTGTTAATCAAACCGATGTTAGGACCATCTGGTGTTTCAATTGGACAAATTCTACCATAGTGACTGAAGTGGACATCACGTACTTCCATGCCCGCTCTTTCTCTAGATAAACCACCAGGACCTAAGGCTGATAATCTTCTCTTATTAGTTAATTCAGCTAGTGGATTTGTTTGATCCATGAACTGAGATAATTGTGACGAGGAGAAAAACTCTTTAATTGAAGATGTCAATGGACGAATGTTGGTTAATCCCTGAGCGGTAACGTTGGTACTCTCAGAAATTGTCATTCTCTCTTTGACACTTCTTTCCATTCTTGATAAACCGATACGGAATTGGTTCTGTAGTAATTCACCAACAGTTCTAATTCTTCTGTTACCTAAGTGGTCGATATCATCAGTATCACCGAAACCATCCATGATATTAATGAGATAGGAGAAGGTAGCAACAATATCGGATATCGTGACATTCTTCTTGTTGATACGTAAGTCCATGCCGATGATATTGGTTACTTTTTCTCTCTGATCATTGGTATAAACCTTGATCATTTGAACCATGTTGGAATTTTCGACTTCCTCATTGACATTCAATGCGGTTAAGTGAGCACCCTTTTCGAAAACTTGTAGTTCTTTCAAATGGTTAATCTCTTCTTTGCCGATATGGGTTCCAGCAGGATAGACAATTTCGCCGTTAACATCGCAAAGGTCTTCCGCGATATCACGTTCAATCAAACGGTTATAGATTCCGAGTTTCTTATTAAACTTGAAACGACCAGCTTTGGCTAGGTCATAACGTCTTGAGTCAAAGAACTTCTGAATTAGTAAGGTTTTGGAACCTTCTTCAGTCGCTGGCTCACCAGGACGTAGTTTGTTATAAATCTCGATCATAGCACTGCGCATGCTTTCACCAGCATCGACCATTTCTGCCATTGCTGGATCTTTTTCAAGCGTTGCTAATAATCTTGGATTGTCACCAAATAGATTGATAATCGTATCTTTGCTAGTAATACCTAGAGCTCTTAGCAAAACAGTTGCTAGAACTTTCCGGTTTCTATCGATACGAACATAAATGATTTCCTTGGCATCAGTTTCGAATTGTAACCAGGTGCCTCTTCCTGGAATAATATCTCCACCGTAAACATATTTGCCGGATTTATCTCTCGACTTAGAGAAATAGATACCGGGAGAACGTACTAACTGTGATACGATAACTCTTTCAGCGCCATTGATAATGAAAGTTCCGCTATCAGTCATCCAAGGGAAGTCCCCCATAAAGACATCGGATACTTTAATTTCTCCATGCTCTACATTGTTCTTCAACCCTAATTTGACTTTTAGTGGTTTCGCATAGGTCATGTCACGGTTCTTGCATTCCTCGATTGAGTACTTTGGCTCATCGAAATAAGAATCGATATAATGCAATTCCAAGTTGTTACTCGGTGCAATAATCGGATAGACATCTTGGAAAACTTCTTTGATTCCCTCGCTAACGAACTGTCTGAATGATTCAGTTTGAATCTCAACTAGGTAAGGTAGGCTGAGCGTTCCGCTGATCTTTGAAAAATCTTTACGGATCATTTTCTGGCTAGATTGATTTTGTGTTTTTGTTGCCACTAGCATTCACCCCTCGTTTTCTTTTATATTTTGCTATGCAAATGTTCTTTTTGGGCATAAGAAAAGTGCATATAAAGGCAATTTAAAATTATACTATTACCGTAAGTAATAATCAAGCCTTTTTTAGCACTTTTTTTAATTTATTTTCCTTTTTGCTTTATGCAAAAGAGATTAGAGAGCGTTTTTTGTGCTTTTTAGAAGATAATAGCCTTTGTTGCGATCAACAATCTCACAGTTTCCGAAAATCTCGGTTAGTTTTGCTTTTGCTGATGGTGCTCCTTGCTTTTTTTGGATGACCACAAGCAGAAATCCATTGTCTTTTAAGTGACCATAAGAGTCTTCAAAAAACTTGTAGATGACTGCTTTACCAGCCCGGATTGGTGGATTGGTCAAGATGAAGTCATAATCCACTTTTGCTACTTTCTCAAAGCCATTGGATACTTGAATATTCATCTTATTTTCAAGCTCATACTTACTGGCATTTTCCTTAGCAAGACCGACCGCTCGTTCATTGATATCCACCATGTCAAAAGAAACATTTTCGTTTAATAAACACAGAGTGATTCCAATGATGCCAATTCCACAACCCAAATCTAACCCGCAGCCATTATTACATAAGCTTAGTGCGCATTCAATAAGTGTATTTGTACCGAAATCAACGGCGTTTTTTGAGAATACTCCAGCATCACTTATAAATGATAATTCCTTATTATGGGGATAATATTTAACATAATGTCGGTCGGATTCTAGCGTATCATCGTTAGTATAATAATGCGACATATTGACACCTCCAAATTAGCACAAAAACCTGCTTAGTTAAAAGCAGGTTTCTTAATTCAATTACTCGTTCAATTACTTGACTTCGACTTCAGCGCCGGCATCAATTAATTTGGCTTTGATTTCATCAGCTTCAGCTGGTGTAATCTTTTCCTTGATTGCTACTGGAACTTTGTCAACCATTTTCTTAGCATCTAGTAAGCCTAAACCGGTAACGGCTTGGACAACTTTGATAACTGCAACTTTGGTTTGTCCGGCATTGGTTAGGAAGATGCTGACCTCTATTGGTCCTTTAGCAGCTTCTTCTTCAACTGGAGCGGCAGCAGCAGTGGCTACTGGAGCAGCAGCGGTAACACCGAATTCAGCTTCGATAGCTTTAACTAATTCGTTTAATTCTAAAATAGTCATCTCTTTTAAACTAGCAATAATTTCTTCATTTGTAATTTTAGCCATAATTTTGTTCCTCCTGTTAATTAATTTTGTGTTTCTTCTTGCTTGTCAGCAACAGCTTTAACTGCACAAGCAAAACCTCTGACTGGTGAGGTTAAGCAGCTTAGCAACATGGATAGTAATCCTTCTTTGCTTGGTAATGTTGCTACGACTTTTAGTTCGTCGGCTCCGATAACTTTGCCGCCAACTAATCCGCCTTTGATTACCATTTGTTCGTTTCTCTTAGCAAACTTGACTAAGATTTTTGGTGCACTGACTTCATCATTGTTTGAGAAGACAAATGCATTTGGACCTTCGAGATGATCTTTTAAATCTGGATAGCCTTGTTCATGCGCTGCTCTGTTAACTAAGGTGTTTTTGTAAACTCTTAGTGTGCAGTTTTCTTTACGTAAATCTTTACGCAAGCCTTCGATTTGACCGACTGTTAAGCCACGATACTCCACAATTGATACAGAGTGGGAATTCTTAATAGCTTCAGCAATTTCATCGATAACCGCTTGTTTTCCAGCGAGAATCTCTTTGTTCATTTCGTTGCACCTCCTTGTAATTGAATTGAATCTATAGACAACCCAATATACCGTTAAGATAATTGAATAAAGCCCACATAACGAGATGTGGGCTTGTACGCATATTTAAAAAATACGTTTTACACACCTCGGTAACCTGATTAAGTCTAAACGACCGTTACTGTCTATGGTATATTGATTGACTAACTAATTTTAGCAGAACTGATTGTAATTAGCAACTAGTTTGATTCTGGGTTCATCTTAATGGCTGGACCCATAGTTGTGGAAATAACACAGTTCTTAATATATGTGCCTTTGCAGGCAGCTGGTTTGACACGGATGACTTGGTTACAGATAGCTTTAATGTTCTCTAATAACTTGGCATCCTCAAATTCGACTTGGCCACAGATAACATGCATATTGCCTTCACGGTCAGCACGATAGTTAACTTTTCCGGCTTTGACTTCATGAATAGCTTTAGCGATATCTGGGGAAACGGTTCCAGTCTTTGGGTTTGGCATCAAACCTTTAGGACCTAGTAATTTACCTAATTTACCGAGCTCACCCATCATATCTGGGGTTGCAACGATAACTTCAAAATCGAACCAGTTTTCATTCTTGATTTTATCAAGCATTTCTTTACCACCAACATAATCAGCACCGGCAGCTTTAGCGGCTTCTTCGTTACGGGTAACTGCTAAGACTTTCTTAGTCTTGCCAGTTCCATTTGGAAGAACCATAGCGCCTCTGATTTGTTGATCAGCTTGCTTGGTATCAACACCGAGATTGAAAGAAACAGTAATTGTTTCATTAAACTTGGTATAATGTGTTTTCTTTAGTAATTCGACTGACTCACTGATAGTATAGACTTTACCCTTTTCAACTAGGGCGACTGCATTTAAATACTTCTTACCTTGTTTTGCCATAATCAATCACCTATTCCTTTACTTCAATGCCCATTTGACGAGCGGTACCTTCAATAATCTTCATTGCGGCCTCTACATCATTAGCATTTAAATCAGGCATCTTGTATTCGGCGATTTTGCGAACATCATCTTTGGTGATGGTTGCAACTTTGACCTTATTAGGTGTACCAGATGCAGTTTGGATTTTTGCTGCTTTCTTTAACATAACGGCAGCTGGAGTTGTTTTGATAACAAAATCACAGGACTTATCTTCATAAGCTGTAATGATAACTGGGACAACCTCTCCCATACGATCTTTAGTTTGGTCATTGAAAGCTGAGCAGAACTTCGGCATATTAATACCAGCTGAAGCTAATGCTGAACCAGGCTTTGCTTGACCGCCTAAGATCTCTAATTTGACGACTTTAGCGATTCTCTTTGCCACGAGACATACCTCCTTATTTCTTGGTGTCTGTGCAGTGGTTGCGGGCGAATCTGCCCTCCCACGCAGTATTGTACACGCGAACGTGCATGTTATATTCTACACACATACGCACATGAAAGCAAGTAAAAAGTGAAAAAAGGTCAGAAAGAAAAGGGATTCTGTTATTTATTCATTCTTAAAACTTGATTTTCAATAACAAAAAAGGTGGCGCAAGCACCACCTTAACTAATTAATCTTTGTCTATACGAAGGTGAAACTGCCAGTATCATCAAATCCATATAAACGATATTTAAAGACTTTTGTTTCGCTTAACTTAAAGTTTTCTTCGCCACTGACCTTTAGTCCAGTATCCTTATCGTAATAACCACGATTTGGGACGCTACCCGTAAAAGTTGGCAGATCCGTTGAACCATCGGTAGAGAAACACATATTTCCAGCATACATATTCCAATAAACATTCTTGTTTTCCTTAATGTATTCGGAAGCATACATTCTTTGGATCGCTTGGCCGTGTGGATGACCACTAGTACCTTGTAAGTTAGTGTTTAAGTCGCTTTCCAAAGGTGTGCCACCAGTATTTTGATAATTGTAGCGGCCTGCTCTTGCGGCTGAAATCGCAAACATCTTAGGCTTTAATACATTGAATAAAGCGGTGCTATTACTACCACTGCTTCCATGGTGGGAAGCCTTAGCAAGTGTTACTTCACATACGCGATTATTATTTACTAATACTCGTTCACCTGATTCAGTTAAGTCGCCAGCAGTATAGAACTTAAAATCACCATAAGTAAAGATACAAGCGACACTGCGTTCATTACCAGCTGTCCTCTCAACATTAGGAGCAACATAGTTGCCCGTATTAAGAATCTCTACTGATAATTTATCGGAAATATTATGGATAGTGTTGTTATTTGTTACACAATTATAAGCACTATAATAACTGGCTCCATCAGCGATATAAGCATCACGACAATTCTTATAATCACCATAGCCTTCGCCACTGCTGCCCGTTAGCTCGCCAAAATCAATAATTAGATCTACTTTATTAATAACACTTAGTGCTGTTGGTAAGCCACCAATATGGTCGCCATGGGCATGGGAGGCCATTAATAATTCTAGTTTGCCATCAGTGACTTTGTTGCGAATAAAGTCTCGCACAAAACCACCATCATATGCCCATCCAGCATCAATCAGAATATCAATATCGCCACATTTCATGAAGATAGAATCTCCATATAGATAATTCATTTCTAAGAAATAGATTTCCAGTTTTGGCGTTGGTTCTGCCGAGCTAGAAGATGAACTGCTAGAAGATGAACTGTCAGATGAAACTGTACTAGTAGAAGTATCTATCCCACTACTAGAAGATGAACTATTTACATTTTTACATCCAACTAGTCCAACCGACAGCAGGCATGCAAAGCAAAGTACTATTAACAACTTCTTCATAAAATCACCTATGCTACTGAACAAATTTTGATATCATCGATTGCAGCATTGTTACCTTTAGGTGAATTATGCTCAATTTTGATTCTAGCAGCACCGGTTAAATTCAAATATACTCTATAAGATTGTCTTGTTGAGGTCATAGCGCATCTAACGGTAGCTTCTGTCCAAGTGGTACCATCATCAGTTGAATAGGAAACAATGACTTCACCTGGAGTATGAGATCCATAAGCAGTGGCAGAGAATTCAACATATTTAATATTAGTTTCATTCCATTCCATCGCTAGATAGCCATTATCCGCAATTGGTTTCAATCTAACTGCCCAATCACCATTTGGCTTATCACTAGCTGAACCACCATGGAGGGCATTAGCAAACATCCAAGACTTGGTTGCAAAGACGGCACTGCCCGCAGCATAGCCTTGTTTAATACCTGATTGACCATATTGACCACCATCTTGATTCTCTTCAAAACCGGTGGTATAAAGAACGGTTGCGGTTGGATTGGCAGTGCCAATAACTAAGGCTTTAAAAGTAGCGGTATCAGAAGAAGAGCCCTCTGTAATAGTAGCAGTTAAAGTAACCATTGTATCAGTGGTAGGATGAGTAACTGTACCATTGGTAGCAATAATTGTCGGCTCCGAACTAGCCCAACTAATAGTAGATGGATTATTGGTTATACTGGTTGGTAAAGACAAGGTTGTAGCCTCGCTCCAAACTGTTCCCGGTAATGCTAAAGTTTTCTTGACTGCACTAACAGCATTCTCACCTGATAATTGTGAGGCTGTGATGTCATCAGCAGATAAAATTTGAATTTGAGGATTCCAAGCTGATGAAGAATAACCAAAAGCAGTCATAATACCACGAACATTAATAACGGCATTAACACTGATTCCATCAAACTTAGTATTCAAAGCGGTAAAGGCTGCAGCACTAACTAACTTAGGATCAACGCGTAGAGTGATAGTCTTGCTATCTAAAGCAACAGATACACTATAAGCCTTGGTACCAGTAGTAGGAGTCGCAGAAACCATAACACCGGTTAATTTAACATAAGCTCCATGATAAGTTAACATAGTTGTCTTATCATTAAATGCTAAAGAGCTGACATTCGCTTCGGTTGTTGTCACAGCAGTATTGATTTCTTGAACGCTGATTACATCAACTAGTTGATGAGCGCCATTATATATAGATTTATATCCAACGGCTTCATAACTTTGACCGACAGTAACTGGTGAGGTTGATGGTACGTTGTATAAGTAGTAACCGCCTTCATTTTCTTGAAGATAACAACTATAAGTATTTGTATCTGTATTGGTAGGAGTAACA
>CAYIYR010000008.1:45927-51887 GCA_964367815.1 uncultured Eubacteriales bacterium
AGATGAGGATGAACTACTACTCGATGATGTTCCTTGTGATGACGACTCTGATGATGATGTACTCGTAGGTGATGAAGAACTTGTGGGTTTCTCATTACAAGCGACTACACATATACCTAATAGACTTAGAACAGCTAACAATCTTAATCTGCGCATAATTTTTCACTCCTTTTTCTAGTAAATGCTGGTTAAAAAAAGAAAAAAGTCCCTGAAAAGTGCTATTATATCGGCTATTATCTCTGTGATATTGTGACACAAAAAATCATTTGGCCAGTTTAATAACTGATTTGGGGGGCTTTCGCTAATTCTTTTATTACAATGAGCCATTTACTTCTACTCATTGTATATTTATTATAACATGTTCATTTAGATATTCCACCCTAAAAAGCATTTTCTTACTTAATACATGCGGAAAGGAACTATTTGTATAATTAGTTGTTAGTTTTGATGTAATTTATGAATACCCGTGGATAAGAGAGCACTATTCTATCAAGAATAAGCTTTATCAAGTTCGATTTGGAATAGACAAGTTACAATTGATTACAAAGTGAGTTCAATATTCTTAAATCTAAATAAGTGCAAATAAAAGGCACGGGTATTAACCGTGCCTTCTCTCAAGTTTAATTATGAAAATCTCCGATATGACTTTCAAACTAATAAGCAAAGAATTCTAATCTATGCCTTTGGAGCAAGAGCAAAAGTGCATAATCCTCCGTTTGATGCTTTCGTAAATGTAACTGTAATTGATGTCACTCCTGCAGCAACATCAAATGTGAATGTTTTAAAACCTGTAGTACCATCAAAGGAATAATCATAAATAGTATCACCGTTTTGATCTTTGAAATGAAATACAGAAACTCCAGTTCCGTTTTGATAAACCTTAACCGTTGCGGTAGAAGTATTACTTAGACTCAAAGTCTCTGTAGAAAGAATGTGACCGGTGTTCGAAGAATTACTATCAAACTTTAAACCCCAGCTCGAATAGTAATCTCCCTCTGACCATGTCCATCCGCTTGGTGTTGTCTTCGTCGTAGCAAAATCTACATTAAAGCTCGCTACTCCCGAAGGAAGAGCTACAAATTCTGCTGAAAAAGATGTTGCCATAGTTATAGTTAATGTGAATGAAGTTTCTCCAGCTACTGTGGTAACTGGCGTTCCAGATCCAACAGTATAGGATGCCAATTGATATCCAGTATCTGGAGTTACAGTTACTGTAATCACTGTTCCTGGCACTACAGTTCCGCCACTGGTAAGTGAAACCGACTCTCCATAAGTAACTGCAACAGTTCCATTTCCGCCATCAACTGACCAGTTAACTGCCACTGGAGTGGTGTCAAAGACAGTAATATCAACTGTATCTGTCAATGTTCCATTAACCGTGACTGTAATAGTAGCATTTCCAGCTGCTAAACCTGTGATAGAACCAGTCGCAGTATTCAAATTAATGATTCCGGTATCAGTTGTTGAATAAGCAACTGAAGTAGCCGAAGCGGCTGCAACGCATGATGGTAACAGGGTATATCCAGCATTAGTTGTTGCACCAATCGCAATTGTTGAATCAGTCACTGTAGCATCGATGGCTCTAATAGTTGTACATAATAATTCGCTACCATCGCCCAAATATAAGCAGGCAGCAGAATTATAGAAGTATACGTTGGCCCTCTGAATGCTAATTACATCTCCAACAGCTAAGGTATCAAAGAAATTCTTTATTTCTGCCTTCTTTGCCGTTGGTAAAGAAGATTCTATTCTAACAGAAACATTGGCAGTAGATAAATCAGAATTTGTAAAAGTAAAGGTTGCATTGTATGAATCGCTTGTAGAAGTGGAAATTGCTGATGCAAGAACCAAATTATTCAAAGTAACATACTTTCCTGTATCTGTATCCGCAAAACTGTAATCGGTAATTGTGACTGGGGAAGGAAGTGTTCCCACTCCAGTGACATTAACACTTTGAATATTCGTTAACTCATGTACTTTATTGTAATAAGCATATTCACCAACAATTGTAACTGTGCTTCCAAATTCAACTGAAGCAAGTGAAGCATTATTAGCAAAGATATAAAGAATTGAACCAGCCTCTTCAATATACATATTCTTACTAACTTTGTTTATTACGACACCGCTTACTTTATAATCCGTTCCAATAGCGGCATTTGTACGTAAATCATTAATGCTTACTTCTGTAATAGTCCATTTAGCATAGAGAACAACATCTTCTGTGACTGTATCATTTTCAAAATCCCAAGCAGTAGAGCTTAAGGTTGTACCACCATCGGAAGAAGTATACCAGCCACCAAATGAATACCCAAATAATACTAGCGATGCATCGGTTGGATTTGTTACCTTTCCACCCGTTGCTATGGCTTGGGAAGGATAAATGACAGTAGCTACACCACTAACGAAACTAACAGACTTCCCTAGAGCGGACACTTGTGTAAGAGCATCCTGAAGTTTGTCTTGAACTGCCTCAGTAACTAAGGCTTTTTGTGATAGTGTTAGTGCTTCAAATGCCTCACTAGCTGCGTTAACAGCGACAATTTCATCAACGGTAATTGTTGCAGGTAAAGCGCTGATTTGCGCTGTTACTTCATTGGCATAATCTAAATCTACTTTTTCGCGACAAATAAATACAACATCATCAATGATAAGATAAGCAGTGTTAGTTGGATTCGTAGATGGTAATGAAATCATAAAACGAATTTTAACATTTTGTGCACCATTAGGATCTACCAAATAGCAATAAGACTCAGCTGTACTTTTAAGAGTAAAGACTTGACCAGTACTCCATGTTGCTCCATCGTCAATCGAATGCTGAACAAGTACATTTACAGCTTTGTTATTATACCTAGCTTTGAACTGAACAAAGCTCAAATAATCTGTCTCAAACATTGTTTCAGCATATCCTAATTTATCCTTTGCAGTAGTATACCATCTCATTTGAATACACTGACTTCCAGTTATAACGCCATTAGTAGTAGGAGTTCCATAATAGAATCCCCACTGACTACCAGTTGAACCAGTAACATTAAGAGAAGTATTGTTATAAGTACTAGAAGCAGTAAAGCCTTCGGAAGATTCAAAACCCACCGTTGTAGTAACAGGTGTAATGAAATGTGCGCCAATTGTAAGGTCATTTGCAGGCATTGTCGTAGAATCAAAGACATTGCTGCTACCATCTAACCAGCAAACAAATACTTGTCCCGTTGGAGTCTCATAGACTAATTTTGAAGATATATCAGCACCATATTTGACTGTCTCTGGATCTGCTGTTCCGACTGTCAATGTGTAAGATAATCTATTGTAATAAATCTTAATAACTGTTGAGCCATCTGCTGCAATTGCAGTATTAGACCAAGCATTATCGCCTTCGGTGACAACTGTGAATCCAGCATATACTTTGGCTGAAGCAGCAGTGTTTTCTAAGGTAGTACCCGTCTTGTTTTCAGTATCAGCAGTAACAACTGTATAGTTATCATCGGCAATATTTTGTTGATAATGTTCGACTGTATAAGCTGTATCAATATTTGGAGCCCAATTATAGACTAGAGTCTTATCTTCGATATAGTTCCAAACTGATTCTGCATTAACGGTTTCACCATCAATAGTAATATTAGTAACATGATAGCCAATCTTGGTAACTGTTGGTAAGGTACCGATTGCTTGACCATAGGTAACTGTTTTGTTTGTTGTTGATGCGCCAGTTCCTCCGTTAAGAGTGTAAGTCAAGGTGTAAGTCTTGGCAGTGGCGTTAACAACAATAGTCTTATCTTCTGTGTAATTCCAAACAGTATCTTCAGTTAAGACATCATCACCAATTTTCCAAGCAATATCATAACCGACTTTGGAAACTGTTGGTAAGGTTCCTATGGCTTGGCCATAAGTAACTTGTTTGGATGTTCCTTCACCAGTTTCACCATTGAAGTCATAAGTCATTGTATAGATTTTGGCGGTCCAAGTGGCTACTAGAGCAGTACCATCTAATGGCATTGTAGTAAAGGTATAAGCATTACTCTCGCCATCAACCCATTTATCAAAGTCATAGCCTGGTTTATTTGGAGCAACTGGAGCAGAAATGGCTGTTCCGTATTTTGCGGTCATATCACTGACATCAGAACCACCATCACAATCAAAGGTGATTGTATAAGTGTTACGAGTGTAATAGACTTTTAAAACTAGGCTTCCATCAGCAGCGATAGAACCAGTTAATACGTTGTTGGTATCAGCTGTATTAACGGTATAACCAGCAAATAATTTGTCGGTTGGAGCAGTTTCATTAGCAGCTGTTGTTCCAACTTTATTCTCAGTATCTAATAATACTGGTTCGCCAGCATCAACTGCAGGCTCGCCATAGTATTTAACTACATAGGCAGTATTGGTATTAGCAGTCCATTGTGCAACAAGAGTCTTATTTTCAACATAATTCCAAACTGTGGTTGCATCAACTTCATCAGTACCAATCTTCCAACAATCAAAGGTATAACCAGTTTTTGTTGGCTCAGCAACTAATGTTCCAATTGTTTGACCATAGGTGACAGTCTTAGCATCTGGGTTAGTTTCACCATTGGCAAGATCATAACTCATTGTATAAGTTTTAACTGACCATGTAGGTGTATATTCAACTGCTTTTGCTGGCATAGTGAATGTATCATTTGGCTGTTTGACGCCATCGATATCAGTAACTAACCAACCCGCAAAATCGTAACCGTCTTTTGTTAATGGGCATACTGGTAAAGTAACAGTAGCACCTTCACTTTGATTTGGAATAGTGGTAGCAACACCAGAATCAGAACCGGTAGTATTCATTGTAACTGCATAAGTAGGATTTGCAGTAAATACGGCGGTAACTGTCAGGGTAGCTGCTTCGGTATAAGTCCATGTTCCAGTGCTAGATACTAGTTCTTCATTATCATACCAACCAGAAAAGAAGCTTAGTGATTTCTCAACATTTGTTGGTAAAGAATAAGATTGACCATATGTAACATCTAGAGTAGTAGTGACAGTGCCATTCCAGCTTGCGCCTTCGCCTAATGAGAAAGTAATTGTGGTTGTCTTGGCAGTAAAACTACCATTAACAACAATATTCTCGGCTGGCATTTTTTCTGGTAATGTTTTGTCCCAACCACTAAAGGTATAACCGACTTTGCTAGCAGGTCCAGCAATTGTGATAAGGGAATTGAATTTATGAGAGACTGGTTCCCCAACATTAACACCATCTACTTTGTAAGTGATTGTGTAAGCAACTCTATTGAAGTAAATAGTTAGCTTTGTTGTGCCATCGGCAGCAATGTTTTTATTAACAAAGGCATTCTCGCCAACAGTAACAAGTGCAAATTCTGAAGCAGAATATGATAGTTCAGTAACTAAGGCTTCAGTAGTTTCAGCAGTCATAGTATTGGTTGTGCCCGTTCTATTGATTGTCTTAGCTAGAGTATAGCCATCACTATCAGAGTTTTCGCAATAAACTTCAATCGCATAAGCAGTATTAGTATTAGCTGTCCACTGAGCTACAATTGTCTTACCAGTTAGGTGATTCCAAACTGTGGTAGCATCAACATCGTCTGTACCAATTTTCCAACCGGAGAGAGTGTATCCTACTTTGGTTGGTACTGGTAATGTGCCAATAGCAGCATTGTAAGTAACAGTCTTTGTTTCAACAACTGGATCGGTTGTGCCACCAGCTAAATCATAAGTTAAGGTATATGTCTTTGCAGTCCAGACAGCGGTTACCGTAACGGCTTCAGCTGGCATAGCAGTTGGATATGTTGCAACATCCCAACCAGCAAAGGTATAACCATCTCTTACTAGTCCTGTTGGGGCAGCATCAATTGTTGCACCATAAGCATAGGATTTAACACTATTAGCAGTGCCATTTCCATAAACAATCGTAAAGTTATAGGATTTGATTGTATAGGTTGCTGTGTAAGTAGCATCAGCAACTGGAGTAGTTACAACAGCAT
>CAYIYR010000009.1:0-42046 GCA_964367815.1 uncultured Eubacteriales bacterium
AACCCGCATAATTAGCTTGGAAGGCTAATGTTCTACCACTGAACTACACTTGCAGTCAGCATGGCGGTCCCGACGGGGCTCGAACCCGCGATCTCCTCCGTGACAGGGAGGCATGTTAGCCTCTACACCACAGGACCAGTTTGGGTAAATAGAAATGGTGACCGGTACGGGATTCGAACCCGTGAATGCATGCGTGAAAGGCATGTGAGTTAAGCCGCTTCTCCAACCGGCCAGTTTATGGCGGAGTAGGTGAGACTCGAACTCACGCGCCAGTTGCCCGACCTATATCCTTAGCAGGGATACCTCTTCACCAACTTGAGTACTACTCCAAACTGTGCTATAAAATAATACCATAATAAAATGGCATAAGCAACTGTTTTTTTAGCGAATTAATCTATTCAGGTAAATCATCTTTTGATGATTCTTCCTTTCCTTCTTCAGTAGTTGCTGCTGAATTATCTTCACTGTCAAATGGAGGATGAGACACAGCATTCTGCGAAGAACTTGCATTAAAAGTTGGATTATTAATAGCGTTGTTTTTAGCAACAAAATCCTGATATAACTTAATAACATGGTCGCGATAATAATGATGGTAAGCATGATAGTTTGCGATATGATGATAGATTAAAACAATTCCAGATAATAAGAAGAGAACAAACAGCGAAATAGAAGTTGCAAAAGTGGCATCCAAACCAAGCTTTCCTAAAACTATTGATAAGCCATATGATGCGACACAAATTGGGATAAGCATGAGAAGAAAAACTAGATTAAATGCAAAATAAGATCCGCGATTTTGTTTTAAAAACTTATTTGACAATTCTACCGCATTTGTCACGGAAAAACGTGTTTCAAAGCATACAAATGGTGCAAATAATTTATCGCTACCTTGCCAAATAAAGAAAACCGCACCGACAAGATAGGAAAAGCCTGATAATAAGACATATGCTGTTGGTAACCAGGAGATTTTTCCCATCTCAGCAATCATTGATTCAACATCGGCTCCCGAAAGAACATTTTGAAATATCTGAGATTCCAAATTCAACATGATAGTTGATAATACAATTGAACCAAATAGCAAGCCAGCTGCTAAGCCCAGCAAGAAAAAGAGAACTCCTCTTAATAGGATTTTAGATTCTAAAAAAAAGCTTGAGTAGAAGCTTTTAAAGCCAGTATAAAAATCATTCATTAAGACTTCGCGTCGATTAACGGCTTTGATTGCTATAATGCTTAAACTTACTTGCAGTGGCAAGAATAAGATAACACTAGCTAAGATAGCAGCTCCCGTTCCTAATAATAGATTAAATAATATATAAGCGGCACCAATTAACACAGCCCAAGTAAATGCAAAAGTTAATAGTTTACTCCGATATTGTTTAAAAGTAACACTCGCTGCTTTAAAAATTTTTCCGATGTTCAAAAACTTCACCCTTTCAGTTCATAGAATTATAACAATTATGATAGATAAATACAAGACAGTCCGCCTTAGAGAAAATAAAAACTCCCTAAGTTTGTTCTTAACTTTAGGGAGTTCACCTGATAAAGGGGTTTCTAATTTATTTTGTATTAACTACTTCCATACCATTAGCAACTTCTATTAATTGGGCAACATTTAGAACCTCGGAATAGATGCGATACTCTACGCCATTATACCAATAAGTTAACGAATTATTGTTAAAGACGCCAATCCCACTATCTAAGTCAACCAAAGTTCCCTTGATACTTGTAACTTGTTTCTCTTCCGAACTAGTCAAAATCTTTTGAACAACTGTGAATGGCTGACTTCCATCATAAGCGAGAATATGGACGACACAACCATCAATAGTTGTTGTTGTCTGATCCTTTAATTCGGCCACAATGTTAGCGCCAACAGGATATAATGGCAAATCATCAATGGTAGCCGTAACATTAGTTGCTGTTTCTTTGGCAGCACTATATGTGCTGTCTAGTTTGAAATAGTCCTCATCCAGTTCCACTTTATCCTCAAACTTCGTAACTGTAAACTTAACTTTTAGTTCATTGTTAGCACCATAGATGTTGACCCAAACCGGGATAAGATCTTTGCTGAATTTGATTTCTTGCTTCTTCCATTGATTTGAATTAGCAAAATTTGGATAACTGCTAACAAGATAACCATCATCTAGTTTCTGTAATTCATATTCCCCATTAAAAACGCCTAACATAGACTGATAGATGTAGGGCTTCGGGCTATTGCTTGGCCAATCTCCTTTAAATTCATAAATCTGATTTAATGAAGGCGTTAAGACATAAACTCCCTGTTTGTTTTTAAGTATCAACTGCTCTTGATTAATGCTGGTATCATACAAAGAAACTCGATAATTATCTTTCCCATCTATATCTTTATAAGATACCTTGACATTATACGTGCGTACTTCGTCTCCATTACGCATTTCAAGGTTACCTTCCAAATGATAGGACTTTAATGCCGTTTGCACCTCTTCTACTTGATTCTTAATATCGCCTTTGCTAAAAAATATCTTATATACTGCTACACCAACAATTGCAAGAACTAAAACCCCCGCGACAATTTTCTTCCACATTTTTAGTCACTCCTTTAATCGCTCACTTATATGTATGCGCAGGCCTGTGCTAAATATGTTACCAATTATTATGAGTACATAACTTCCTGCATAAAAATATTTCCTATGGGCATAGTAATTAATGAGAGCAGGAGGCATGAAACATGAATATATTGCAAAAATGCGCCTTAGTCCTAACCCTTATTGGCGCAATTAACTGGGGACTGATCGGAATTTTCCAATGGGATTTGGTCGCTGCGATCTTCGGCGATATGACAACCTGGGCAAGAATAATTTACAGTGTTGTTGGCATCGCAGGACTCATTAATATTGTCCTACTATTTATTGATTTAGATCCAAAGAGAACATAAAAACCGAGAGAAATCTCGGTTTTTTCATAATATTGAAGTAATCTAGTTAAAGATAAATATTAGTGCGTAGACTATAAAACCAACAAATGCTACTATCAAATGTCGGGGATTCTCTTGCTTATAGTAGAGAAAAGAGAAAACCAAGGTCAAAGCTAGTGGTAATATTAAGCCAGCGTACTTCGACATTTGATTGCCGGCTTCACCAGATAGTTTAATCTGGACTGTAATAACATCTGGAAGAATAATTACTCCTACTACAAAGAGGGCAATTGAGACTGCCATAATGCTTAGCATTACTATTAATTTTATCTTTTTGCTACTATACATTATCCGTGAAGTCCATTCTCTTGGCGTTCCATATTTTCAATAACGATGTCATAAATATCGCCCAAAGATGAACAATATTCGATTACTTGCCATGGCTCATTAGTATGATAATGAATCTTAATTAAAGTGTCATCACCTACTGCTAATAAACAATCGCCTTTAAAATTTTTGGTGATGTAATCATTAATGTCGTCTTCGGAAAGATTCTTTCCATCAATTAATAATTGAGTGTCAAATTTAAATTCAAGCATAATATTTCCTCCTCTATGCTATTTCTAAAGCTATTTCTACCATCTGCATAAAATTCTTTTCTCTTTCTTCAGCGGTTGTTACTTCATGAGTTACCAAACTATCAGAAACAGTTAGAATACACAGAGCTTTTTTATGATAATAGGCGGCGGTTGAAAAGAGAGCATAGGACTCCATCTCCACGGCTAAAATTCCCATTTTCTGCCACTGTAACCATTCATCAGCATTAGCGTTATAAAATATATCCGATGACATAATATTCCCGACATGAACAGGAATCTTATGTTTTTTCGCGTATTGATAAGCATTATCAAGCATTTCATAATCAGAAATAGCTGAGAAAGTCCCACCATTTGGTAAGTATTGACTACCAAAATTGGAATTAGTGCAAGCTCCTTGAGCCAAGATGACATCATAAACATGAACATCTTTTTGATAAGCACCGCAGCTACCAATTCTAATAATCTTTTCAACGTTATAAATGTTATAAAGCTCATTACAGTAAATACCAATTGAAGGCATTCCCATTCCCGAACCCATAACACTTACTTTTTTTCCTTTGTAATAGCCGGTATAACCAAACATATTACGGACCGCATTTACTTGTTTAACATCAGTTAAGAAGTGTTCAGCTATAAACTTAGCTCTTAATGGATCTCCTGGCATTAAGACCGTAGGGGCGAAATCATTTACATTCGCATTGTTGTGTGGTGTTGACATATTAACTCCTCCTTATTCTTCTTTGGATACGACATCCACTACTTTGGTTTTTGCAAGAATATCGGCTATCGAAGAACGATCACGACGATATAGTATTAAGATAAATGAAACAATGATTGAAAAGCCAAAAGTCAGCGCATTCAACAGTGTTTTTGCTAGAGTCTGCCTAATAAATAAAGCCGCAAATCCACAATCTGTCTCATCCTGCATCACCATTCTAATTTTAAACAGATATTTACCTAAAGTCTGCCCATGGGTATATAGGGGCACAACTGTTGAATAGACGATAAGATATATCTCAATAATAATACCAGCCTGAACAATCCGATATAGTAAAACAGCATCAAATTGAATTGATGAACCATCAATAATTAGGGAAATAAGCGGAGCTGTTGAGGTAAGAATCATGATAAAAAAGATTACTACCACATTGATGACTAAATCAGCCAATGCCGCAAAGAAACGATATTTTATCCTAGATAATGTCATGACTCACCCTCCCTTATAATAATCGAAAAATCCGCGTAGCTAAAACGAAATAAATAATTAATGAAGTCGCATCAACTAAGGTCGTAACCATTGGTCCTGCTAACATGGCCGGATCAATCTTTATTTTCTTAATCACCAATGGCAATGAAGAACCGATGAATTTTGATAGCACAATACTGACAAACATCGCCGAAGCTACCAATAAGCCCAGTGTGGCTGGTGATAAGCTTGAAGCCGATAGGTCAATGATTCCAACACTGCCAGTGAACAAAACCCACAGAAAATTAACTACTGAAACCGCAAATCCAACCATTAAGGAAACACGGAACTCTTTAAAAACGACTTTCAAATAATCAGCGGTACTGATTTCACCCAATGCTAAACCACGAATGATCAACACGCTTGATTGATTTCCCGCATTGCCAGCCGTATCAATTAACATTGGAACGAAAATACTTAAACAAGGAACAGCAATCATCGCATCCTCGTAACCATTCATAATAAAAGAAGTGAATGTTCCTAACAACATTAACAGAGCCAACCAACCGGCACCTTTTTTTGTGAGTTCCCAAGCCGTTGTCTTCATATATTCTTCTTCCAAAGGATTAACATTAGCCATCATATGGATATCTTCAGTTGCTTCTTCTTCGATAACATCGATGATATCGTCAGCGGTAATAATACCAACTAGACGATCATCAGCGGTAGTAACAGGAATGGCGTTTAAGTCATATTTTTTAAAGGTCATAGCAACTTCTTCTTGGTCGGTGTTAGCATAAACGCTGACAAAGTCCGATTCCATAATGTCGCCAATAACTTGATCATCTTCCATAAAAAGAATATCTTTTAATTTCAAGGTTCCTTTTAAAATTCTCTTCTCATTAATGACAAATAGATAACTGATTGTTTCGGCTTTTCGGCCAAACTTTTTGACTTTCACCAATGCTGATTGCATTGTGTCCATTTCTTTAAGTGCAATGAACTCTGTTGTCATGATTGAGCCTGCACAATCTTCCTTGTAATCGAGTAATTGATTAATCTGTGCTCTTCTATCTTTAGGCGCTGCTTGCAAAATCTTGGTAATTAAATTAGCGGGCATTTCTTGGAGAAAGTCAACGATATCATCACTATTTACGTTCTCCAAAATATCACTGATCTGTTCACCAGTTAATTCATTGATAATCGTTTCTTGAACTTCAGCATCTAGATACGTAAACACATCAGAGGTATACTCAGGAGGAATTGTTTTAAAAATGAAAACATACTCTCGAATGTTATCAAGCGTGTTCAGTGTTTCAGCAATATCAACTAAGTTATAATACTCAAAAATTCTTCTTACTTTTGGTACCGATCGGCTTTTCAAAGCCTCCAGTAACATCTCTGGTTGATAATCTCTTTGTTCCATTTTATTTCCTCCTTCCAGTCAAATTACTTTCTCCTATTATATATCATAGAAAAGAATAAAGAAATAAAAAAAAGAAGAGTTGTAATCTCTTCTTTTAAATACGTAATCTCTTCGACTAAGCAACAACGAATGGAGCTTCCATCGTGTAGAACAGAACCTTGGCAACTTGAGTGCCAGAACCATTTAGGAAAGTAATCCAGAAACCATCACCCGGATTGCTGATTTTGGCAAAGACATCACCATCAGCATTAAAGCTTGTCGTAATATCAGTTGTCGCACCATTGTTATCGGCGAGAATCACTTTAGTATAAGCATATTGGTAAGTATCAACATGAACAGAAACAACATGATCAGTTACAGCAAAACCTTTTTCCAAGGCAGCAGAAGCTGAGACTGTACTTACTGTACCATCAATGCGATATAAGTAAGCACCAGCAGTGTTGTTTGCTAATGTAGTGTTCTTCTTAACCTCAGAGTTTCCTGTTACTTTAGTAACAGTAATTGTTTGATTTACTCCTGTATATTCATTTGCAGAAGCAAGTAAGGTCGAAGTCATTGTTAATGAACTGCTAGTATAAAATACATAAGAAACTGTAGTATCAGTAAAGGTATAAGTAACTACAAAACCATAATTGGTACTTGGAACTTCAATGGCAATTCGATTACTACTATCAGCAGTACAAACAGTATCATTAACTTTGATACTAGTTGCAGTACCATATCCTGTATGTTTGAAGGATAGAGAAATAGCATAGGCACCGGTAGCAAATCCCTTAGAGGTTATTAAACTAGTTTCGGCTTGATTAATTCTTCCATTAATTTCATAGACCATTTCTGCATCAGCAACAGAATCTCTAACAGTAGCAGGAATAGATTCCAACACATAGTCAGAAGTTTTATCAGTTAATGTCAATGATTGATTAACACCGCTCATAGGTGAAGAAGCAGATATTGTGGCATAAGGAACTAATTCCCAACCAGCATATAAGGTTAATGCTTGAGTAACTTTATCATCAGCGAAGGTCCATTTGTTAGTACAAGACTCTTCTTTATACCAACCAGTAAGAGTATAGTGGGTCTTGGTTATATTGCTAGGCTCATCTACAAGTTGCCCAACTCTCTTTGTTTGGGTGGTTATTTGACCATTGTTATTAAAACTAATAATAACTTCATCACCAAGTTTTGGTTTACTGGTCGCAACTATCGCTGCCACGAGAAGAATTACAACTGCAACAGCGGCAAATACTATAGGAATAGTTTTTTTTGTTTTAGAATTCATAATGCGCATTCCTTTCATCAAACGACATTTATTTTGTCTGCTCTTAATTGTAACAAAATTGGAAACGCCTGTAAAGGCGTATGGAAAATAATGACATTCGTCTGCCTTCTGATTAGGCCTAAATTTAAAGCAGAAAAAGAGGATATATAAGACTTATTGAGTAAAAAATAGCGAAAACACACAAAAAAACTTGCAAAACCCCCTTCTGGTCGGTATTATGAAGGTTAGTTACAAATTCTTAAGAGAGGTAAAGTATCATGACAAAAATAGCTGTCTACACTGGTAGTTTTGACCCAATTACCAGAGGACATGAGGAGATAATGAAGAAAGCATCACGTATCTTTGACAAAGTTTATGTGGTTGTTTGTATTAACAGGACCAAACCGGTCGCTTCTTTTACGGTTGAAGAGCGTTTACAGATGCTCCAAAAGGTTACCGCAAAATATAATAACTTAGAAGCAGATGTCCATTATGGAATGGCAGTAGAATATGCGACAAAAGTTGGCGCAGTTGCCATGATTAGAGGCGTTCGTAATGCCCGTGACTTTGACAATGAAATCACCCAATACTATTTTAATCATCAAATAAAAGCCGGCATCGAAACAGTTGTCCTAATGCCGGATGTCCATAGTTTATATATTTCTAGCTCAGCGATAAAAGAGTTAGCATCCTTTCAGCGGGATTTCTCTAAATATGTCCCAGCCGAAATATATGAGCAAATTCGTGAGAAATTATGCAAAGAGGAGCAATAAGCTCCTTTTTTTACCACTTATTTCTGACTTTTTCCGCAAATCCTAGTTTATGTTCAATCTTAATTACTTCCCCGCTATCCAAAACAGCGGTGCCCGTAAAATAGCCGAAAACTTGGTTCTGCAAACTGCAGATTATTTTCACATCAGTATTGGAATAACGATCAATAGCTGGTTCAAAGTCCATATTAAACCGATTATCATTGGAGGTAAATGTCCATTTTGCCATGAAATCATCTTTTCCCTCGGCTGTCTTAGGAATATTAAAGGTTACTTGATCTAATTTGTGTGCCTTTCCCTTATAGAAAAGCATGTTTTCACTAGCATTACTAGTATCGCCAAATCCGTAGCCGATATTGAATCCAAAGGCTTCACCATCAATATCACAGTTTAGTGAACCCCAAAACCAGGTATTATCGTAGGTCCATACTCCTCTACCCCAATCTAAGGTTGCGAAGCTATCATTTTTGGCAAAGTTGTAAATTTTCTCACCGTAGCGAACCGTTCCTTCAGCCCGCATACAATTGATTTTTTGATTATAGTAAAACGCTAATGGCTTGTTCTTAAATGGCGTAGCAATAACTATTGATTCATCAGGCTCTTCAAACAGTTCGATTTCAGCATGAAAATCTTTGTTTCCATCAAACTTGGGAAAATCGCAGTATAACTTACGAGCTATCCCATCATTCATAAAGCGCATATGAACGTGATTATTACTAAAAGTAGTGTCACCAAACATTGAATTCTCTGGAAGCTTCAAACTTCCAAAAGTAAACCACTTCATATAGCTAGTGGTCTTCTCACAAGGAACTGTAAAGTCAAGAATAGAAGCACTAATCAAGGCCATATAAGAATTATCAGCAATAGTTAAGGCAATGCCATACTGTTGGTTACCAATATAGTAATAATCCCACTCTTTTATTCTTAACCCCGAAGCTTTAATATCAGCCCGGTGATATTCAAAAAGCATCTTCTTAGCGTAGCCAGGATTAATTAGCTCGCCATTCTCATTTAATAGACGTACTTTCTCTTTAATTTCATTCTGCATTATTCTTCACTCTCCTTAAATTCCTATTCGGTGCTTTAACAACTAATGTATTGGACATCCGATCGTGAATTGTCCGATGTCCTTTGGCGTTGAACATCAAAATAATCGAGATAATACCGAAGATGCCAAAAGAAAAGAAACACATCAGTAATTCACCGATAATTTGGCGAATAAACATCGTACCAAAAGAAATCTTGGTTTCATTCAATTTCACAATTAATATCCGGCAAATGAATTTTCCGATTGTTCTTCCATTGGTTAAAATTGGCAAAATAACAAAATATAGCAAGTAGACTCCTAAAACAGAAAAGAAGAAAATAGCACTAGTGCCAGTACTTAATTCTGTCAATGTATCCACAAGTAAATCATAGGAAAGATTGAAATGAATCAGTTCATAAAAAAAGTTCCGCTGTATCTGTCCAGCTACAGGATTATCAATGAAGATAGCTAGCAGAGTAACAAAAACAGCAAAGACAGCAAAGTCAATTAAAAAGGCAAATATTCTCTGCTTAGCGCTTGCAAATTCCATAGCTACCTCCCATAGTGATTAGATTATACTATTTTTCTTCTCTGCATGCAATTGACACTAGTCAATAAAAATCAACTGTGATATACTAAAAATGCTGACGAAAGGATGTTGAATGTGAGAATTTATTTTAAATATCCCAATATTGATTGTGGAATGGATATCAATATTGTTATGCGGACATTTACTGGTATCAAAACTGTAATGGTTAATGGTGAACCAGCAAAACTTATTAATAAGACAAGAGGTCAATATGAATATTTTGATCCAAACTTACAAAGAACGAGATTATTAGCTATTGTTAATAGCTTTCTTGATTATCCACAATTCTTCGTTGATGGTAAGGAAGTCATGATTTATCCAAGAATCCCTACCTTCTTCAAAGTATTTATCTTTTTACCAATCATTTATTTTATGATGTTCCCTGATATTTTATGGGGATCTGCCATAATGGCCTTACTAAATATTGTCTTTAACTTTACCATCATAAAAATGGTCAATAGTAAAGTGTTAAGAGTTGTGCTTGTCCTGATGATGACAGGAGCTTGGTTCTTCGTTACTCTTGAAACTCTGCAAGCCCTTGGAAATCTGCTTAACATTGAATCTAGTTCGAGTAGTAGTTCATCTTCGGCTGCAGTAATAATTCAAAATATTTTCAATCTAATTTAAATGCTCTCTGAGCATTTTTTTTGCATTAAAAAATCGAGATTGCTCTCGATTACATCTTAATATATTTGTCGACATCAACAACGAAGACGGTGGCACCACCGACTAAAACTTGTGTCATCTGCGTTGTGATAGGATACATCCCCGTATCTCCTGGATTAACAAAAGGAACAGTTTCTTTCCGGGATTTGGAGAATTCCTCGATAACCTTAATCACATTATCGACTAACTCATCTTCAACACCTATCATTAATGTTACATTCTTTTTGCGTAAAAAACCCCCGCTAGTGGAAAGTTTAGTCACAGCGTAATTAGCATCAATTAATGATTTGACGACTTGATAACTATCATCAGCTGAAATAATGGCAAAAACTAATTTCATTTTAATCCACCTCGTAATTTGATTATAACATATTATTATGAAAACTTAGTAATATTTTTATACCAAGGAACATTTCGATAAATATACAATGCAACAAATGAGCGAATCACTTCACAGAAGCGTTCAACAATAAAAATAAAAACGACAAAAGAAGGAATTAGCCCGACAGCACTCATCCAGCCTTCAACCTGTTCACTATAAAACTGCGGATAAATATAAACAAGGATTATAACTAAAGGAAGTTTTACCCCATAATAAACCATATTGGTTATAAATAATGGTGAACGTGTATAGCCACCAGCTCTGGTAATAAAAATAATATTAATAGCAAAAATCATAAACGGGAAAGTTACTGCTCTTATTATCATGATAATGCTTAGTAATGATCTATTCTCAGGACTAAAGTTATATAAATCAGCAACTACTCCCCTGAGCAAAATCATGGCCAAAGCCGCAACAGTAGCAAAGACAATTACATAAAATATTTGCCATTGCGCGTGTTGCCTAGCTTCATCAATCTTATCCGCACCCAATCGTGATCCAACCATGACTGAGGCCGCAGTTCCCATCCCACCAATGAAAACAGTTACAATATCATTTATCTGCTCTGAAATAGTAATTGCCGCTACATTCGCCGAATTACCTAACTCCAATCGTGCATAAACAAAAAGCATAAAAATACCCATTGTCTCGGTTAGGACTTGCGCAATAACCATTGGTCTAGAACGACGTAATATCTCGTGTACTAAATTAGATGGAAGTTTAAAAATCTCGCGAATATTTCCATAGAATTCTGGCTTGCGTATAAAGAAATAAACAATGAGTATTGAGAGTTCTACAAGACGGGCAATACAAGTTGCAATAGCTGCTCCTTTGACGCCTAACGCAGGCAGACCAAAATGCCCGTTAATCAAAATCCAGTTAAGCGATGCATTGACAATTGCCGCCACAATTGCGCTGTATAATGGAACCCTTGTTTGTCTTATGGCACGAAAGGAAGCAGTAAAAGTATTGGTAATCGCTTGTGGCAAGAATGAAAATACTACAATGCTTAAATAAGCAATTCCATAACTATAGCTAATAGGATTAGCGCCTTCACCACCAGTAAACAAAGTAATAATTCCATCTTTAAAAAGAACGCCGCCTAATAAAGCAACAATGCTAAAAGATACGGTAATGAGAAGGCTGCACCAAAACACTTGTTTGATTTTATCTGGTCTTTTAGCGCCATAATATTGAGCGATAAATACTGAACAGCCAACAGCAAACATAAACATTATCATGTTAAAGGTTGAATAATACTTGCTCGCAATAGCAACGGCAGAGGTTGCATCTACGCCACCAAAACCAGCAACCATAAATCCATCTAAAGTATTGACAACTGAAGATATAAACTGTTGAAAAGCAATAGGTAAAGAAACAATAAGCAATTCCTTGTAGAATGCTTTTGTCCCGATAAATTTGCGAAAAAACTTTGCTATCCTAATCATAAGGCCTACCCAATAATGTCATAAATTGGACCAGAACTAGTCAGTGTTGATGCAAATAAGTGTGCGCTTAAAATGTTGGCTGAAATCGGTGATAATTCAAATGCCACATCTGACATACTCTTCCGAAAAAGTGTTAAATGAGGCAAAAAACGCTTCTTATCATATTGAATATTCATTTCATCCAAAAGAAAAACAATCTTCTTCCGATAGATAGTGAGTTCTAGACATTCTTTAAAATTAATAACGATTGCTCCATTGTTGAATGTCATTATTTTTTCAACTATTAGTTCATGAATATTTAATGGAATTTCTTTAAATCTTCGACCAAGTTCCACGGCTTTTTCATATTCGACTTCACCCAAAAAAGCCAAAGTTAAATGCAAGTTGTTGCGACTTGTTCTTCTGGCTTTGGAATTCTTTTCTATTTTATCTTGAAGCTCACAAAAATAGTCTACAGTCTGTGGCGCAAATATGATAGCAATAAATAAACGCATACTATTTGAAGAAACCATTAATGACTACTTTAGTCTTATTGACAGTAATAAATGCTTGGGGATCATACTGATTGATAATTTGTTTTAGTTGTTTAAACTTCTTTCCTTGGATTTCAAGGTACAAGAAATAACGAGGAACATCGGTTCCACCACTGCATTCCATTTTAGTAACCGCAAATCCCTCATTGTGAATAGCGATAATCAAGTCATCATCACGAATCGTAGTGATAACATTGATTGACCACTTTTCAGCAGTCAATTTTCTAGCAATTGTGCTACCAATAAAGTTTCCGGTTGCATAGCCAAGAGCATATGCTAAAGCAACATAAATTTTCGGTGCATCAGTTGTCAAAGCTTCGCTAACAATAAGGAACCAGACAAGGATTTCACAGAACCCACAAAGTGATGATTGCCATCTCTTATCATCAATCATCAATATAGTTCTAATCGCTCCTAAAGAGACATCGCATATACGAGCTCCAAAGACCATAATACAAACGCTGAGAATTTCTTTCCAACCCATGTCTATCACCTTTTCTTAATGTGTATATATTGTAGGCCATTAGAACTTAAATAGCAATGACAAAAGAAAATAAAAAGCCGAGGATAATTATTCCTCGGCGGCGACTGTTTATTTTTATAAAAATAAATAGGGTTCTACAGGTAATACTGTGTTATCGTTATTCCCTGTATGTATTTCGTAGTAGTAATGAGAAGATAGGAGGGGTTATTCCCCTCACTATCTAGTTAAAGAAATATGTTTATATTATTATTTACGTTCGACTAGTAGAGCGGTTCCCATGCCGCCACCAATACAAAGGGTAGCTAGACCTTTCTTGGCATTTCTTCTCTTCATTTCATGTAATAATGTAACGAGGATACGGCAACCGGATGAACCGATTGGGTGACCTAAAGCAATAGCACCACCATTGACGTTTAGTTTTTCTGGATCTAATCCTAGATCTTTACCAACGGCTAATGATTGAGCAGCAAAGGCTTCATTGGCTTCATATAGATCGACATCTTCAATTTTCCATCCGGCTCTCTTTAGAGCTTCTCTGGTTGCTGGGATTGGACCAACGCCCATGATGAATGGATCAACGCCCTTGGTTCCCCAAGCAACGATTTCAGCTAAGACTGGGCAGCCTAATTCTTTGGCTTTTTCTTCACTCATGACGATAACAAATGCTGCACCATCATTGATACCAGAAGCGTTTCCGGCTGTGACTGTTCCACCATTATAGGTTTCTTTATATTTGCCAACTGCGAAGGCTGGTTTTGCTTTGGCTAAGCTTTCCATTGTGACACCGTATTTGATGAATTCATCTTTATCAACAACGACGTCGCCTTTTCTACCATGGATGACTACTGGAACGATTTCTTCATCAAATTTTCCAGCTTTTTGAGCAGCTTCGGCTCTGTTTTCACTTCTGCAAGCGAAGGCATCTTGATCTTCTCTGGTGAAGCCCCAACGTTTGGCAACTTCTTCAGCAGTGATACCCATATGGCAGCCATTGTAAACATCACTTAAACCATCAGAAATCATCATGTCAACTAAATTGGTATTGCCCATTCTGGCGCCCCAACGTGCTTTTGGCATTAAATATGGAGCATTGGACATACTTTCTGTACCACCAGCTAGAACGACATCAGCATTACCACTCATGATTGATTGAGCAGCTAAACTGACAGAACGTAGACCGGAACCACAGACGATGTTGACTGTCATTGCTGGAACTTCGAAAGGAATTCCTGCGTCTAAGATAACTTGACGAGAAACGTTTTGTCCATTGCCAGCGGCTAAGATGTTACCTACATAGGCTTCATCAATTTTGTCTGGAGTAATTCCAGCTCTCTTAATTGCTTCTTTGGCAGCGATTGCGCCTAATTCACGTGCGGAGACGTCTTTTAGAGCACCACCGTAAGAACCAATTGGTGTTCTACATGCGGATACGATAACGACTTTTTTCATTTTTTCTTCCTCCAATTTGTTTTTTTATAACACATAAAAAACATACTACGAATACGATATTATTATAGCACTATCTTATCTGCATTGTAAATCTTTGTAAAAAAAATGTAAATTTCGTGAAAGTGCACAAAAAAAGTGGCCTGAGCCACTTAAATCATAACTAAGCGCAAATTGTTGGTTTACCGCTTAATAATACAGTAATAAGATCTAGAATCCAGAATATTTCTCCGAATGGAATTGCTAGAATAGCCGCAACGGTATGTCCAGTACCCAAGCGATATAGAATTGCATTAACCCAACCAGTAACTGGAATAACAGCAAGAATAACTTTGATAATCCATTCCAATTTGTTGTAAGACTTTACGTAATCTTTCATTTTTTTCGCCCCCTCTATTTTTATATAACTTTTGTTACTTTTCCGCCAGCTAGAAGAATCATTTTAGCAGCATATTCATCATATTCATGTGCTTCAACTTCTACAGCCTTCTTAACAGGACCTTTTGCCTGAATCTTTAGATAATAGTGACTATATGATGGAATAATTCCCTTGGCAGCTAAACTAACTGGATTAACAATTTCGCCATTTTCGAAATCGTTCAATTGTGAAGTAGTAATAACAATCGTTCTAATCTTTTGATTATAAACTTTCTTATCATCTACCACCAAGATTGAGTTGATACAATCTTCATCACTTAATACACCTACTTCTTCAACAGAAACAGATGACTTAATTAACTTGCTAATATCTGGAGCAGTGCTACGATTATCCATAGCTTTCTCTACGTCAGCTGGATCTAAGAAATCGGAACCAACTTTCTTTGCTTTGCGGTATTCCGCACGAAGTAGTTCTTTTTCAGAATCAATCCTCTTTTGTTCTTCCCTACGGGCTTCCAATTCTGCAATATACTTCTTATCGCGAATTCGATCAATAATGAAATAAGCAATTAAAGCAACAATGATAACACAGGCAATAACAATGCCAAGAATATAGTCGCCACCATCACCAGCTAATAAATTAGTAAAATTGTGCATACAAAATATCTCCTTCTAATCTTTTATATTATACATTCTTCTTGGCGTGTAGACAATATCATAAATAATTTTTTTCATTGATTAATTCTAATAAATTCTACACAAAACGTTAAATAATGCTATAATAAAGTTGTCACTTATAGGAGGAAAACAAAATGAAAAGTAATGTGAGAATCGTTTCTTGTGCAATTACAGGGTCAATTCATGTACCCTCAATGTCTATTTATTTGCCAATCACACCAGAGAGAATTGCTGCTGATGCCTTGGCTGCTGCTGAAGCAGGAGCTGCTGTCGTTCATATCCACGCTCGTGATCCGGAAAATGGAAAGCCAAGCAGTGATGGAAAACTCTTTGCTAAAATAGTAAATCTTATTAGAGAGAAGAATAAAGATGTCATTATCTGTTTGACTACTGGTGGTAGCCTTCAAATGACCATCGATGAAAGAGCTTCGGTTGTACCAGCTTTAAAGCCCGAACTTGCATCCATGAATGCCGGAAGTATCAACTGGGGATTATTCCCTGTTGCTAAAAAAATCAAGGAGTGGCGTTTTGATTGGGAAAAACCATTCTTAGAGTGGACTGATCAAGCTATCTTCAAGAATACCTTTGGTGATATGATGGGTATGCTAAAAATATTTAACGATAATGGAACACTTCCTGAGTTAGAGTGCTATGATGTAGGTCACATTTATAATGCTAAATGGTTGCAGGATAATGGTTACCTAAAAGGAAAACCATATCTCCAATTTGTTATGGGAATCAATGGAGCAATCCAACCAACAGTTTATGATTTGATTAATATGAAAGAAACTGCTGACCGTGTCTTTGGTGTTGGCGGTTATAACTGGTCAGCCTTTGGTGCTGGTAAAGCCGAGTTCCAAATTTGCTCAACAAACCTTTTCCTTGGCGGACATTGCCGTGTCGGTATGGAAGATAACCTTTACCTAAGCAAAGGAGTTCTCGCAAAAGACAATGGCGAATTAGTTACCAAAATGGTTAGACTAATGAGAGAATTTGATTTCGAACCAGCCACACCAGACGAAGCTAGAGAAATCTTAGGATTAAAGAAATAATTATTTCTAATATAATAAGAAGGACCCATGCGGGTCCTTTTTTTATACTCTTTTTAGCTTTCTTGAAAGGAGTTTATTGATCTCATCAACATAATCTCCTAAAACAATAACATGATGATTACCTAACGGCTCTGTTAAGAAATACTTAACTCCTTTATCAATTTTCAAACGTATTTGGGTACGACAAAGGTTCTTTTCATTTAGATTTTCCATTATGGTCGCTTTTTCTACATAATATCTTGTTAAGTCCGCACTAATCTTGACTATTGTAGCCACCTGCAATGGCAACTGTCCTTTAATCGCAACGCCTATTCCCGACTCAAAATGCGTATCTAAGCTGTAGTTTAAGCACATATTAAGTGGCAAAGTGCAGTGTGCGAAAACAATTTCCTTATTTGATGTATCGATAGATGAAGGATTCGCTTGAAAGCTTGGTTGTCCTAAGACTTTATTAACAAAATGCATTGTAATCAAAGCTGAAAAATCGCCTTCACAAGTAGCAGTAATTCTCCGAGCATTTAAGATTGCTAATCCAACGCAACTGGTGGAATGCTGAGTTGATAGTATATCAAAACATCTAACAGTTAATCCATCTAGATTATACTTCTTAGTCAGATTAGTTAAAGCCTGATAAATGCTAAAAGATTTTGTTAATTTCAAATTATTATGTGGTTTATTTTCAATTTCTTTTAGATAATTATCATCATTATTGACATGTGCTAATGCAATACTGTCATTAAACTCATTCATCGAAATATCAACGATATCTAAGCCAAAGATGTCTTTAGCTCTTACGTAGTCAATATTACTTGAGATTAGCCAATCGGATGGCTTCCCAATAATGCCTAAGCGATTATTCTGTAGAATACCCAAACTATCATTTGGTAAAGCATTCTGATTAATTCGGTCAACAATATATTCGAAACTACCATGCAGAATCTCCGCTTTGCAATTACAATTATGCAGATACGAAAGAATTTCCATAGAGGCCGCTAATGAATTATGAGCAGAATAAGCCAATAATAAATATTTATTTAGCTTATGTTTCATAAAAAAGTCTTTAAACATAGACTCAGTCCCACCTGTTTGAATAAATAGCAAAGTTAAATCATACTTGTTTAGATCGGCTTCAGTAACTTTTATGAATTCACAATTGCTAGCCTTCGCTAAACTATTAATAAATGCTTCGGAGTCAGAAGTAATTGATTCTTGATCATGAATCAAAGAGGCAAAACAATAATATCCAATCTTCATTTTATCACCCAATAATAACTATAACATATCTATTAGGAAAACGCACATTTTGTCAGCAAACCGGCACCGATTAATTAATTAGCGATATTTTGATAATAGTAGAAAGGATGATTCAATGGGTTGGTTAATGAATCAATCACCACTTTTGATTGTGATACTTGCTGGTCTCTTCACTTGGCTGTGCACTACTATTGGCGCAAGCTTTGTTTTCTTCTTCCGCAAAGTAAATAATACAATCTTCACTTTGATGATTGGCTTTGCTAGTGGGGTGATGATAGCCGCAAGTTTTTGGTCTTTGTTAGCTCCAGCAATTGAGCGGGCACAAGAATCACCTATACCGGCTTGGATTGTAGCTTCTTCGGGTTTTCTTGGTGGGGCACTGTTCATACTTTTAACGGATGCAGTTGTCCGGAAAACAAGAAAAAGTACCGAAAGAAGTGACAAAAAAAACAAATGTTTCCTACTAATATTTTCGATTACCTTACATAATATTCCCGAAGGATTAGCTGTAGGTGTTGCCTTCGGTGCCCTCATCTTTGGTATGAATGAAGTTCAACTTTTGGGAGCAATCTCAGTTGCTTTAGGAATTGGAATTCAAAATATTCCAGAAGGAACAGCTGTAGCTGTCCCCTTGAGAAAAGATAAAATGTCTTTAGGAAAATGCTTTTTTTATGGACAAATTTCCGGTATGGTAGAACCGATAGCTGCCCTACTAGGAGCGATCCTAGTTATGTATGTCCAACCTATTCTTCCCTTCCTCTTGGCATTTGCAGCGGGAGCAATGGTCTTTGTTGTTGTCGACGAATTAATTCCAAGTGAAGAGGAAGGTAACAATAGTCAACGGCTGATATCATTAGGCTTTATAGTCGGCTTTCTTATCATGATGGGCCTTGATGTAGCATTGAGTTAAGTCCCAACTAAAAACGGCATCCGGAGGATACAGGATGCCGTTTTTTCTGTAGCCAATGAAAGGTGGTTACAGAGATGAAGGAGATGCGATAAAGTCATTATCACACAATATGTAGAATGCGTGATTCTACATAGAGTGTCATAAGCCTTAACAACTACTTGCTAGCTTTATACTTTTTAATTTCTTCGATTAGTAATGGAACCATTTTCTTCACATCACCAACAACGCCGACATCTGCCACTTTAAAGATTGGAGCAAACTTGTCTTTGTTAACGGCAACGATAAATTCTGATTCTTCCATACCAGCGATATGTTGGATAGCGCCAGAGATACCGAGAGCAAAATAAACATTTGGTCTAACAGTCTTACCAGTTTGACCTACTTGTCTTGGTTGCTCAATGATACCAGCATCAACTACAGCTCTGGAACCAGAGACAGTACCACCAACAACATCAGCTAAATCTTGCAACATTGGGAAATTGTCTTTTCCAACACCACGGCCACCAGAAACGAGGATTTTGAGATCTTCGATTTTGACAACTTTTGCAGTCTCTTTGGAAACTTTAACAACTTCGACCAAGAATTTTGAATAATCGAATGGTACATGAACTAATTCAACAGTACCCTTGCGTTTACTATCAACTTTATTCTTCTGCATAACGCCTGGACGAACAGTTGACATTTGTGGGCGATGATCTGGACAGATAATCGTTGCCATTAAGTTACCACCGAATGCTGGACGAGTCATAAATAATGAGCCATCTTCAGTAACTTCGAGTTTGGTACAGTCAGCAGTTAAACCAGTCTTTAATCTAGCAGATAATCTTGGTGCTAAATCACGGCCAATTGAAGTTGCGCCGATTAAAATAATATTTGGCTTTTTATTGTTAATGATATAATATGCGGCCTGAACATATTGTTCAGTGACATAATTTGCTAAGCATTCATCATCAACAACAACAACTTCATCAGCGCCACTAGCGATTAACTTTTGGGCTTCTTCTTTAACTTTATAACCAATTAACATTGCGCATAATTTGCTATTGGTTTTATCAGCAATTTCTCTACCTTTGCCTAATAATTCATAAGCGACACTCTGAACGGCGCCATCTCTTGTTTCAGCAAAGACATAAACATTTTTATATTCACTATAATCCATTGTTCTTACCTCCTATAGCATGTGCTTCTCAGCTAAGGCTTGAACGATAATCTTGGCGCCTTCAGCAGCATCAACACTATCATAAACTTTACCAGCTGATTTTAATTGCTTACCAAAGGATTCTTTAACTTTGGTTGGTGAGCCTTTTAGACCGAGGTTAGCTGGGTCGACATCTAATTTGTCTGCGCTCCAGACTTCGACAGTTCTGTTTCTGTAAGCATCAATAATGCCACTAACAGTCATATAACGCGGTTCATTGGCTTCGCCAAGTACGGTGACAATGGCTGGTCCTTTGACCTTTAATAGATAGGTTCTATCTTCAACTTTACGTTCAACATAGAAATATCCATCTTTATAACTGATTGATTTGGCATAGCTCAATTGTGGTAAATCCATTAACTCAGCAGTTTCTGGACCAACTTGAGCAGTATCACCATCAATAGCTTGTCTGCCCATAATAACTAAATCAAAAGGAGCAAGTACTTTTAAAGCACCACTAATGGCACTAGCAGTAGCTAAGGTATCAGCACCAGCAAACTTGAAATCGCTCAATAGAACGCCTTTATCAGCTCCCATAGCGTAAGCTTCTCTGATAACTTCTTGTGCTTGCATTGGTCCCATGGATAGGACAACAATTTCAGCGCCAAATTCATCTTTTAAACGTAATGCAGCTTCTAAACCCGCTTTGTCATCTGGGTTCATAATGCTAGGAACACCTTCCCGAATAAGAGTACCCTTAACTGGATCAATTTTAATCTCAGTTGTATCAGGAACTTGTTTAATACAAACAATAATTTTCATATACTTCTTCCTCCTACTTCATTACTGCGCCGGAAATAACCATTCTTTGAACTTCGCTGGTACCTTCATAGATTTCAGTAATCTTGGCATCACGCATCATTCTCTCAACTGGATATTCTCTGGTATAACCATAACCGCCAAATAATTGGACACATTTGGTTGTTACTGCCATAGCAGTTTCGGCAGCAAATAATTTAGCCATGGCGGCTTTGACAGATAGATCTTTTGCTTTCTTGTCTTTGGCATCAGCAGCTTGTTCAACTAAAAGTCTAGCTGCTTCTGTTCTAGCATACATATCAGCAATTTGGAATTGGGTATTTTGGAAAGCCGCAATTGACCGACCAAATTGTTTTCTTTCTTTAACATACTTAATTGTTTCTTCAATAGCACCTTGAGCAATGCCAAGAGCTTGGGAAGCAATACCAACACGGCCACCATCAAGGGTCTTCATGGCAATACTAAATCCTTTGCCTTCTTGACCAAGCATAGCCGTCTTTGGTAAGTGGACATTTTCAAAAATTAGTTCGCAAGTAGAGGAACCTCTAATTCCGAGTTTCTTTTCTTTCTTGCCAACGGAGAATCCTGGAGTAGTAGCTTCTAAAATGAAAGCACTAATTCCCTTAACGCCTAATGATTTGTCAGTCATCGCAAAGATAACATAGACATCAGCATAACCAGCGTTTGTAATAAATCTCTTTGAACCATTAATAACATATTCGTCATTAATTAATTCAGCGATAGTTTGTTGACCGGAAGCATCTGTTCCAGCATTTGACTCGGTTAAACCAAAAGCACCAATCCATTCACCACTGCATAATTTTGGTAAATATTTCGCTTTTTGTTCTGGAGTACCAAATTCATAAATTGGTTGGCAGCAAAGTGAAACGTGTCCGGAAAGAACGACGCCAGTTGTTGCACAGGCCTTTGAAATTTCGCTGATAGCTAGTGAGTACATTTTGTTGTCGCCACCAGCACCGCCAAATTCTTTTGGAAATGGGATACCCATTAAGCCAATTTTGGCCATTTTCTTAACAGTTTCTACAGGAAACTTTTCTTCTTCATCAACTTCAGCAGCATATGGTTTTACTTCTTTCTCAACGAAAGCTTTAAGTAAATTCCGATATGCCTGTAATTCAGGTGTATTTTCCATAACTACTTTACCTCCTACTTATACATAACAGTAGCTTGTCCAGTAGTTACCAATTTTCCATCTTGGTTAACACAGTCTGTTTTTAAAACATAAATGTGTTTCTCTTCATTGGCTTCAATGATTTCTACTGTTGTTGTGATCGTATCTCCTAAGAAGACTGGTTTACAGAACTTTAGGGTTTGACCTAAATAGATTGTTCCTCTACCTGGTAATTGATTACCAAGAACCGCAGAGATATAACCGGCGGAAATAATTCCGTGGGCAATTCTACGACCAAACATAGTTGTTTTTGCAAATTCTTCATCTAAGTGGACTGGATTGCAATCGCCAGACACTTTCGCAAACATCTCGACATCTTCGCCAGTAACGGTTTTAACCATACTGTCTTTCATACCGATTTTTAGCATTTCTCTTTCTCCTTCTTCGTTTTTTTTGCTACTTTATTGACACAATTAAAGTCACGCGCGCTACGCACATATCCATAATTGGATCGACCTTCTTATCAAACTAAATCTTGTAATCAATTGTCAAAGCATTAATAAATCCTAATGACAAGGAAACAAATAAGATTGGCTTTTCATACATTGATCCATGACCAACGCCAGGAATCTTCACATAATATGAACTCGAAATATGTTCAGCTAAGTATTCTTGATTCGCCATCGGTGTTAGGTAATCTAATTCACAACCAACAATCAATGTTGGAACCGTTAGACTCTCTAGCAATGGACGGACATCATAATTCTCTGAGCTATTTGTTAATCTAATCATCGCATCTGTAAAATCTTTGTTCTCAAAAACTGGGAACAATACTTTTTCTCTATTTCTCATCCACTCTAAGCGTTTCTCATAAAACGCTGGTGAATAGATAACAGGGATGGCAGTATAATAATAGGCCTCGCCTTTGCCACTTTGCGCTGCAAGGTTCCAGGCTTTACCAATATCATTCAACCAAGGATTAGTGTAGGCACAAGTGTTGAATAAGACTAGTCTATCAACACAAGTCGGATAGCGGCAAGCAAACTCAAGAGCCACTTCGCCACCATAAGAAATTCCTACTAAAGAAGTTTTTTCTAATTTCAATTCTTTCAATAGGGCTTTCACTAAGTCAACTTGAATCGAATGATCATAGATTAATCCGGGTAATTTCTCGCTTAATCCTTGATCGAAAAAGTCGACTAGTACCAGCATATTGTCATGCGAGAAAGCTTCAACGAATGGTGTCCAACTCTTCGTTGACATCATAATTCCATTAAGAATTACAACTGGTTTTCCTTTACCACACACTTCATAATAAACTTTCTTATTTAAAAACTTAAACTCTGCCATAAAGATTAATCCTCATCATTCAAATTGCCAATAATTCCACAAGCAAGAGCATCTTTATATAATTGTTCTCTAAATTTAGGATGGGCAACAGAAATCAAGGCTTCTACTCTTTCTTTTACATTCTTTCCGTATAAATCGGCGACACCATATTCAGTAACAATGTATTGAACATCTTGTCTTTGTAAGGTTACGACGGCGCCAGTTTTTAACTGAGCAACAATCTTAGAAACCTCTTCTTTTTCACCTGTAGCTTTATTCTTAATCATTGCGGTTGAATACAAGGCAATAATTGAACGTCCACCTTTAGATAATTGGGCACCAATGGCTGTATCTGCTTGGCCACCAGCTCCACTAAATTGGACACTACCGATAGATTCAGAACAAACTTGACCTGTTAAATCAACTTCAAGAGCCGTATTAATGGAAACTTGATTGTCATTTAGACAAATAACGTGGGGATCATTGACATAAGCACCATCCATTAAAGCAATGGCTGGATTATCATCGACAAAATCGTACAATTCTTGAGTACCCATAATCATTGTTGTAACGGCTTTTCCTGGGTAAACATTTTTCTTACTATTATCGATAACGCCTGCTTTCATCAACTTCATCATACCTGTTGTTAACAATTCTGTGTGAATGCCTAAATGTTTCTTATCCGCTAAGGCTGAGCAAACGGCATTTGGAATTCCGCCAATACCAATTTGAATACAGTCACCATCTTTAACCATTTTGGCAATAATATCTCCGATAATTTTATCTTTCTCGGAAAATTCACCTTCTGGTAAGACTGGGATTGGATAATTTACATCAACAAAATAATCAACATCATCGACTTTCACTTCACAATCGCCCCAAGTACGTGGGTAATTAGGATTGACTTCTAAAATAACAATTTTGGCAACCGCCATAATTCTCTTTTCATAAGTGTTTGACACTGACATGGAAACATATCCATGTTTGTCAGGAACTGAACATACGCCTACAAAGATATCTGGAGATGGGATATGAAGTAATCTTCTTGGTCCAGCAAAATGTAAGTGATTGGGAATAAAGGAAACATTGCCATTAGCATGTGCTTTACGTAATGGTGGAGAATAGAACCAACCATCACAGCCAAACGAATGACGATATTCTCTTTTTAAGTATTCGCCTTTACCTAACGGCAAGCAGTTGGTTACTGTAACATTCTTAACTCTATCTGCAATTGTTGGTAAGCTATCCATAAATAATTGCGCTTCACCAGCACCTAATCCCGTAAAAATTTGATCATTGGATTTAACTAAGGCTAAAGCCTGATCAATCGTAATAACTTTGTTCTTGTAATTCATAATAATCCTCCATGTTATTAGTTCAAATCAATAAAAAACGAGGAAGGAAGAAGGAATCCTCCTTCCTCATAGATAGACAAAACTTAAAGATTTTTTACTTTTTTAATTCTGTAAATAGTGTATCAATAGATTTCATTGGGTCGACTTGGACAAATGAACCAGAAGCAGCTAAGGTACCAGTGGTAATATTAGCTGGTTTTTGATATTTAACGAATGATAAACTGTCTAGACCAATTCTTTCGCCGTTGGCTTTGTAGTTGACACTACCGGAAATAGCGACTGGTAATGGTCCGGCTTCTTCCATAGCTTTTAGATAGTTAGCTGGGGTTAAGTCATAGTTGTGTTTCTTAACTTGGGCTAAGCCTTGTAAGAACATCTTGACAGCAATGTATGAGGACATTGCATAAGCGGATAACTTTAGAGCTAATCTTTCGTTCTCTGGGAATTCGGAATCAACGATCTTACAGAAATCAACATAATCTTTTACACGTCTGGCAGCTTCAGTTGAAGAGGTTGCATCCTCACCGAAGATGACCCATGCAGCACCGTAGATATCAGAAGCGCCTGTTTCTAGAGCGGACTCTGGAACGGTAGCTGGAGCGATATTAACGTATGTTGTTAGGATTGGTGTACCCTTTGTTGAACTGTTGGTTTGAGCAGCAGCATAGATACCCTTAAAGTAAGCTTGGTTAGCAGCGGCAATAATGATATCGCAATCTTTAACAGCATTGATTTGGGCAGTAATTTCTTCTGCTTTATCAGTGGAGACTTGTTGATAAACGATTGTTGGTTTGCCTGTAGTACGTGTGTCTAGTCCGGCTTGCATTTCGATACCAGCTTTTAATGAGGTACCATCATCGGAAGCAGAGTAAATAACACCGATAGAATTGACTTTTTTACCGAAATCATAGGTCAAGCAGCGTAAGTACATTAAACGTCCTTCGGTCTTATATAGAGGTTGGACACCCATCATGTACTTTTGATCGCCTTCAGCATATGGGAAATCAGCAGAGCCATCGAACATTTGGACAGATGAACCTGTACCAAAGTAAACGCATGGGATTCCAGCTGTCTCTAGTTCGTTTTGAGCAGCAACTAGGTTCCATGTTCCAAGAACGCCTACTAATGCGAAGACTTTGTCATCATTAATTAATCTTTGAATGTAAGTTTTTCCTGCAGCACCGTCACCCTTGTCATCATAAGAGACGAGGTTTAGTTTTCTGCCATCAGTTTCTGGATAATCTTCTAAGTGTTTATTGATGTAATTTACATAAGCTTTATAGAAGCTGCCGTAAGGAACACCAACGGATGCGTAAGCACCTTCGGTTGCAACACAAGTACCAATCTTGATTTCCTCTTTTGTGACACCAGGAACGGCCTTGCTACATGATGTGACTAATAGACCTAAGAAGCCAAAAGCCAACATCGCTTTAAAAATTTTCTTCATAATAAGTTATATTCTCCTTTCGAAAATTTTTATCTAGCCTTTTTTCTCTCCTAGGTAGGCCTCGACAAGCTTTTCATTCTGGAGAAGTTCCGAAGCGGGACCTTCCATGCTTATCTTACCTAGATCAAGAACATAAGCGTAGTCAGCAATTTTCAATGTTTGAAAAGCATTTTGCTCAACAATCAGAATTGTATTGCCTTCATTCTTTAGTTCTTGAATGATCTTGAAGATGTCTCTAACGATTAGAGGCGCAAGACCAAGAGATGGTTCATCTAGTAGGAGGACTGTAGGACTAGCCATCAAAGCGCGGCCAATTGCTAACATTTGTTGCTCCCCACCGCTTAAAGTGTTAGCTTGTTGGGTCCGTCTTTCTTTCAGGACTGGGAAGTGAGAATAAACTCTTTCAAAATTCATGTCGATGATTTTTTTCTTTGAGAGTTTGATTTCTTTACCATTCTCATCCTTGATAGTTCTTCCTTTAACAGCGTAAGCTCCGACCTTTAGGTTTTCCTCTACTGTCAAACCATTTAGTATCATTCTTCCTTCTGGTGATTGAATAACCCCAAGCTTTGCAATATGGTAAATGCGCTTGTTAAGAATGTTCTCACCATTTAAAAGAATTTGACCGCTTTTTGCTTTCACGATTCCACTAATGGTTCTCAAAGTAGTTGATTTGCCAGCTCCGTTAGATCCTAACAAAGCGACAATGCTGCCCTCGGGAACGTTAATGTTGACGTGTTGAAGTGCGTGAATAGCACCATAGGTAATACTTAGATCTTTAATTTCCAATATATTTTTCATGGTTATCACTCACTTCCTAAATATGCTTCTTGAACAACTGGATCTGCCTGAATCTCCGCTGGAGTTCCATAAGATAACTTACGGCCGAAGGAGATGGCGCAGATATGGTCACATATATCCATAACTAGACCCATATCGTGTTCGACTAAGAAAATAGTAACATTGAAGTCTTTGGCAATTTTTTTAATTAGAACTGCTAGATCCTCGGATTCCTTATCATTTAAACCAGCAGCTGGTTCATCAAGGATAATCAATCGAGCATCAGCCATCAATGTTCTTGCTAACTCAATTCTCTTCAGAATTCCGTAAGGTAAGCCAATTGGTGGGTAATCCTTGATACTGACTAAGTCTAAGTATTCAAGAACTCGCATGGCTTTCTTACCAATGATTTCCTCTTCACGTTTAACTTGAGAAGTGGTAAACATGTGAGCAAATAAGTTAGTCTTATATTGCGTATGTGCCGCAATTAAAAGATTTTGGAAAATGGTTAGTTCGGGAATAACTTCAACGTTTTGGAAGGTACGAACTATACCAAGCTTAATAACATTATGGACAGCGTAGTTATTCAGTAATAAGACCCGACCAGTGCCGGATTTATACCATACATTGCCTAATGTTGGTTTATAGAATTGAGTAATACAGTTGAAGACAGTAGTTTTACCAGCACCGTTAGGACCAATAAGGCCAAAAACTTCACCAGTTTTAATATCGACTGTTAAATCATCAACTGCTTTTAATCCACCGAAGTGCATTGAAAGATTTTCTAAGCGAAGAATGACATCATCTGGCAACTGATAATCACCATGAATTTCAACATTCTTTTGAATAATTGCAGCCATTTGAACTTCTTCGTGCTCTAATTTGGCTTTAATCTTAGCTAATTCAACATCGTTTTTTGTTTTAAAAGCATCAACCTTGGTTGCTAAAGCCGCTTCGAGTTCAGCTTTCTTTGCCGCATATGCACTTTGATACTCTTTCTCAGATTTCACAAAAACTTCTTTAGCTGCTGCTAATTCACCCTCACTTCTGACAGGATTCTTAACAATGAACTCATCATGAGCTTTTTTGTGAATTTCTTCATACTTAGCGTGCAATTCTTTATTCGCATCATCGATTTTTATCTGAGCATCAGCTGGAACATCCTTAATTCGGGCATAAGTCTTTGGATCTAATAATCCGGCTCCAGCATAAATTGCTTGACGGGCAGACCTGAATTCCATATGTTCTTTTTTATCTAGTTTTTCTTTGGTTGGAGCATACATCATTGTGAAGAGTTCTTCATTTTGATAGGTCTTCTGCTCTAATAAAAAGAGTTTCTTTGCTTCTGCGGTTTCGAATCTACGCATTTGATTCGCAATCTTTTTCTCATTCTTATCTTCTTTTAATCCAGGAAGTTCGGAATGAATGTAAAGCTTATAATTTAGTTTTTCAATATGCTTTGCAGTAGTAACTTCTTCAATTCTTTCTTTGCTTAAATATTTAGTAAATTTAGAAAAGTCGAGTTTTTGTTTGGTTTTTACATCAGTCGGGCTGATTTTTTTGTCTTCTTTATGAGAATCATTATTCTTCATAGCCATATTTTTTCACTCTCCTCTTCTCTATTGCTTTCTTGAATAAACTCTTTATATCGTTGATGAGTTGAATAACACCACCGCGATAGAAGAGAACAAGAAGAATTAAGATAGCACCAATAATAACGCTTAGAATCCAAGAGTTGTCTCTTAGTGCTGGAATATTAGTTAGGAATAGTGGTTCGACACCAAAGACAATAAAGGCACCGAACATAATTCCCCAAAGGCTACGTGAGCCTCCAAAGATACAGGCTGCTAGAATATTCAATGAGAATAATAAGCTCCACTTCTTAGGATCGGTATATTGAACAGCTGCCATTGTTAGAACACCAGCAATTGCGCAATAAACGGTTGAAAGCATAAAGGCCATTAAACGGTATTTTAATAAGCTAATACCCATGGCTTGAGCTGCTGAAGTTGAGTTCTTCATAGCCAGCATAGCACGACCAGTAACTGATCTTTGAACATTGTAAGTAATTATCAGCATAAACACCAGGAAGAGTACAACCATTATGTTGACGCCCAGTTTACTGAGCTCAAAATCCCCCAGTATCGATACCAGTTTTATGGAAATACCATTAACACCATCGGTGATAGCATTAGCATTGACAAATACTTGATATAAAACTTCGGATAGACCTAAAGTAACAATCGCTAGGAATAGACCTTCAATTCTCAATGAAGCGAAGCCAATAATTAGACCTATAATCAATGCAATAACAATTGCGATAATAAAGATTACTAATAGTGGCCACGGTCCAGAAAGAACTCCCGTTTGGACGCCCTTCTTAGTGAAGAAAGCACAAACATAAGCCCCAATACCAACTAAGCCAGCAGTACCAAGTGATGATAGACCAGCATAACCTAGTAAGTATGAGAAACCAATAGCAATAATACAATAAGTGATAACTTCGGCAAGTTTGTTGCCAAAGGAGAACTGAATGATTCTTGCTGATGATAAATACATCAAGAGAACCAAGACAATACCTAGAACAACAAAGCCAACCCATGGTTTTTTGAACCCTTTTGTAAGATTGAATTTATGTGTAGCTGCATCTCTATATTTAAACATTGATCTCACCTACACTTTCTTGACATATTTCTTACCAAATAAACCATTCGGGAAGATAATAATAAGTCCTAATACAACAACGAAGACGATAGCTGGATACCAAATTGAGGTCCAGGTCGCCAAAATATTTGATAATAGTGGAATGATGATAACACCAATCATTGGTGCAAAGAAACTGGTTAATCCGCCTAAGACGCATGCCAAGAATCCATACACTTGCACGGTGCCCATCATTGAAGTGGTAACAGGTGTTCCAGCAAAAGAACAAGCTGATAATGTAACTAATCCGGCTGAGATTGCCCAGCTGATAGCTGAGACAAATCTAGTGTTAATTCCCATCATTTGACCAACAATCTCGTTGCTTGCTGTTGCTCTAACACTTAAACCCCATTTTGTGTATCTCAAAGCCAAGAAAACCAAGGCAAGAACAACTAAAGAGATACCAATGCCTATTAAGGCATTATAGGAAATAAATAATTGATTGTTTGCGAATTGTAATGTACCTGGTAAGTAATAAGGAACTGCTTTGTTATCCATTGTAATATTTGATTTGAAGATAACTGGGAGAACCGCATTAAGAATCATAAGTAAACCCATCGTAACAATTTGTTTTTGACCTGGGTTTAAGTTTTTACCTCTTTTAATGATGCCAACATCGACAAACATACCGAAGAGGAAGGTAATAACAACTGCAATAACAACCGCCAAAACAAAGTTTGTGTTACCAAATAAATAGATACTAAAGAAGGCAGCGCAATACGCACCAGCCGAACCAATAAGGCCCTGAGCAAAGTTTGTAGTTGCTGAGGTTCTGAAAATGAGAACAATACCAAAAGTAGCTAAGGCATAAGACCCAATCAGAGGTAAGCTATTTAAAATAATTTGAATAACACCCATACTACTTTATACTCCCCACTTAATTACGTTAGCTGACCAAACATAACCGATTCCAGCAGCTATCATACAAACGATGCTACCATCTTTGACTTTACCCTCTTTGACGGCTAAGTGTAAAGATAGAATCTGATCAATTTGACCAACATGGCCGTAATGCTCTAGATAAATACTTTGATCTTCGGTTAAACCGAGATCTTTTAGCATTCCTAAATGTCCAGAACGTTTCATATGTAAGATGGCTAAATAGTCAATCTTCTTTGGCAAGCCGGCTTTTTCAAATGACTTATCAATACATTTATACCAGTTTGGCATTGAAACTTCATTTAGACGATTCTTCATCTTAATTGGATCGAGTAGGCGTAAAGACTTCTTGGCCTCTTCAATATTGTCCTTAGTAATAGGATTGACAATTCCGCCAATTTCAACACCAGCAGTTCTAGCTAATGATCCATCGGAGATTAAATGTGAGGCTAAAAGCAAGTTTTTGCCATAATTCTTTTTCAAAATGATTGCGCCGCCACCACAGCCAAGATTGTACATCATGGACATGTTATTGTCAGCATAATCAACGAAATCGCAGTTACGATATCCGCCGCAAACCATGATTGTGTCGATTGTATCATCGGCTACGAGCATATCTCTAGCAATTTCCATAGCAGCCACACAGGTGCAGCAACGATTTTGGACATCGATTGCCCAAGCATTGTCAGCGCCGATGCGACCTTGAATGTAACAAGCAGAAGTTGTTAATGGGAATTCTTTGTATTCTTCGCCAATGCAGAGAATAACATCGATATCCAATGGATTAACACCTGTGTTTTTCAAGCAGTCTAAAGCAGCTAAAGCACCCATTTCTTGAGTGCCATCTTCTGGTCCTGGTCCTGGAACATATTTCTCAACGATGCCGAGCTTATTGACAACAGCATCTTCGCTCCAGTGTCCGAGGGTGGCTTCTGATACTTGCTTACCAGTCATCTTGTGTTTTGGTAAGTAAATGCCAGTGCCAACGATTCCTACGTTTACTTTCTTTTCCATTTCTCTAATTCCTTTCTGAGTATTATTTGATTAGAGTCTCATACCACCATTAACACTAATGACTTGACCGGTAATATAGGCGGCTTCATCACTTGCTAAGAATAATGCTGCATTAGCAATATCTTGTGGTTGTCCTAAGCGGCCTAACATTGTCTGAGCCGCAAATTTCTTTAGTAATTCCTCTGGCACTGTTTTTAAGATATCAGTCATTGTATATCCTGGAGCAATAGCGTTACATCTAACGGCATCACCCTTACGAGCAAATTCTTTTGCCCAAGTTTTGCTTAATCCAAACATTGCGGATTTAGCAGCAGAGTAGTTGGCTTGGCCAATATTTCCAAATTCTCCAACAACTGAAGAAATGTTAATAATAGAACCGCTGCCTTTTCCTTGCATATGTGGTCCAATATAGCGAACCAAATTAAATAAAGATTTTAAGTTCACGTTCATAACCAAATCCCATTGATCATCGGTCATCTTGGCAGTTAAGCCATCACGTGTAATACCTGCATTATTAACTAAAACATCGATATGTCCGTATTTAGAAATAATTTCTTCACAGAATTTCTTACAGCCTTCAGAGTCAGCAACATTAAGGTGATAACCTACTACACTCTTATTCTCGTAAGTTAAATCTTGCATGTCGGCAGCAATAACAAATGCTCCCTCTCTAGCAAACGTCTCAGCCATTGCTTGTCCTAAACCTTTTGCACCGCCAGTAACGACGGCGACTTTACCATCTAAACGTCCCATTTATAATCCCTTTCCTTTCAAAAATGTATGCGAATTTCTTAGCCGATGTAAAGCGCTTACATCAAGTTTCGAAATAGGAACCGGTATTCAGTAATTAAGATGACGCAGCTTGACTCATAAATCCTCAGCTGCCTATAATTGTGAAAAAGTGAATTATTCTTCACCTTCATTATCTACTCATGATTCCCCTTTGTCAACTAAAAACTTATAAAAACTGAATGGCTATTCTTGTTTTATTTTGTAGAAAAAATCGAAGACAATAATTCATCGTTTGCATACTTAGTGCATATGTTTATGAATAACCATTCTGCATTGAAAAGTAAGGAATTTGTAAAATCGTTCAGTTTTTTTCTTGTTTCGACACAAAAACAGGCCCTTTGCGAAGAAAAACTTTGCACTTGCATTCAGTTTATGATAAGGTAAAGTCAAGTTTTGAATTAAGGAGTTGATACTAGATGTTTCAATATAACAGTATAAAACAGCCTAAGACCAATAAGGGTAAGGATACCCTTGAAAGAATTGTGCGTTCTGGTGAAAAATTATTTCACGAATTAACTTACCCCGTCGCTTCTGTAAATGATATCGTCGAGGAAGCCGGTGTTGGTATTGGAACATTCTACTTGTATTTTGATAGCAAACAAAGTTTGTTTCGTTATCTAGTCCTCTCCTATCATCATGATATAAGAAAAATAATCGCTGAAAGGACTTGCAATTGTTCCTCGCGAAAAGAGATTGAAAGAATTGGTTTTAAAACCTTCTTCGAATACATTATTGAGAATCCTTACTCCTATACCATCATCTGGCAATCACTAGTAGTGGATAGACCCCTATTCGTCTATTATTACACCTCTTTCGCAGAGAAATATCGGATTGGTGTTCAACAGGCAATGGACAAGGGCGAAGTTTTTGATGACATAGAAGCTATCGATGTTGCCTATACCCTTATGGGTATCACAAACTTCCTAGGACTAAAGATTACAATCTTTAACGATGGAACTCCTAACATTGATGAAATTGATCATATTGTCGATGATGCCATGAAGTTATTAGAAAATGGCATGTTCATAAAAAAATAACAAAAAAGGTGGAATATTCATGATTCCGCCTTTTTTCTTTTATCTAACTTTAACTCAAACACTATTATAGTATTGCTTTAATTCCTTTTGCTAAATTTTCAACATCATCAATAATTGGTGAATGTCCACTATTTTTGACAACATGGAGAGTGAAATTCTTGAACCCTTGCTCATTTTGTCTGGTCATAAGTTCAGGAACTGTGATATCCTTTTCACCCCAGAAGCAAACTACAGGAACATTAATCTTGTTAATTAGACTATTGCCCATTGAATAGAATCCTGGAAGCGGAGAAATGTTATAAGTACATAAGCTCCAATCAATGTCCACGAGGCAGCGTTGTTTAAAGGTCTCAGCCATATAAACCCGATTATCTTCCTCACTAGGATGATTCTTTCCGGTATAAATTGTTAAGTTCCATAAATAAGTCATGAAAGCATAGTTTTTCTCGTTAATGCACTTCACTGCTGGAGCTACTTGAACTGGGTCTTGAGCCATCGCTTCTTTATTTTCATATACTTGACCTACTTGTGGTACACCCGCAGCATTCTTTTTGAAGATGGGATAACCCATGTAGGACATCGAATCAACTAAAACTAGGGTTTTGACCAACTCTGGATGTAGAGCAGCTAAAGACATTGCTACGCCACCACCTGTTGACCAACCTGCAACAACACATTTGCTGATTTTTTTACGTTGACAGAAATCTGCAACATCAGCAGCTAACTCATCAAGATGATTGAAACGATTGTTATAACTTGTATCGCCAAAGCCGCGCATATCAACCGCATATATTTTACAGTCATCTTCTAACTTTTCAATTAATGGTGTCCAATGAATACTTGAAGACATATTTCCATGGATTAGAAGAATTGCCTTACTACCTTTTCCTTCTTCTAAATAAGCCATCTCTTCACCATTTGCTAATTCAATAAACTTCTTTGTGTATTTTTTCATAAAAATACCTCCGTATTAATTTATTATAGCAATTATTGACCTATTTCCAACCAATTTTTTGAGCAAAAAAAAGAACCCCTTAGGGGTTCAAATTCTCTTTATACTTTTACTTTGCCCTCTGCTAAGCATTTCTTGAATGCTGCCACAACGCCTTCATCTAAGCGTCCAGCTTTAGCGTCTTTTTCAATTATTTCCATTGCTCGATCGGTACTGAAGGCTTTCCGATAACCTCTAGTAGAAGTTAAGGCATCAAACATATCGGCAACCATTAGAATACGTGCTTCAATGCAAATTTGATCTCCTTTTAATCCTTGCGGATAACCAGAGCCATCCAATCTTTCATGATGTTCAGTTACCGCTCTAGCCATGATGGGATCATCAAATACTTGGCTTATCATTTGCCCACCACTTAATGGGTGTTTTTGAATGGTTTCGACATCATCTTCATTGAGTTCTTCACCTTTGACAATGATTCTTTCTGGCACAAATATCATGCCAGCATCCAAGACACAAGCCGCTTGAGAAATACCATTGATGGGCAAGGTCTTATCATATTCTAAAGCAATAGCTGTAGCATATTCGGTAACTTTGGAACAATGTTTAGCTGTATAGTGATCCTTCTCATCAATTTTCTTAATAACATTCTTCAAAATTGCCAACTGCTTATCTTCATAATTTGTTGTTACTGAAAGAATGACAGAATCTTCCATTACTTGAACTAGACATTCCTCATTAATACAAGCGCTAAAAGATATTGCATCTCCCCCACCTAATACTTCTTCTTTACCATCATAAGCATATTTGACTTTTCCACTAATAATATAATGACTTGTCATTTCTTGCTCGGTGTGATTTGTATCATGGTGAACAATTGTTAATTTGGTACCAGCCTTATATTCAATTTTGTCGATGCTGAAATTGCCAACATAAATGTTGCTCTTTCCATTTTCAATTGCATCACGCCTTGTGATTCTTACCTCTCCCATTTTTTTACCCCCATTTATCTATAATTTTAATAATGGTTTTTAATATCCATTTTCTTAGACCAATCTTTGCATCATAAATTCACTTTTCAGCATTATTCATATGCTGTTCATCTGCCTATAAGCATACAACGAATTGAAATAATCTGCTACAGAAATAATTTGGAACTCCAAAGGAAACATTTTCTTCAAAAGTCGCAATTATTCTTCTTTCACCAATCCGAGATTATTCTAGAAACATTCTTCTTTCCGGGGGATTATATTTAAACTTCCTGCTATCAGCAAAAGGATAAAAGGCTTTGCATAGTAACCCCTCAATAGAATTATACTAAAAACTTGCTTGTATGTCATCAAAATTATTTGAAAAGGCCCTTATGATAACTAACTGGGGATATCCTCAATCAAAGTTAAGGAAATAGTTAGAGTTGAATTTCCCCTAACCACTTCTACTTTGATAATGTCACCAACCTCATAGTTCTTAAGTAGCGAAGATAAACCGCCTAACGAAGTAACGCTTTTACCATCAATGGTTTTTAGATAATCCTTGTTCTTAAATTCATTAGCGTTGGTTTTATCGATGGTTGAGACATATAGACCTTTATATGTCAAACCGTAATAATGAAGAGTGAAACTATCTGTAATCGAAACAATTGTCATTCCCATAGTAACCCGTCCTTTGACATAACCATATTGAACGAGATCTTCAAAAGTATCCATAGCCACCTTAGAAGGAATGGCAAAGCCGATCCCATCAATGTCTTCGCCCGTTGATTTTGCATTAACAATGCCGATTAATTGACCATTCATATTAAACAGTCCACCGCCTGAGTTACCAGGATTAATCGCTGCATCTATTTGGAGAAGTGTCATTGCCACATTATCAATTACTACCTGACGATCAAGCGCACTAATTATGCCCTTAGTCACAGAACCGCCCAGCTCTCCCAAAGGATTGCCTATCGCAAGGACTTCAGTTCCCACACGGAGTTCCGTAGAATCACCAATAACAGCATATTTCAAGGTAGAAGTAGTAGTAATTTTGATAACCGCAATATCATTGTTGGCATCGCTAGCAATTAATGATGCGGTATAACTTGTTTGATCACGGAGATTAACAGTTATACTACTGGCACCATCTATGACGTGATGATTAGTAATAATGTAACCATTTTCATTGATGATAACACCACTTCCAGCTCCACTTGAGACATATTGCTGCATAAAATTGCCGGTCGTGACAACCTCAGTAACTATCTCAACAACTGAATTAGCGACCGCATCAACAACATCCGCTGTTGTGACCGTGGTAGCCGTGCCAGTTGCAATTATATTAACATCTTCACCTTCGTGAATAACAACTCTTTCCGGTGTCGAATTGGCATCGAGCAAGGTAGTCGATGTTGTGATATTACTTGATGTGCCATTCCCACTGTTGCTATCAACGATGCTACAACTAATTGTGAAGCAGCCAGCAAATAAAAAAGTTCCAACTAAAACTATTTTCTTCCAAAAATTAGACATTCATATCACCTCAAGAGGCATAATACAGCATTTATTCTTAAATAAACATTAAAATGATTAAAAACACTTGCAGTTTAATAAAACAAGCATAATATATTCAATTGGAAATGTGAGAAATTTCCAGATATGAAGGTAGAAAAATGCAGCTTACATTAATTATTGCTCTTGCGACGTGTTTAGCAATGATTCTGTTGATTTTGATAAAACCCAGCCTCAAGATTGGGAAGAAAAACTATAGTACTTATTGGATGGTAGCCATTATGGGTGCCATTGTTTTATTATGCACTAAATGTATTTCACCTCGTGAGGTCCTAAATGGATTGACTAATAATAGTTCAATTAACCCCCTTAAGATTCTCGTTTTATTCATCTCCATGACTGTCTTATCAATCTTTCTTGATGAGATGGGACTATTTCGTTATTTAGCAAATCAAGCTCTAAAAAGGGCTAAATCCAGCCAATACTCGCTATTTACCATTCTCTACATTATCGTTTCTATTCTTACGATGTTTACCTCAAACGATATCGTTATTTTAACGATAACTCCTTTTATCTGCTACTTTGCTAAGAATGCGAAAATCAATCCTATCCCCTACCTTGTCGCTGAGTTCATCGCTGCCAATACTTGGAGTATGATATTTATCATTGGCAACCCAACAAATATCTATCTAGCTACTTCAGCCGGAATTACTTTTTTGGAATATTTTAAAATTATGGCTCTGCCAACAATTTGTGGTGGCTTAGTTTCCTATCTGCTTCTCTTAGCTCTATTTCATAAGCAGCTTAAGAAGCCCTTACAAAGTGAATTTGAAAATGTGACAATCAAAAACAAACCTTTATTAATTGTCGGAATTATCTGTCTTAGCCTCTGCACGCTAGCACTAGCTATCTCTAACTATATCGGTTTAGAAATGTATTTAATTTCATTATCTTTCGCTACCATTGTTCTGCTTATAAGTCTTATTTATTACCTAGTAAAAAAGCAGAAACCAACAGTCACTATTGATACAATTAAAAAAGCACCATGGAGCGTAATTCCATTCATTATTGGAATGTTTACACTCGTCTTATCATTAAACAAATATGATGTAACCAAGATGATTCAAATTGCTTTCGGCACTGATTATGCCATTTTTAAGTATGGCATTTCTTCCTTTGTAATGTGCAACTTAATCAACAATATTCCTATGAGTGTTTTTTATAGTTCAGTTGTCAGTTATCTAGATGCTCCCTTTTTATTAAGGGGAACTTATGCTGCTATCATTGGTTCCAACCTCGGTGCCTATCTAACACCAATTGGTTCTTTAGCAGGAATTATGTGGATGGGTTTAGTAAAGAATCGCGATGTCAAGTTTTCATTTATCGACTTTGTGAAATACAATGGACCCATCTCAATCGCTGTTCTTCTAGCAAGTTTAGGTAGTCTCTACTTCATTCTTAGCCTAATTTAAAATACCCTGCAACAAATAATGATACAGGGCATATTTAAATAATTAAATTATAAGTTCAGCATAAACAATCTAAGTAAGAAAATAAAAATCTATTCAGATCTTAAAGCGATAACTGGATCTTTCTTGGCAGCCATTCTTGCCGGTATCAAACCAGCAATGAATGTTAATAAAGTACTAATAACTACAAGGATAATCGCACCAATAACCGGCAATTTAGCAACATGGCCGATTCCCGCTAAACTATCAATAATCAAATTGATTGGTATATCCAGCACAATCGTTATTACAATTCCTATCACGCCCGAGATGAAACCAATTATCAACGTTTCAGCATTAAATACTCGCGAAATATCGTGCTTACTAGCACCAATACTACGAAGAACACCAATCTCCTTAGTTCTTTCAAGGACCGAGATATAAGTTATGATACCAATCATTATCGATGATACAATCAAGGAGATAGAAACGAAAGCTATTAAAACATAAGAAATCGCATTAATAATCTTCGATATTGAAGACATTAAAAGACCAATAAAATCCGAGTATTTAATCTTATCATCTTCTTGACCTACTTGGGCATTATACTTTTCAATAAACTCAATAACCTTATCTTTTCCATCAAAACTAGAGGGATAGATATTGATAGTTGTTGGCACTGATTTATCCACAACTCCCATGGTATCATAGACCGTTTTTAGCTGTGCTTCAGCTAACTCAGGATCACTAGAAAAGGCCGTTCCAGTCAATAAGTTAACACTTTCATTATCTCTCTGAGCTTTAACCATTGGCGAATTATCGATGTAATCGATGATATAGTTTGAGAGTGCGGAGGTGTAAGCTACTGCGCCAGAAATTGTCGTTGCGCTTACTCCTTCTTTTGGATTCAAAATACCAACAATTTTCAAATCAATTCCCTTGTCGATAAGTGCTTGTTTGACATAAGCATCATCATTGCTTTTATCTAAATAAATGCCAGAATCTAATTTATAATAATCGGTATCAATTAATAGTCGATATTGCTTTCCTAACAAATCATCATAGGAATATTTTGTCGGCTCTCTAGTTATGTCTTGGCCAGCCATTTTTTCCATAACTAATTGCTCGATTTCACTAGCATCTTTCATGCCAATGGCATATAAGAAATAATCGTTAATCCCTTTATTTTCATCTACAACTAGAACCATTTCATTATAGGCGGATGGCCATCTTCCCGCCGCGACAGAGTATTGACTGTCCAAGAATGTTTGGTTGCCCATCATCTCTTGCCATACTTCCATATTATTAATCAAATTGTCGAATTGTTTGAAATAATATTGCATTTGCGGACTTAAACTATCCGAAAAAGAGAATGGGTTTAACAAGGTTGGCTTTGATGCTGTCGAATAATTAGAATCATATATATTCATATTGAGATTGTATTGATACTGAATATCTGTAATATATTGATCAATTTCTCCTCTATTTTCATCAAGATACGCTTTAAAAGGAGCGAGATTATTGGTTGACAAGGAGTCTAAAGCGGTATCAACCATTGTCAGTAGGACATCATTAGAGTAAATATAGCCTTCCTCACGTCCAGTTGGATTGTTTGACTGTTCATACATCTCTGTAAAGCTTGATAAATCAGTCGCCATCGTATTAATAGACAAAGGATAGGTAGATAAGGTATCCTCTTCAATATCATTAACATAGTTTTGAAAGCCAGATGACAAAGAAAGGATTAGAGCGATACCAATAATGCCAATACTGCCAGCGAAAGCAGTCAAAATTGTTCGGGCTTTCTTTGTTAGCAGATTATTCATACTTAAAGCGAGAGCGGTAAAGAAGGACATCCCTACTTTCTTCTCTTTCTTTTTGCTTGATAATTTGCTCTTCATTTTTTCTTTTTCATCTAACAATTGTAAGTTTTCAGTCTCGGAAAGAGTCTTGGAGTCATCGACCACATTGCCATCCAAAAGTTTTATTGTTCTGGTGGAGTAGCGTTTAGCCAGTTCCGGATTATGAGTAACCATGATAACTAGATGGCTCTTTGCTATCTCTTTTAATATTTCCATTACCTGAATACTGGTTTCTGTATCTAGGGCCCCGGTTGGTTCATCAGCAAGGATTATTTTCGGATTGTTCACTATTGCCCTTGCAATAGCGACTCTTTGCATCTGACCACCACTTAATTGATTAGGCTTCTTGTTAACTTGATCATGTAAGCCAACCCGATTTAATGCTTCGATAGCCCGTTGCTTACGTTCAGCTTTCGATATTCCCGATAAAGTCAACGATAACTCAACGTTATTAAGAACGCTCTGATGAGGAATTAAGTTGTAGGTTTGGAAAACAAATCCAATCGTATTATTACGATAAGTATCCCAATCATGGTCATTATATTCCTTGGTCGACTTTCCATTAATAATTAGATCACCAGAAGTATACTTATCTAAACCACCAATAATATTTAACATCGTGGTTTTGCCACAACCAGAAGGACCAAGAATGGCGACAAATTCATTCTCACGGAAAGTAATATTTACACCCTTCAGTGCGGAAACAATCGTCTCTCCACTTTCATAATTCTTAACAATATTCTTCAACTCTAACATACTGAACCAGCCTCCTTAAGCGCTTGTACTAATAATTGATACAATTCATTCATATTTTCAATCAATTCCTTTGACTTACTCTCACCAAAATGGCTGATAGCATAATTTGCAAAGTAGGTTATTTTATGTCTTTCATTCTCGTATAAACTTTCAGCTTCCGAAGTTAAGCGAACAAATACCGAGCGATGGTTGCCACTCTCTTGATATCTTTCAATTACTTTCTTCTTTTCTAAAGAATTCAGCATTCTCACCATGGAAGAAGGTGTGACTCCAATGTCCTTGCTAATCTCCTTAACTTGAGGATTCCCAAGACCATCATGTTCTCTTTCGATTAAATACTTACAAATCATTCCCTCCGACAGAGTAAATACTCTAAGTATATTGCATTGTTTCCTCGCAACATTCGCAAACTTCATCCAAATACTCAGAAGTTGAGTTGTTGCGTCATCAACTCGATTCATAATATGCCTCCTATCAATCGTTAACATAGTCAATTATTAACTATGCTAACTATTATATACTAATCATTATAGAATACACAATATTAATATTTCTTTTCTATCGCTGTGACTATTTTTAGCAAATAGATATTCATCTGCAAATAAAAAAAGAAGTGTTTAAACACTTCTATAGTTTGATCTTAACGATATCGCCATCAGCTGACCGCACATCAACCAAGACTAGGCCTTTGTATTCATGCGACACTTTTCGCAGTTCCTTGAAAAGCATTCTCATTTGCGCGGAAGTAACAGTAGATTTCTTTTCTTCAATTTCTTCATCCTTGTCTTTCTTATTAGCACTCTTGGCAGCAATATTCGCAACTAGTCGCGAGAAGACAAGCTTATTGGGGAGTCTTAATGAGAAACGATGACTGCGTTCATCTTCTTTTGCTGCCGAATAAACATATATACGCATAATTACTCAACAAATATTTCTACTTTGTCGCCATCAGCACTTTCAACTTCAACTAATTTGCCAATAATCCCCTGTTCAATCATTGCTAAGATTTGATCAAAATCAATATTTTGAAAAGCCTTATTGTCAGATATCTGCGGCATCCCCATTCCGCTGCTCAAAGCTACCTTTACTATGCTCAAGGGAAGATTAACTTTGACTCTATCGCCTTCACTGGAAAGCACATTAA
>CAYIYR010000010.1:0-41783 GCA_964367815.1 uncultured Eubacteriales bacterium
CGGTCAGGGTTTCCCCCATTGCCGAAAATTCCTTACTGCTGCCTCCCGTAGGAGTCTGGGCCGTGTCTCAGTCCCAATGTGGCCGATCACCCTCTCAGGTCGGCTACGCATCATAACCTTGGTGGGCCGTTACCTCACCAACTAGCTAATGCGCCACAGGTCCATCCTTAAGTGTTGTAACCCAACTTTTATTCCCAAGAGATGCCTCTTGGATTTTATGCGGTATTAGCTAAAGTTTCCTCTAGTTATCCCCCGCTTAAGGGCAGGTTGCCTATGTATTACTCACCCGTTCGCGACTAGTGTATTGCTACACCCGTTTCACTTGCATGTATTAAGCACGCCGCCAGCGTTCATCCTGAGCCAGGATCAAACTCTCTTAGTGTTTTTAAACAGGTATCTCCTGTATAAGTTCCTAATTAATTTGACCTTAGCTTTTAATATTTTTGTTATTAAATTGACGTTTTATATTCTGTTTAGTTTTCAAATATCAATGCCGGTTTTCTCACGCGGCTTGTTCATTCTAGCATTTTATATATAGGGTGTCAATAGTTATTTTTTGTTTTTTTGAAAAACTTTTTTAGACTATCGAATTCCCTCCAAAATGCCAGCTATAAGCGCATTTCTAAACGCGCATTATATATACTATAATATAATAGGATAAAAAGCAACCTCTTTTTTGACTTATTTAGACAAGGCGTAATTCTTGGCTATCAAGGATGATTGTAGTTGGACCCATGTTAACTAATTCCACTTCCATTGAAGATTGAAAAATCCCCTGTTCTACCTTGACACCATAGGCTTTAAGCTTAGCGTTGAATAGATCATAATAGCGGGAAGCCTTAGTAGGTTCCAGCGCATTTGTAAAACTTGGCCGCCGTCCTTCTGTACAGTTTGCGTATAAAGTGAATTGAGGAACTGACAATATCTCACCACCTACATCCATTATTGATAAATTCATCTTGCCATTACTATCTTCACAAATTCTTAACTGAATAATCTTTTGAATCATTTTATCGATGATGCTTTCAGTATCTGCATGAGTAAAGCCAACTAGCAGCATATATCCCATACCGCATTGTCCTACTACTTTATCATCAACCTTTACGCTCGCATGGCTGACTCTTTGGATCACTACTCTCATTTTACCCCTTCTTTCTATATATGTATTATTAATTATATAATATTACCATACTAACAAAATAGTATAAATTCAAATCATTACCTTTGACTAACCATTTCATTATAGATTAGCGTAGTAAGAGATACTATAAAAAACCGCCAAATTTAATTGGTGGTATATTTACAAAATAAGTCATTAATGGCAGAGAGAAGCACAACAAGAACTTATTCTGCTAATATCTTTTAAGGCTTTAACTATTATTGTGTTGATTTACTTCTTTGATTTTTCTTCTTTGCTGGCCAAATATGCACTTATTCTTGTAGTACAGCTGTTGCTATAAGTATTATCGGCCGTAGCTTCTATTAATAGTTTTATTACAGTCATCACTAATTTGATTATTAATAAGGAAAAAGCAACCATAATTAATGAAATAAAGAATACAAAAGTATTGAATTCTGGGTATCCATAGAAATCAAAAGCTATTGAGCTAAATACTATAATTACAATTCCGCCTATAATCGCCATAATCAGCACGATTTCTTCGATTGTTGCAAACTTTTCTACGAAATTATCAAGCTTTTTTGTTACATCATTTCTTTCCAAGCAATCTTTCAAACTATTATTACTTATCGGATTATTCATACTTTGAGCGACTGTTTGCTCTTTTATTTGCGCATTAATAGTCTGTGGCTTTTCGACATTTGTCGTTTTGACTTCTTCTACTTTGTTTGTATTTTGTTCGTTTTCCATAATATTTCCCTTTCTATTGTTTAGCTTTAAATATTGAACTGCATATTTCTATTGTTAAAGTCAGTCTATGGCACAATCTTAAACAAAACTTCTAATCCTTCATCTGGATGATATGTCCAACTTACTTCATATTTACCCGCAGTTGCGGTTTTTCGGCCATCAATTGCTCTCGTTAGTTCCATTTCTTTGGCTACAGTGCTTGAAAATCCGAGTTCTCCTAACACTTCAGTTATTTTATTGTCTGCTGCTTCCACATAACTGGCAGCATATTTATCATCCCAATCGTATGGATTGGTATCAATTTCCATCCATTGACCAGCGCTGTCTATTGTCCACCAATAGTAAGCTGTTGCCTCTTCACCATATAAATCAAGAAAATTTTTCTTACTACAGCCTGGTAAAACCAATAGACAAATTAAGCAAATTAATAATGATATTCTATTTTTCATTTTTTGTACCCCTTTATTGATTTTTTTATCATTTTACAAATTCTCATCTTCTATATCTTCTATTCCAGCCCATCCCGATTACTATTTTTTAAATCACCTCTAATTTTTGTTGATTAATTACATTATAATTTTGCCAAATGCGAGAATTCTTCATAGTTATGATTATTTATGAAATATTTTTTTCTTTTGAAATCGTAATATAATTCCTTTTCAGGATAGAAGTTACATAAGAATGCTTTTATTTCACTAATATAACTGAAGTATGTACGCTTAGAAATTCGAAATAAGCTACATATTTCATCAGCATTTAATTCTTTCTCGCATAGTAAAAGGTTATAAATATACAGCACTATTTGTGATTTTACTACTTTCATTTTGTTTCCTTTCAAGTAAATTCACAATGATCATTGCCTGCCCTTAAGCAGTTGTCTGGCCTGACACTTATATAATCCATCAAACGACAAAAAAAGACTAACAAGTGAAGTGTTAATCTTCTCAAGTAGTCTTTAAATTATGCTTATTATGCTTGAATTCTGCCTAGTAAAAGCAGTTTCAACGTTGAAATCAATCCTCAGGATGATAATTCCAAATCACTTGTGTATCTTCATCCTTCCACTCATTATCCCAATTCTCGCCAGTACCAGATCCCTTACAATAAATGGTTGGATGGATTTGATCTACTGGAGATAAACTCAGCCCATTTTTACCAATAAATTCCACATTTGGGCCAAGATAAAGTTTATCAATTTTTGAGCCCAAAAACGCACCTGCCCGAATTTGTGTGACACTATCAGGAATAACTAGAGTAATTGCTGACATATTCAAAGGTAACGCTCCTCCAATGATTTGTAAATTGGGTGGCAATACTTTATCCGCCAAAGAATAACCACCCCCTGGATAATCTGTCAACTCGATAATCTGGCTATCAGGAGCATATACTAAACTAGTCAGTTTAGTTCCCGAAAAGCAATCATATTCCAAGGATGTAACAGTTCTAGGAACATACAATCTTACTATTGATGAACCACTAAAAGCATTCGACACAAATCTTCTGACGGTTGATGGGATAATTACTTCATCAATATTTGGGATATTTTTAAAGAAATAACTAGATATAGAAAGCGGCCCTTCATTAAGTACTAAAACTATTGGTTTATTTAAATTATTAAAAAAGGATGGGTTATGTCTCAGATAAGTTGGATAGAGCTCATTATAGCAATAAACAATTTTTTCAATCGTACTTGGAACATTAGTTTTTGAACCGCCAAATAAATAATAAATCTTAAAAGTTGTAGTAGCAGTAATTTCTATTAATTCTATCTTGCTGCTTCCTGTAAGTATATTTGTTCCATATGTTTGTATATCATTGTTGAAGTGCATGCTTTCAAGATTAGTCATATAGGAAAATGCCCCATTGCCAACATTTTTTATAGTTGTTGGTAAAGTCAAACTAGTTATAATCTCATTATTCGAAAATGCATTATCAGAAATACCCGTCACCATTCTCCCACTAATAGCTGAAGGAACAATTAAATTAGCATCATAATTAAGTGAGCTAAGTCCGGTAATACTAATTTTATCATCAACAATAGTGGTGGAAAAGATACTCTCGGGAGCCAGCCAAGATGCCACTAGTTCAACGTTGCAATTGTAATAATAATCAAATGGTGCTACTACTTTGCTGCTGCCATAATACCAGCCAAAGAAAGTATAATTTGTTCTTACTGGAGTTGGCAAAGTTGCTACTTCATAGGAAGAAATACAATTCTGACTCTCTATCAATTCACCACCAGAGCAGTCATAGGAGAGTGTGTATACTGGTAATTTAGTATAAGAAGAAACTAATGTGGCATTATCGGTAATGATAAAAGCATTCGTGTAAGTGGTTCCAGCATAGGTAAAACCATTAAATACATAACCATATTTTGATAACGTCGGGAGCGTTATTTCGCTATTGTAATCTTTTTTTATCGAAGAATGCAGTGTTGCATCATCATAGATATCAATGGTATAGGAATTAACAATGTACTCTGCTTTAACCGCTACATTAACCGTTATTCCTTGTAAAGAACCGCCCGCCCAATTGAGAAAAGTATAACCTTCTCTAGTTGGAATCGTTGCATAAGTGGCATCGGCATTATAGTTAACATATTCGATAAAAAGAAGTGTACCATCATAATCTTTATATGACACTTGACAGTTATTAATAGAATATGAAGCCGTTACTTCTCGATTAGAATTTATTCCCGTACGAATGCCAATCCAAGAACTAAAAGTATAGCCGATGCGGGTTGGCACTCCATTATAGACGGCATCTTCATTGTAGTTTACTACTTCAGTATAGAGTCTTTTACCATCATAATCTTTATAGACAACATTATAGGTATTTATTATATAAGTAGCGACAACTGTTTTGTTCTCTGTAATCATCTGGACTGAATTATTCCAGCCACTAAAAGTATAACCTGTCCGGGAGGGAGCAGCTGAATAGGTTACATCAGCGCCATACTCGACTATCTCATTATAAAGAAGTGTACCATCATGGTCGTTATAAGTAACATTATAGGTGTTGATTTGATAAGTTGCGGTAACAACTTTATTTTCTTTTACTTCTTGCAATAATTGACTCCAACCATTAAAGCTGTAGCCCGTCCGAGTTGGAATGGAATTATATTGGGCATTTTGCTCATAGCCCACATATTCCGTATTCATGACTGAGCCATCATAGTCCTTGTAGACAATTTGAAAACTATTTATTAAATACTTGACTGTGATTGTTTTATTCTCATGAATGTTATTGAGAAAAACGATATCCCAGGCACCATTATAGCCAACAACTTGGGGAATAGAGGGATAATCATCCAATATAATCGAACTATCATAATCCACCGTCATAGTGCTGATAATTTCATCATTAGCTACAAAATTAATTGAATATGTTTTAATCTGATATTTTGCTGTCGCTTGAACATTTCCGGCAAAATCATAGATGGAGTCCGCCGTCAATAAAACCTCGCCTACATACCAGCCAACAAAATTATATCCTTCCTTTTCTTCGGCATCTGGTAAAGCCCCCAAAGGCTGATTTACCTTATAGACTACTTGTGAATTATTATCTAATGTTAAGACATACTTTTGCACATTATCGTTTTTCCTTATTAGAGAAACCATAACAATAATTCCTATAGATATAGCAATTGCGGCTGATACTAATCCACCGATCAATTTATAGGATTTTTTCTTTGCTTGCCCCTCTTCAACAGTTTTGCTAGTTTCAATAATCCCTTTTTCGCCATAGTAAAGACACTATATTGGCAATTCCAATATAGTCGCCAATTCCTTGAGCTGGGCTAAGGAAGGCAAGCCAATTTCTCTTTCCCAGTTGCTGATAGTTGCATAATTTACACTATTAAGCTTCTTAGCTAAATCAGTTTGCGATAGGTTATGGTATTTACGCAAGAATTGTAAGTTCTTAGCAAATGATGTTATGTTAAATAAGCGCGTTTCTTCAACATAAGTTGAAGCATCGGTAGGATTCATATTAATGAGATCAGAAAAAGAAAGCTTTAAAGCATTTGCTAGCAGTCCTAATATTGAAAATTCGGGCAGAAAGAGGGCTCGTTCCCAGTTACTAATCGTTTGTGGCGAAGTCATCAATCTATCGGCAATATCTTTTTGTGATAAATTAAGACTCTTTCGCCGGTCAGATATAAATTGACCAAATTCCTTGCGAACCATGCCATCTCCTTTTTTGAGTGTCTACTTTCTTATATCTTACTTTAAATGATAGAAAATATCAACGCAAGAGATATGGAAAATCGTTCACCAATACTTTATAATTACTTCAAAGGATGTGATTCTATGAATCAACCATTAGCGTTTCGAATTCGGCCCCAGACCTTGGGTGATGTAGTAGGACAAGAACACTTAACGAATTCAAAAGGATTCATTAATAAGCTGCTAGAAAACAACACATTATACTCGATGATTTTCTTTGGGCCTCCCGGAACCGGTAAAACGACTGTCGCAATGATTCTTGCTAAATCATTAAATCTCCATTACCGTCTCTTAAATGCCACCATAAATAACAAAAAAGATATGGAGATAGCGGTTGAAGAAGCTAAGATGTATGGTCATCTAGTAGTTATTATGGATGAGGTTCATCGCTTAAATAAAGATAAGCAAGACTTCTTATTACCTCATATTGAAAGTGGTCTAATTACATTGATTGGTGCTACCACAGCTAATCCCTATCATTCTATTAATCCTGCAATCAGATCTAGATGTCAACTATTGGAGTTCTATTCCTTAAAGACTGAGCATATTGAAAAAGCCTTAAGGAATGCGTTGACATTACCTACGGGCTTAGATAATAAATACATTGCTGATGATGATGCTTTACAAACCATCGCTAAAATGTCCGGTGGGGATATTCGCTATGCCCTCAATCAATTAGAGGTGTGTGCGTTATGTAGCGATGATAGCCATATTACCTTAGAAACTGTTCAAAACAACACTAGAGTCCCTCAATATATGATTGATAGTGATGAAGATGGTCACTACGATGCGGTTAGTGCCTTACAGAAATCTATCAGAGGCAGTGATGTCGATGCCGCTCTCTATTATCTGGCTCGCTTGATCGCCGCTGGTGACTTTGAATCAATCGAAAGAAGATTGACAGTTACCGCCTATGAAGATGTCGGACTTGCTAATCCGAATGCGGTAATGCGCTGTGTAACAGCGATTGAAAGTGCGAGAATGGTCGGCTTTCCCGAAGGTGCAATCCCCTTAGGAGTCGCCGTTTGTGATCTCTGCCTATCACCAAAATCTAAAAGTGCCACTTTCGCTATTCAAGAGGCCATTGATTTTGTCCAAAATAATCCTCTTCCCGTCCCTAAGTTCATGCGCTTGACCCCGCATGGATTAAAGGAGAATGAGAAATTCCCTTATAACTATCCTGATTTGTGGAATAAAATCCAATATTTACCAGAAGCCATCAAAAATAAGCGTTTTTATAAAGGATGGGAAACTAGCACTTATGAAAGAGCATTAATTGATAATTATAATAAATTGAATCAGACAAAGCGTTCAAGTGATATTCCTGCTCTATTAGCAAAAAGAGTGCGTTAACTTTTTCTTTCTTTTTTCTGTGGCTTGCGGAATATATAGCTTATCAAATTAGAAGCATCAAAAGGAATCATTGGATAAAGATAAGGAACGCCAAATATCTTTATTGTTAACAAATAATAAATCAAACCAAAGAAGCCAAAAATGAAACCTACTTTACCCCCAATATAAACCAGGACAAGGAGGATTATTTTACTGACTTTATTTGCTAATGACAATTCATAAGAAGGAGTTGCAAAACCACCAATAGCAGACAAAGAACAGTAAAGTAATATCTCAGGAACAAATACTCCCAAATCAATCGCCATTTGTCCTAGCAGGATTGCTGCAACTATTCCGATTGCATCAGCAAGTTGACTAGGCGTGTGAATGGTTGCAATTCGCAATACTTCAATCATTATCTCAACAATAATAATCTGCCAAAAGATTGGGATGGCAAGTTCAAGCACCGGGCGAACAAAAATGGCACTTTGTAAATCAGTTCGACTGACAATTAAGTACCAGATCGGCAACAACAGTATGGACATTGCAATTGCTAAATAACGTATTGATCGCATTAGAGTTCCAATTAACGGGGTTTGTCGATATTCCTCAACATGCTTCATATGTTCTAGCAACGTTGTTGGCGTTAGGATAACGCTAGCTGAGGTGTCAACAATCACAGCCACACTACCCTTTAAAACATGAGTGGCTGCAATATCTGGTCGCTCTGTATATCTTACTAATGGATAAAAATGTTTGTTTTGCTGAAAGACATTCTCTTCTAATGCTCGATCACTCATCACTAGATTATCAATTTTCAAATCATTGATTCGCGTGTGGAGATTGTTTACAACTTCATCACGAACTCGGCTTTTCATATAACATAACGCTATATCGGTTTGCGATGTCTTTCCAGCATGTAACAACTCGATTTGGAGATCACCATCACGAATGCGCCTTCGCAATAAACCCACGTTTTGAATAATACTTTCCGTAAACCCATCACGACTACCTCTGACACTTTTCTCTGTACTTGGTTCTTGAATTGAGCGATTAGGATAAGCTCTTACTTCCAATAAATAAGCAATCTTATCTTCTCCAATCACTGCCAACATTCCACTAAGTACACCGCGTAAAGTAACTGATATATCGGTAGATTTTTGAATTGAGCCATTGACAAATTGGTCGAGAAAGTTACCATCATTATAGGCGTTTATTCCTTTAAGAAATTCGTCTATTAGCAGATTATCAGCCAGCGAAGATAAGTAATAGATATATACTTTCTTATTATCACCTGCTAGTTTTTTTACAACATCAAAATTATTGGGGTAACCTAATTTGCTCTCAAACTCTTGTAGATCAATCATGTTTGAGCCCTAAAGATTATGGCAACCAAGCAAGCTAGTAAGACAGCTCCACCAACTCCGGCACCAACATTTGCGAACAAATTACTCATTCCTTCAATATATCCCCCTTTGTTAATACCTTCAAATACTGCATGCGTAAGTGAATGACCAAAGCTCACAATTGGTAAGCTTGCACCAGCACCAACAAAGGCGACAATTTTATCATAAATTCCAAACACTTCTAGAAGCCCACCAGCCGTGACAAACAGACTGGTAATATGACCGGCTGTCAATTTTGTTGAATTGTAGATGAACTGCCCAATTGCACAGACAAGTCCACAAAATAAGAATGACCAAAGATATTGCATCTAGCATCCCTCCAAACATATACAATGAGCAATTGCGGGAATGGTTTTATACTGCTGAAAAGTCATAGGCGAAAACAAAGCCCCTGTCGCTATCACTAATATTTTTTTATAAACTCTTGTTTCTAATAACTTAATTAGATAGCCATAAGTCACCATCGCGCAGCAGGCACAACCACTACCGCCAGCAAAAACTTCTTGTTTATTACGATCATAGATCATCAAACCACAATCAGCGTAATGCTCAAGATGAATGTTCTCATAAATTGCGGCCTCTCTAAGCACTTTCGCTCCCACGGTAGATAAATCCCCTGTAACAATAAAATCGTAGTCCTGGACGCTTGTATTCGTATTATACAGATGTCTCTTAAGTGTTTCTAAAGCTGCGATTGCCATTGCTCCACCCAAATCGGTTGAATCATCAGTTTTGGAGTCAATGACTCGACCAATTGTCAGTGATGCAATCCGAACTGGTGATGGTATTTTACTCACAATCGCACCAGCTGCCCCTGTAACTGTAAAGGTCGTGTTAGGTGATTTCTGAACGCCATATTCATTAGGAAAGCGGAATTGTTTCTCCGCTGTTTGATTATGTGATGAGGTGAAAGCCATTGCTTTTTTCGCATAACCAAATTCAACATACATACCCGCTAAAGCTAGTGAAAGCATCGAGTTAGAACAAGCTCCATAAACCCCAACCAGAGGGATACCAAGTTCCTTCATCGCATAACCAGTTATCGCTATCTGATTAGTAAGATCACCACCAAACGCCATATCAATATCTTTGGGCTTGAGTTTGGCTTTGCTTAATAACCCAAATAGTGTTTTTCTTAGAATATTCGTTTCTGCTTGTTCAAAGGTTTTCTCTCCCGCATAAATATCATCTATTATTTCATCAAAATAATTTGCTAATGGGCCTTGACCTTCCATTTTTCCGCCTATGCAATACTTTGTATTGATATAGGTATTATTAAGTTTTATCGTACTCATGCTATCACTCCTATCCAGATTAATACTTGATAGACAAAGCCATAGATCAAGGCACTGCTTATGCCGTAGACCAATACCGAACCCGCAAGTTTAAATACATTTGCCCCAATCCCATAGATTGGTCCTTCGCTCTTCCCTTCTAAAGCTGCGGAAGTTAATGCATTCGCAAATCCACTGATAGGAATAAAGGCTCCTGCTCCCGCTAATTTTGCGTACTTATCAAACAAGCCAAAAGCTGTAAGAATATTCGTTAATAAGATAATAATCAGAATCATGATAATGGTTGATTTATCTAGAGGCAACTTAAAAACATCGACAAATAGATCTACGATTGCCTGTCCCAATAGAGCGGTTATTCCACCCGTAAAAAAAGCCCAAAGAACATTTTTTAGTTTCTTGGGTTTTAGTTTATTCTTCTCCACTATCTGCTTATATAGTTTACTATTCACCCGACCATCTCCTATTGCTAGTGTGGTCTATGAATTCTATTTTAAACAAATTGCTTGCGTAACTTCTCAATTATCTTTTTTTCAAGTCGCGAGATTTGAACTTGAGAGACATTGAATTTCTTAGCGATAACATCTTGATTTAAATCGCAATAATATCGCAAATAAATCAATAGTTGATCCTGTTCACTTAAATTGCTTAATGACTCTTTCAAGGTTAAAATGCTAATCATCTTATTACTATCATCTTCATACAAACGATCTTCTAAGTTTAACGATGAGCCATCTTTTTCATAAATGGTTTCACTCAATGACATGGGATAATAATTGGCTTCCATCGCTAATACAATACTTTCTTTATCGGTTTGTAGATAGGTTGCAATATCATCAATAGTCGCTTCCTGATGATATTTCTTATACAACTCTTCCCGGGCCTTATTGATTTTGATGTTTAATTCTTTTAAGCCTCTGCTTACTTTAACTGATCCATCATCACGGAAATGTTTTTTAATTTCGCCAAGAATTATCGGTACCGCATAGGTCGAGAACTGAACACCATATGAAGTATCAAACTTATCAATGGCTTTTAATAAACCCAGACATCCAATCTGAAACAAATCTTCTTTATCTTGATTTGCGAGGGTAAAACGATGAACTAGGGACCAAACTAAGGGGATATTAGTTTCGACAATTATTTTTCGTGCATCGTCATCGCCTTTTTGTGCTTTATCGATTAAATCATAACTGTTCAACTTCATTTAAGAGTTTATTGCCTGTGCAACTCAACTTCTTCTTAATGACAACTTTGGTCCCTAATTCCTCGGTAGACTGGATGTCGAAACTATTTGATAAAGACTTCATTATCACAATGCCCATCCCGGAGTGTTCCGTATCGGAATCATCATGATATTGACCAGTCATTATCGCCTCTATATTTTTAATGCCGACCCCATAATCTTGAACAATAATCTCTACTTCATCATTATTCAAGTAGGCTTTGACATATACATCACGACTTCCATCTAACTTATAGCCATGGATTATCGCATTGGAGACCGCTTCCGAGACAATGGTTTTAATCTCCACCATCTCTTCAATCGTTGGATTTGCTGAAGTAATAAAACTTGCAACCGCAACTCTAGCGAAAGATTCATTTTGGAGTAGGGCACTAAACCTTAGCTCGATATGATTCATATTTTCCAACCTCCTTGAAAGCTTCAATAGCACTTCTATAGCAACGAATAATGGAATTGACTCCACTTATCTGTAATAACTTCATCAACTGATTGCTTGCTCCGGCAATCGCTAGAATTCCATTAATTGATCGCATTTGATTGTAGCGTCCCAATATTAACCCAATTCCTGAACTATCAATAAAACTAACCTCACTAAAATCGAGAATTAATGAACGACAGTTTTCTAGTTCTAGTTTCTCAACTATTAGCTGTTTATATTCATTGGCATTAGCATGATCAATCTCACCTTTCATCGTGACAATCAGCGTGTTGTTATGCATCTCCAAAAGTAGTCTATTAATCATTTGTCTCACCTCTAGAAATGAATGTAACATAATTATTCATTCTTGTTGATAGATTCGACAAACAAAGAACAAATACGACTAAAACTTTTTGAATACAATAAATTCTTCAATATTTCTAACTTCGTAGAAGTTAAAGAAAAGATGAATAGCAAATTTTGTCATAAAAAAGCACCAAGCGAAATCTTGGTGCAATTGATGATTTATGAAAGAATCAGATTAGCTATCTACTTCTTAATTATCCTAAATGATGCGAATAAGTTGATTGTCTTGTCTTACCAAATATAGTGGAATAGATAAGACGCAAGCAACCGGAAGATGGTGCTTTCACCATTAACGAACTACTGTTAATTCCATTCAATAACATTCTTGTTTGACTACCTTCCTTGATATAATCGATCATACTATCAACTCCTTACACCCCTATTATGAAGGTAAGAAGTGCTGATGTCACGCAACCTTGCGTTGCACTTTGATTGTTGGCTATAAGATGGAAAAAGCACGGCTCATGACCGTGCTTTGACTTATAAAATAGCATCTAATTCATACGTTGACTATCTTACTTGTTTACTGAAGTTTCCAACCGCCAACGTTACTGTTGAGAGTAGAATCCCAAACATATGTGCCAGCGCCGACAGAAGTCAGTAGTGTGCCTTCAGCATCATAGAAGTTATTGTTAGCTGCAGAAATGTTGATTGTTCCTGATCCAATAATCAGCGTTGATCCCTCACCACCAACAATACTCTGAGTAGAACCAGTCATTGTGAGATTGTAAGTAGAAGTGTTCAATGTTTCGCCATCTTTCAATACCCAACTCGTCTTTGGAGACACTGTAACACCAGCGGTTAATAGCCCACCATTATTAATATAGACAGTGACAGTACCTGAAGAATTATATTCTTTTATATAAATTGTATAGGTGGTAATTGATTTTGCACTTGTGGTGTAAGAAATGTTATGTCCATTTAGGTTTAAGGTATAACTGCCTTTAGTTATGTAGCCATACATATTGGTAATTACTACATCCTCATCTAAGGTAATATCTGCAATCAATATTATGGCGACATAGGAAGTAGCAGTTGAATCATTATCAATAGCATTGATAAAGGTCACTGCTTCCTTAAATTGTGCCAAGGTCGAGACCTTAATGCTTAGTCTATAGGAAGTAGTTGTTCCTTTGTTAACCAATTTGCTGCCAACACCGGTGAAGGTCATGCAACAATTATCAAAGGTTAATGAACGACCATAGCTTCCAGTAGAAACCCAATAAATAAGAACATTATCACCAGTAATAACCTTATCATTTGTCAAGGATATTTCTCCACCCGAACTAGTGTCAATAGTAATCATTACATTGTCAATATCATTGGCTAGAGCAATTAAACTATCAAGAATTGATTCGCTTTGAATCTTATTAAAACTGATTATACTTGTTGAAGAGGTAGTTAATGTATATCCATTGAGATCAATTGTTGTTAAAACATTATAATTGTCTCCACCAATTTGCTTGGCACTAGTCAGTGTAACATCGTTTGTTAACTTAATAATCACATAAACACCATTGTTATAACTCTTGTTGTAATAGGAATAGGAATTAGCAAAGGCTATCGCTAAATCTAAAGTGGCTTCACTATCAACAAGTAGAGTTATCTTGTAATCAATATATTGAGTTGTAAAGGAAGAACCCTGATTTGGCAAAGACTTGAATGGGAACATGGTAGAACTGCCATCTACTACAGGCTGAGTAATAGCAATTGTTCCTTTTGTTATGCTAGAAGTTGCATAACCGTTCCGGATAATTCCATATTCTGTTGATGAATTATATTCTGCGGTTAAGGAATAACCATTTAAATATATTCTATAATAGGTTCCAGTAAGTATCTTTCCCACAGGAATAATTACATCGCTGGTTAAATTGAAAGAGGCAGCAACATTAATAGTCAAAGGACTAGCCATTGTAAATCCAGAATATGCTAAAGCTGCATTCAGCTCTGCTGCGGTAGTAACATCAACTAGGGACACTCTAGTCACAGTCACCGAATTAGTACAACCAGTTCCTAGAATTAGGTAATCCGCTTGATTATAATCGACACCAATAGATGGATTATAGTTACAAATAATTCCCTTCGTACTAGAGACACTAATTAATGCTGCAGCTAAAGCGCCAGCGGCTGGCTTTAACTCGATAACTGCATGACTTTCAGTATTTCCTTGTAAAACAATCGAAGCTGATATGTTGCTTATCGCTAGTTGTGAACCTGGGTTCATGACAACTTTCGTATTTGGTAGAATTGTGAGTGTTTCATTATAGGAAGAAAGAGTCACAGTACCCTCAACTGTTATTGTCAATCCATCTAAAGCTAAATAATCTTTTAATTCTTCTAATGTAGTTGCAGTAACTTCGTTACTGTTTCCATTAACATATGTTATTGATGTCTTAGATCCGGTTCCACTAAAGTAGTTGGTATCCGTTAATGAAGAACCCAATCCCATAAAGTTATAAATGATGGTACCATTTGTGATTGTTCCATTGTTCTCCACAGAAGCACGTTGATATATTGTATCGGTATAGTAAACTAATCCTAATTTCTTTCCGCCAAGGTTTAAGGTCTTGCCTTCATTAACGGTCAGCATACCACGAGTTATTAGTTTGGTGCCACTTGCTGATGAATCAGCATCAGCAATGGTAGTTACACCGGTTAAATTAATGTTGTCAACAACGATAATATTAATCTGTGTATTGCCTTTTACCGTTGATGTACCCTCGTATTTGACATCACTTATTCCATCCCATATGGATAAGGCGAAAGCTAATTCTTCTGGAGTAGATACATAAATATCAGCTGTTGTGCCACTATTTACATAAATAGTACCACTGACATTTAAGCTGGCTCCGGTTTGAATAACGTGAGCGGTTGAAGCTGAATTAAGAACTAGATTCTTGACGCTTAAGCTTGATCCCTTCATTAAATTCAGTTGTGAAGCACTTCCATCACTATTCATTCTAAGGAGGCCATTTGTAATTGTTATATCTCCGCCATTAATGCATTTAGAGCAATTCATTACTGGGGATAAGTTATTTAGATAATAACCATTAGTTATGGTAATTGTTGAACCAAAAACGTTATCAACGATGTTAGTAGAAGCACTATAGTTGTTTGTAATATTGATGCTGCTTTCAGCCACTCTATTTTCAAGTATTGTTTGTTTACCATATAAATTTGTAATCGTCACACTACTATAATTATAGATGGTGTTAATGCGATAGAAGTTATATGTACTGCTCGATGTCTCAGCATAATAGTTGACTTGTGCAAAATTCACAATGCCATAATTATATAAAACATAGTTGTGCAACAAACTTCCGCCTAAAGACACGTTGACATTATTAGTATTTGTCGTATTAGTTTCGCTAGTATTTGTCCCAGTTAAATATCCATAGTTATAGATGGTGTTGACAGAAGTAGATTGGGAACACACTAGAGCATAGTCTGCTAAATCCAAAGTCGAACCTATAGGAATAAAGACTTTTGTGGAATTTCCTAATATAACAGTGGTATCCATAGTAATATTAGCGTTGACATAAACTATATTATCAGGAATGCTGGCTGCTGATGCAAATTCACTTGATGTATAAACAAAAGTGCCAGAAGAAACTGTACCCTCAATAGTTTTCGAACCATATATCCAGCGATAAGAGTGAGAAGAACCATTATCTATATGCTGTAATACAAGATCATCCATCAAAAATAGTTTTGTAGAATAATCAGCGAAAGATGCTACAATTTTACCGCCTCTATTGAATATTAGGGTCTCTTCATTATCTACATAATAGAACATTAAGGTTGGAACCTCAGTTACGGTTAGAGTAGATAAGGCTATGGTATTAGTTGCATTAAATGTAATGCTCACTGTTAAGCTATTATATGAATCATCCTGTGTTGGCGTAAATACTAAGGAAGCTGCATAGGTTGTGGAAGCAAGGGAAATCCGGTTGGTCGGATTTTCAAATGCCCAAGTACCCGCTACTACTTCATTGTTGGCGTTCTTGACTGTTGTGTTGGTCAATTTGTTGGCCGCTACATAGGATAATAAATCACCTTCATAAATATCAGATTTTAGCGTTACATCAGAGACTAATGTTCCTTTATTGACAGTAATAGTCGTTTCTCCCACATAACTCTTGTAGTTCTGAAGATTTATGGCCTCGGTTGGCGTAAGTGTGTATTGATACATAGCAACACCACAAATAAGTGTTCTTACGTATCTATAAGCGCTTAAAAAAAATCGGTTAAAAATTTAAATTTGTAACCGATATATCTTGATTTGATTGACTACTTATCTTGCTATTAACTAAATAGAAACTTAACAAAAGTCCTGATTACTGTCTTCCACCAGGTTAGTGATTCAACTTGATCTAATACTATTATATCGCTAGTTATTGTGGTTCCATCTTCATTTTTAATTGTTATTTTCCCTACGATATCACCATTATTTAAAGGTGCTTTTACACCTTCATTTATTACAAAAGATACATCCAAATTGGCGGTATTGTACCCTTTTGGTACCACTATGTATATGTCATTAGGAACTGCAATTGGTGTCTTTGTGCTGTCGGCATTACTAAAATCATAGGTTCCTACTATTTCGCCTTTAGAAAACACTTTATATCCTTCATAGTTAGCGAAACCATAATTAAGCAAAGTCGTGATATCTTTACTTCTTATATCCTTGGTGCTGGCTTTCATACTTACAGCAATTAATCTCAAATTATTTCTTTTCGCAGTAGCGGCCAAACAAAAACCTGCATCTTGAGTGAAACCAGTCTTCAAACCATCCATGCCATCATATGACCTGATAAGTTTATTTGTATTCACTAGCCAAAAAGGCTTATCTGTATTGGTTCTAATGTAATCATCATACTTAGAGGTATATTGGAGAATTGCATTTCCATAACTAACTAATTTTCTTGCGATAATACCCATATCATAAGCGGATGTATAGTGATTGGCATCATCAAAACCATTGGTGTTCACAAAATTAGAATCATTCATCCCTAACTCTTTTGCAAGGGAGTTCATTGATTTTACAAAAGCTGGTTCGCTGCCGCTTGTCGCTTCTGCTAAAGCATAGATAGCATCATTAGCGGAATTGATAGCCACTGATTTCAATAAATCATTGACAGACATCTGTTCCCCCGGCTGCAAATAAATCTGCGTACCGCCCATGCTTGCTGCCTCTTTGCTAACCGTTACCATGTCATCAAGTTTCATTTTTCCTTGCTGAATATAATCCAATATTATTACTAAACCTACCATCTTAGTCATACTAGCCGGATATAATTTGCTGTGTTCATTTTTACTATATAATACCTTGCCGCTATCCGCTTCAATCAGAATAGCCGCCGCTGATGTGATACCTAATTCATCTTTGTTTGCGGTGGTTACATTTAGTGTGGTTAATAAAGATAATCCCAGTAATATTTTACTTAACAATACCATAATAAAATCACGCTCCTAGCTAAATATATGTTCAGAAAAGAGCTTTAATGCGCGCTATTAATAACCGACTAAAGAGATAAAAAACCGTTCTTTAGCAAGAGCGGTTATTTGTTTAAAAAGTCAAAATATTTATCAGTATAATAGAGAACACCACGACCGGCTGCTGTTAATGGAACCGCTTGGCGATGAAGAATTTGTCTAATCATTGGCTGGGTGAATTCTCTGAATTCAATAGTGCCTTCGAAATTTGGTTTGAAGAGCGTTTTTATTTGTTCTAAGGTTGGTTCAACCCCTAAGAACTTGCCATCCTTGATTTTATCCATATCAAAGACAATCGCCGCTAACACTTCCATTTTAGTCGTCATTGGTTCAATTCCTACCCCTAAAAGATAGTTGTCACTTAAATCGTCAATCTCTTGGTACATCGGCATAGCTTTCATAATATCGGATACAGCCAAATCATCCATCTCTTCAAAATTAAAGAGTTCTTCAAAGAATTCTCGATAGATCGTATTTGCTAAATTACAATCAAATTTATCATCAACTGGTTGCATTGATCCTGCGGGAATCACATGAATCATATTCGGTGATTCTAACAAAACCTTACCAGCTACTTGACCTTTTGTTCGATTATGAATCAGAAAATAATTCTTTTTATTTCCATCTTTATCAATAACATTGCGAAAAATAGTAATTGAATTAATACCGATAGCAACATAGCGATTGGTTAATTCAAAAGGATTCAAAGCTGAGCGCAACTTATTTTGATTGCAAACACTTTCAAATTCTAATACCTTCCCCGTATCAAAATAATCATACCAACCAGCCTTGAAAACATCTAAAGTACAGCCATTACTAAAATCGATTGCCGCCGCCATATATTGACCACCATTATAAAAGGTCTTGCGGTCATCGATAAAAACATATTCTTCTAAGTTCTCCGCAAAAGTTTTCTTTAAGGGGAACTCTTTCATAATTGGTTTCTTGATTGTGGGAGCCGCAACAATATTAACCTTGACCGAATCTAAAGGAATGGGCGTATCATTAGTAAAATGCCAACTCTTATAAATGGCAAGACCGGCCTCGACATCAATACATTCATAATTATGGTCATAATTCTTTAATTGCTCTTCTAAAAGCTTTGGCCTTTTAATGTTAATAGTATTGTAAAGTCGAATAAACTTTTCAATTCGTTCTTTGATATTATTCTTCTTCATGAAATAACGCACAGTTGGAACAACAATGGCAGTCAGCAATGAAAGTGCAAGACCAGCTATTCCTAATTTATCACCTAAACTTAAAACATAATACATACTAATTTCCTATCTATTCAACTATACTATAAATCAAAGGCAAGATAGTTGGATCTTTCGTTTCAATAAAATACGCCGACAATACTTCTTCTACTTGGGCTTGATAATCAGTGTGATTGGTGTGGATATACGCTAATACATCACCTTTGGTGACATAGTCACCCGTTTTCTTATTCACAACAATACCAGCAGCAAAATCAATCGAGTCTTCTTTCTTTTCTCTTCCCGCTCCTAGTTTAACATTAACATCACCTAGTAGAATGGTATTAATTTTTTGAACAAACCCCGTGGCATTGCTAATTACCGGAATAATATTCCTTGCTGTTTGAAACTTTTTTGGATCGATAATGTAACTTGCATCACCATGTTGCGCCGTAACAAATTCAACTAATTTATTAAAGGCACTGCCATCATTGAGTCTCTCGATTAGAACCTTGCGAGCGGAGTCAGTATCAGCATACAGTTTAGCTTGAACTAGCATTATAGCTCCGGCTCTTAAGCATAGTTCTCTTAAATCTTCTGGACCTTCACCTCTTAAGGTATTAATGGCTTCAATGACTTCCAAAGAGTTGCCAATCGCTAAACCCAATGGTTCATCCATATTGGTAATCAAAGCTTTGGTATTACGACCCATATGATTACCAATCTCGACCATCGCTTTCGCTAAAACTCTGGCATCTTCAGGGGTCGTACAAAATGCACCAGATCCATATTTAACATCTAAACAAATAGCATCGCTGCCCGTTGCTAATTTCTTTGACATAATACTTGAAGCAATCAAAGGAATAGAATTAACTGTGCCCGTAACATCTCTTAAAGCATATAGTTTTTTATCAGCCGGAACCAAATTAGCTGTTTGACCAACAATTGCTAATCCAATATCACTAACTTGTTTAATAAAGTCTTCAATAGGAATCTGCGTTTGGAATCCTGGTATGGCCTCTAATTTATCAATTGTTCCCCCAGTATGACCCAAGCCACGACCTGATAACTTAGCGACTTTCGCACCACAAGCTGCGACCATTGGTCCTAAAACCAATGAGGTCTTATCGCCAACACCACCAGTTGAGTGCTTATCAACTTTCACTCCGGGAATTGAAGACAAATCGATAACATCGCCACTATGCATCATACAGTCAGTCAAGATACTAGTTTCCTCTTTGTCCATTCCTTGAAAACAAATAGCCATCAGTAAAGCACTGACTTGATAGTCCGGAATCTTTCCCTCAACATACCCATTAACAAAGAAACTTATCTCCTCCGCAGTCAACTTATCTCCATTTTTCTTTTTAATAATTATATCTGGCATAAACATAATTGTTTCACCTCGCGTTATTATTATACACGAAACCGTGTTATAATAAAAGCGGTGATGAATGATGGACTATGCGACATTTCTTAAGTCATACTTCTCAAAGGAGTTTATTGATTCTCTATTAATTGCTCAAGACCAGGAGCCAATCAGTGGATTGCGTTTAAATCCCCAAAAACTACCTCCTGCTTCTTTTTATCTTGGCTTAGCTGCCCATCCAATTGTTCCTAATGGCTTTTTATTTGATAAAAAAACTAAGTCACTAGGAAAACATCCCTATCATCAAGCGGGAGCCTATTATATTCAGGAGCCAAGTGCGATGATGGTAGCAAAACTATTAGATATCCAGAAGGATGACTTTGTCATTGACTTGTGTGCTGCTCCCGGTGGTAAATCAACCTATGCTGCAACTTTTCTTGACGAAAATGGACTGTTGCTTGCTAATGATTTCAATCACTCAAGAGCCTTGGATCTTTGTGAAAACATTGAAAGAATGGGAATTGAAAACGCTATTGTAACCAATGAGCCTGTTGCCCATCTCGCAGATATGTATGCGGGAAATTTTGACCGCGTAATTCTTGATGCTCCTTGCTCTGGAGAAGGAATGTTTAGAAAGAATCAGCTAGCTAAAGAAGATTGGAGCGAAGACAAAGTTCATCGTTTGAGTGAACTGCAAAAACAACTTATAATTGATGCATATCGTCTCCTAAAAAAAGATGGCTATCTAATCTACTCCACCTGCACTTTTAATCCATTAGAAAATGAAGAAGTAATCAAGCATTTACTTGCAAACACTAACGCTTCTTTAGTCAATCTACCAACAATTCCTAACATTGATAGAGGATTAGAAATGAATGAGGCATTAAGAATATTTCCTACTCATTTTTGCGGTGAGGGACATTTTATTGCTTTAGTCAAATGCAACGATGATAACCCTACAGAATATGCAAACCGAAAAGACGTTTCGATAGATAAAAAATCTCTGCAAATATTCCATACTTTTGTTAAAAACAATTTAAACAGAAAGTTTGAAGATAAACGGCTTTTTAATAACAATAGTCATTTATATTATCTTCCAAAAAACGGACTTAGAATTAATGGTATTAGGACACTGAAAAACGGCCTATATCTTGGTGAGATAAGAGACTCATATTTTATTCCAAGTCATGCATTAGCACTGGCATCAAAAAAAGAAGATTGGCAAAGAAGTGTCAGTCTAGCTTCTGATGATCAACGCTTGATTAGTTATCTATCCGGTGCTTCCTTCAACTATCAAAATTCTGATGGATTTGCTTTAGTCCTTTGTGAGAATTTATCAATTGGTTTTTGTAAGATAAGTAAAAATATCCTTAAGAATTATTACCCTAAGAACCTAAGAAAACAGAGACCTTGCTGGTCTCTATTGTAGTTTTAATAAATCGTTGACTCTATTTTCTATTTGCTGGTGCAATTTGTCAGATAAATCAATGGTTGAATATTGACTATAATCTTCATAGGAAATTGGATCCATGATTTCAATATCAACACGATAGGTTTTCTGCTTGATACTCTTGCTAAATACTTTCCAAGTTCCACAGATCGCCATTGGAACAATGGCTACTTTGGTATCATATGCTACCTTTAAACCGCCAGCTTTGAATTCGTTCATTGTATGGTCTTCTTTTTTAGTTCTCGTTCCCTCAGGGAAAATCCAAACATGACGGCCACTGTTAATCACACTATCGGCTCTCTTAACTATTTCCACCGCATGGCGGATATCGTCACGATCCATAAAAATAGTATCAATAAATTCAGCTACCCTGCCAACAAAAGGCATATCATGAATCTCTTTTTTAGCAACTAAAACCATGGGATAAGGAAATTTAAAGGCCATCAAGGGATCAAAATAAGATTGATGGTTCGCAATTATAATACTAGGAGTTGCCGGAATCTTTTCCATGCCACTAATATGATAGTCCACATGAAAACGATCACTAACTTTCTTATAAAGTTTTAATGCAAAAGCATATCTCTTCTCATAGGGAATTTTCTTCTCATGGCGAGCGTAGTAAAGAATCTTAGGATAACGCACCAAGATATATAGACCCGCTGTCATCAACACGCTGAAATACTTACGCAGAAACATTGGTGCACCTCCGGTAACAGAGAATTGTAAACAACTCCTGTTGTTGAATAGATTCTATCACAAATTTATCTTCAAACATAGGAAGATATGTATCACCTTCATATTTTCCTTTAATTAATGACAAAATTACTTTATCAGCATAAGGAAAAGCTTGAGCATAAACACTCGCTCCGCCGATAACCATCAACTCTTCTTCACTCTTCTGATAATGTTTCAAAACAGGAATAATATCCTTGACCACTATTACATCAGGATAATTATTTGATGGATTATAATTACTACTAACTACTATATGCTTACGGTTTGGTAAGGGGGCTTTAAAAGACTCATAAGTCTTTCTCCCCATTAATAAGGTTTTATTTATTGTTTCTTTTCTAAAATGTTGAAGGTCTTCTTTGATATGCCAAGGTAGATGGCCATTTTGACCAATTAGCCGATGTTCATCCATCGCTACAATAATGGTAATCATACACTAACCTTGCCTTTAATGACTGGATACGGGTCATAACCAACTAATTCAAAGTCTTCTGATTTGAATTCGGTGACACTATTAACTTTCCGTTTAATAACCAGTTTTGGAAGTGGTCGCGGTTCTCTTTCCAACTGCATCTTGATTAAATTAACATGGTCATTGTAGATGTGAACATCACCAAAGGTATGAATAAACTCACCCACTTCTAATCCAACCGCATTTGCAAGCATATGAGTTAGTAGGGCATAGGATGCAATATTAAAGGGAACGCCTAAAAATACATCGGCAGACCGTTGATATAGTTGACATGACAAACGCTTGCCATCACTTGATACATAAAATTGAATAAAAGCATGACAAGGTGGTAATGCCATCTGATCTATTTGCGCTGGATTCCAAGCGCAGATAATGTGTCTTCTAGAAAATGGATCTTCTCGTAACCCTTTCTCTAATTCCAATAATTGATCTTTGCCAAAGAAATCGCGCCATTGTTTGCCATAAACTGGGCCTAAATCGCCCCATTTAGCCGCAAAATCATCATCATCACAAATATGTTGAACAAATTCCTCAATTGTCTCGCCCTGATATTGAGGGAATTTTTGATATTTTACAAAAGGCCATTCATTCCAAATTCTAATCTTTTCTCGACATAATTCTTGGATGTTGGTATTGCCTTCGATAAACCATAAAAGTTCACCCAAAACTATCCGCAAGACTACTTTCTTTGTGGTTAATAGGGGGAAACCCTTCTGTAAGTCAATACGCATTTGGTAGCCAAAAGTCGAGATAGTTCCAGTTCCAGTTCTATCTTTTCGTTCGACCCCGTTATCTAATACATATCGGCATAAATCGAGATACTGCTTCATAGTTTTGTACTCCGTTACTTCTTACTACCAAGATAATCAATGTCGTAGCATACAATTGACAGATTATGTTCTTCGTCGCTTTCGATGCGCCCGGCAATACTAATCCGTTGGTTGGGATGATAATACTGATTAATTCCATCTTTCGCCCCATACCAGATTCGACATTTAATGAGATCTTTTTTGAAGGTACCATCAAACTCTTTGAATCCACGCTCAACTTCAAGCCACAAATAATACTTCCCATCAATTCCCTGCTCAACTTTGGTGATTACACCAACAAGACAGACTTGATTAAGCATACTTGTCCTCCTCTATAGTAAGACATGTATACATTATATCGCATCATCTAGGAAATAAAAAGTTTAAAATGACCATTTCCGAGAAAAATAAAAAGGGTGAGCATATGGATAAATCGACACGAAGTTTTGGAGCGGTTTTTTGCGCTTTTCTAATTGGATATTACTACTTCACTAACTTCATTATGGGTCAGTTTCTTTTAACCACTGTCGGTTTAAAATCCACTTATTTTTTAATAATATTTTCTGCTGTATTTCCGCTATTTTTCCTGCTTTTTGCAAAGAAATTTGAAATCATCCGCTCAAGATTAAAAAAAGTCCCAAATGTTTCAATAATTGTGAAATTATTAGTGACTCTTTATTTAATAATTTCCTCTCTTCTTTTGATCTATTATAATACTTCTTTCATTACTACCTTCTATTATGATAGCTGGGAATTGTTCATCATTACTATTCTGCTAATTGCTCCCGCTTTATTTGCAACTAAGAATGCTCTAAAAGTAGGATTTCGCTTAAGCATTGTTGTATTGGGAATATTGATAATTCAGAATTTGATTTATTTGCTCAATCCTAGTACCATTTATTTATTTGCTTATAAGCCAACAGTTCCAGAAACTTCGCTAGAGATACTCATGACCGTATTAGTCATTATACCGCTTTTGTTTGAGCCCCTGCTTTTTTACTTTCTTTGTGATATTCCTTCCTCTGCTATTCAAATCAAAAAAATCATTGGTTTATGTATACCAATAATTCTTATTGGTTGTTATTCAAATCTACGTCTTGTTGGTGAATTTGGCAACATGATAACAGAAATTCCTTATCCCTATTTTACTAGTTGGCGCAGTATTCAATTCAATGAATATACACAGAATCTTGATTACACCACTATTATCTATTGGATAGTTGGCACCCAAGCTAGACTAATAACTAGTGCCATTATTTTTTCGCGGGTATGGAATCTAAAGCAAGCTGTAGTTAGTAGTGTTTTATTAGTTGTCAGTGCTGGACTAGCCCTTTATCTTCTTTATAATGTGAATTTATATAATAGTATTAATCTAACTTTGATGATTATCAGTGCTTCCCTGCTTCTGGCCATTGCCATCTACATCTGCATCAAATCATTTATGATTAAGAGGACGACCAATGGATAGACAGTTTCAAGCTCTCAAAGATATCTTTGTAAATAGCAGTGATATCATTTTTGCTGTCGTTAGGCATAATGAGGACACATTTAATCTTATCTACGAAAAAGAGATGACAAACTTTGAACTTTTAGAGAAGTATTATATGCAAAAATTAGAAGAACTCTTAGCAAATAATAATTATAATCTTTTACAGGCTAACCTAGCTTCCGCTGAAGAGCTTAATCTTACTGACATTCCTAACATTACCTCAAAAGCATATAGCGGTTTTCTTCTTGTTTACTCCTCGAATATAAAAAGATTATATGCAATTAACAACGCCAAAGCCCCAAATCGTAGTCCGGAATTACGTGGTAATGATATTGCTATCGCCGGATCTAGGGATGGTTTCATTGAAAATATCGATACTAACATCGCCTTACTACGCAAAAGAATCCCTTCCGAACGTCTAAAATACTTCACCTATGAGATTGGTAAAATAACTAAAACTCGTGTTGCTTTAGCTTATATTGAGGGGATAGCAGATGAAACAATAATTGAGCAAGTTAAACTTAATTTAGAAAATTGCCAAGTCGATTGTGTTTACAATATTGGCCACCTTCAAGCTCTATTGACCAATTCAAAGCAAATAGTCCCAAAAATGACCTATACCATGCGCAGCGATTACTGTAGTGAATCGTTGCTAACTGGTCGCTTTGTGGTATTTATGAATAGTGTGCCTTTAGCTAATATTGGTCCTGTTAGTCTTAGTTTCTTTACTAACTTTGCGGATTCTAGCAATGAGAGTTTTTGGGTTGGCTTTCTTCATCGGCTTCTCCTATATTTCTCTCTTTTTATCGGCTTGTTTCTCAGCGGTTTAGCAGCTGCCATCTTTGCCCATGATAACGAATTTATGCCTTTTCTGATGCTAGCTAACTACATCAATGCAAGAAAAGGCATCAGCATGACTATTGCCACCGAACTTATCTTGGGCGATAGTATTTTCCAACTATTTAGAATCGCTGGATCGCGCCCACTATCGGGAATAAATCAAGTTCTTCTGTTGATGGGTAGTGTCATCATCGGTCAAATTACAGTTTCCGCCGGAATAATCAGTCAAGAAGTCATGCTAATCAGTGCCATCAGCATGATCTCAACCTATATTATTTCAAATAACTTCTCCTTAAATACATCTATAAACTTTTTAAGAGTTGGAATCTTGTTATCTTCATTAATCTTCGGCTTTATTGGATTTGTCATCTCTTCTATGCTAGTCATCATTTATCTAGTGGGAATTGAATCTTTTGGTATTCCCTTATTGTCACCCGTTGCCCCTTTCTCCCTAAAAAACCTTAAATATATTTTCATGTCAAAATCTTATGTCAGCAAGGAAGCAAACCCCAAGAAATACTTTTCAAAGTTTAAGAATGGAGTGAGAAAATGAAAACGAAAATAATACTGATAATAGCCATTCTATTGGCGCTGTGTGGCTGCAGCAAAAACAATGTTAATGTTCGAAGAATTGCCTATCCTGTCTCTTTGTATATCAGCAAGGAAGATGATCTTTATCAAATAGCTATTCTTATCGTTAACGCCTCTAGTTTATCAAAAATCGAACTAGAGTCAGGAAGCAATGATACAGTAACCAATATCTATAGTGCGACTGGCAAGACTTTCACTGAAGCAATGAATAGTATTAATATTGAAGCCAAAAAAAGCATTAGTGTCCAATACATCAGAAGTGTTGTTTTTAATGAGTCTTTTCTTTCTGATGAAGAAGATTTGATGTATTCAATCACCGCTCTTTTTAAAAGTCCTAAGTATCGCCCTAATATCTGGGTTTTCTCAACAAATCTACCATTCAAGGATTTATACAGTGTAATTCCCAATCTAGATTTATCACCCTATTTCAGTTTGATTAATGATCCCTTAGAGAATGAACAATTTGCCTTGATGGAGCCATTAAATCTCAGAGATATTCTCGTTCGCTATCGCACCGGCAATAAAATGTTTTCGATTCCAAATATTTTTATTGATAAAGATAGCAACTATAGTGATAGTGATGGTGATCCTAAACCACTCAAAACGTATAATGTTTCTGGTCATTACTTCACTTCCTATTCTCAAGATAATCCATTTTTGACTTTTATCAAAAAAGAAGACCTAATAGGTCTTACTTGGTTTGACAATAAAGAAACCATCAATTATGAGATAAAGCAGAATTCTTTGCGCTTCATTTGCGAGCTCACAAAAACACGCTTATCTTTAAAAGGTGAAGAAGTTATTTTTGATCTTTATGCCTCATTACGTAACAATGTCACAGATGAAGATTTAGATGAAATTAACAAGTTGATAACCGAAACTGCAACCGCACAGATAAATGAAACATTCTCCTTGGCCAAAGAATTAAAAATCGATATATTCTTTCTTGAGCGCTTTGCTTGTGATATCAAAAAGATGGAGAATTATCAAATAAAAGTTAATCTCCATCTTGATTCAAAAATAAAATATCAGGAACCCCTATGATTTATCAGCGATGATAGTGAAGACACTATAATCACCATTTCGAATAGTTGCCGCTACTTCTTCGATCTTTTTAAGCGACATCTTTTGGATTAGAGGAATGTCATCGAAGACATTCATTCCCTCCATCATATTATCCATAAACTCTGTGGCTAAATCAGATGGACTTTCTAGATTGCGAAGACTCTTGCCAACATTCGCATTTTTCTTTTGCGAGAATAAACTCTTATCCTTGCAAACTTGCTCATCGCTAATAGCTTTGCGCACAAGATTAATAAATGCTCTTTCGTTAAAAACATCAGCACTTATTGCTAAATAGTTATAACCCGTACCTAAATCATGATGAGCGCTAAAAGTATTGGCTACTATTATTTTATCGTTAACTAACTGTTGATAATACTTACTAGTTCGACCGAATAACATCGATATGTAGATGGTATAAGCGATAAGAGTTTCGTTTTGATCTTTAGGATTATCAAACACCATTGGGGCAATCTTGAAACCAATAATAACTTTCTTCAAATTAATATGCATTTTAATTATTCTTCTCTTCCGCTTAACCTTAGCTGGTTCATATACTTGCGGTTTTTCGCCAGCTAAAGGTTTAACAAAATGCTTACTCTTTTGATTGACTTTAATCCATTTCATCATTTCATCAACGTTAAATTTACCGCAAACAACTAAAAGCATATTACTAGGATGATAGAAGGTCTGATGGGCTAGTTTCAAAACTTTATAGGAAGTGGAACGAACACTTTCTTCATCTCCAGCAACCTCATTTTTTATCTCGTGATTATAATACATATTATCAAGAATTCCTCTATATAATTTGGAACTAGGATAATCAGCATACATGGCGATTTCTTCACAGATAATATCTTTTTCTTTTTCGACCGCTTCTTCACTCATCACGCAAGTCTGAACAAAATCTAATAGAAGATTAATGTTTGCTTGAATCTCTTGGGTGGCCGAAAAATAATATACTGTTCGATCATAAGTAGTATAAGCATTCACATCAGCTCCACTAGCTGAAAATAAGTCCACTACATCGCCTTGAGGAGTATCAAATAAACGGTGCTCAAGAAAATGAGCCACCCCACGAGGGATAATAATATCATTAATCTTTGTTAAGGAGTTCACGGCTCCAAAATGAGTAGCAAATGCCGCAAACACATTACTGTATTCTTCCTTTGGAAGAAGAAAAACTCGTAATCCATTGCTTAATACTTCACTATAAAGAGTTTCTTTTAAGAACTCATTCACTTCTTTTTTCATTATTTTCGACCTCCTTGCTTAACAAGATAGGTTATTTGTAATTTGACTTGCTCGGCTACTTTCTTTATTTGGTCAAGTGTTACTGACATAACATCATCAATATATTTTTCTTTATCAAAACTCATTTCATGCAACGCAAAATGATTATAAGTTGAGAAAATACCATAAGCACTATCAAACGCTTGATCATTACCACTTAATAAAAGCGTTTTTGCAATCGTAATTTCCTCTTCTTCAATATGACCAGCAACCATCTCATTTAACTGCTCATTTATTACTTCAACGGCCTTTTCATAATTCTTGGCATCAATTCCACAATTGACAATAATCGCTCCATAATCAGAAGCATAACTAGCATTGATGGAATAGCATAGCCCATATTTCTCCCGAACATTTTTAAAGAGTTTTGAACTAGCACTGCCACCAAAAATTAAGCTGAAAATTCCGGCCTCAATCCGCCCTTTATCAAAATAGTAAGGTAACGTATAGAGCATCGTTAAATATGATTGATTAAAAGCCTTCTTTTCTTCAACCAAGCAAATAGGTTTATTAAATTCTAAGGGTACAACGGCTTGTTGATGAATATGTTTTGTTGCCGCAAAGGTTTTCTTGCACCAGCCAACAATTTTATCTTCCTCGACATCGCCAACCACATAGATGTTTAATTCCCGATTAAGGACTTCTTGATATACCTCATTTAATTGTGCGGGTGTTATCGAAAGAATCTCTTCAGCTTTGCCGCGTACATAGTAACTCATCGGATGATTCTTATCGAGCAACTCTTTTAAATGAATTGCTGCGTAGGTTTCTTTATTATTCTCTCTTACTAATAATGATTGATAATACATTTTCTGCCAATTTGCAAAAAAGTCCGCTTTAAAGCCCTTTCTATCAACCAAAGGATTCAACAGATAGCTCTCAATAAGTTTAAGTTCTTTGTCTAAAAGCTTATCTTCGGATACTAAATATCGTTCATCAATAAAACTAAAATAAAAGAGGAAACTATGGTACTCACCATTAATTCCCGTTAATGATGCAACTTCCGCTGCATATAGTTTTTCTTTTTGATTTGCTAAGCTATCTTCATTAGGATAATCCTTAGTTCCTTTGCACATTACTTCAGACAATAAAGCAAGAGCGGATGTTTTAGTTGCATCCACTCTTCCTAAAAAGTTAAAAAATAGCGAAATTGTTTTGAACTGTTTGATTGGCCAAATATGTAATGTAATACCATCTTTTATCGTGATTGTTTTTAGTTCCATTTTATTCTCCCGTATCATCATCTAGTAAGTGATCATAGAAGATTTCTCTGGGTTTAGAACCTGATGGCGCACCTATATAACCTTCTTGATATAACCGGTCAATAATTCTCGCTGCCCGAGGATAACCTAAATAGAACACTCTTTGGAGTAAGGAGGTGGATACTCCACTCTGCCCCTTCAACCAACTTAATATTTTTTTATAGGTCTCATCTTCCGCACTCCCATAGTTATCTTCCCCAATTTCATCGCCAAAATTCATTTGTTCTGGCTCTGGTGGGTCTAAATCTAAGAAATTCGGATCATAATCAGGTTCTCGTTGCGATTTGACAAATTCAACCACCTTGTCAATCTCTTCGTCAGAGACGAAGCAACCCTGAACTCTAGTTGTATTGTATTGGCCCGATAACCGCATTAACATATCGCCTTTTCCTAATAATTCCTCCGCACCACTTTCATCTAAGATAGTCCGAGAATCTTGATTACTAGAAACAGCGAAAGCAACTCTACTAGGAATGTTGGCTTTAATAACGCCTGTAATGACATCGACGGATGGTCTCTGTGTAGCCACAATTAAATGAATTCCGGCCGCTCTTGCAAGTTGTGTTATTCTTCTAACACTATCTTCTACTTCGGCTTTAGCAACAGTCATCAAATCGCCTAATTCATCGACAATAACGACAATATAAGGCAATGGATCGCCACCTGTAGAACGAACATAATTATTGTACAATTGGATATTCTTCTTACCACTTTGTTGTAATAAAGAATAACGTCTCTCCATTTCATCGCAGAGTTTCCGTAAGGCCACCGCTGCTCTCTTCGCATCAGTAATAACTGGACACAATAAATGGGGAATTGACATATATGAATTAAACTCAACCCGTTTGGGGTCAACTAGTACTATTCTGACTTCATCTGGTGTTGCACGCATAATTAACGAAACAATAATGGTATTCAAACAGATAGATTTACCACTGCCGGTAGCACCTGCTACTAACATATGAGGAGTCTCATCTAGAGGTATGCTCACTACTCGTCCAATAATATCCTTACCAATTGCGGTTAATAACTTGTTGTCCTTTTTTTCAAAAGGTAATCCAACAAAACATTCCTTGAAAGAAACTGAAGCTCTCTTAACATTAGGAATATCGATACCAACATAGGGTGAGCCAGGGATTGGTGCGAGAATATTTATCTGAGCCGCCGATAGGGCCATCATTAAATCATTACGAACCTGGGAAAACTGGTTAACTTTAACATCACTATTTACATCGACTTCAAAGCGAGTGAAAGCGGGAGCAACGGTATAATCCTTGACTTTGCCCTTAATGCCTAGACTTGCTAATTTATTATTCAGCTGCACAGCCTTGATATCTGCTTGCATTTTATTTTCGGTCATATCAGTATAGCTAACTTCATTCAATAAACCGGCTGATGGTAAATGATAAACCTTAGGAATTCTCCTAATAGTTGGCTTCTCAGCAACTTCTTCCGCTGGCTTTGTCTCTGCAGTTGGTTGCGGTTGGGGCTCTGGCTCAGCATATGTCATTTCTCGTTTAAACATATTCAATGAGTTTAAGGTATTCTCTGGAGCCGGTTCAGTGTTGTCTACGACAACTGTTTTTTCTTCAGCCTGCGTGACAGTTTCTTTCTGTCTTGTTCCATATAAATCCATATCCGAAATATCGTAAACCTTCTCTGTCACTACAGGAGTGGCTTCTTTTTGAAGATAGACACTGCTGTGAGTTTCCTCTTCCTCATGTCTTTGAGGAGTAGGATTGGCGAAATCATCAAAACCCAAGGAATCAGTGAAAACATTAAAGCCTTTTATCGTCTGCTTAGGTTGAACCTCTTCCTTCACTTCTTGTTCATCAAAATCAGTTAAAGAATCAGTGAAAACATTAAATGTTTTCTGCTTACTCATCCCGTTAGACTTCAAAGGATCATTATCCTCAACAAAAACATCTTGAAAAACAGAATTAGTTGCTTGGGGAACAAAAGCTTTACTGGGATTATAGTTTGAACTGTCCTCAACTTTTATCCGACTGATCATTTCTTCTTCTTGCTTTATTGCAATACTTTCAGCTGATTGTGGATTTTCAACGGGTTTTGGCGCAGCAGCAGTTTTTGTTTCCGCTATATATTCATAATGCTTATTAACCCGTTTAGGTTTCTCTTTGCGCTGGTAATTCTTTCTCCGCTTATTTACCCACCGGACAATCAGTTCTACAAAGGGTCGGAGTAAAAAGACAAGTGATAGAATGAAACCAATTATATAGACAACCGAAGCTCCTACTGGAGACATCAATTCTGCTAAAACCGCAAAGAAGAAGAAACCAACAATGCCACCACCAACACCCGATTTGCCTTGACCAACAATTACGGTCAAGCCCTTGCCTCTGATTTGATTAAAGCGGCTGGAATATTCTCCGAACACACTGCTAAGATAATTACCGTTTTCAACACTAAAAACGCTGGCCCAAATAAGAGCAAAAAAGATAACGAAAGCTAAAGCTATTAAATAGGGTCCAACTTCAAAATCGGGATTCTTCCTTCTGAGGAAGATATAAATGCCATAAGCGGCAAATAAGATTAAAGGGATAAAATAGAAAACGCCAAAAAGGTAGATAAAGACGAAGGAAATAACACTTCCTAAATATCCGCCCGATTCGATAATTCCAATGAAACTCAGAAGAAAGATTAATAGTCCGATTAACACATAACGTGCTTCATCACTAATGAATCCTTTGAGTGAATTTCCTGACTGCTTTCTTTTTTTATCCTTCACTTAACAATCACCAGTTCAATTATAGTATAATTGTGAACATAAAAAAAGCATTTATCCCATTTTTAATCAAAATAGCACAAAAAAAAGAACTCATTATGAGTTCTATTTCTGTTGGACATCGAGAATCACTGGTAAGATCAGAGGTGCTTTACCTGTAAATCTTCTAACCAGTCCTACTAGTCTATCTCTAATTTTCACCCTAGTATCAGAGTTATTAATCTCATTTTTATTCAATGCTTCATTGACCATAGATTCATAGGTCTTAACTAACTCTGCCAAAAAATAATCAGCATCTTTTAGAAAGATTAATCCGCGCATTTGAATATCCGGACCAGCAACTATTTCTTTCGCTTTTGAATCGACGGAGATTCCTAAAATTAATACTCCATCATCAGCTAACTTCTGACGATCGGTGATAACACTACTGCCGACATCGCCAAAGCCTAAGCCATCAATCATGATTTCGTGAAGATCAAATGTCTCACTGCATCCTTTATAGACGCCATCTTCAAAGTACGCTACCATACCATTGTCATAGACAAAAACATTGGTGTGATTATATCCGAGTTTCATTCCAACAGCAATCTGAGCATTGGTAACTAGATTACGATATTCACCTTTAACCGGCAAATAATATTTCGGTGTCAGCAAAGAAATCATCATCTTAATATCTTCAGCTCTCGCGTGCATAGAAACGACTTGCTTACTCTTAATATTGGTAACTTTCGCACCGGTCTTGTAAAGTTCATCAATTATCTTGGTTGAAAGAACTTCAAGACCTGGAATGGAAGGCGAAGCAATAACAATATTATCCGTTGGGCGAACCATAACGTATTTATCTTCACCACCAGCTATTTTGCCTAAAGTCAAGAACACACTCTCACCCAAACCACCAATTAGAATAACGGCGTCTTCATTACCAGGACGATTGACTTCATCCGCTCGTAAATATAGATATGGTGGAATCATCAATGTTCCAAACTCTGTTGAGTTTTTAAGTATTGATTGCAAGCCTTTATCTTGGACATAAATTCTCCGCTTATATTTGATTGCTAAATCAATTGCTTCTCTAATTCCAAACATATTTTGTGAATAGAAAGAAAGAATAATTCTACCTGATTTTTCAGAGAAAATCGGTTCAATTATAGGTGTAATCTTGTGGTTTGGAGATGTATGTCCACCCTTATCACAAGCAATTGATTCTGTCATCAAGCATAGGACTTTACGGTCACCAATTCTCGATAGTAAATTAATGTCTGTGCGGAATTGTGGTAGTGCTTCATAATCAATAATAAAGTCGCCTGTGTACACTACTAAACCATTACCAGTCTCTACCGCGATTCCCAAACTCTCACTAATGGAATGGGTTGTTGAGAAAAAGATAACCTCATGACCAGCAATAGTAATTGTCTCCTCAGATTTCACAATATGAAAATCGAATTTAACATCTTGATTAAATCTTGTTGCTGTATCTTCAATCATATATTGGGTAACACGAGTACAATAAACTGGTGCTGGTACTTTCTGAATTAAATATGGTAAGGCCCCCATGATGTCATCGTGACCATGACTAATAAAATAAGCCTTAACTCTCTTCTTATTCTTCTCTAAATAGCTGATGTCTGGGATAATCATATCCACGCCAGTACTTAATGTTTCCGGAAACTTTAAACCAGCTTCGAAAACAAAAATATCACTATTAATTTCTAGAACGTACAAATTCTTGCCGTTCTCATCTAATCCGCCTAAGGCGAATATTTTTACAATGTTTTTCATATTATCGCTCCTTAATCATCTTTACTGCTCTTTCATTATAATGAACAAGTGAAAAATTTACAAGCGATTTAAAAATGATTTATTCGATAAAACGGTCAATATAGTTTTTATGCTCTTGGCTTAATTGGGTTAGTGGCAAACGAACGTTTTTAAAATTGCCATATTTCTTACTAAGAATGTATTTTAATGGGATCGGATTTGTCTCGACAAACATTAATTCGCTCATAAAGTCAACAAAGTCAATTAGATTGGGATCTTCTGTTTGATCATGATAATTTTCGATGACTTCTAAGATATCGCGACCAAAAACATTGGCTGCAACTGAGACAATGCCATTTGCACCGGCACGCAATGAGGGAATTAACATCCGATCATCACCACAGTAGATTGTAAAATCAGGAAGAAGAAATCTTAACTTTCGCACAAAGTTCATATCGGTTGAGGCGTGTTTAATCGCCACAATATTTGGACATTCTTTAGCAAGTCTGACAACAGTTTCTACTTCAATACCCACGCCACAACGATCGGGACAATTATATATAATTATTGGTTTATCGGTAACTGTTGCTATCGCTTTGAAATGCATGAATATTCCTTCCTGAGTGGGTTTAACATAATACGGAACAATACACATGTAACCATCTAAATCTAGGAAATCGGCCATACAAATTAAATCTTGGGTTTGACTGGTATTGTTAGTTCCAATATTGCCAATAACCTTCAAATGTTGTGGCGATAGTTTCTTGCATAGTTCAAAAAGATACAGTCTTTCTTCCAAAGAAAGGCTAGTCCCTTCGCCAGTAGTTCCTGCCGCAACAATGGCATCACTGCCACCAGCAGCAACGTTCTTTAGAAATTGTTCCAACGTTAGAGTATCTATATTATTATCCTGATCAAATGGTGTCGGAATCGCACTTATCAACTGTCCAAACATATTCTATCCTCCTAATATATCTTGTTTTATCAAGGTGCTTAACGCATAAGCATAGCTTTGTAATCCATATTTGGGATTACGCAAAGTATATATTTGCTGAATTCTTCCCTTCGAAATAACGCTAAACGCTGTATTATCCTCCAATAAGTTTATGATTATTGATTGATATAATGACCATTTCTTTAGGACAAGCAAGTCAACTTTTAAATTACTAGGAACAATAATGACATTTGGTTGAACAGTAAAGGTTGGCTCTTTAGCAATCATTTCGCTCTGTGGGGCAACTTTTTTTAATCTTGTTGTGAGATAAGAACTGATAGGATGACCGTCTAGAACATTAATTGTCAAATCTTTGAGCAAGATTTCATAGTTTTCAATTAAAGCTTTGATAATTAAATCACCAATCGCTTCCGCATATACATCTTTTCCAATTTGACTGGATCGCAAGGTAATAAACTTAAGTCCCAGTTTCTTTTCTAACCACAGAGTATTCGCAGTATGAGCAAAGATGTAATATGGACAATCATGTGCTCTAAAGAAAGCTTCGTTTAGATTTACGGTTCCATTCACATAATTTAGGCGAAAGTTCAGCAAGACAATGGCATCGGGCTTTAAATCCAATGATTCGCAAGTGCTGATTATTTGGACATCGTTATTCGCTAGTTCTTTATGGGAGGAAGCAACTTGGATATTCTCATCATCTAAATGGTGAATAACAAAAGGGGCATCATAATCATTGCCTATCACCCAAACTATTTTTAAACTCATTCTATCATTCCTCAAAATATCATATGCGAGAAAGCTTAGTTAGACACAAAAAAACGGAGTTGATACTCCGCTTAGTTATAAAAGGCTTTCTTAATCTGACTTAATAATTGGGGATAGTTGGATTTCGCATCATAAAATGTTTTCCGACTGACGATAAATCTTTTCGAAGAATCGCCACTATCAATTATGAAAACATATTTATTGTGCCGCTGCGTTTTCTTATTGTTGAGGTCTTCTAACTCTTCTTGTTGGGCGATTGTGTTTTTCATCAGATACAGACAAGGAGATAATCATAATAGCAGCACAAACTACCATAACGATGATTCCCCAAACTAAAATATTAAATTTGGCCCATTTCCAACTATTGACAATATACCACTCAGCATCAACGGCAAAACCGGCTTTAAAGGCAGCGCCAATGGTGAATACCATTCCTGCTAGGAGTAGAACTCCAAAAAATATATTTATAATCAATAAGGCTTTATCCTTTTTACTCATAAGTAAACATCTCCTAACTCGTGTACATCATATAATATCAAAAATAAACTTCTCTTGCAATCTTTTTATGTTAGAATAAAATAGTGGAGGAATTGACCATGGAAATAAAAGAACTAGCAAGAATGTCAGCTCGTTACTATGATTTTGCTAATGAAGCCTTAAAGTATGTTGAGAGCATTTCACTAACGGAAGATCATCGTCAGCAAGTTTACCATACTTGTTTTAGAGGCTTCTTGATTTGCTTAAAAGACTATTTGCTGCTAATCTTTGATGACATTTCTAAAACAACTGGTCCTCTCTTCCCCAAAAGCAATGTTAATAAAGTTCTGATTAGAAACGCTTTGGAATCAATCATAATTTTAAACATAATCGATAAGCATCCCGAGTTAATTGAACGCTATTATGACACTTATTTATCAGACATAACTCGTATTAAAAACATGTATAATAATGAAGTTGCTGAAGGCAAGTATTTGCGCCGCTTCTCTTGGCTGCCAAGAATCAAAGGACGCAAAGCCAATTCCCTATCTGATTTACTCAATTATGTGGAGTTTGAAGATGATGAACAAAAGGAATACTATCAAATACTCATTCGAAACCTAGATAACTTTATTCACCCGTCATTTCATATAGGTAAAAGCATTGAGAATCAAAGCATTACTAATGTCGATTCTATTGCAGCTCTTTTCATGCATGATGGTATCATGGATGAACTATGCACTAATCTAATCGAAGAAATGCATCTCTTTTATGGTGAGGCTTTTCCGGCAAAGAAGTTGCTACGCTACCTTGATGAAGACAATTATTATACAGATGCCATCTCTACCGATAGCAACAAAATAAGAAAGAACACTCCTATCTATGCAAGCAACATTGGCTATTCAATGGTGAAACTTTTTTCTTATCTCTTTCGACAATCAGATGTTAATTATAGAGCGATGAATCTAAGATATTTATTTGCTGATCTGGCTCCTAGATATGATGATATGATAAAAGCATTTTATTCGAAGAATTCGCTACTTTTTGAAATTCAAGTTAGGACAATAATTGAGTCTCTTGCCATGATTCACATTATTATGAAAGAAGACGAAAGAAGAAACTATATTTTCTATATTCATCAACAAATTAAAGGTTATGAAGCCACAAAAAGTGCTTTGGCCTTAATTGCCAAAGCGGGTATGCCTATCGCCGAGAACAACTATGAAGAAGAGTATCTAGCAAACATTGAGATAGTCCGAAATTATTACGCAAATATCTTTAAAAAAGAAGTAAGTAATCGTGATATTCTTCGTCTTAATGGTTGGGCTTTATACTTAAACAAATACAACAATGATGTAGTACCTAACGCTTTATTCATTGTCGATAATCTTTTAAATGATTTCTTCCCGGATTCTAAGCGAAACTATTACAATGCCTTTTTTGAAGAAAGCAATGCCTATACCCATATCACCATGTATGCTTTTCTAAAAAACAGCCGGCCCATTGATAAATCAATCCTTATTGAATTGAATATGATGTTAAGTCAAATGGTTGCTGGCATCATGAAATCGCTTAAGATCGATTCACTAATGACTAAAGAAGAACTAGAGGAATACAACAATTACTTCTTTATGAGTATTAAGCATCTAAATGAAGATATTGATAATACCAATTAAGCCACCTAGAACTCCGCCAATTATTTCAATTGCTGTGAGTTCTTTTTTTATTATTTGCATAATTAACTTTTCAAATTCTTTCATATCGAGTTTTACAATTTGTTCTTCAATGACTTTCTCGAATTGAATTGTTTTTAGTACATTTTCGAGACTGCTACTAATTGCTTTATCATAAACGCCCAATAAGAAGGGCTTAATGCTGTCTAGTTTTAGATTAATCTTTTTTACTATATCCGAACTTGAAAGAGCCAAAAGCTTATCAACCTCTAGCTTATAGAGATTGCCTATTTCTTTTTTTCCGCTCTGTTGAATATATTCATCTATCTTCTCTGCTAATGCGATTTCTAGGCTTCGACTGATCTTACCATTGACGAGAAAGACAAGGGCTCTACTAATTGTCGAATCCTTGTTACTGTCCAGAAAGTTTGCAATGATTTGTTTTGCAATGCGATTGCTTATTTGATATTCAGAAAATTTCTTTTCAATTACATTCTCTATTAATAACTCTATCTTATCGTTGACTCTATCAATATCTTCCGAATCAACATATCTTGTGATAATTTGTCTGATTGTCTCAGTGCATGCATATATATCTGCAAATGACTTATCAATAATCTCTGACAACTTAGCTTTTATTTCTTCACTACATAGAGTATTCAGTAAGACTTCTTGATTTAAGAACTCTTGGGCGATTGTCTGCCCTAAAGTAACCGCTATTTCATCCTTCCTAGAAGGAATTAATCCCGGTGTAAAGGGAATTCTAATTCCCAGGAAATAAGCGGCCTTAAAAGGTCGGAAAATCATTTTTATTGCCAACCAATTTGTTATAAATCCAATTACTGCTCCTGTTAATACTGGTAATATATAGTCAATAAAAAAACTCATAAGCTATCCTCTACAATAGTTTATGAGTATTTATCTAATTTGAAACTGCCAATAATGCTTTGCTTAATGATGTTTTGCACTCATCGTATATCAACAAACGAAACGCATCCATGGTATAAGCCCACTGACCAGCCACGAAGCCTTTCTCTAATTTGAAGGCTTGTGAGAAAGGAACGGCGAAACAATAAACTGAAATAAGTTTACGAATACAATCGGTTTGATAGACCTTGTAGAAATCTTCCCTACTCATTCCCATATGATAGGCATCGATTAAAATGGTATATTCATCAACTTTACCAATGCGTTCAGCATTGCTTATATCGACACCACTTTCTTCTTTACACTCTCTAATTGCTGCTTCCTCTTCGGTCTCGTTATCTTCAACGTGACCTTTGGGAAAGATCCAACCAGTGCGCCCTTTAATCATCATAACCTTGCTTTTGACTTTGCCTTTGATTAAGACCACAGCCATTGAACTATGTTCATCTCTTAAATCCATTTATCATCACCGAAATCATTATAACCATCAAATTTGATTGTGTCAAAATTATCTTGCTTTATTCACCGAATAATGCTAAAATTAACAACGCTGAAGGAACTACTTAGTCCGGACACTTAGCTCAACGGGAGAGCGCTTCCTTCACACGGAAGAGGTCGCAGGTTCAACACCTGTAGTGTCCACCATAATATTTGCTAACTTAGCTCAATTGGCAGAGCAATTGATTTGTAATCAATAGGTTGTAGGTTCGATTCCTATAGTTAGCACCATTTTTTTGCGGATATGGCGGAATGGCAGACGCGCTAGACTTAGGATCTAGTGTTGCAAGACGTGAGGGTTCAAGTCCCTCTATCCGCACCATATAACGAGCATAGGTTTGATACAAAGAATTTCTTGCACTTGTCAACAAAAAGTAGACAGCTTGTATCAAACTTTACAGAACCCTAGTTCGGTTTTAAACTGAATTGGGGTTTTATATTTTAATGAGTAAGCTGGTCTTTCGTTATTATAGTAATCTACATAACTTTTAATTAACGAAGGAACATCTTCAGCTTTAGATAAACCAAAATCAATAAATAATTCTTCTTTAATCCATCCATTTAATGATTCGTTAACTGGATTATCAGTAGGCGTTCCTGCTCGACTCATAGATCGTTTAATGTTATAATCATTTATGAGCTCGTTGTAGCTTATTGAAGAATATACTGAGCCTTGATCGGTGTGCAAAACTGTAGGTTCTGTAGATTCTTTTTTTATTAGCCTTAAAATATCTTTCAATCCATCAAAGTAAGTAGACGTATCTCCACGTCTTCCAGATAACTTATAGCTTAGAATTTCTTTAGTGAATGCATCAAAGTAGAATGTTAACTCATAAAACTTTCCTTTTGAATAAAAAGATGTCATATCAGATACTATAACTTCTAATGGCCTAGAAAGATTTTTCCAAGAATTATTAATCAAATTATTATATTTTTCTTTTTCTTGTCCTGGTCTATTATACTTATAATGTTTTCCTTTAGAGATAATTCCAGCATATTTACAGCAGTGATGAACATGATTATTACTCCAAATTATACCGTAATTACGTCTAATATAGGCGTTAATCCATCTATATCCATGTGATGGATGTTTATGATGTACTTGTGTAATTAGCTCTATATCTTTATCCCTTTGAATTGTTCTAGAAGATGGATTATCAATTCTTTTTATCCATTTATAGTATCCGGATCTATTAACATCCATAACTTTACATAGTTTTGAAACTGGATGTATTTTATTAAATTTTTCTATTATTTTATATTCTTGTTGTTTATAGTAACGAATTCCTTTTTTGAACCAACTCCTTTCGTAACATAACCTTTTTTTAATCTTTCTATTTGTATTTTCAAATTTAAGTTTTCTTTTTCTAATTCTTCAATTCTATTTCTCGGTTTAATAGAACCTTTCGGCCTTCCTTTATTTGGACCTCTATGTTTTCCTATTTGAGAAACAAGACCATCCTCACCTTTACTACGAAAAGCTCTTACCCAGTATAATAAAGATGTTTTAGATATTTCATATTTTTGAGCACATTCTCTATATCCTAATTTATTGTTAATAAAATCATTTATAATAGCTAATTTTTCTTCTTTAGAATATAGATGAAAAGATTCTTTATTTGTCATAATTACACCTCCAATTTATATATAACAAAAAAAGTAGACTGTATCAATCCTTTGAGTTTGTCTACTTTCATTGTATCACTGCAGAAAGTTCAGTCCTTTTTTTGTGCGAAAAAAGGGAGAAAAGTCCTATCTTCGCAA
>CAYIYR010000011.1:0-22275 GCA_964367815.1 uncultured Eubacteriales bacterium
GCGCGATTCGTAATGATTATTGGTGGTAGTCGGCGCAACTAAGCATTTTATCTTCTCTTAAGGCGTAAACTCTTAAGAGGAAGTGAAATATATGCGACAAATAGTTTTTTGTGGTTATAGCGGGAAAATCGGTCGCGTTTTATTAGATCGACTAAAACTAAATAAAGATTATGAGATAATCGGACTTGTTAATAGTCAATCTCCTAGCCTTGAAGACATTCTTCAAAAAAACAAGTGTGATATCGTAATAGATTTTACAAAGGCTAGCGTTGCCTATCAGCATGCATTGATGGCCTTTCAATATAACTGTCATTTTGTCAGTGGGACTACTGGTTTAGACAAAAAACAACTTGCTGAGCTTGCTAGAATAAGTCGCAGTAAGAACTTAACAGCTGTTATCTGCCCAAACTTTACTAAGGGAATTAACTTATTGCATCAATGGTTACCAAAACTCGCTCAACTCTACCCTGAAATCAGTATCGAAGAGAAACATCATGTCAGTAAGCTGGACAAGCCATCCGGAACAGCTAAAATGTTAGGTAATGATGCGGGAAAATCAGTTAGTATTAAATCGATTCGTTGGAAGAAGAAATGTGCTGAGCACAAGATTATTATGTCCGATGATTATGAAAGCGTTATTATTATTCACTATGTGAATAGTTATGATGCTTATGCCGATATGTTTATAAAGGCATTAGATTCCTGTGGAGCAGAATCAGGATTAAGAGACTATGTCTAAGGAGAAAGAAAAATGGACTCAATAGATTATGCATTTAAAATATTAGATTTATTTGATGAAAATTATGCAGAAGCATATCTGGTTGGCGGCAGTGTTAGAGATTATCTCTTAACTGGTGATTTTTCTGATTTTGATTTTGCAACTCCTTGTCAGCCAGCAATGATCTTAAACATATTAGATACCTCAGAATATGATAAGTTCTCTTTCAAATATGGCACTATCAAAACGGAATATGAAGGCGTTTCAATTGAAATAACTTCCTTCCGTAAAGAAGGAGAGTATTTAGATTATCGCCATCCATCTACCATTAAATTTGTGAAAGACATGCAAATAGATTCATTAAGAAGAGATTTCACTATTAATGCTCTCTATATGAATAGCGAAGGAAAAATACTTGATTACCATCATGGATTAGATGATTTGGACAAGCACATTATTCGGATGGTCGGCAATCCCCTAGCTAGAATTAAAGAAGATCCTGTTCGTATTATTAGAGCAGCTCGTTTTGCCTTAAAATTAGGATTCAATATCGACGATGAACTTTTTAATGCTATAAAAGATTGCAAATCATTATTGTCAAAGATATCTTCTGAGCGCATCAAAATGGAACTAGCAAAAATGACTGAGTATGCTAGTAAGCAGGAAATTGATGCTATGCTTGATAAACTTGGTATTCTAGAATACTGCTATGTCAAATAATTGTTGCAAAAGTTTCTAATAATATGCTATATTACCTATGCGCCCAAATGGTGGAATCGGTAGACGCAATGGACTCAAAATCCATCGGTTAACAGCCATGTCGGTTCGAGTCCGACTTTGGGCACCATATAAGAAGAATAGGTTTAATACATTAAAGTTTGTATTAAACCTTTATTTTTTGGTTTATATATTATCACTAACATTTGTATTATGAAACGTTATGCAAGAATATCTAGTGTTACGTAAACTGTATCAAAATTGATGTCTGATGCTATTTCCAAATGTTGCTCTAAGGATTACAATTCACATTAATTATTTGTATTTCTTTTTATGGTTTTAACTCTATGAGTGTTAATATATCGTTTTATATTTCAGCAAATAAATAGTATATAATTACTTTTTCAAAAGCGAATTTAACAATTCATTCAAACGTACAATCATTTCGAGTCGCTCAGATAATTTTGCCGAAGAGTTGTTTATCAAATCTATGAGCATATCATACATTTTCTGCTGCTCTTCTTTAGAGCCGATTATCTCCGACTTACATTTTCTTTCATTTTCACTCATAAATTTTTTCCTTTCTTCATGAATAAACTTTTTCCTATTGCTCTCTCTATTCATGATTTTAACCATAGATAGAGACAGAGGAAATATGATATATCAATGGTTAGATCTAGAAATATGAATGGTTTAACTGTCTGATTGCGCATCATAAACGAGTCAAAACTGCAGTCAATAAGTAATTAAGCCGTCTTTTAAGTCATAAATGACTAGCTTAAAAAATATTATAGCATTATTGTGCATACAGTCAACAATCAATTATTCATAAATGACTAAAAAAGTTATAATATAATCGGTGATAATATGAAATTTAATGAAAAGATTATAAATCTAAGAAAGATTAATAATTATTCGCAGGAAGAAATTGCCAAATTTTTAAACATTGGCCAAACAACTTATAGTAGATATGAAAACTTACAGACTCTTCCTGATATTTTTATTATTCAAAAGTTAGCATCATTATATAAAATAAGTATTGATGAATTAATGTCAGAGGTTGAAGATAATAAAGTAAACATAATAATCACTTATGAAGAAGCAGAATTTTTAAAATCTATTGCCCAAAGAGTAAAACAAATGCAGCAAATCAAAAGCAACATTAAAGCTGAAAATTACAATGGAAGCAACATTATCATAGAAAGCGACAGTCAAAATAAGATTAAATAAAATGGCTTTATATCTTTTTGCATTACATATAAAGAAATAGTTATAATCAAATAAATATTAAGGCAATGAAATGTTTGACTATGTTCTCCCACTTCACTGTTTAAAAAAAGGTGCACACACGTGCACCCTTTTGATATATTGCTATACTTCGCTTAGCATAGTATTTACTATGCCAAACATAGTATAAGTTATCTTACTTTAAATTTTTCCGTTAAGTAGTCAATGAAATATTGTGGATTCAATGGCTCGCCAGTAACCTTAATAATCCATTCATTGGGATCCATTTGGGAACCAAAGGGATAAGCGTTCTTGCATAGCCATTTTTTGAAGAGAATAATTTTACCCTTTTCCAATGCGGCATCAACATCAAAATCTTTGCGCATATGATAAACAATCTGAGCAGCATACATATTTCCTAAAGCATAGGATGGGAAATAGCCAAAAGAAGCACCGGACCAGTGGACATCTTGAAGAATGCCTTCTTTATCGTTTGGAGCATCAATACCCATGTATTCTTTGTATTTTTTGTTCCAAATTGCTGGTAGTTCATCAACCGAGACATCGCCATTAATAATCATTTTCTCGATTTCATAGCGAATAATTATATGGAGACCATAAGTCAATTCATCAGCTTCAGTTCGAATTAGATTTGGTTTTGCAATATTGATGGCTTCGTATAATTCCTCTTCACTAACATCCTTAAATTCTTTAAATTGGCGAATAAATTTAGGATAGATAAAGTGAATAAATCCCCGGCTCCGACCAATCATATTCTCAAACAATCTCGACATGCATTCATGACTACCGCTAGTCATTGAATCATTGATGTAATAATCATAGTTCTTTTGACCTTCATTTTGAGCATATAAGGCATGACCGCCCTCATGAATGGTTGAATAAATGCTGGAAAGCACCATATTCTCATAGAAATGAGTAGTAATTCGAATATCATGCTGGGCCACCATCATAGTGAAAGGATGCTCAGTCGTGGCTAGCAAAGAAGCATCCATGTCTAAGCCAATTGTTTTCATTAAATATTTTGAGAATTTCTCTTGTTTTCTGACTGATACTTTACGGTTTAAGAAATCATCACGAACAGGTGGCTTGTGTTCCTGTATATCCTTTAATAAAGGAATAATTGCGGCTTTTAAGCGTCCAAACACTTCATCAAGTTGTTTAACTGATCCGCCCTCTTCATAATCATTTAACAGAGTATCATATGGGGTTTCTTTTTGATCTTCTCTTAAGCTGATGCACAGTTTTGCATTATCAATAACTTTCTTAAAGTCATCTTTGAATAGAGAATAATCAGAGGCATTCTTCGCCTTCAACCAAGAAGAATAAGAATTCCGCTCGGCCATACTCATCTCATAATCTAATTCCGGCGTGATATTTTTACGAGAAATATAGCGACGATATTTTAATGTAACTAATCTTTTTTGATAGGTATTCAATCCTCTTGAATCATTGTGTAAATCAACTACCAGATTAACATATTCCGGACTTTGCATCTTTTTAAAGACAATATTTCCTAATTTTGATAGGGTCTTGCTTTCATCAGCAAAAGCTTTGTTAGGAACAATCGTCTCTTGGTCAAAATAAACAAGATTTAGAGCATGATTATAGGCTTTAATCTCCTCTAGATATTCAGTAAGCTTAGTGTATTTTTCTTTGTTTGTCATTTTTTCCACCTCGCGCATATTGTATAACATTTTCTTTATCTTTTCATTCATAACTTGTAGAAAGTTAATATTGATACGAAATATTCTTCACATTACAACTAATATATTGATTTAATCAGCATTTTTGAGTAAAATGAATATCAATTCATTACGCGGAGGGATTACATGAAACTAAATCTGAAAAAGACTATTTATATTGGCTTTGCTTTCCTAACAATCATGATGTTATGGCAAGTCTATAACTGGTTTGTCCCAATCTATTTAAATGGTTTTCTAGAAAATCTCTTCAAAGGAGACAAGTTGATTGTTGGCATTATCATGGCTCTTGATAACTTGTTTGCCTTGTTCATGATTCCCCTAATGAGTTCTTTATCTGATAAAACTCATACTAAAATTGGTCGGAGAATGCCTTATATTATTGTAGGTATCCTGCTAAGTGCGGTTGTTTTCATCTTCCTACCGATTACTAATAGTACCGGAAAAATCGGAATCCTAATAGTAAACATTCTTCTTGTTCTTATCTGCATGAATATCTATCGCTCTCCCTGTGTTGCCTTAATGCCCGATGTAACGCCAAAGCCCTTGCGTAGCAAAGCGAATAGTGTTATAAACATTATGGGCGGCGTTGGTGTCGCCATTGGTTATCTATCAATTATTGTCTTCTCCAAAAGCAATAGTGCGGTTCCTTTCTTCATTGTCGCTGGCGTTATGATAGTTTGCTTAATCATTCTTTTGATAACTGTTAATGAAAACAAATTTGTTAAGGAATATCACGAAGAGTTAGCTGCTAATGGTATTTCTGAAAGCGATGACCAGTCGGAAGATAAAGTTGTTGGTGGCGCCAGCAAAACTAACAAAAAGAATATTTATCTAATTCTTCTTGTTGTCTTTCTTGTTTATATGGCTAATAACTCGGTTGAGACTTTTATCTCCTTATATAGTGAATCAGTATTTGCTAATGCCGCAATCACTATTTTTGGAAAAGTATTAGAAGCAGGCGCATTAGTTATTATTCCCTTTGGGATAGCAAGCTTTGCTTGTGCAATCCCCGGAGCCTTGATAGCTGATAAAATCGGTCGTAAAAACACCGTTTTTATTGGTGCAATCTTCATGGGTGGTGCATACCTAATTATGGCGATTCTTGGTTTTACTACCGGATTTACTTATTGGCTGTTACTTCTGTTTTTTATTGCTGGTGGTGGCTTTTCTTTTATTACTGTTAATATTTATCCGATGGTTATTGAGAGTTGTGCTAGTGATAATGTCGGGAAGTACACCGGACATTACTACACTGCTTCTATGTTAGCACAATCGGTAACACCGGCTCTCTGTGGTTTATTCATGAGTGGATTGGTTTTTGCTAATATGCGCGCACTCTTCCCTTATGCAGCCGTTTTTATGGCTTTAGCCGCAATTGTTCTTTTATTTGTTAAGCAAGACAAAAAGCATACTGCTTAGTCTTCTTATATGCCCAAGTGGTGGAATTGGTAGACGCAATAGATTCAGGTTCTATCGGGTAACTCCATGTCGGTTCGAGTCCGATCTTGGGCACCATTGTTAAAAACACCTCCGCATTATCGTGGGGGTTTTATTATATCTTTTATAAAAGGAACTTTTGCTGTATTCTTATGCAATTTATTAGAAATTCCTGAGGTATTGTGCGAAAAATTTTGGACTTGTCCCCCGTGCATGATATAATAGATACATGTATTGGTTATTAAAATGAAAGAGGTATAAAAACGAAAAAAATAATTAGTTTTATTGCTTTCTTACTGATTATTCCTTTGTTTGCTTCCTGTGGACCGCAAAAAAATGTGCGTGTCGACAAATACGAAGAGATAGATATCTACACTAAGCCTATTTGCCAATGCGCAATAAATTCATCTGACTTAGGTACAGAAAAACCTTATTTTTGCCTAAAAATAACTGAGGCAAGTGATGTGGAAACAGAATTCTTAATTGCTTTCGCAAAATAATCAGTCAACACAAAAAATAGCAATTAGGGATTTAACTTCCTTAACTGCTAATTAAACTATATACTTATGTCTTCATATCTATTGCTAAGATGACAAATCTATACTTTGCTCAGCATTTAGCTAATAGATTTTTTCAGCTTTTTATACCATTTTTAATGAAATAGGTAATCAAGTCTCTTCTAGTTATTATGCCAATAAAATGATTCAAATCATCGATTACTGGAACATAGTTTTGATTTATTACAGTATTCAATAAATCTTCGGGCTGAGCGTCTATTTTGATAGGAGCAATAGCTCTTTGGATTGTTACGCCTTTCACAATATCCGATTCACTCTTTTGATAATCAAATTTATGAGCATGGCGGATATAGCGAAGAATATCTCCTTCGGCGATAGAGGAAACATATTCTCCTTCTTTATTAAGTATTGGTATGGATGTAAATCCATAAATGTTCATTTTCTCAACAGTTTGTCTAATTGTAGAATCATCGTAAACATAAGCCACTTTCTCTTTTGGTATCAAGAAAAGCAGTATATTCATATTCTCATTTCCTTTCGTATGTTACTAATATTTTAGCAGTAATAAGAAGAGTTGTCATTATAATTAGTACTATGCTTTACATAGCATTTAATTAACATGCTATTTTCATGTAAGCGTTTGCAATTAATAGATTCGGAAAACTTCGCCTTGTTTTTACACAAAATGGATGTTATATTATATGTGTCGCTATAAAAGAAAATGGCTATGAAGAGAAAAGTAAGCAATTATATTCCTTTCTAGAGAACCTTTGCTTGGTGAAAGAAGGTAAGGATATGTCGCTGAAGATGGTCTCGGAGTCGCAATATCGAACGTTAGCTAGATATTGACGGGTGTGCCCGTTAAAGCACTAGAGTATGCTGGTACTCGAAGAGGTCATTATTGTGAAATAATGATAAATTAAGGTGGTAACACGTGAGTAATCTCGTCCTTCATATAGGATGAGTTTTTTTCGTTTATAGGAGGTAAAATCGATGGTCGAATTTGTTAATGTCAGTAAGAATTTCAATCAAGTCAGAGCTCTCAAAGACATAAATCTAAAGATCAATGACAAGGAAATATTTGGCCTTGTTGGTCAATCAGGAGCTGGCAAATCTACGCTCTTAAGAACAATCAATCAGTTAGAAAAGATTGACAGTGGTGATATTTTGATTAATGGGAAATCAATTATTAATCTTTCAAAGAAAGATTTGCGCATAATGCGCCAAGAAATAGGCATGATTTTTCAAGATTTCGCACTATTAGAAACACAGAATGTTTATCAAAACATTGCCCTCCCCTTAGTCTGTGCCCACTATCATAAGGAAGACATTGATAAGCGTGTGAATGAATTAATAGAAATTGTTGGACTGACCGATAAGAGAAAGGCTAAGCCAAGAGAATTATCCGGTGGTCAAAAGCAAAGAGTCGCTATTGCTCGTAGTATTGCCTTAAATCCAAAGATTCTGCTTTGTGATGAAGCTACCAGTGCTTTAGATCCTATTACGACTCAATCAATTCTTCAATTGCTGCGTAAAATTAATAAAAAATTTGGTATCACTATTATTCTAGTTACTCATCAAATGGAAGTAGTTAAAGCCATCTGCGAAAGAATTGCGATTATTCAAGATGGTGTCATCTTAGATATCGGTCAAACTGATGACTTATTCTTGTCCTCATCAAAGTCATTAAAAACCTTGGTTCAAGAAGAAGAAATTATTCCAACTAGTGGCAAGAATATAAAGCTTTATTTCCCTAAAGATTGTACGGCGGATTCCATTATAACCAAAATGGCACGGCAACTTGATATTGATTTCTCAATAGTATGGGGTAAATTAGAACGATTCCAAGAAAATGTTTTAGGATCACTAGTTATCAATGTAGCAAATAGCAATTTCGAAGATGTTATCGATTATTTAAAGAAAACTGATGTAAGAATCGAGGTGTTAGAATGATTTATTTTATGAAGTTCAGTGATTATATTTCTAACTACTTAGGCAAGTATCTATTAAGTACTCTAAAGATGGTTGGAATAACTACCATAATTGGATTAGTCTTTGGCTTATTAATTGGCTCACTCTTATTCGCTTTCAGACGGAGCGAGAAGAAATCACTAAAAATCATCTATAAAGTATTAGATACTATTATTGGGATTTTTCGCAGCTTCCCTTTCTATATCTTAATCTTCGTTTTGATACCATTTACGCAATTGGTTACATTACTGTTATTGGGTCAGAAACAAGCGTTCTCAATTGCTGGATTCATTATCCCTTTGACAGTTGCGGCGATTCCATTTATCGCAAAGATTATTGAAGGAGCCCTAATAGAAATCGAGCAAGGAGTCATTGAAGCAGCTCAATCATTAGGACTATCATCATTTCAGATTATGACTAAAGTTGTTCTCAGAGAGTCGTTACCCGCTATTGTCTCGGGTTCAACAGTTGCCATCATTACTCTGATCGGCTATTCGGCGATGTCGGGCACTGTTGGTGCTGATAGTTTAGGGGCTTTTGCTTATAATAATGGCGTAATCAGTTATGATTTTGCCGCTATGATGTATGCAGTTGTCACTATCATTGTTTTGGTAATAATTGTTCAAACGCTGGGCAATCTATTATATAAATTAGTAAAATAAAGGAGAAATTAACATGAAAAAAACATTATTAGGTCTATTTGTCGTTCTTATCGTTTCCTCATTTGCAACACTCACCAGTTGTGGCAAGGAGAAGAATACCATTACTATTGGGACAATGGCCCAACCTGGTCAACCAATTATCGAACATATCAAAGATGAGTTTGAGCAGAAAACTGGAAAGACTTTAAAAGTCTCGATTTACACCGACTTTTCGACTCCTAATCAAGCTTTAGCTACTGGCGAAATTGATGCCAACTTATTTCAACATCAGCCATTCCTAAATGCTTATAATACTAATAATAAGCAAGATTTAGCGACTGCTTGTATCATGTATGATTGCGCCTATGGTGGTTATACAAAGAAGAGCATCACTAGCTTAGATCAAATTCCTAATAACGCGAAAATTACTATTGCTAATGATGCTTCAAATATGAAGCGCTGCTTAGATATCTTAGTTGCTGAGAAGCTAATCGAAGTTAACTATGCGACAACCGATTACTCTACTCTAAATCCTGATAACATTAATAACTATATTACTACCAATACTAAGAACTTGGAAATTGCCCCAATTTCAACCAGTTTGATTGCAGCTTCATTAAATGATACCAATACCTATTTAGGCATTGTCAATGCAACATTTGCTATCGCTGCCGGTTTAGGTTCATCCGCAACTCTACTATGTCAAGAAAAAGATCCAACTCATGCCAATGCAAACATTGTTGCCATTAGAAACGAAAGCATTAATGAGGACTGGGTTAAGGTTTTAGTTGAGATTCTAACCTCTTCAAGCACCGATCAATTTGTCAAAGATACCTTTGGTTCAACAATAACGCCATATCATGGCACCAAATAGGTTAATCATATGGTTGCTAGTAATTTGTTAAAACAGATTCAACAGAATCATCAATACGCAAGTGACTTAAGGCGCTATTTTCATCAGCATCCCGAATTAGGTCGAAACGAATTCTCCACTGCTAGTAAAATCGAAGATGAATTAGACAAATTAGGGATTTCTCACAAAAGAGTTGATGGTACTGGAGTTTACGCAGAAATAGTCGGTAATAAAGATGGCAATAAAGCCATTCTTCTAAGAGCTGATATTGACGCGCTGCCCATCAGCGAAGAAAGCGAAGTAGAATACAAGAGTCTAAATCAAAACACTATGCATGCCTGCGGTCATGATGTGCATACGACATCTTTGCTTATGGCTGCTAAGTATCTAAAACAAAACCAGCATTTATTCGCTGGTAAAGTAATCTTACATTTTCAGCATGCTGAAGAAATTGGTTATGGCGCTAAGCAATTCATTAATCAGGGTTATTGCCAACAAGCATCACGCTGTTTAGGAATCCATGTCACCCCTAAATTAAAGGCCGGCCATGTTGGGATAATAAAAGGAGTCAGACAAGCTAGTGTTGACTGGTTTAAAATCATCGTCACTGGCAAAGCTGCTCACATCTCTACTCCTAGCGAAGGGATAGATGCTCTATCTATTGCATGTAATATCGTAACAAGTCTACACAAACTATCGGTTAATGCCGCTGATTCCATCGCTAATGTCTTAATCGGTATTGGAAAGATTAATGCCGGTACCTCATACAACATCATTGCTCAAAATGCTCAAATAGAAGGAACAGTTAGAATGTTTTCTAATTCAAGACGCTCTGAGATTAAGCAGAAAATTATTGAAATTGCTCAACAAGAAGCTAAAAAAAGCAAAGCAACAGTCGAAGTTCTATGGCAAGAGTATGGATCAGCCGTAGTTAATGATGATTTTGCGGTCAATGAATTGACTGCACTTAGTCAGCAAGTATTTGGTAAAGAAAACGTTATTACCAATTTAGAACCGACACTAGCTGGTGATGACTTTGCTGAATATTTGTTATCTATTTCCGGAGTCTATGCCCATATTGGTATTAGCAATGCTAATGATCCCCATACTTGTTTACCATTGCATAGCAACTGCTTCGACGTTGATGAACAATGTCTTGATATAGCCACAGCTTTATTTGTTGCTCAAGCATTAGATTATTTAAAATAGCCTTTTAAAAAGACAAATATTCAAATTTAAATCGTATCTTTCTGCAATTATCAGGTTTCAGAAATGATGCGATTTTTCGCATTTTTTTGCTTTCCCACTATACTTTTAAATCCATTATATATTATAATGGAAAAGTATTTTATTAAGGAGCAAAGCCATGCAGATAACTAGTAATTACCAATCAAAACTAAATATTTTTCAAACTGAAGAGGGAATAAAATATATTAAAGACACTTTTCAGCAGAGTTTTGTCGAGAATTTACACTTAATTAGAGTATCTGCTCCGATGTTTGTGCGAAAAAACTCTGGCTTAAATGACAATCTAAGCGGTTATGAGAAACCAATTGGTTTTGAGATAAACAATGAATCATTAGAAATCGTTCATTCGTTAGCAAAATGGAAAAGAATGGTTCTAAGACGTTATTCAACTGAACCGGGCTTTGGTATCTATACCGATATGAATGCTATTAGGAAAGATGAGCATCTTGACTCACTCCACTCCATTTACGTTGATCAATGGGATTGGGAATTAATTATTACAAAAGAGCAAAGAAATATCACTACTCTGCATGACATAGTATTAAAAATATATGAGAGTTTACAAGAGACAGCTATCAAAGTTTGTGAGAAGTACCCTTCTCTTACCAATTACTTTGAAAAGCCCATTTATTTCGTTAATACAACGGAATTAGCAAATAAATATCCAAACTATTCGCCTAAAGAACGCGAAGATGCTATTTGCAAGGAGTATGGTGCCGTTTTTATTGAACAAATTGGTGATAAGTTAGCAAATGGTTTGCCCAAGCATGATGATCGAGCTCCCGATTATGATGATTGGTCATTGAATGGCGATATTTTAATTTACTATCCACCCCTAAACTGTGCGGTGGAACTATCATCGATGGGAATAAGAGTAGATGAAGAAGCTTTAAAGCAACAGCTTGCAAAAGCGCACTGTGAAGAGCGTTTAGAACTTCCCTTCCATCAGCAATTACTTCAGGGAAAACTTCCTTACACAGTCGGTGGTGGAATTGGTCAATCTAGACTATGTTTAGTTATGCTAAACAAAGTTCATATCGGAGAAGTTCAATCATCCTATTGGAACAAAGAAACATTAGACCTATGCAAGAAGCATCAAATTAGGTTATTATAGTAGAAAAGAGGTAGATAAAATGATTACTTGGAATGATGTAGCGGAACTGATTTTTCCCGACATTACCGAAACTGTTGATGATTTAGAGAAGAGATACCCACCAAGAAAGTTACCAGAAGGTGCGATGGTTACAAGATTTGCCCCATCCCCAACCGGTTTTCTGCACACTGGATCCCTATTTACAACCTTATTAGACTACCGTTTGGCACGTCAAAGTCAGGGCGTTTTTATGGTTCGTCTAGAAGATACCGATCAAAAAAGAGAGATTGAAGGCAGCGGCGAATTGTTAATCAATGAACTAGCAAAATTTAATATTGTTCCTGATGAAGGTTATTTAGGCGTTAAAGAATTGGGAATCTATGGACCATATAAACAAAGTCAAAGAGCACCAATTTATAATGTCTGTATCAAAGAGTTTATTAAGCAAGGCAAAGCCTATCCTTGTTTCTGCACACCAGAAGAATTAAAAACGCTGCGTGAAGAGCAAGAAAGAAACAAGATTCGACCGGGCTATTATGGCTATTTTGCTAAATATAGATCCTTAAGTGCCCAAGAGGCCTATGATAAAATCAAATCGGGTATGCCTTATATCATCCGTTTCCGCTCTACGGGAACATTTTTGAATAAGTTGCCTGTCCACGATGAGATTCGTGGTGACTTGGAACTATCAGAAAATGATTTAGATATTGTTATTCAAAAAGGTGATGGTTTACCAACCTATCACTTTGCTCACTTAGTTGATGACCACTTTATGCGAGTAACCCATGTCATCAGAGGTGAAGAATGGTTACCTAGCTTACCTATTCACGTTGATTTATTCAAGTCAATGGGTTGGGAGTTACCGAAGTATGCCCATGTCCCTTCAATCATGAAGATTGACAACGGAAATCGCCGCAAATTGTCAAAGCGGAAAGATGCGGAAGCAGCAGTTAGTTTCTTCCTAGATAATGGCTATCCAAAAGAAGCTTTATTAGAATATTTATTTACAGTTGCAAACTCAAACTATGAAGAATGGCGCAATGCAAACAAAGAGGCACCTTTTGATTCCTTCAATATTACGTTTGAAAAGATTTCCAAAGATGGCGCTCTATTTGATCTGGAAAAGATTAAATACTTGTGCCGTGAATATATTGCTTCATTAACTGCCACTGATTTCGCTAATCGGGTTGAAGTCTGGACAAAGATGTATGATGAGGAAATGTATCAAAGAATTCAGTCAAATAAAGATTTCTTTGTTAGTATTCTTGGCATTGAAAGAGGCGGCGATAAGCCCCGTAAAGATTATGAGAAATATAGTGATGTGAAAGAATTAACATCTTTCTTCTATGATAGCGATTTTATGGCGTTAAAAGTAGAAGAAATGCCATTTAACACCGAAAAATTCAGCAAAGACTTAATAAAACAGGTTTTAAGTGCATATAAAGCACGATTAAATCTTGATATTTCTGAAGAAGAGTGGTTTAATGAAGTCAAGAAACTTTCAGTGGATTTTAGATTTGCCGACAATGTAAAAGAATGGAAGAAGAACAAAGATGCTTATCCTGGCCATGTCGGTGATATCGCAGAAATGATTAGAATTGCGATTACAGGTCGTCGTCAATCGCCCAATCTCTACAGTGTCTTAAAAGTCATTGGAATCGATAGTGTCAAAGCAAGAATCGACCATGTTACAAATCAATTGTAGAATCTAATGAAAGAAGGTCAGAAAGATGAGTATCGTTCACATGCTAGTTGGTATTCCCGGAAGTGGAAAGACTACCTATGCTAAGCAATTACAAGCCGAGTTAAATTGCCGCATTATCAGTACTGATACTATTCGAAATCTCCACCCTACGTGGAACGAAACCTTAATCTGGCCTGAAGTCTATCGTCTCTGTGCCGAAATCATAGCTAATGGTGAGGACCTAATCTATGATGCAACCAATGTTACGCCAAATGTCAGAAAGCGGTTCAAAGACAAACTGGAACCCTATCATGTTAATTACGATATTGGTGTTTACTATTTCTCTACTGATTGGCATGTGTGTTATGAGCGAATCCAGCAGCGAAATACAATGGATGGAGAACGTTATTTCCCGCTTGATAAAGTTGAAGATTATGGAAATATGATAATTCCACCAACTGATGATGAAGGATTCTTATTTATTAAAACAATTAGCAAAGAAACCATTAAAGTATAAAGGAGGTTACTATTATGGGCATTATCAAATACAAATTTTTAGAGAAGAAGGTAGTTTGGCCATTTGTTGTTTGGAGCATAGTTGGGGCGGCGGGAATCGGCGTCTACATCTGGCTGTTTTCTACTGGAATTCAAGCATACAACAATCAATATACTACTTCTGTTCCTTGGAAGCCTTTCATAGTATGGGCCTGCATTATTGGCTTTATTGGTTTAGTTTCAATCTTTTTGCTAGTGGATGCGATTATCCAGTATCGTTTAGCAACATTTAGAAAAAATAAGATAATCAAAGAAGCTGGCCTTGACAACAAAGAAAAGAAATAGCTTGGTATTTCTTAACTTATTTTAATCATTAACTGCGTTTTTAACGTAGTTTTTTTGTTACTATTTTAAGCTTTTTTATACTTCATTGCATACTTTTTCTTGGTAACTTGTTGCGTTCTAGCGATTACAAAATCACCTTTTTCAATTCCTTTTGTAATTGTTGATCCAGCGGCAATGAAAGCATCATCTTCGATAGTAATTGGGGCGATAAGATTGCTATTACAACCGATGAAAACATCATTGCCAATAACAGTTCGATACTTGTTCTTGCCATCATAATTAACCGTAACAGTTCCGCAACCCCAATTAACATTGTTGCCACAAGTAGTATCACCAATATATGTTAAATGCGCTACTTTGACATTATTACCGATTAGCGAGTTTTTAATCTCCACATAATTTCCTATCCGACAATTATCACCAATAATGCTTTGATTACGCAAGTGGGCATAGGGTCCAACATCGGTGTTTTTACCGATTTGGGAATTCTCAATTGTTGATAGTTTGACAGTAGAGTAATCTCCAACAATGGTATCAACAAGTTCTGTTCCTGGGCCAATGACGGCATTTTCACCAACAACAGTTTGACCTAAGAGATGACTATTGGGATAGATAACAGTTCCCTTTCCAATTTTAACTTCGGTGCCTATCATTATCGAATCAGCATTCACTAGTCTAACACCGTAGTTCAATAATGCGGCATTCTTGCGCTTTCTCATTTGCTCTTCAACAGTTGCTAATGTTGCTAAATCATCGATTCCCATCAACTTATAACTGTCGCTACAAATATAAGTTCCAACTTTTGACCATTGTCTTATTATAGAAACGATATCTGTCAGATAATACTCTTTTTTTGCATTATCACAATCCACTAATTTTAAAGCTTTAAAAAGTGCTTTGTTATCTACACAGTATAAGCTGGCATTAACTTCATTGACCAATAGTTCATCTTTACTAGCATCTTTTGCTTCCCTTATGCGTAACAAATCCCCATTTTTATCTCTTATAATCCGGCCAAACTCCTTAGGATTATCAGTTTTGATGGTTGTGACAGTTAAAACATTATTATTATTTTCATGGGTTACAATCAATTCTGAGATTACCTTCTCATCAATTAATGGCGTGTCTCCCGCCACAATAATCGTTCGTCCTTGATTATCAATAATACTTTCACAGCACGAAACAGCATTTGCTGTTCCCAATTGTTCTTTTTGATAAACACACTTTGCTTTGTTACCCACAATGCTTTCAATTATTTCATGTTTATGACCAACTACCGCAATTATTTCATCAATCTTACTCTTCTGCATCGCATCTATAATATATTCAATCATCGATTTTCCTAGTAGTGTTAGACCACATTTTGGATAATCGTTTTTTGTTCTGCATCCTTTCCCGCCCGCGATAATAACACCATATGTCTTCATACTTGTACCTCCGCATCATATTTTCCTAGCAGATAAGCTATTTGGCTGCAATACTGACTAGCAGCATTCTCAATCTTTGCCATCACCGTTAAGCGAATCAGGTCTTCTGTTCCACTTGCGCGCAGAATGATCTTTCCCTCAGTGCCAAGTTTTTCTTGCATATTCTTTATGGCATCAATGATGATAGGATTGTTTATTACGCCCTTATCATTTACTTTTAAGTTAATCGCAACTGTTGGATACATCTCACAAGTTTCGGTAAGTTTAGCAAGGGTGGAGCCTGTAGAATTGACAATCTGTGTAATGAGTAAAGCTGTCAATGTGCCATCTCCAGTTTCTAAAATATTACGAATTATCACATGGCCTGAGTTTTCCCCACCCAAAGAATAGTCATTAGTCAGCATCTCTTCAAAGACAAACTTATCTCCTACATCAGTTAGAGCTGCCTCGATACCAATTCTTTTTAAAGAATTGATTATTCCCAGATTAGCAACTTTTGTTAGTACCACCATCTGATGTTTTAAGAGATCATGATTATTCAAGTAATTACCAATTAAATAGATAATTTTATCACCATCAATAATCTGATTATTTTCATCTATTGCAAGACAACGATCACCATCACCATCAAAGGCGAAAGCCAAATCACAGTGATTATCAAGAGCGAATTGTTGCAACGATTCTATATGTGTAGAGCCAACGTTATAGTTTATATTTATACCATTGGGTTGCACTCCCATAACAAATAAATTATCAGTAACTTTTGAAAACAGTTCAACCGCTGTCTTATAGGTTGCCCCGTTCGCACAATCAAGAGCTATCCGAAGATGGCAAGGACTAATCTGTTGACTTAATAGATTGAGATAACTATCTAAAACAGCAGATTCTCCACCTATATGACCCATATCTGATAGAACAAAATCTTCAAAGCCTACTAAACTGTTTTCAATAATTATCTCATCTTCTCGTGCTATCTTTCGACCATCCCTTACTATCTTAATCCCATTGTCATAATAAGGATTATGAGAAGCAGTAATCATAACACCGCCAATCTTCTTAATCTTCGAATAGTAAATAATGCAAGGAGTAGGAACAATGCCGACCTTAATAACATTAATGCCAGAACTAATTGCTCCTAAGGCTATGCTTTCTGCCAATAATTTGCCTGATTTTCTCGTATCATAGCCAAGTACAATTGTCTTAAGTCCTATTTTGTGTAATGACTTCCCTATTTTATAAGCAATATTGCTTGTTAATTCTACATCAGCTCTGCCTCTGATACCATCAGTACCAAACTTAATACTCACAATTGCTACCTGCCTACTCTATCGTGACACTTTTAACCAAGTTTCTTGGTTGATCAATGTCAAGATTATTTGCTAATGAAACATAGTACGCTAATAGCTGCATAACAACTCCACTCACAATGGGACTTAAGAATTCATTAACAATAGGAATAGCGAAACAATCGATTGCAATAGTTAAGTTTGCAGAAGCAATAGAATATACTTTTGCCCCTTTACTAGCATAATCTAATAAATTGGAACGCATTATTTCGCTGGTCTTTTCTTGGGTAATTATACCAATAATAGGTGTTCCTTTATTAATAAGGGCCATTGGTCCATGTTTGAACTCGCCAGAAGCATATCCTTCACTGTGGACATAAGCTGTTTCTTTTAACTTAAGAGCCCCTTCTAAAGCCGTATAGTAATCAATCCCCCGACCTAGAAAGAAAACATCTTTGGCATCTTTTAATTCTTTACTAATTGATTGAATAATCTCTTTTTGACTTAAAACGATTTCAATTGCATCAGCGATTTTATCTAGTTCTTCCTTCATCCTAATTGGTTTTTCACTTATCGAAGCGGCAAGAATAGCTAAAACAGCTAATTCAGAAGTATATGATTTAGTAGCAGCTATAGATACTTCTTTTCCCGCTAGCAAACAGATGCTATCATCCGCAAGATTACACATCGTCGATTCCATAGTGTTGACAATCGCTAGAATTGGATAGTTATGCTGTTTACACCAATGCATGGCTTTAATACAATCGGCAGTTTCTCCTGATTGCGATAGAAAAATAAAATAGGTATTGTCCTTTATCAGAGGATCCATATATGCAAATTCACTTGCTAAGCCCACTTTTGTGCCCTTCAAAGCAATTGTTTCTAAATAATGTCTTCCTGTAAGGCAAGCATGATAACTTGTCCCACAGGCCACTAAATACACTTCTTCACAATTTCTAAGCTTGTCAACAATTCTATCATCAATTAAAACTTTTCCCATATCATCCAAATAAGTAGAACTAATTTTACGAATAATCATTGGTTGTTCACCAATTTCTTTTAACATATAGTGACTATTATCACTCATTTAAAATCACCAATCCTCTAATTATCACAATATATGGAGAAAAGATGAAAAAAATGCTTTTTCAAATGAAAAGAGGACATTTTCATGTCCCCTAATCAATTAATATAGTCCTATTTTTTTAGCTATGCCACCATGTTGTATCAACTTCATAGTAACCATATTCTAACCAAATAGTAATGTAGCTGTTGGAAGCTGCACCGACTTGTGAACCGCTAAGTGTGACAGAATAGAATGAACTACCATTAATCTTAGCAGATGGCGCAGTGGTTTCTGCAAATGTATAATTGCCTACATTTTCACCCCATGATAGGGCTTGTGCCTTAAGTTCAGGAGTGAGTAAGTCGCCGTCATCAGCAACATAATCATCATAATAGGAATTTGTATTCGCATAATCAGTATTGTTTCCGGAGTCCTGATATTTGGCACACCAGTCAACATAACCGATATATTGACGGACGAAGCAAGGATCAGTATAGCCATTAACTGGAACTAATAGTTGACCGCTTTGCATTCTTGGGTCAGTAGTATAACTACCAGCAGTTGTTGTATTGACTGGAGTAGAAGTAGAACCACTATTTGCGTTTTCCGATCCAATTACGTCAACATTATCACCCGCATAGGTGTATTTTGCTGTTGCATTACCAGCTGCATCAGTAACGAGTATTTCGATTTGTGATTGAGCTGAAAGAGGCTTAAACATAAAGGAAAGGTTAAACTTCATAATGCTATTACCATAATCTTTTAAGACTGAGGTATGCATTGCGGAAGATACTGTAGGTTGAATATCTCCATTAATCTTAGGAGTCATAATTCCACCAAATCCCCAAGCTGAGAACCAAGCCTCGCTACCAGTAATCCAGTTACTAATTGTTGAACCAGAATTTATGGCGAAGCAAGGATCATGTCTGAGCTCAGTAGCTCTTGTAGTCTCATCAGAATCAAGATAGAGTGGAGAAGTATTTCTTTCAATCGCGGTCAAATCTGAGTTAGAGCGATCTTCAAAGTGTACTGTTGCACCACTAGAAGTTAACATCTTACTATCAATAATAGATAATGCGGTCGTACCATGGACATATACGCTATTTGCCCAGTTACCATCAGCAATTGATTTATTCAAGATAGAATAGTTGTTGTAGTTCATTGAGCTGACATAATAATAAGCAATAGTTGTATTGTGGACATTGACGTTATTAGCTTCTAAGGCAGCTTCACACATCATAAATCCATTATGGCCACCAGAGAAAATACGAATTTCACTAGTATCGGCACCCTTCAATTCAGTGTTACCATTGATTTCAAGGTTATTTACAACTAAACGTGAATCTTTATAATTAGCACCGCTGACTTTGAATACGGCAATTTGAACGTTCTGTACATCTTTATTTGGACCATTAATAATGGCTTGTTCAGCATAGTTTGAAGTACCATCAATTCTTGCAACTGATTCAGCGTTAATTAAGAAATAGTTACCATTCAATACAAGTGTATTGTTTGAAACTGGATCTCTTCTATAAATATCGCCGGAGTATTTCAAACCACCATTTGTGTAATTATAACTGGCTTGTTGGCAACCAGCAAAGTTAACTGGAGACAAATCAAGGTTAATTTGATTGGCAGCTAAACTTGCGGTAATATCGTCATGAATATTAATATTGGTAATTGCAGTATTTGCAAATGCCTCTTTTAATTGTTCGTGGGTATAAACGTTAATACCTGCGTTGAGTGCAAAGGTATACTCCTTGGAGTAAGCACCAGTAGCATCCTGGCTATTCTTACTATTTGTATTTAAATACTTAGGAGTAATAATTAACTTCAGCATTGTGTTTTGGATAACTTGACCAAAGCTCAAGCAATATCGACCCGATTCAGTGTCTTTATCGAAAGTAATGCCATAAGTAGAAGGATTACAATCAACATAGTTGGCACCATTATCTGTACTAATCTTAAAGGCTGCATCAAAGGCAACTTCGGTATCAGCAAATGTAGCAGCAGTACCATAAGTCATATCGATTGGAACAATGTACTTGGTAGTATAAGAAACTGTATTTGGCTTTGTTCCAACTGTATAGGCGTTGGTCTTGTCAATGAATCTTGTTGATGATGCATCAATAGCGCCTAAGTACTTAGCATAACCGCCACCAACACTAATAGAAGTAATTTGTGGAACGATCATGGCTGTTTTTGTATAAGAGACACCACTTAAGGTGTATGAAAGGGTAAAATCAACGTTGACTTTACTTAAATCGGTTGACATCACGATGCTCTCATCCCCACCATTGAATGAATAGAAATCAGAAGCAGCGTACTTGGCGTATACGCCACCGCTTTGCATATGGTAAGTTTGTCCAGCAAAATATACATAGACGTGAGTACCATCAGCTCTAATAACTTTAATCTGTGAGTTATCCGCGCTATAGACAACTTGAGCACTTAATTCAATAACTTTATTGATATTATTTGCTTCTGAACGAATATCTCCAACAGAATCTACCGTCATAACAGTAATAACTGATATAGCATATGTACCGTTACCATTAATGTTAACATTGGTATATTCATTAGTTGTTACCTTGGTATAGGAACTAGCATTACCAAATTTAACTAAATAATAACTAGCATCTGTGACTGCATCCCAAGTTATCTTATTATTGATTTCATCATATTCAATATTGGTAACTTGTGCTGGTCTTTCATAGAACATTGCGTAAAGAATAATTGATTTATCAAAGGTCTTTGTATCAAAATTGACTCTTCCAGTATAAATATTGTTGTCTGTGGTCCATTTAACAAACATATAACCGGCTTTTGTTGGATCAGCAGGAGTTGCAATCTTGTTAGATGCATTGACTTCAGCGAAGGTATAAACACCTTTAACATTTAGACCAACGTATAAGGTTGTGACCGTAAAGTTGCAGGTAGATTCTTCTGACCAAACATCGGCATCTAAAACATTATTGTGAACTTTGACCATCATAGTAATAGAATTGCTACCTTTGGAAAGTCCAAAAACGGTAATTGAAGTATTAGTAGTTTCAATCCACTCACCAGTACCATTTACTTTGTACTTATACATTGTGGCGCCTTCAACAGCAGTCCAAGAAATGTTACAAGCGGAATCAGTATAAGTAACAGTTGTTGGGGCGACTGGTTTAGCTATCCATTTTGGATAAACAGTACAAGAAGCAGTAACAGTTGCAGGATCAAATTCAACATCGCCACCCTCAGTGATAACCCACTTCAAGAAGACATAACCGGTCTTGGTTGGGTTGGTAGCTGGATAGCCACAAACATTTCCTTCGGTTACTTGAATAGGTTGATAGATATTTGAAGACATCTGATAAGAGACCGTGTAAATATCTTGTGGAGTAATGGAATAGTTGAAATTAGAAGAAGCAAAGGCTGACTCTACATCTTCATCATGCCATTGGGCAGCTAAGACTACTTTTACTTTAGCAATATAAGCTGAACCAGCGACATATTTTGTCTTGTCTAGGTTGAATGAACGACTTGTTGTCGTACCACTTTCAACCAAAACACTATTAGAATCATAAATTTCAACAACATAACGACCAACACCTTCAATTTCATCTAGCCAATTGATAGTTGGAGTTCCTGCTACTTTGGCAGCATTGAAGTTAATCGTTGAGTTGAATGTAACTGTTGGTTTAACATCCCATGTCGCATAGACGCTGACATTGGTTCTTGGTAAACTACTATTAACAAAATCTGTCTCGTTGGAATATTTCCAACCAGCAAATAGTTTAGTTGCACTTCCAGTTGGATTGGCTGGCATAATAACAGCAC
>CAYIYR010000011.1:22375-40199 GCA_964367815.1 uncultured Eubacteriales bacterium
CGCCTTAATGTAGTTCACGTTGCTGACTGTTGCAACTGTTGGTTTGACATCCCATTTTGCATAAACAGTAACGGAAGCATTACCAATTTCATCTGGATTGAAGACAGTTGAACCATCTTCTAAGAACCAGCCAACAAATAATTTAGTAGCGGTATTTGCTGGAGCTGTAGGCAAGGTAACCACGCCATCAACAATCTCCACTTTTGCAAATTGACTACTATTATCATTGAAAGTAACATAAATACGATTGATTGTTAAGGAAACACTCTTCCAACTATCAGTCTTGTCAGAACCTTTGACTGTTCTGATGAAGATAGTATAGGAACCATCTGCTAAGTCAGATAAACTGACAGTGGTAACCACACCAACACTTGTTGGATCAAGTTTTCCCGCTTCATTAACGGCGATTTCGTAACCAGTTGCACCTTCAACAGCAGTCCAACTAACGCTCTTATGAGCATTGTCAGCTGTGAATGTTGATGGTAATACTGGTAATGGTCTAAAGGAAGCAATAACAGTAATGTTTGCTGTAACAACAGAAGTAGTATCAAATGTTGTATTAGTTGTCGTTAACCATTTATCAAAAACATAACCTGTTTTTGTTGGATTGACAACTGGTAATAATGGATGCTCATTCTCCGTGACTACTTCACTTGCGAAATCAGTTTCGGCATCCTTCTTATAAGTAACTCTATAAGTATCAGCAGCAATAACAGTATAAGTAAAGCCTGTTTCTTTCCAGCTCGAGGTAATAGGTGCACTATCCCATTGAGTGGTAAGAACTGTTTGAATCTTCACAATATAAGAACTGTTCTTAACATAATTAGCTGAAGCATTTAAGACAATTTCCTTAGCTGCACTAGCTAAAACTTCATTTGATTGAATTTCGGTTGCTCCAGAAAATACCTTAACGATATATTTGGAAACATTGGCTGTATCATCAACCCAATATAGTTTCTGAGTACCAGAAGCTTTTGCTGATTGATAATAAACATTTGGAGCAACTGGTGAAGCAGGCTTAACATCCCACTTAGCATATACGTTGACTGTTTGATCGCTCTTGTTAGTAGCGTCAAATAATTCCGATGCCTTTGCTGCATCAAAAACAGTTGTACAGTTGCTATCTTCATACCAACCAACAAACTTACTATCGGTCTTGGATGGATTTGTAGTTGGTAAAATTACCACACCAGTATCACTATTAACAACAGCATCAGCCCATTTTCCTGCGTCGGTCATGAAATTGATGGTGTATTTAGGTGCTGTAATAGCAACAGCGATGCTTGTTGAGTAAGCAGATCTGTCCTCATCTTTAACTGTCCGAACTTTAATTGAATAAGTACCCACAGAACTAAACGGGTAAGTAATATCAGTTGTAGATTTAACTTCCTCTGCAGAACCACTCTTGGTAATTGACAATTCGTAGCTGGTAGCACCTGCAACAGCTTTCCAACTGAGTTCTTCAGTCTTCTTGTTGTAAGCAAGTCCATCTGGTGTAGCTGGTAGCTTACGCCACGCAGCATAAACTTTAATGTTACTACTAACAGCTGATGTGACATCTAATGGGGTAGTACAAGCGGTATCAGTATACCAACCTGCGAAAACATAACCAGTTTTAGTTGGAGATGTTGGCAAAGTGATTGCGCCATCAGATATTTCGGTCGTAGAAACAATTTTTGCATTTTCTGTAGAATCATAGTAAAAAGTGACTTTGTAAACAAGATCATTGCCGCCGCAACTACTCAAGGCCACTACTCCTAACACTGATATTGCTAATATGCTAAACAATGCTAGAAGCTTTTTTCTTAGACTTTTCATTCTTTTTTCCTCCTTTTTTATATATAAATTTCGTATAATCTTTTTATCTATATTAATTAAGCACTAATGTTAGAAATCAGGATCCATACCTTGAGAAATATTTGATGGATCATCAACGATATATAAGGTATCGGTTAAATTACTTCCATCATTAGTACTAATAGCTATCGTCACCGTCAAATCATTTGGGAGCACACTGCTCACGGCATTAAAAGTCAGAATGAACGTACTTCTTAGCGTTACATATTCTGGATGATTTGTAGTCATTCTAACTGCAATCTCCGCAACATCTTGAGAAGCTTCCTCATCATACTTAATGTACTCATTTAGATAGATGGTATAAGAGTTACCCAATTCTACATCGGGAACTTGCATATACTTACGGCCATCTTTACCTTTAGTAATACTCTCCAAATCTTCATTAAACTCACAATAAGTAGCTTTGGTCATTCCTTCAGTGAAAGCGTCTTCACCAAACAAACCAGTAAGAATAACTCCTATAGCTGCTACGAACAAAGCTAAGATAATCAGTGTTTTTTTATTCATATCTTTACCTCCTAGAACTCAAGGTCTGCGAACAGACACTTTAGATTCAAATTAAATAGGTAGAGACGCATCAACATCAATAGTAGTGAGAAAGCCGTTACCATCGCAAAAGCAATCGTTTGAGAAAGTGCAAAATAGGCAACCGCTGATACTATTCCGACAATCAAAGCTATCACAAGACCATAAGCAATTGATCTACTAACATTTTTATTATCGGTAACGCCACCAGTTGAAGCATACTCTCTCATTAATGGATTTTTAATGTCGAGTTGCATACTCCAAAGGATATGAGCAATATTACAGATAATAAAAGTAACAAACATCTGTGCCAATATGAGCGGAGAGATAACATCTAAAGCCCATATTACTACTAGGGAAATGATGATGAAAATGGTACTAACAATAACATTAGTCGTCATCTTGGCCCATGTTATTAGCTGAGTTTTTGATGGTGCTGTTTTTAAAAGCACAAACTCGCCGCCTTCTTTACTCAGAGATGTCGCTGCGGATTGATTAGAAGCAGTAATAAACATTAAGCCAAGTATCATATTAATGGCAATTGCAAGTACTTTTCCAAGTGGAGAAAGAACTAGAGCATTTAAGAAACCATTAACTAAGTATAGAACAAATGGCATTAATGCAATTAATCCGTATTCTTCCATCAAAACACCGATATTTCTTGTTGAAAGGGTGACTTCTTTACTTAAGAAAGCCCCAAAAGTGGTTTTACTGTTTTTATTAACACCTTTATGTTTTTTCTGTCGTGCACTTTCTGCTGAGCGAGAAGCAATACGGAAGAACAATGGTCTTGACAACAAGATATTTGCTGTGAACAATACCGCTACCAAAAGTAGCAGATACAAAGCTGACATCCAACCATTTAGTCCAAAAACAATATTGGAAACCCAAACATAGAACAGAGAGTTATTAGCAATAATGCTTACCGATTTATCAATAGCAATCATTACCGCATTGTACATGGCTTTCAATCTTACTGGATCAGGTAAAGATCCTAATAAATAATGAATACCAAAGAAGAGGCCAACAGCAACACCGACAATCACTAAAATATATATCCAAGGTAGTTTCTTAAAAACTTTAGATATATACATTAGAGGAATGCTTAGCAAAGCACTGATTAAAATAGATATAGCTGGTAACACAAATGTCATAATAATTGCAGCAATATAGAACCATAATGGCATACCGGTAATCAGGCCAAAAGCCAACATTAAAGGAAAGACAAACAATAAATTTTTAAAGTATTCACTAATATAAGCAACAATTAACTTGCTATAGAATACTTCACTATGTTCAGCTGGCATGGACAACAAAATTGGGTTGTCCTTGCTATTGTATAAACTAGTTGTCATTGAAGATATTGAAGCAATGATATTCATAATTTGAATAAGAATAATTAAGAAAAATAGAAAGTTCCTTGTTAAAGGAATGTAAAAGAAAGATTTAAATAGCACGAAAATACCAATGAAAACAATGGTCATTCCCACTAAGGCTGCTGCCGATAGTGCTATAGTTAGTGCCACTGAATTGCGGCCTTTCTTTGCTAGATTGAATTTATTGCCAAGTTGCAATAAAACTAGCATGCTAATTCGATATAGTGCCATACTTCCCTTTCCTTTTCTGCTTATTCGGCTTTCTTTTCTTCGACTTTCTTCTCTTCACTTTCTTTAGTCTTGCCATCAACATCGGTGACTAAATTTTGGGTTGCTACATATTTCATATATAGCTGTTCTAGACTCATTCCACTCTTCTCTAATTCATGAAGATTCCATTCACCAATTAGTTTCCCGTGGCCAATAATACAGATTTTGTCACAAATCTTCTCAACAACTTCGATAACGTGTGAGGAGAAGAAAACAATATTACCCCGGTTAGCATGGTCTCTCATACATTCCTTGATTTGGAAACTACTAGTTGGGTCCAAGCCAGTTAATGGTTCATCAAGAACCCAAACCTTAGGATCATGCATCAAAGAGGCAATAACGACAATTTTCTGCTTCATACCATGAGAATAGCCTTTAATCTCCCGATCAATAGCATCCTCAAGGTTAAACATCTTAACATATTTCTTAAAACGTTCATCACGTTCCTCTTGGGGGACAAGATAGAGATTTGCAACATAGTTGATATATTCTCTTCCGGTCAATTTTTCATAAACTGCATGGTTATCAGATACATAACCAATGTTTAGTTTAGCTTGGAGTGCTTGCTTCTCAATATCAAATCCACAAACAGATATAGTTCCTTCGGTAATGGTTTGAATACCAACTAGTGATTTAATCGTAGTAGATTTACCTGCACCATTATGTCCTAGGAAGCCATAGACTTCACCGCCATGAATTGTTAATGAGAAATCATCAACTGATTTGTTTGAAGCGCCACTATAAACCTTAGTAAAGTGTTCGATTCTAACAACACCAGCATCATCAGGATACATCGGCTCAACTATGCGCCGGTTATTCATCATTTTCTTTAAATTCAACATATCCATCTCTTTCTCCTTTTTAATTACATGTAAGTGATAATGATCATCCGCAACACGATAGAATCCATAATAAGCTAACCATTGGACAAATACGAATATCGTGTAACCGACATAGATACTAATCCAGAAGGTTGGATAAACACGCATCACACGCGATCCTATTGGAATCATTCGCACATCATCTCGAAGATGTGCAATAGCTTTTCCAAAACTGCCCCACGTTCCTTCCGATATTACTTTCTTTGCAAAATCAACGATTTTGTCTTCATTCATGAAGAAATAGTTTGCGCCATACTCATACCAAATTCCATTTAGGAAGAATATCAGTATGTAATATCCTGTAAAAACCAAGATACACCAAATAATAGATTTCATATTTGGCCTCGGAAAGACTCCCACAGCCACAGCGACAATTGGTAGAACTACAATACTAATATGTTCAAACCAAAAGTGAACAGCAGCACTTGTTGTTAGTTCAACAGAAACATCAGGCATCATTACAGCAAATAAGGCGCCCAAAACATTTATAAAGTAATTAAAGTAGAAAACTTGTTTGGCTCTAAAGATGAAGCTTATACACATTAAGATGGTCGCTGTATGACATAGATGTAATGGTAACGATGAAATACTAAATGGCCATGAAAAATAATAGAAGAACTGAATAAGACAGATAATAGATCCCATTGTCAATACGTAACGTTTATCTTCCATTTTCTTATGTCGGAGAATCAGGTAAAGAAACACGCAAAGCGCAAAGGGTATAAATATCATGAGCAAATGAGTGCCATTAAAATCATCAGCAATGCCACCAGTAGCGCCAAAGATATTTCCTAGAGTTCCATAAGGCATTACTAGAACGGTCAGAATTACCGCACTCAATATTGTAAATAGTATCTGTTTGCCAACAGGCTTCCAGTCACGATCAATAAATTTACGAACTAAATACATAATACCAACGCCGAAACCTAGGATGCATTCTAATCCAAAGGCAATTTCTCTAATCGAATACGATGGTATTTCTATGACGCCGATTGAAGCATAAATGTTTCCGGCGAAGTAAAGTATATTAAATATATAGACGACTGGTGCCACAAAGGCCACAATATTGGACAAATGCTTTTTTTGAAACCATGGTGCGGTCATGATAGCCAAAACAGACAACATTGTTAACGCTCTTAAGGGAATCAGCGTATAGTACAACTGTTTACTAAAAAAGCTATCTTGATAACCGAGAAAATCATTCATTACATCTTCTGAGAAGAAGCGTGGCAAGTAAATAGCAAGCATCAAAAGCGATAGTATTTTACAAACTATCGTAAATCGTTTTGATTTTCCAACTTTAAAATTGCCTAAAAAGAATAGGCCAATAGCCATTAGTACGCTTCCGCCTAACAGCAAAACCTCTGTTTTCATTGCTTGCTCCTCATTAAATAGTAAATTAATTACACAATAAGACTAGTACGCTTAAATGGTATAGGTAAAAACCTCTATGCATTTGGAATGGATAGCGTGTAATGAATTATTTAATTAAGAAAGCACCCTTGAATAAGGTAGAGTGGTGCAACACTAGTATTAGCAATAATTTGTGTATTCTCCACATGATAATTATTCTTTTTCTTTTTTGTCTTTTTTGCGTGGCAAACTTTGCCAATTGAAATGCTCATCACCACTAGGGAAAATGAGAACGTAACAATTGCGATATTATAAGCTCCGAAGGCCATTGGATTTAAGAATAGATTAGATAACTCTTTTTGAGTGAATAAATCTTTGAAATCTGACTTTATGAATAGATCATGGAATAAGTTCATATAGGAAGTGGTATCAACACTAGCAAACAATAAGTAAAAGGAAGATACCAATAGCATAACTAATGTAACAACTCTGGTAACAGTTTTATTAGAAAACCATTTCTTGAACCAATTATTAACGCGGCGAGAAAAACATAATATAGCAATGATAACAGTAACAAACAAACCTATATCTAGTAGCATACCTTCCCTCCTTACCTTAATGATAGTTAATTATAACACCTAATTAGAAAAAGTGCAAATAAGTTAAACTGTCTAATTACTCAATACATTTTCAACAAAAAGCACACCCCAAGACAAGTCCAAGGGTGTGCCATAATAGTTATTTGATTACGACTATGACAATTCGGAGTTAAGCGTTAGCATCATATAGTTGATTATAAATAACGATGCTTGCATATACGCCTGTTCCTAGAGGAAGAGTAATCTTAATGTATTTGATTGTCTTATAGCCATCAGTACCCGTTTGAAGGCTAAAGCCAACCATGCCTACATAATCGCTAGGAGTAGCTCCAGACATGTGAGAACCATCATCAAGCGGCAAACCTCCGTCTAATGTAATTGTTGTTGGATTAACCATAGCGCCTTTATCAGTATCTGGCATAGCTTGAATGAAGAAACTCATTCCATCATGAGTAGTCCCATTATAATTTTTAAATAGACTGGACAGAATGGTATTCTTAATAGCAGCATTGGCTGTTGCATCGGCGCTGAAAGTTGTGCCATCTAATGTCGATAATAGTTGTCCTTGAATAGCGAGAAGTTGTGTCTTACCACTACTATCAGTAGTGAAGTAAGGTGGTAAAACTTGTTGACCATTTAGATAACCACCAATCATCATATTAGGCCCTAATTCTACACTACCCGTCATATCAATGGTTTGTACATCAGAAGCGGCATTGATTCCTAGAGTTATTGGGAAACAACCAATACGATCATAGAACATATTATTTAGTTCTAATAATGAACGCTCAATCTCTATACCATTACCATAAATATCTTTAACTTGGGAATTGGTCATTTTGCTTCCACTACTTAGTAATTCAGCAAATACACCTTGATACCATTTAGAAATTGAAACATTACTAAACTGAATATTACATTGTCCCTTAAATTCGGAAGCATTAATTCTTATTCCCTTAGTATAGCCATAGAAGGCAGCCGTATGTTTGGCACTCATATATACTGTGCCATCAGCTTGGAGAATCTGCGTATGCATCAATCTCGCATCAGCATTATATCCAGATTCACCGATGATTGAGAGATTGCTAATAGAAATCGTATATGAAGTTTCATTACTAGATGCTTCAAAATGGAAGAAAGCACCATGTCGATTAGAAAACTTTGCTGAAACTGCATCATCATTAGTATCGTTAAATCCACCATTAGCGCTTAAAAATTCGGTGGACCCTAAGAATGTTTGGTCATCATTCGAATCTTTAATTGGCTGAAGCTGATTGATTGTCATCGGATAAGATGAGACATCAATTGAATGATAGTTTCCTTCAATAGATAAATCATCGACAGAAGTTAATGTCATGGCTTTAAGTGCAGCAATATCGGCTAGTGTTACAGGAGTAGCACCAGCTTGAGTATAATCCCAAATTCTTCCATAATTCGCTTGGAGATATTGTGGGACAATATTGTAACCAAAGTCATAATTTGCATAGCTGTTAGTTCCTGCCACCTTGCTATCAACAATAATAACCATTTTGCTGGTTTTTAAACTACTATCTCTAGCTTCGATCGCATCTTTTAATTGTTCAAATGTAGTTACAACAAATCCATCAACCACATTGAAGATATATGAGACAGATTCTTCTTGGGAACTGCCAGAATTTGATGTGAATGTTACTCTAACTTTTCCTATTCCGCTGAAAGTAATCGAGTTATCAGCGTTATAGGTTCCATCAGCAGTACTTCCTTCACCAACTGATGTGAATATTGCATTATAAGTTGTGCAACAATTTGTTCCACTAATAATTGGCGCAAATGGAAGCTTATAATTAGCAACTGCTGTATGCGTATTAATATCATAGTACTTATTTGCTACCACATATTGATATGAAGCATCAACACTTCCCCTTGAAGAGATTAACTCTGGTAAGGACATTGCCTCTGGTGGAACAGCAGATTTAATACTTATATCTTTATAAATACTCTTTCCTTGAACCGTAAAGGTAATTCTCAGAACAGAATCTCCATACTTAACAGCTTGAATGTTTTTCTTCACAGTTGAAACAGTGCTACCGCTTGCATCAGTAATAACGACTTTGTCAGAGCCAGTAGTAAGTTCAAAACTCAATTGTGGATTTGCAATTGCGTTATATGATCCATCATATACAGTGACACTTAGTGCGTGGGCTGCAGCCTTGCTATCAGCTAGAATATAAATATCATCATAGCCTTCGACGTTGATAGTATAACTGTTAACAAATATTTCAACTTCATTTGAAACAATCTTTGAACCTTCTGGTCCATATTGAACTTTCACAACAATTGAACCACTAGTGGCTGTATTGGTGATGGTAAATGATCCATCCGAACCAATTCCATCTTCAATAAATGTGCCACCACTAACAATGACATACTCTACGCTTACAGAAGCATCAAGAGTTGGATTGCAATTAATTGTTAATTGAACATCATCATTTGCTAAGGCATTTGTTTTATTGCTACTTAAACTAAATTGTGTCGGAACAACAGTAATAGTATAAGTATTACTCTTTTCACCAACAGTAGCAGTAACAGTAATGACTTCACCAGATTTGGCGCCACTAGTAATATTAACAAGACCATTGCTAACATTAGCGTGGGCACCAGTATTCACTGACCAGACTGCATCTGTTTGAGTAGTATTAGTTGGATTGTAGGTTATTCCTAATTGGACTGATTCGCCTTAACTGGCAGTATTAATGCCACTTGCTTGGGTAATCTGAATTGAAACGACAGGAATATCTATTTCAATAGTAGCGACATTAGATGTCACTCCGTTGGCAGTAACTTTGACCTTGACGGTTCCAGATACTCCCGGTTTTACCGTTAATACATTATCGACTCTTGTTACTAAGCTTTCACCAGCATCAAAAGTATATGTAATAGTACCAAGGTTTCCACTTGGCGTTGGGGTTGCTGTTAAAGTAATCTCATCACCAGCTTTGGCGCTATATTTATCAGCAACTAAATTAATAGAAGTTGGTAAAACAGTGATTGTATAAGTATCACTTACCGAACCAACAGTGGCGGTCACTGTAATGACTTCACCAGAAGTTGCAGTATTTAGAATGGTAACCACGCCAGCATTAGTAACGGTTGCATGAGCACCAGTATTAACTGACCAAACTACTGCATTCTCAGTAGTATTAGCTGGATTGAATGTAACTCCTAGAGGTACAGTCTCACCAATTTTGGCAGTATTAATATCACTTGTTTGGGTAATCTGAATTGAAACGACAGGAATGACTATTTCAATAATAGCAACATTAGATGTCACTCCGTTGGCAGTAACTTTGACCTTGACGGTTCCAGATACTCCCGGTTTTACCGTTAATACATTATCGACTCTTGTTACTAAGCTTTCACCAGCATCAAAAGTATATGTAATAGTACCAAGGTTTCCACTTGGCGTTGGGGTTGCTGTTAAAGTAATCTCATCACCAGCTTTGGCGCTATATTTATCAGCAACTAAATTAATAGAAGTTGGTAAAACAGTGATTGTATAAGTATCACTTACCGAACCAACAGTGGCGGTCACTGTAATGACTTCACCAGAAGTTGCAGTATTTAGAATGGTAACCACGCCAGCATTAGTAACGGTTGCATGAGCACCAGTATTTAAAGACCAAGCAACACTATTCTCGGTTGCGTTTGCTGGTGTAATGTTAGCTGTTAGCTCAACCGTTTCACCAATCTTTGCTGTGTTAAGACCACTTTCTTGAGTAATCTCGATAGATGTTAATGGAATAATGACATTAATCGAGATTTCATTGGATTCAAATCCCGTTCTACCAGCGATGGTAGCTTTTACTTTGACCGCACCTTGAACATTTTCCTTGACGGTTAATTTGTTACCTTCCTTGGTAACAAGATTACTACCAGCAGTAATGTTATAGTTAACAATACCGGCATTTCCTACTGGATTCGGAGTCGCAGTCAAAGTGATAACATCAGCAGCTTTCGCGCTATATTTATCAGCAGACAAAACGATTGATGTTGGAATAACAGCAATACAATAAGTATTCTTTATTAGACCAACAGCAGCAGTGACAGTAATTATTTCACCAGAAGTTGCAGCACTTCCAATAGTAAGAACGCCATTGCCAGTAATAGTAGCATGAGCACCTTCATTCAAAATCCAAGCAACTGAATTTTGAGTGGTATTAGTTGGATCGAAAGCAACATCAAGACCAACTGAATCGCCTACTTTTGCGGTGGTAATATTTTGACTCTGAATAATTTGGATTCCCGTTAGTGGAATAATTACATTGATCGTAATTTCGTTAGAGTATTTCAAGCCGTAAGTCGCTCTGACTTTGATAACACCTCCACTAGTTAAGGATGATTTAATCTTGACTTTGTTATCTACTAAATCTGCTAATCCAGAGCCAGAGGTTAGTTGATATTCAATTCGACCTTCAGCATCACTTGGGGTGACCGAATAATTAAGCGTAATTGTTTCACCCGCTGTTGCGGTAACCGCACTTGCAGTAATTGTCAGTGCAGTGGCCGATACTGAACTAGCTTTGACAACTGTGAAATTCAAAGTATTACTAGTTTTTTCCTCACATTTAGCTTGAACACTGACTGCAGAGCCTATCTCGGCCGTAGCAGTTACTGCTAGCAAGCCTTCAACACTAACAGTAGCAATAGAAGAACCAGTAAGAATCTGATAAGTCACAGTCTTGGTTTCGCTTTGCTCAGGCGCAATCATTGCCGTTAGCTGAAGACTGCTTCCTTGTTCAATCGTCTTGGTATTACCAGGAGCGACTAAAATCAGCGAATAATCAGTGCTGCTACTATCATTACCAGTTCCACAGCCCGTGATCATCATCGTCATCAGTAAGAAAATTGACCCTAAGATAATCTTTAATCTACTTTTTCTCATATTTCTTCTCCTTTCCTTTAAGTTTTCTTTATCTATTTGTAAACACCACTTTAATGTAAGTTAAATAAGAAGTATCTTTTACTGACACTAAAATAGTGATAATTTCACGCTTTTGGTTGCATTGAAGAATGCTACCATTATATGGCAATGAAGCGTAAGCATTGCCTGATTGAATCGTAAAAACTAAGTTATTTCTAGTTAGTGTCGAATCAATCATTACTAAATCGTTTAATTCAATTGAGTCAGTGTATACAATGTAAATATTTGAGGTAGAGTTGAAATAATAGTCGGTGGATGTTTCCACTTTATTAACAAGTTTTGGTACACCCTCATTTACTGTCACATTTAGGACACTAGTTAGTCCACCATCAACACTTGTTAGTGTTACTTCACAAATTCCTCGCTGCTTTGCTTTGAGAATAGCGACGCGAACACCATCAACCATTTTCTCTTCAATCTCACAGATTTCCGTATTGCTGCATGTCCAGGTCACATTTTTGTTACTGGATGTTATGGGAAGAACACTTCCCCGCAGCATATACTGCTCATCTTTGATGAGTGTCAGATTAGCTAGCTCTGTCAGAGATCCATTTTGGACTCCTTCAATGATAACCTTCTTTACATTGACGGATCCTACCTTGACAATGATGGTATCAGTGTACGCACCATCATTTGTGATAACAGTAATCTGGGTAGTTCCATAATTTACGCCAGTGATAACTCCGAGGGAATTGACTATCGCTATCGATTTATCCATACTGACATACTTGACTGATTTGTTTGATGCCAATTCCGGTTTAACAGCTACATTTAGCTCAAAAATATCATCTTTATCAATGACAATGATTTTATCATCCGGCAAATCGACTTCAAACTCATCAACAAAACTGACTTTTTCCACATCAATAACGGTTATAGTGGAATAGATACGTCCTGCGAAAGAAATCATTACAATCAACAGGACGGGCAACACAATCAAGATTAATGCAATAACCTTCTTCATTTACATTTCCGTCCGTTCGTAGCGATAAGAGATGCGTACCGTTAACACACCAACTCGCCAAACCATAAATAGCAAACCTACCACAATTAATAAAATGTAGGAGATCCACCCCAATGAAGTCCCTAGCATCATGGCAAAGCCAACAATGAAGGCGATTACCAAGCCCGAAATAACAGCTTTAATCGTGTTTTTGCTTAATTTGCTTATCTCACCAGAATCGTACCAATTGAGAGTAGGATTACAGATATCATCATCAATACACATGCAGATATGACCAATCGCAAAGAAAGCCACCCCGATGGAACCGAGGATAATTTCTAAAGCATTTTGATAGAAGCAACAAATCACACCAGTAATTATGATGCCTCCAATCGTAAAAGCAGCATTAAAGCAGACTTTCGCAAAAGTAATCTTATAGAATGAACAGGGATTAGTTTTTAACAAAACAAAAGCACTGCCCTCCCGACTAATAGCTGATGATGAAGAAATGTTGCTCAGCATTGCTAAAGTGCAAAGAATTAGGACATGTGAACCAGCAACCATTCCTTGTCCAATAGAATTAACTACTAATTGTAACAAAAGCCGATCATAACTAACGACAATGAAAGGCATCAATAAAGTAAAGGTAAAGTATTGGAAAATATAATTAGGAGAGCGCAAGGAAGTTCTAACTTCTTTTAAAAATAGACTTGCAAAAGGCTTTCTGATTTTATATTGTCCGACCTTAATCTTTTTCCTAGCAATACCTTCATTTGCTTTTAATACTAAGCCAAAATAGAAAGGTTTCATTAGGAAAGAGATAGCGACCACCAAAGCAGATCCTGCTCCTAAATAAACAATCACCCAATAGAATTTAGCTAGACTGTATAAACTTTGTGCTAACCAAGTAAAAATCAGACAATTACCACCAAATTTGTAGATGAAATCATTAACTTTCAACATTGTTTGAACTTGTTGAGAAGCTACATTGAAACTACCATTTATCAAGGAAATCACCGAAGCATAACCCCAGACAAAAGCCGCTACTACAATTAGAATAAAGAGAGCTCCAAACAGTTGATGCTTCTTAAAGAAAGCGACAACTAGTGCGATAGGAATCGATAATAATAAGGAAACTGCCATCGGCAGGATTGGCAATATGGGTATCAGAACAAATAGAATTATAAAATAACTCCAAGGTTGTGATGTGGCAATGCCAAAGGATAGCAAAACTGGAAATACCACAGCAACATTAACTAGCAATTCACGTAAATAGATATAGATTAACTTCGAATAGAAAATTTCATTCGGAGATACGGGGAAAACGATTAATAACTCATTATCTTTATTAAAGTATAGACTTTCAATGATGCCAACGATACCAAACACCGCGGTAAAGACTTGAACAGTTAGAAGTAATACAGCAACCAACTGGAGATTCAACACCAAGCCAATGAAGCGACAGCCCAGCCAAAGCAAAGCAAAAACGCCATAAATCAAACCGATTAAGGCTAAATACTTTATGATTGCCCACATTAGCTTCTTCCCCTTGACCTTGAAAAGATCAAAGCGGGAATCTAGCTGTAGCTTTAGCAGTTTGAGTGTTTTACCCAATTACTTCTTCCTCCCCTTCGCCAATAGTTTCAATAAATAACTTTTCTAGCGATTGCTTCTTTTCGTGAAGATCCGCTATTTCAATAATCTCGCCGACTTTGCCTTTGTTGATAATACAAACACGATCGCATAAATTCTCAACAACATCTAAAATATGTGAAGAAAAGAAAACCGTATTCCCTTCTTTGGCATGCTCTCTCATGGCCTGTTTCAGTAGATAACTACTTTGAGGATCGAGACCAGTCAATGGCTCATCAAGAATCCATAATTTTGGCGCATGAACTAAGGTTGCTATCACGCTAATCTTCTGTTTCATACCATGAGAATAAGTGCTAATAGGAGCATCAAACGCTTGCTTAAGTCTAAACATCTTTAGATATTTCTCGCTTCTTTGTTCAACTAGTTCCTTGTCAACACCGAATAAACTTGCAACATGACAGACATACTCTCTTCCTGTTAATCTTTCGTATACAGCATGATTATCAGAGACATAACCAATATTTTGTTTCGCTGCAATTGGATTTTTCTTAATGTCAATTCCACAGACAGAAATAGATCCAACATCATAGGGAAGAATTCCTACCACACACTTGATAGTTGTACTTTTTCCCGCCCCATTTGGTCCTAAAAAGCCAAAGACTTCCCCCTCTTTTAAAGTAAGTGACATATTATCAATTGCTTTGACATCACTAGTGCCATAACACTTCGTTAAATTCTTTATTTCTAACATTTTCTAACCTCCCTAATCAATGAATTGGCGTGGGGCATTTATTTGCCAACCACGTTTCTCTAATAGATCAAACATTTTCTCTCGCAATACTAACCGGTCATCTTCGATTCTAGTTAACCAATTAACGACAACCATAAAGAGAATGCAGATAGTCGAGTAAACAATTGGAACCAATATTTGATAGATTGGGTAGAATGTACAGCGACCTATTTTGATTTCATAATTAATAATGTTTGCGAATAACGGGAAATAATCAAGCGCATACTTCTGATCAAACATATAAAACCAGTTAGCGCTCCACTGGAACTTTTCCGGATAAGAGTTGATGTATGTCCCTGCAGCCAAGCAGAATAACCAATAAATGAATATTCCAATCAAAAATTCACCAATATCTTTCAAAGTGAAGCGTTTAAAGATTCGTAATCCGAACATCAAACTAGGGACAATTAGAACGATTGTATGCTGATACATGAACCGAACGCTCCAAAATGCGCTCCAAAGTCCTTCATCACCCGAGCCTAGCATTCCAATAATAGTCCCAACAATATTTGCTAGAAAAACAAAGTTAAATAGTTTCCGTGATTTTGTTACCATTACTAAAATGAATAGTATTGAAGCAATGTTGCACAATTGAACCGGTGTTATGCTGATAGCAATCGATGTCATCTGAGCGATGGACAAATAATGATTAAAAGCCATTAAAGATAATAAAAGACAGACAGTAAACCTCGTATCGTAATCCTTCCAGCGGAAGTAATAATAAAGAGCAAGTGCAATTGCCACTGATGAACCCATCCAAATAAGGTGACCAAGGCCAAAACCACCAACACTACGAATACCAGAAATGCCAAGTAAACTCTGTGGTTCATATGAAGGCATTAATAAGATGGCTAATAAGGGAGTCCAAACTAGGAATTTAAGCCATTCCTTCCCATTCTTAACATTGAATTTATGTTCCCCCGTTATCCTTAAAACTAATGGAACCATTATCGCAATCGCAAGTTCTAAGCAGAACAAGCCATTAATAGCCCAAATAGGTGGAGAAAAGCGAACACCTTTCCCATCAATTAAATACGGTAAGTTGGCCGTATAACAGATAGACATGGCAATAGCAAAAGGCAGACACACATAAATGCAAACATTTCTAATACAACGATTCTTACAAAACACAGCAATGGGAAGAATACAATAGGACATATATTGACCCCAGCGCAGAATGGAAACTAAGTAATCAGAGGTGGTATAGTAAATTTGACCATAATAGCCACCATTAATAATGTAGACAAAAGAATCATTGGTAAAAAAGCGGAAATTAATTAATAAAACATAGATGACAGCAAAAGCCTTCAAAACAATGCTGACATATTTTTTCTTACCATATTTTGCAACACAACAAAGAAGAGCAGATACGAGCGCTGCCGCCACGATAATAATAATTGTGTAGAATGAAAACTCTACCTTAGCTTTTACGCTAGTCAAAATATTATTCATAATCCCTCTCCATTCAATAAAAAAATTATTACAGCAAAAAATACCTAATCATCGACTGGCATTGTGTAAGAATATCTTTATTTGAACATCTAGCAAGATAAAATACAGTTAACTAGATAAATGCGAGAAACAAGCGGATTAACCTGCTTAGTAGAAATAATGCTATTATGGCCTAAATATGATGTATCGAAAGTTCTTTTTGCTGATAATATGGCTGATGCTGCAGAATAGAAACAAACATAAGTCAAAATAATCTAACAAAGAACTAAGAACAAAAACTGGCCAAAGGTAAACTCTAATGATAGAGATAAATAAAAATGATAAGAAAAAACTTTAATGGACATAAGAAACAAGGAACTAAAGTCAGCAGGATTCTTGCCAAATAAAGGAAGAAGCAACTGGTAAAAACATTGATAGCCAAAAAAAGCAATCGTAAAAACCAGCGCATAAGCACTATAACAATTACCACGATGTAACTTACGCTTAGCAAAGACCTTAAATAACAATGTTATCAAAGCTGCAAAGTTTAGCGTAATAAATGTTCCAAATGAAATGGCCATACTTACTCTCCTTGTTTTCTATATTTTGCTATCAAAGTCGTATTTTGTCAATATTAATGAGTGCTTAACCAAGTGGAAGGACTTAAAAGGCACTATTTTCTAAATAATAGTAAAAAGTTTTTGAAAATCATCTATAGTTATGCTAAAATAGTGCAGCACGGCCCCATGGTCAAGAGGTTAAGACGAGACCCTCTCAAGGTCTAATCACGAGTTCGATTCTCGTTGGGGTCACCATTCACATGAAATTGTCTAATGAAATCATTGGACTTTTTTTATAAAAAGGAGATTGTTTAGATGGAAATTTGGGATGCTTATGATGGAAACTTCAAATTAATTGGTCGCGGAGCCTTAATCAGAGGACAAATTATTCCAAAAGGTCAATATCATTTGGTCTGTAACACCTTAGTGTAACATGAGTCTGATGATACTTGTTTGCTAATGCAACGTGATATAAAAAAGACTTTATTTCCTGGAATGTGGGAAGCCACAGCAGGTGGCTCAGCCAAAGCTGGCGAAACGCCAATAGAATGTGCAAAAAGAGAGCTATTTGAAGAGACTGGTATTCAAATTGCTACCCTGCAAGAGATTAATCGGACAATCTCAGAAGAGAAACAAACAATTTATGTTGAGTATCTTGGCAGAACAAATCATGATAAGAATAAGAT